>JANWIP010000009.1 GCA_025449845.1 Solirubrobacteraceae bacterium | reverse complement strand
TCACGGCGGCACCTGGCGTCACGGTTCCTGTCAGCGTCGCCTGAGAGCCGGTCTGGGAGAAACTCCCCTGATTGAGATGCAGTTCGACCGACGGCTCCGGCGGAGGTGTCGCAGCCGCCTGTTTGGTCTTCGTCGTCTATTGCTACCGCAGCCAGCGACGAGGGCGACGAGACAAATGAGGCTCACCGGGAACCGGATGCAGTATGCGGCCCTGCGAATGCGACTCACACCCGTACCTCCTCCAGCCCACCCAAGTGTTTTGCATAGATTCGGCTCCGCCCCCCCAGTGCCACATTCTGGAAGATACCGCCTTCGCCGGATAGGAGCCGTCTTGCCCGACACCCGGCACGTGCCCGCCTTGGACGACTTCCAAGCATGCCGACTGAGGATCGGCACCCGCCCGCTTGCGCCGGGCGAAGCGGAAGCGCTCACTCCGCCGCACCTCCGACCCGGTCCTCGTCCGTTGCAGAAGAGCTCAACGGCAGTCGGGATACCACTGCTCCGGGTGCAAAGCATCACTCCGTCGATCTCGCGGCTTCGCCGGAGCGGCGTGACGGCGCCGTCTGGTGATAGCCCGCTTTCGGTGGCTGTCTATGCGGAGGAGTGCGCTACGCGATCACCATGCCCTTCCAGCGATAGAGGGCGGTGGCGTGTCTCACAACCTGCGCAACTTCAACGCAGGTCCGGCTGGCGCCCGGCTCTGGGCCAGATTCACCACCAGATCGCGAATAGACCCAACGTTGCCCGCTACCGTTAAGATCGCTTAGGTCAGGGAAATCGACGACGGGAACGCTGGTACCGCTGACAGTGCGACTCTTAGTGTGCTCGAACAGCAGTCCGGCCACCGTCAACGACGAGAGCTCGACGCTACGGCCGAGCGGAGCGGGAGGTCTCGTGCCGCATCTTCTCGGTTTGTTCAGCGTTCAGGGCGGCGAGTGGTTCTTCGCGGACGTCGGATCACGATGCTCGTGGCCGGAGCGCGTCGGACGGACGCGCCTCCATCCGATACGCGTCAGCGCGTACGAGCGCCGACGCCACTACGAGATTATCTCGATTGACGTTCTCCAGCGGCTCTTCCATTACCTTCACGACACCGCGTTCGGCCCGCCGTTCGACGAGGATTTTCGCAGGTCGTGGGACACCTACCGGTCCGTCAACCACGCGTTCGCGAAAGCCGTCATCGATGTCGCCCGTTGGAGCTCCGAGGAGACCGTTATCCTCATTAACGACTACCATCTCCTTCTTGTCGCTGGCATAGCTCGACAGAACGGCAATCCCGGTCGCTCCACGATCGTGTACTCACACGGTGTGCCGTGGTGCGAGCCCGATTACTTCTGCATGCTTCCGACCGCGATCCGCGACGAGATCTTGACGAGCCTTCTTTGCTGCGATGCCGTCGTATTCCATTCGGCGCGGTGGCGAGACGCATTTGCCGCATGCTGCGCACGACATCTCAGGGGTGCGCAGCTGGTCGATCATGCCGTGCGGTATAGCGACCGACTCACGCGCCTCGTTGTTGCGCCCTTCCCACTTGACTGCGCGAACTTGCTCGAGTTGAAGTCCAGCAGCCCCGGCCGTTTTTGGAGACAACGGTTTGAGGGTCTTGCGGGCGGGCGCCGCATGCTTGTCCGCGTGGATCGGCTCGACCTCTGGAAGAACCACATACGTGGATTCGTGGCGTACGAGGCACTTCTCCGTCGCCGTCCCCGCCTCGTGGACGAGGTCTGGTTCCTCGCCGTGATGACGCCGCCGCGCTACCGATCACCGCTCCACTACAGGTACGAGGCGTCGTGTCGGGCGGCTGTGCAAGCGATCAACGAACGCCATCGTGACGGCCGCTCGGATCCAGTGCTGTTGCTCGGGCCGGGTCCACCCGGCGAGACGCGCGCCAGGGCGATCGCCGCACTCGAGCTTGCGACTGCGGTTCTCGTGAATCCGACGTACGAGGGCTTCAGCATCGTCGCGAAGGAGGCGATCTTCCTAGGCGCAGCATCCACGGTTCTCTTGTCGACCAACGCCGGCGCATACGAGCAGTTCGGCAGCACGACCGCTGCTCTGGACCCGTTCGACGTCGCCGGAACGACGGACGCCCTGGAGGCAGCACTCACGGAGAAGACGAGCGTCGACTTCGACGAGCGCGCGCTATGGCGCGAACGGATCCGGTCCGAAACGGGAGCGGACTGGCTCCGTGACGTCCTCGCACAGGCGGAGTGATGACGGCGGCCGGCGCGCTTTCCTCCCGCATCACCGCTTCGTTACCGGTGGCCGTGGGCATGGCGACCCGCTACGGCCTCGATGCCGCCAAGGAGATTTCGTTCGAGGTGGGTCGGCCCGTGATGGTCATCGCCAGCCGCCGGCAAATCGAGGCCGAAGATCTGGGTGGAGGCTACGTCGGGTGGGACACGCGAAGCTGGGCATCGACGGCCCGCGCCGGAGGTAGCCCGCTCATCCTCGCGCGCGATCACGGCGGCCCCTACCAGCACCCCGCTGACTTCGGAGAGTGCGTCACCGAGCGCGAGGCGATGGCACGGGCCGTCGAGTCGTTTGAGACCGACATCCGCTCTGGTGTCGAGTTGTTGCACATCGACACGAGCCTCGGGTCCGTACGGAGCGCAGCCCGCTGAAGTCGCCCTTGAGCTGGCAGTCGAGCTCGCGACCGAATGTGCGGATTATGCCGCCAGTCTGCGACGCCGTGTCGCCTTCGAGTTCAGCTTGGAGGCGCAAGACGAGACGATCGCCGACGCCGACGACTATCGGTGCCACATGTCACCCCTAATCACCGAGCTATCCCGTCGGCGTGACGTGAACACGGCATTCGTCGTGGCACAGACGGGCACGAAGGTACTCGACGGCTGCAACATCGGCGTCCTAAACCGCGATTCCACAGGCAATGCGGAGGCGACGCAGCTGCGCCGTCTGGCCGCGCTAGTCCGCAGCCTCGGCTGTCGACTCAAGGCCCACAACAGTGATTTTCTGAACCGACGCGCGATCACGATGCTGCGTCGGCACTCAGTGTGGATGAACATCTCTCCAGAGCTCGGCTCGGCACAGACTCGAGCCGTCTTGACCGCAGCGTACGCGCGTGATGCCTGCGCACACACCGCGGCGGAGGACTTCTGTAGTGCGGCCATCGAGAGTGGGTATTGGCGGAAATGGGTCTCGGCCGCGGGAGGTTGCACGGATGCGGCCAAGGTGGAGCTAGGGGTTCCTACTTGTTCGCCACGCACGCCTTCGACGACCTGCGCGAGCGCCTGGACTTCGCGTTCGGAGCTGGGTACACGCAGCGCATCGCCATCGATGCCGCTAAGGCAGTCGTCCGCCGCTTCTGCTGATACGCCTACGTCGTGGGAGCGTCGTCGGTCGCCGACGTCGCGTCTAGCTTGGCGCGGACCGCGGCGGCGTCGGGATGGCCAAGCTTCTCGAGAATCGCAAGCGCGTCACACCACGCTTTCACAGCTAGGTCGAATTGGCCGCCGTCCCGGTGAACGTCACCCAGCCGGTTGAGTACGTCCGCTTCGTTATACCGATCCCCAAGCTGATGCCAGAGCGCAATCGAGCGCTCGTAGAAGCCGATTGAATTCGCACGGTCACCCAGGTGCTGGTAGGCGTATCCGATGCTGTCTAGGGTGTCCGCCTCACCGATATCGTTTCCGATCCCGTGGAAGAGCCGCAGCGACTCCTCGCACGATCTAAGCGATTCCCGGTAGTGCCCGAGTCGCCCTCGGTTCCAGCCAATGTAGTTGAGCGCTCGAGCCCGACCAGCTATGCTGCCGAGGTCGCTCCACAAGGCTAGTGCTCGCTTGGCATGTTCAATGGCGTTTTCGTGGCGGCGGATCCGGCCGTATTGCCAGGTGATGGCGTCCTCGCACAGGGCCTCGCCAGTGGGGTCGTTTGTCTCCCGACATAGCACGAGTGATCGTTCGTAGTGAGCAAGCGCGTCGTCGACGGATCCGAGCAGGGTGTACGGGCGGCCGATGTTGCGCTCGAGGCGGGCGATCACCGTCGGATCGCGGGTCTGATAAGCCACATTCAGCGCCCTCTTCTGGCTCACGAGGTAATCGTGCCAGGCGCCCTGACGGTGGAGGAACGTTGCGAACGCCCACGGCAACTGCCACGCATGAGCGACGTACCCTTGTCGCGCTGCGTACGCGGCGACCGCGATAAGCGTCGGGATCTCGTCGGTGAACCACTCGACCGCTTTCGCGCGATCCTCGATCACCGCGGGTGCGACAGCGGGACCGGCCGGGTTGAGGACAATAGGGTGTCGATAGGGGTACAGCTGGCGATCCGCGGAGAAGGCACTGTGGAGGTAGTAGTCGAAGACCCGGGTCAACGCAAGGCGTCGTTGGTCCTCCGAGTCGTGTGTCGCGGCCAGCTTCCTCGCGTACGCCTGGAGCAGATCATGTGTTTGGAACCGGCGTGGACGCGACTCCTGAAGAAAGTGCGCCGTCGTCAGTTCGCCGACAAGTCGTTTCGCTTTACGACGCGTAGTCCCCGCGAGCGCGGCGGCGGCACCGATGCCGATGTCCGGTCCCGGATGGAGGCCAATGAAGCGGAACAGCCGTGCCGCCTCGGAGCTGAATGCACGGTAGGACCACGAGAACACCGATTCCACACTCGTCAAGGTGTCACCAGTCTCCAACGCGTCGAGCAGGTCGGACTCGTCACCCAGCTCTTCGGCGAGTCCGGCCAGCGAGATGGACTCTCGCGTCACCGCACGGGACCCGACGATCGCGAGGGCGAGGGGGAGCCGTGATGTGAGCTTCACGAGGTCTTTGACGGCAGCTGGCTCGGCCGCAGCGCGATCACGACCGACGTAGCGAGCGATCAACTGCGTCGCTTCCGGATCCGTGAGCAGGTCGATTGCGATCGGCTGAGCGCCTTGCGCCACCAACCCCCGGAGCGTGTTGCGGCTGGTCACCAGCACGAACCCTCGGCCGGGCAGAAGCGGATACACCTGCTCTTCATCGCGGGCGTTGTCTAGGACGACAAGCACCCGCCGATGCCAGAGAAGCGTGCGGTAGAGCGCCGCTTGCTCTTCAAACGATTTCGGGATTCGCTCTGCCGTGAGCCCGAACGCGCCGAGAAAGCCTCGGATCACCGTCGCGGGCTCGAGGGGCGGATCGACCGTATCGTACCCTCGCAGGTTGACGTAGAGCTGTCCGTCCCGGAACACGTTAGCCGCCGTATATGCCCAGTGGACGGCGAGCATCGTCTTGCCGATGCCGGGGCCGCCGAAGATTCCCGCTGTGCGGCTGACTGTGTCCCTGCCGTCTATACGCACCTCCTCCAGAATTCGAGTCAGGGTGGCCATCTGGTGCTCGCGTCCGACGAAGACACCCGGGTCTGCCGGCAACTGGTGCGGCACGGTTGGCACCTCGACATCGACCGCCGGCTGTTGGGTCTGCGCGACCGCTCTTCCCTGGCTGTCGTCAACTTGATCGTCCCGCTTTAGGAATCCGATCAGCAATGAAACGGCCCCGAGCGTCATCAGGCCCCAGCAGCCATACGAGGGCCAATCCAGAATCCTCTGGTTGGTCTTCGCTGCCACATAGGACAGGTAGCCACCGAATAAGGCTGCTCCTGTCGTCAGGAGGGCAGTCCCGACCGCTAGCCAGCGATCCGATGTCAGACGTCGGCGCAAGTCGGTCAGGTGTTCGGCCATGCTGGGCACCGTCGTAGTGTCGTGCCGAGAAGCTATCCGGAACGCCCGTAGTGTGCAAACGCGACGCGGACCGCCGTATCGGTCTGGTGCGCGAAAGTCGCTCCCGCTTTCGCGTGGAACGAGCGGTCCTCGACCTCCTTGACAAGACGCTTGCACAGGACGGTGGGTGTCGCTCAAAGTTGTCGTGGGCGGTGGCTGAGCACCCAGGGGGGTGACGGTGGGCGGTGGGTGCTTTTCGAGGTCTGGCGCGTGCGCGCCTGGTCGGGCGCTTGTGCGGCCCAGGTGCCCTTTCAGGCTGCTTGGACGGCCAAGTGGTGCTTGTGGAGCTTGAGCAGGTTGTGCGTCGCGGTGATCAGCCGCCATTCCGAGCGTGCAGCGGATCTGCCTCGCCGCTGGAACTGGTTGATGCGCCGGTTGTGCTTGGTCTGAGCAAACACGGGCTCGATCATGGCCTTGCGTTTTCGGTAGAGCCCGCCGCCGATGTCACCGGCGAGAACGGTGCGCATGAACGCGTAGCGCCCGCCAGTCCAACCGCGGCGAGGTCTTTCATGCTTGCCGGCGTCGGGCGGGATCAAGACCTGGGTGCCGTTGCTGACGACCTCGTCGATCTGCTGTTCATGCCAGTAACCAGTGTCAGCGAGCGCGACCCCGGGCGTGTCACTCACACCGATCTGCTCTAGCTCGCGCTTGGTGGCCCTGACCATCGGCTCGAGATGCCCAAAGTCTGGCGAGCTGAGCGTGACCTCGGCCGCCAGGACGATCTGGTGCTCGTTCACGACAGCCTGCACGTTGTAGCCCTGGGTGTAGCTGCGCGGCGTCTTGACGTTGCGTGAATCCAGGTCTGTCACATTGATTTTCCCCGGCGGCAGCTCCGGCGCCACATAGGGGTTCGGGCGCGCCCCGAAGCGCCGGCCGTCCTTGGTCCGTGCAGTCGCGCGGTGATGCTCATAGGCCGCGTTGGCCTCGCGCTCGACACGCAGGTTCTCCTGTAGGCGGCGCTCGCACTCGAGCAGACGCTCCGGCCGCGAGCGCGGGATCAGATCACCCGCCAGGCGGCGATGCTCATCAAGCTGATGGCGCGCCTCGCGCAACCACCCCTCACGCCCCTGCGTCCGGGCGACGATCGCCTCAGGATCAAACACGAGCTCCACACCCTGCGCCTTCACCTTCACGTCTTCTCGCTCTGCGCGCTCGCGCTCGAGCTTCTCCTTGGCAGCCCGCAACGCAGCACGACGACCCTCACGCGTCCGCAGATGCTCAGGCAGCTCATCGCCACGCGAATCGCCGTAGAGCGCATCCTCGGCGGCGTCGACCTCGCCCGCCTCCTTCAGGATCTCGCGGGCGAGCTGCTCGTAGTCGAGGTTTGAGTGGTGCGAGGCATTCGCGTGTACCTTCGTCCCGTCGATCGCGATCACCCCGACCTTCACCAGGCCCGACTCCCGACAGAGCCCCAGCACCTCGCTGAACAAGCCCGCGAGCGCTACCTCGTGGCGCACACGAAACCGCGCGATCGTTGCGTGATCGGGTGTCTGCTGGGCAGCTATCACCCGGTAGGCGACATCCTCGACGCAGCGGCGCTCGATCCCACGCGAGGAGCGTTCGCCCTGGGCGTAGGCATACATCAGAAGCGCCACCATCATCGAAGGCTCAAACGCCGCCCGGCCCCACCCATCCTGGCGATAGGAGCCATAAAACGCGCCCAGATCCATCTCCTCGACCGACGCCAACACAAACCACGCTAAATGACCCTCCGGCAGCCAATCCCGCGGGTCCGGCGGCATCAAAAACGTCTGCTCACGATCACACGCCAAGAAGTTCATAGCCATACACGAAGTGTCTTAATCCGCCCGGACGGACCGGAGGTTTGCGCGACACCCACGACGATTCGCAGGCGCACCACTCTGCTTAAGCGGGTGGTCGCTCCAGCAAGTCACGACAGAACACCGCCCGTTGCTCCTCGGCCCACTCCGGCATCGCCGCTCACGCTGAGGTGTCTATGTAGCTATCAATTTTTCCTGATCGCGCCTTATACATTCTGATAGATCCGGATCGCCTTCCCGCTGTGGCTCGCCAGTGAGCATCGGGACCGCGAGGTAGCGTTCCGGCCCCATGTCGAGCCGGCCAGCACGCCGAACGCGGGTGACGCTCCGCTGTCTGCAGGAGGATCTGAAGATCGAGACGCCACCTGTCGAGGTCGATCTCAGCGGGCTCGACCACGCGCTCCTCGCTGAGGCGCGGCGTGTCGCGCCGGCGGCGCCAGGCGGGCAAGGCGCATCCTCTCGATCGAGCGTCCGCTTGTGTACCGGCTGCGCCACGGCCGCTGGCGCGGCGCGACATGGCTGGAGGCGGATGCCGCGCGGTTCTGGCTGTGCGCCAGCGCGCAGCGCGAGGAGGGCTCCGGCGAGGACGCCTACGAGCTCTTCGCCGCGCTGCACCGAGCCGGACGGCTCCTGCCCGGTGACGATGACCGTCTCCGTGATGCGCTTGAGCGCAACGCGCGCATCATCGACGAGACCGCCGACTCGATCGCCTCCACCGTTGCCGAAGCCTTCGATCGTCAAGGCCACGATGTCGCGGCCTCATTCGGCGGGCTGGTCGACCTTCGTCTTCACGTCACCGCGCCCGGCGAGGAGGTTTGGGTTGCGATCGCGACTCAGGCAGCCGACTGGCGTTTCGCCGAGGAGCGCCTGCGGGATGTGCTCTTCGGCTTGGTCTTGGCCGCCGCGGACGCCGAGCTGTGGGAGCCCCGCGCGGACTGGCCCTCGGGTGAACTCGCCTGGTTCGAGGTCGCGCGCCTTGGCCTGCGCACACCGAGCTGATCGGCGGCGACACCGCCGACCCGCTGCACATCGGCCTCCCCAACTCCAAGCGAGTACGCGAGCGTTGCGCTCTTACCGCCCAGCAGTGCCTCCTGCGCCTGTTCCATGCGCTGCGCGAAGTCTTCGCGATGACGCTCGACGTACTCGTCGACCGCGCGCTCGACAAGCTCGGCCTGCTTGAGGCCCGCCATCAACGCGGCGTAGCGGACCTTCTCCTTGGTGGCCTCATGAACCTTGATCGGGGACTGTGCTCGCAACATGGCCTCACTCGGTACTTCGGTACCAGACGATACCATGCCATATAAGCACCCTGCAACGGCCGGCCCGGCCGCTGTACGATGGTGCAAGCACCTCGCCGACGTAGCTCAGCTGGTAGAGCGCATCCATGGTAAGAAGGGTCACAGGAAGCAGTCAATACCTGTGACCCCAAAAAACCTCAAGCACAGACGCCCTCTCTGCGACATGCCCGCTCTCTGGGAAGAGGCGCCGCAGGGCATCACGGGGGCACTTTGGGGGCACCAGACGCCTGGGCGTTGCTGGACGGGCCGAAGCCGTCGCACTGTGGCTCGGCGCAAGCAAATCGTCGGCCATAGCCTTCTATAGACATAGGCATGCGCCCGAAGCCAATCCGTGGAGTTGAGATTCGCGAGCGTCGCCGGCGCGGTGGCGAGGTCTATTACGTCTACCGGGTCAGCTTTCAGAACGCGCGGGGCGAGCGCGCCCAGCGAACATTCGACACCCCACAGGATGCCTTGGACTTTCGTGCTCGCCTGCGGCTGCTCAAGCGCACCGGAGACCTGGCCGTGCTCGAAGCCGGCAACGAGACGCTCGGGCAGCTCGTGGGTGACTTCTGGCGTCTCTATGCCGAGACCCATCTGGAGAGGAGCACCCGCAGGAAGTACCGCAGCCTCTGGAACGCCCACATTGAGAGGCGACTCGGCGCGATGTAGTTGCGCCATATCACCCCGCTAGTGCTCAGCGAGTTCATCCTCGAACTCCAACAAGTCGGGGCGGGCGCCGCAACGATCCGAAGCTGCCTGGGCCTGCTGCAGAGCATGTACGCGCGCGCTGTGGAATGGGACAGGGCGAGCGCCAACGTCGTAAAGCTGGTCGCCAAGCCGCGTGCTCCACGATTACGGGCGATCAAGCCGCTGCGCCCCATCGTGGTCGAGGCGCTGCGGCGGCAGATGCTGCGCAATCTCGATCACGGGTTGCGGGACGCCACGCTCGTGAGCGTCCTCGCGTATGCCGGTCTGCGTCCCGAGGAGGCTCTTGCCCTGGAATACCGGCATGTGCGCAGGACGACCGTGCTGGTCGAGCAGAAGTGGGTCGACGGAGAGATCGTGCCCGGCCAGAAAACGAGTCGCCCGCCGCGATATCCACCGCTGCTGGATGCGCTGCGCGGCGACCTGCGCGAGTACCGGTCGGCGTGCGGCGATCCAGACGGTCTGATTTTCGCGCGCTCGGATGGCGAACCCTGGCGCGATCACGATTGGCGCCACTGGCGATCACGCGTCTGGCAACCGGCGTGTGCGGCGATCGGCATCGCCACCATCACCGAAACCCAGTCAGATAGTACCCCAAGGTAATAACGCCATTACTCATTGGTACTATTCATCGCATGATGGATGACCGTATAGGACGCCTCTTTCCCGCTGGTGGCCCGGTTCCCGTTGATCTGGTGATTGGGCGCAAGGGGGACATCGAGGAGATTGTGCGCCGATCGCGCGAGGCGATCCACACGATGCTCACCGGGCCGCGCCGGATCGGCAAGACGACCGTATGCGCGGCGGTGTGCGAGCAGCTTCGCCAGGACGGCACGGTTGTCGTCGACATCGAGGTCCCTGAGCGCACGGACGCGAAGGATCTATTGCAGCTTGTCGTGGACCGCAGCAACCGGATCTCGCGCTCGGGGGCGGCTCGCGGACTCCTACGGGTGGCTCTGCCCCTGATCGAGCAGACGCTCGCCGATCAGGGGATACCTCTCGACCTCGGCCAACTCGCCGGTCAACCGGGCTCGCTGCCGACGCGAAAGATCCTTGCCCTGCCGCTTGCGTTGTCCGAGGAGAGAGACCAGCCTGTCGTCCTCTTCCTCGACGAGCTGCAACGCGCTGCCGACTACGCTGATGGTGAGCAGTTGCTCGGAGACCTTGTCGACCTCTACAGCGGCAACACCAAGGTCGTCGTGCTCGTCGACGGCAGCGACGAGCGAGCCCTCGACGGGATGCTGGGCGCTCCGGCGCAGTTCGGCAAGCTCGTCGATCGGCTGATCCTCGACCCAAGGATCTCCGCCGATATCTGGCGCATGGGTCTCGCGGAGCGCTTCGTCCAAGCGGGATTGGAGCTGGCACCCGAGGCGCTCGAGAAGCTGATCGAGTTCGGGGAAGGACGCCCGTACCCGACTATGACGGCAGCCCGATACGCAGCCCTGGGCGCGCGCAAGCTCGGGAGCGCCGCAGTCGAGGCATTCGATGTCCAGATGGCCATCGACGAGGCGCGACGGCATCTCGCGGAGGATGACCATGCCTGAGGCCGCACAGAAGGCCGGGAACGCCGAAGTGCTGACTGGCCGCATCGCCGAGTACCAAGAGCTGCTTGACGTGCTCGACCAGAGACCCGGTCTAACAGTCATCTCTAGCGACCCCTGGAGCGGGACGAGCGCTCTGCTGGCCACAGCGATCGACGAGCTCCCCGGCACGTGCGTGCTGGTGGACGCGCGGAGCAGCTCGAATGGCCGCGACCTCGCCATGGCGATTGCCGACACGGCCATCGCCCAGCTCGCCCCCGACGCAGCCGCATGGTGGGCGCAAGCAGCACCACCCGCAAGCGCTGCCGGCCTGCGACTCTCACGCACCCTGCGCCGGAGCGGCATTGACCTCGAGAATCTTCGCCCCAACGGCAGCAAAGAGAAAGGCGAGTACCACCTTTCTGACGCCATCGAACTGCTGCTCGCACTCGCCGCCGACGACGCGCTGCTGACGATCGATCACCTCGGGCTGATGCTCTCATCCCTAGCGACCCATGAAATCCGTCAGATCCTCGGTGATCTACGAGCAATCCGCCAGCGACATCCGCGTCTTGACCTTGTCCTGGTCGAGCACCACGACGGGCCCATCAGCAAGGCACTGGAGAACCGCAACCATCCCCTCTACCACGCGGGTCAGCTCATTCGTATACGCCGAGCAAGACCATCTCGTTTTCCCGATGACCTCACAATCACGCGACCCTGGACCGGGGTGCGCGCCGAGATGCTCGGCGCCGCAGCCGAGCTCGCCTCCGGTGTGCCGGTCTTGACATGGCGCGTCGTCGACCTCGCTCCAACGCGCGGAGACGACCACACCCGAGCGCTCACAGGCTGGAGACGCCTACGCCAGACAACTGCCGCTCTCACCGCCCGCGAGTGGGATCTGCTCAGGCGCGTACATCCCCTCGCGCAGTCAGTAGTAGCCGCGATGAGTGTTGGGATCCGACCGCACGCTGTCACGGCCAACTCAAAGAGCGTCAATGACGCCCTCGGACGCCTGCGAGGTCTGGGTCTCGCCTGGCAGCCCCAGCCGCGAACGTGGAAGCTCGCCGACCCGCTGCTTGCGGCATGGGCACGCGACCACGCGCCTCAGACACGACGCTGAGAAGCCTAAGCGGAGATCAACTGGGCGCCGTTGTCTAGAGCGGCGCATACGCTATGTCATTGAATACGCATGCTTCTGTGCGGAAGCGTAAGTGCTTCGTTACGCAGGTGGTGCTGCCGTTCGTCGTCCGCACCAGCGGTCTCGCCGGCTTCCGTCGTCGCACTTGCTATGCAGTGCAATGCGGTAGCGACGGGTGGCGTGGTGATTGGAGTGGCACCGGTGCGCAGAGCGGTCGAGTCGCGGCGACCTTCGGTACGAATCGCTGGATCGCCTCGTATGCGTGGTCCTGGATCTCAGGGTCGCGGAAGTCGGGAAGGATCTCGGCCTGGTCGATGACCGGTCCGGTGATCGTCTTGGCAGCGCTTGCGTAGAAGACGCCGCTCTGCAGTGACGCGTCCGTGACGGCTTTGACGAATCGCTCGGCCCCAACGTCCAGCTTGTGCCCGATGCGAAGGGCAGGCGCGACGTATGGGAGCAGGATCCGGCTGGCGATGATCCGTACGGGCGCGGGCTGGTCGCGCAGCACGTCGGTTCCCGCGGTGTTTCCCGGCGACATCGTGATGAACCTGAGCTCGGGGTGCATGCGGGCCATCGCGCCCATCCACAGCGCGCCGAGGTACTTGATCTGGCTGTAGGAGAGCATCACGTCGAACTTGCCGCCTTGGAAGAACGAGCCGTCGATCACCGACGCGAACTCCTGTGAGCTTTGATCGGTGAACGTTGGTCGGGCGATCCGCAGCTTCGGGATTCCGCGCGCCCCCTCGCTGCCTGCGAGGACCGCGACATCGGTGAGCAGCCCGGCTGCCAGCAGATTCTCGAGCAGAACCACGTGACCGAGCAGGTTCTGGGCGAATAGCTCAGTCACCCCGTCTTGCGTCAACGATGCGGGCGTGGGGCCGCCGATGCCGCCGGCGATCATTGCGAGCGCGTTCAACGGAGCGGCGATCGCGGCCACCACAGCACCTACCGACGCAAGGTCTTCCAGGTCGATGATCACTACCTCGAAGATCTTGTGCCCGGTGACCTTCTCCAGGTCTTGCTTTGCCCGCTCCGCCTTCTCCGGGTTGCGGCAGCCGAGATAGATCCGCTCGAAATCCTCGCGCAGCGCCAGCTGCCTCGCCATCTCCTTACCGAGGCCGGTATTGGCGCCAGTGATAAGGATTGTCTTTCCTGCGGTGGTTTGCATTTGGGTACTTGGCTCCTTGGGTGAGGACATGGTCATTGGTGATCCGGGGTACGGCTGTTCAGACTCTTGCGCCTCGTCGAGGTCGCGTCGTGGGTGTTTGGCGGACCCTCAGCGGTCCGTGGCCAGCCGCCGGGGGCGGGCGGCCGGCCACGGTTCTCTCGCTTCGTGTCCGAACGTTGCCGGGAGTGGCGGCCAGGATCATCTCCTCCCCTCTCAGATCGCGAGGCGGCCGCCATCGACGGGGATGATCGCCCCGTTGATGTAGCCGGCAGCCGGGGTCGCGAGGAACGTGATGACGTCGGATAGCTCGTGCACTTCAGCGACGCGGCGGAGCGGAATCGTCTTGGCAAACTCCTTGGCCATCTCCAATCTCGGCTCCAGTGCCGGGGTCAACGTCGGACCGGGAGCGACCGCGTTGACGCGGATGTTCTGTGGCCCGTATTCGGCGGCCCACGCCTTGGTGAGCAGCTCGATCGCGGCGCGCGAGGCGCCGTAGGCAGCCATGCCTGGCTGGCCGTAGCTCGCGACCATCGTGGAGACGTTGATGATCGATCCGCCGCCGCGGGCGGCGATCTTCGGGGCGAGCGCGGCGACGAGGAAGAACGGCGCCTTGACGTTGATCTGGAACAGCCCGTCGAACGCCGCCTCGTCGGTGTCAGCCGTCGGTGCGAGGGCGGCAAAGCCGGCAAGGTTGACCAGAACATCGATCTCGCCCGCTGCGTCGGCAACGCGCCCCACCTCGGACATCTCCGAGAAATCAGCGGCGATGAACTGCGCATCGTGCCCACCCGCCCGGATCTTCTCCACGGTGCTCGCGCCGCGGGTCTCATCGCGGCCGGTGATGATCACCGACGCGCCCTTCTCGGCCATCGTCAGTGCGGTGGCGATACCCATCCCGGAGGTGCCACCGGTGATCAGAGCCCGTTTGTCCTTCAGATCCATGTCGACATCCCTTCAGACGTTGGAACTTACATTCCACTCTTGACGGGGCGACTCTAACAAAACTGGCTCACAT
>JANWIP010000008.1 GCA_025449845.1 Solirubrobacteraceae bacterium | reverse complement strand
CTGATGATCAAGCAGCGCGGGGTCAGTGCCAAGGACATCGCCGACAAGGTCGACAGCGTCGCTAAGATCGCGCCGTTCTGCGAGCTCAGCTTCCGCGACGCGCGCCGCAGCTTTCGCTACTTCAGGAAGCTGATGGACCCGACGCTGATCGAGTGCTGGTGGCAGAAGCACGCCGCCAACTTGCTGCAGCAGTTCTACCACGACATGCTGGCTGGTCAGCGTCCCAAGTTGATCCTCGACGCGCCGCCGCAGCACGGAAAGAGCCGACTGCTGCGCGACTTCTCGTCGTGGGTGGCGGGCAAGAACCCCGATGCTAAGATCATGTTCGCGTCGTACTCCGACGACCTCGGCACGGCCGCGAACC
Organism: Solirubrobacteraceae bacterium; assembly: GCA_025449845.1. GTDB lineage: Bacteria > Actinomycetota > Thermoleophilia > Solirubrobacterales > Solirubrobacteraceae > Palsa-744. The sequence continues at coordinate 18,083 of JANWIP010000008.1, read as the reverse complement.
TGCACCTGCAGCGAACTATGACCTACCCGTGCTACCGCGGGACGTTCCCGGCCACGCGCGTAGCCACGCGCGGCGAGGGATGGCAGGCCAACACCAGCTTGCTCGAGTGGCCGGGCCACCTCGGGAGCTTCAGGAACACTACGGTGCGCGGCGCCATCAACGGTTTCGGCCTTGACCTCGGGATCGTCGACGACCCGATCAAGGGCCAGGAAGAGAGTCGCAGCAAGACGGTGCGTGACAAGACGTGGGAGTGGTTTACAAACGACCTGTTCCTGCGGTTCGCGGACCACGCCGGCCTGGTCATGATCATGACGCGCTGGCACGTCGACGATCCGGTCGGGCGCTGGTGCGAGAAGTTCCCCGACACCATGGTCCTCAAGTACGCGGCCATCGCTGACCCTGACGACTGGACCGTGACCGAGGGCCACCGCGCGGCTGGCGCGCCGCTGTTCGAGGAGAGCAAGCCGCTCGATTTTCTACTCGAGCGCAAGCGCCTTCTGACCCAGGCGGCCTGGCTGGCGCTGTACCAGCAGTCTCCGATCGTGGTCGGCGGCGGCGTGCTTCCAGTAGATAAGCTGCGCACGGTTCCGGTCTTGCCGTCGCGCGAGAAGATTCGCAAGAGCGTGCGCTACGTAGACAAGGGCGGCACCCAGGGCGGCGGTGCCTACACGGCCATGGTTCTCATGTCGCTGCTCGACGACGGACGCTTCGTCATCGAGGATGTGGTGCGCGGGCAGTGGTCCGCGCTCGAGCGCGAGGAGACTCTGCTGCGTGTCGCCCAAGCTGATCGCGATGGTCGGCGCACCAACTACGAGGTCGTGGTCGAGCAGGAGCCTGGCTCCGGCGGCAAGGAGTCCGCGGAGGCGACGATTCGGAACTTGAGAGGATTCAGGTGCTTCGCGGACAAGGTGACCGGGTCGAAGGAGACGCGAGCGGAGCCGTTCGCGGCCCAGGTCCAGGGCAGCAACGTGTGGCTCGTTGCGGGTAGCTGGGTAGGGCCGCTGCTCGACGAGGCCGAGGCGTGGCCGAACGGCAAGTATCGCGATCAGATCGATGCTTGCAGCGGCGCGTTCAATCGCCTGGCGGGCAAGCCCATTTATCACTTAGACAGCATGGCCTGACGCTTTGCGGCGGGATTGCGAGTGGACCATGACAGCGGCCAGTGATAGCGTTATACGCGGTTCACCACCGAAGCGAGTAAATCTCAGTGAAGCGATCAAGCGACAGAGCGTTCGCGGCGTAAGCCCGCTACTGCTGTGTCGTCGACGATAGATTGAATGGTGCATCCGTGCGACGACAACGGAGGAAGCCTCGCTTCTCGAGACCTGGTCAGGAACACGTGTTGCCGCGGCGGAGCCGTCGTTCCTGCTCCGCCGCGACTGCTTGACCCCGCTGTGGTTCTGGGCTGTGTATCCGCGCCTGCCGTGGCAGCCGCGGGGAATAGTCGAGGTGTGGTGCGCGCCGCTCAACTGGCCGCGCCCGCTCAGGTATCCCGAGTGGGAGCCGGAGTGGCATGACCGCGGTAGGCTGGTCGTCGGCAGTCGAACGCGCGCGCAGCTGCGCCGACGTCGGGGGTTGGCTGTTGCGCGTCGTCGTCATTGACTACACGAATCATCGCGGCCAGCGTCGCAAGCGTCGTGTTCATCCGCTCGACTTGGTCTTCGGCGCCAACGAGTGGCACGCCGACGAGCAGTGGCAGCTGCTGGCTCATGACATCGAGAAAGATGCCGATCGCTACTTCGCGATGGCGAACATTCACGCCTGGGCGGAGGAAGTTGAAGAATGACGCGTGACGAGATGAGAGAGATCGTGCGTCGCGACTACACCGATCGGGTCGTGCGCGACATCGCTGACGAGCTCGGGCTGTCGCGTAGCGCAGTGATCGGGATGGCGCACCGCATGGGGCTGCGCGCGCGGCGTCCTAACCGCGGCGGCAACGGTCGGCGTGGCGAGGGCACCTCGGCGCGTGCGCCCATGTCGGTTATTCGCCCGCAGGCTCTGTTCGACCTGCACGCGGGCGCCTGTCACTGGCCGCTCGCCGGCGACTTGTTCTGCGGTGCGCCGGCCACGCGCGAGCACTACTGCGCGATGCACTGGCGACGAGCGCACGTGCGAAGAGGTTAGCGATGGGGGACTACTTTACCAAGTCGAAGTACTGGCGGATACGGGCTGAGGTGAATCGAGCTATCGCTGAGGGAATGGTCAACGACGCTAACAGGATTGCGCTGCTTCGCGCGGTCGACGAGTTCGACAAGATAGCGGAGCGCATCGAGCGAGAAGAGAAAATTGAAGCGCGTCTCAAGCGTGAATCTAACGCGGCGGCGAGTGCGGAGCATATTGCCGAGCTGAAGCGGAAGTGGCAGGGAGGTCAGTAAATGTCGCGCATGAACTACACTTACAAGCCTCAGTACTGGCGGTTCCAGGCCGAGGAGCTTCGCGCGAAGGCAGACGAGATGATGGTTCCGCACTGCAGGCAGACGATGCTCATGATCGCCGAGCAGTACGACGAGCTGGCGCGCAGCCTGGAGCACGAGCTGCGAGCGCTGCTCAAGGCCTCCGACGACCGCGATACCAACGTCACGCAGCTGAGTCGCCAGTGATGACCGACTTCGACGAGATCAAGATGATCTTGCAGGACCAGAGCGACATACTGCTCGACCTGCTGGGAAAGATCGAGCGCCTGGTGGCAGCGATCGAGGTCATCGCGCACAGCATCCCGATCAAGATGATCAATGATCCTGACTCAGAGGTGCAGTGAGCTACCGTGCTGGCGGTGCCGCGGCTACGGCTTCGTTCCGATCAAGCGGGCCCTCTTGTACAACGACAAGCGTCGACGTGTGCAGGACCTGAAGCAAGTTATTGTCTACGTGCCGTGCGGGCAATGTGACGTGCTCGTCAATGCTAACCGGAGTGAGCAATGACGATATACCGGCCCCAAGCTCTTCATCATCAACGAACCTTGTCGCTACTGTCTGAGCACGACGACGAGGCGGAGCGGCAACGTGCTCTCTACGCGTGTCGACTAACCTACCTCCAGGTGCCCGAGTGGCGCGACGACCCCAGCTACTTCTGGGCTTCGGCCAGCTCGCGTAAACGTGGACCATCGGCATGAGCCTGATCGAGCTATGGCGCTGCCTCAAGTGTCGGCAGCTGTACTGGAAGTGCCGATGCAACAAGGTGTAGAGGTGCTCAGCAAGGGGCTGGGGGTGTCCTGAATGTTTGACGTTGATTCCGAGCCGAAGCCGCGATCCTCCAAAGCGCCGTCGCCGCTGCCGCCGCTGACGTTGCAGGACGTGCAGGCGGCGGTGTATGGATTGAACATGCTCGCCAAACCTGACCCTGACCGCCACCCCGACGAGGAGCCCGACCCCCAGCCACGCTCATACCGGTCGCCCAAGCCCGGATCTCCAACGTACCAGTACGTGCTGGTGGGCGTCGTTATCCTGTGGCTGCTGATCGTGCTGGCCATCTGGGTGCTGTGATGGCGCTGATTGACCGTCTCGTGCTTACGCTGTTCGCCTTCGCCCTCGGCTACATGTTCACCAGCATGGTCAACGCTATGCTGGTACTGGCGCACTGGCCATGAGCGCCCTGGGCCGCCGCGAGCTGCTGCGCATGGCAGCACCGGCGGTGGCGCTGCCGATGGTGGCTGCCATACCGGCCGGGGCCGAAGAGGTGCGTTTGGTCACGCGCGACGAGATTATGGAAGCGTTCCGGTTCTACGACGGCATGGAATTGCAGGCCGGTGATCTCAACCTGCGCTACCAGATCCTGATCGACATGCTGTTCGAGACTAATCCAGAGGCTTTGCGTATCAAGCTGCAGCAGCTGGTCGACAATCGCAAGGATCGCTTGATGCTAGTCGATCCTGACACCGCGCAGACGGCGCCGTTCGACCCCAGCATGTACGACGCGATTGGCAACCTGAACGTGCAGCGGGAGCAGGAACTGCGGCAAGAGGTTGCGACCGATTTTGTGCAAGCGCGCATTGCGCACTTTGCGCCCAAGTCGAAGCTGCGTACCCGTGTCGCCGCCTGGCTGCTGGGTTGGCGGGGATGAGCAAGTCCGGCAAGGTCGTTCCTCTCACTCCGCGCAAGCCTAAGGCCAAGCCGGAGCGTGAGGCCTGGCGCGACAACTGGGAGCTGGCTCTGACCGTACGTGAGCTACGCGCCGTGCTCGCCTGGGCGCCCGCCGATGCTCGTGTCTACGTGCGCCTGAACGGCATCGCGGGCGTCATCGAAGTAGACGCCTACAGCTACACTGGCCCCGGCGGCGGATGCTACGGCCAGCCCACCGTGATGCTCTACCTCAACGCCGCCGAGGTCCCTCCGCCGCCCAGGCCGACTCGCGCCGACCTGACCAAGGCGCTGGCAGACCTGGAGCGGCAGGAGCAGGAGCGCAAGCCATGAGCATCAGGCACCAGACCTGGCGCTGGCGCAACCGCAGCCCGCGCTGCGACCAGTGCCAGAGCGCCGACACGCATCGGCTGCGCATCGAGGTTGACTGGCGCGAGCAGGCGACGAAGATGACTTGGAAGTGTCACGACTGCGGCAACCACATATATGTCTTCTCTCACAGGCGACAGCAGAAGGCGGCGTGATGGCTAAGGACAAGAAGGCCGGCGCCAGCATCGGCGGCATGTACTTGTGGACACAGCGCGACTTCAATGCACTGATGAGCCAGCTGGCCACCATGCAGGCCAGCTGTAACTCGATGATGAATCGCTTGGCCACCGTGCAGGCGACGCAGAATCTCTTGCAGGGTAACCTGCAAGCTGTGCAGGCTAGCGTGCACACGAACCTATCGAGTATCAGCTCGAGTCTTGCTAAGATCGTAACCCAGGAGGCTAAGGAAATGTCCGCCCTCGACGACCTGAAAACAGCCGTAGAACAGACCCAGAGCGTGGAGCAGTCCGCGGTGGTGCTGATCCAGGGAATTGCCAAGCAACTGAACGACGCCCTGGCCAATAATTCTTCCGCCGCCAACGACCCGGCCTTGGCGCAACTGCGCGACCAGTTGAACAGCAGCGCTGCCGAGCTCGGCGCGGCGGTGACTGCCAACACCGCGCCGCCCGCGGTCGATCCCAATGCGCCGACGATCAACCCTGAGTCCGCACGGCGCCGTTAGAATGAACGCGCTGCTCCGTCAGATACTGGAGCAGACCGGTGGTCAGTGCCCGTTCCCGGACACTGACCCCGACGTGTGGGTCGCACCCGACGGGCGCGTCGGTCGCATCGTCGTGCTCGTCGAGGCCGACCCCGCCACCGAGACCGTGTTCGACTGGGCGTTCGTGCCGCTGGTGATGCACTGATGCTGGCCTTGGCTTACCTCGACGTTGGCCTCGGCCTGTATGCTCTGCTGCTGTTGGCGCCGTCGCGCAGCTTGCATCGGTCGATGCACCTGTTGCGCAAGCATTCGCTGCTGACGCTGTACACCTCGGTGCTGGTCGCGGCCAGCGTGTGGCCGTTGATCGTCGTCGCCTGGCTGCTGTCGCGCGGCGGTGACCATGACTAGCGTCCCGCGGCACTGGGTCGTCGGCAGTTATAGCGCCTCGGCGGACGGCTCGCTGACCACCGTCGATCCTAACGGCATTGGCACCGCGGCGGTGACTGGCCAACTCTACGCGGTGCTGCTCGACGCGCAGAACGCCGCTAAGGCGTTGGCCGCCGCCAATCCCGGTGGCATCTACGTGGTGTACGAGGCCGAGTGGTGGGCCCAGGTCAACTTGACGCCGGTGGCGCTGTACCCGGTGACATTGACGTCGGTGACGGGATAGTTATGATGAGCAAGTGCGCGCGCTGCTGCGGCGAGTTCATGGGCGGTGAGCCACCGCATCAAATGACCGTTGGTAAGCGGATCGAGCTGTACTGCATCGACTGCATCGACCTGATCTCCTGGGCGACGTGGAACGAGGAGGAGTGGGGTCCGTATCCGTCGCGCATGCAGCATCGATCTGGTCAGCACGGACGTGCGTAATGCCGTTCGAGCCGCTGCCGACGGTTCCTAGCGACAAGCAGATTAAGACTAGTGGCAGCATCTCTTACAAGCGCAACAGCCGCGCTCACAACAAGAAGGCGCCGCCGCGGCTGATCATCTGCTTGCCGGCCGCGATCAACAACGGCAGTATCTGCAAGAACGATAAGGTGGCGTTGCTGGTCGGCACCGGCGTCGACGTCGGTCGAGCTAAGCTAGTGAAGAGCAAAGACGGGATGGCTGAGGCGCGCGTGCTTCGCGGCGGTGGCATCATACTGCGCTTTGGCTACGTGCCGCTGCTCAGTGGCGACCCGGCCGAGTGCGAGCAGCTAGATTTTCGCGCCGATGATGACGGCTTCGTGTTTGACCTGCCGCCGTGGTTCAAGGGAAAGGTGTGATGGCGTCTTCGGACTTGACCAGTACAGTGCAGATGCTGACACGTCAGGTCGGTGACCTGCTGCGCTCGAATGATCGCCAGCAGCAGCAGCTAGCTAGCCGCATCACCCAGGTGGCGACCGCGCGTGGTCCGGCTGGGCCGCCGGGGCCACTAGGTCCGGCGGGGGTCAATGGTCCGACAGGACCGGCTGGTCCGGTTGGGGTGGCGGGTCAGTCGGTGACTGGGCCACCAGGTCAGCAGGGCCCGCAAGGGTCTCAAGGGCTGCAAGGGGCGCCGGGTCCAACGGGGCCTTCAGGCGGGCCGGTTGGTCCTACTGGCCCACAGGGACTGCAGGGACCGCAAGGTGCGGCTGGAACTGGTGGCGGCAGCGGCTATCTCGCCAGCCTGGGACGGTTGAATATTCCGAGTACCAGCGGCATTCCGCTGACGACCTTGAACTTTCAGACCACCGACGGTGCTAACTGGGTGCGCAGCGCTGACTCAACGCAGCCGACCTACACGGTCGACGCTGACGGGCACGGTTGGATGCTGGATCAGTCGACCGGCTACGCCAAGCTGGCTTGGTTCAAGAACGCCAGCACGATGGCGGTGGCGGACTGGAACTCGACGTCGCTGACCGGCACTGATAACGCTGTAGCCTTTCTGGAGATGAACGCCTTCGGTCGCAAGGTCTGTGCCACTGGCAAGCGGTTCGTGCTGGATGCGACGCCGAACCACGCCAATGGCTGCTGGGGGTTCAACTACAACAACTGCGTAACGACCTTAGCGAACCTGACGCAGTTCACGCTCGAAGGTGGCGGCGCCAAGTTTCAGAATATCCAGGGGGTCGGCACTTCGGGCGCCTTTAATTCCTGGTTCTACACCGCGTTTCCTAACGCCAACGTTGCCACTCCCAACAGCAAAGCCTATTTTCCGCTCAGTACGAACGCAGAGCCTGGGGACACCACGGTTACCTTGGCGACTTCAGCGGATACGTCTTTCTTCAACGTTGGCGACTGGGTGCTGGTTGCCAGTTTCTCGATTCAGTACACTGGCTACCCGCACAACTGGGATCGCTTCGATTTTGTCAGGATCACCAGCAAGGGAACTGGTACGCTTACTTTTACGCCTGCGTTGCGCAATGAGCACCGTACTGACTTTCCAGATGACGTGACCGCGGCGGCATTTCCCGGTGCCGCCAAGGTGGTGATGCTGAACTCGCCGGTTGGCGCCCAGTACCACCCGACCGGCTTCACCGATACGGCGACCTGGGACTGCGACCAGTTGTTCCGCAACATGGCGGTGCTGCTGGCGGCCAATACGACGTACACGCAGGCGCAGCAGAACTGCCGCAAGTACCGCATCGAGAACAGCACCTGGGTCGGTAACTCCGAGTCCCTGTGCATGGACTTCTCGACCTATCGCACCATCTTCACGACGTCGCCCGAGCCGGATAAGATCGTCGGTGCCGTGCACCATACGCAGTCGCGCTGGCTGCAGGGCATGAACTTTCAGTCGGCCAGCTTCCAGTCTGTGATGATGGACGACTGCGTGGTCGAGGGGGCAACCGGCTTGAAAGTGGCTGGCCGTAACGTGCAGCTCAATGGCGGATTTTTCAGCAACCTAAACTTCGGCGTCGATGCGCTTGGTTGCACCCGCAGCATCGTCATCAATGGCGTTACCGCATTAAATTATTTGGAACCGAGCCTTTATCCTGGGACCACGCTGGCGGTTGACGGCACCAACGTCACTTACGCCAACGGTACGATCAAGTGTCCTAAAAGCTACGCGACTGGGTTAGGAAATCTGCTACGTGCCGTGCCTGGATCATACATGTACTGGGAGCCTAATTCGGCGGCTGGTTACGGCGTGCACGGATTCCCCGGTAACTTTGGCCTGATGATCGTGACCAAGGTCTATCAGGATGCCACCTTCGTCTATTACGACACGACCTGTCCATTTGCTTCGACGCCGGCGTGGGGCAGCGGCAACGTGTTTCTACTCGGCGTGCAATCGGTTCTAGCCTCCGGGTCGACTGGATGTGACCAGGTCCGCAGGGCTTCCGAGGCCTGTAAGCGTGGTCTCGCGAACTCCTTGTTCAAGATGACATACGCCGGGGCGTTTTCTCAATCCGGCACTTTGCAGCAAGCAATCATCGGTACGGTAACGCAGATTTCCATCAACGTGCTCAAGAGCACGACCACGCCGTCGAATGCCTATCTGGAAATTGCCATGCCGCTGTACAGCGCCACTGCGCCGACGACGCGACTGGGCAGCGGCGGCGGTGATTTTCGCTTTCACGTTGATCTAACCGTGTCGGGTCTGCGCACAGCTACCACCGCAGCAGCTTCGTTGCTGGGCAATGACATCCTCCAGGATAACAATACGGGAACGCCGTATCCGACGATCTTCCCTAGTGCGCTGATCGGACCAAATGGCATTACCTGGTTTACCAACTTCACGCCGTCGTCCTCGACAAACTTCCAATTGCCAGTCGTTGACGTCGAGATCCAGACAAATGTCGGAATGCTCGGAAGTCCATTGACCAGCGGAATCGTGGCTAAGATCGTCGGGCAGCTGCCGTGAGCCATGGTCTTTCGCGCTGACCTTCCGCACTCGCCCGTCGTCAAGCGATCGATCGAGATCGGCGGACGGGAGACTTCAGTGTCACTCGAGGATCCGTTCTGGGAGCGCCTGAAGGGCATGGCCAGCGAACGCGGCGTGACCGTCAGCGCGCTGGTCACCGAGATCGACGCCGCGCGTGAGCGCAAGAACCTGTCCTCGGTGCTGCGTATGTTCGTGCTACGAGGTTCGTGATGGAAGACGCTATCCCAGACGGTCGGCCCGACGTCTACACGCTGCCACTCGACGAGCGTAGCAACATGTCCTCCGGGCGCCGACGCCTGGTCTTGAACTACGGGCGCAAGGATCGACTTCTGCTCGCGCTGCGCCTCGCGCACGGCCAGGCGCGTTACGACTTGGTGAACCATGGACACTGACGAGTTCGACCAGCGCTGGCACGGGCTGCGCGCCCTGCAGCAGTACTTGCTCGAGAATATCTCCCTGGCGACGGCCGACGAGGTCTACGACCTCATAGTTGGCAGCGCCGAGCTCGTGCGTGACGCCGACGGTGACGTGCGGATGTACATCGACGGGGTGTGCAAGATGTTTCCTACCGATGACGACGCCGTCAGGCAGCACCTGCGCGATGAGCTGTGGACGAAATTATTTGCCTGACGCTGGCCGGCGGTGCAGTCCTGTTCGCGCGCCGTCACTGCGTCATTGCCGCGCACGCGGTGGTGCCCGGAGAGGCCGACTCCAGGGCCCGAAGTAAGATATACCTCAGTAATGGAGCCAACCTGTTCGTGCGCGAGGCGCCCGACGAGTGCGTGCTGGAAGAGGCTTTCGATCTATGATCAGCGTACCAGATGCCACTGAGACCGTGCCGCGGCTGTGGACCGGCAAGTTTAGCTCGTGCGACTGGTGCCGGCGCAACCTCAACTTCACCTGCATCAACGTCTCGATGAGGGCGCACACCACCGACGCGCGCTGTAACTTCGTTCCGCTGTGCGACGCCTCCGGCGCGTTCGTGTCGAGCGACCAGTTCGCTAAGGTCATGAACTTGATCTTTGCCACCTTCAGCCAGCCCAGCGGGCTGGTGCTGATGCACTGCCCCGACGGCATCTCCTACTCGACGCTGGCGGCGACGCTGTACCTGCAGAAGCAGTACGCGCTGACCGTCGTGCAAGCCTACCAGTGGGTGCTGCAGAAGCAGCCGCGGGCCGTCGACCTTAGTCGCCTGACGCCGCCGCGAGGTTGATCGTGGCGCGGCGCATGAACTACGGGCCGCGCTTCCGCGCATCCGCAGTTGGCGTCGGGTACAGGTACAGCGACAAGCTGCACAAGGGGATGGTCAACCGGCACTTCCTCGGGATGACGGCGGAGCAGCGCATGTGGGCGGCGGCCAAGGGCCACGCCTGCACCAAAGAGTCTAGAGCCACGGTGGGGATGCCAACTTTCTCCTGGGACGAGAAGGGTAAGATGAGTGAACGTGAGGCGGCCGAGCGCAGGTTACTTGAGCAGATTCAGCAGTGCGTTCAGATGTTAGACTTTAATTTAGAAGAGCTTACGCACATTCCCAACCCGAGCAAGAAGTACAAGAACTTGCTCGACCAGCTGCAGGTGATCGAGGCGCTGCGCAGGTTATGCAACTGCGTCTACCCGCCGATCAAGCTGGCGCGGTTCGAGCAGGGAGAGAGTGGCCAGCAGCGCCGCGTGGCGGTTCCCCTGAGCGAGATGCCTGAGTGCGTCAGCTGTGGCGGCCCCGCGCGTGTCGAGAGGCGCGGCGAGTGGTTCTGCGAGGACTGCGCTGTGGCTTAACCCTTTGACGGAGGCTTATCATGCGACCATGCTTGATGCTTGCCACGGTTGGATTGACAGCAATGTTTGTCTCGCTACCGCTGTCGCTGTCTTCATCGCCATCTTCATCCTTGCCGCAACTAACGGTGAGCAAGGCTGAGGCCTTCGTCACCTATCGGCGTGCCCGCGTCGCTACCCGCCGCGCGGTTCGGCACGATTACCGTCAGGTGCGCCGCGCCTACCGCTACGGCGCCCGTCCCTATCATCGTATCCCGTACGTGGCGGCGGCGCGGCCCGCGTTCTACAGCTACCCGTACACCGCCCCGAACTACGCCTATCGGCACGTCTACGCGGCGCCCGCTGGTCTAGGCTGGGGTCATCGCCGCGGCGTCGGCTGGGGCTGGGGCCATCGATGGGGTCGCGGCTTCGGCTGGGGCTGGCATCGGGGTTGGCGATGGTGACCCCGGTTTTTGGCTTGGTCTTCAAACCAAAGCGCCGGCAACTATGAGCAACGTCGAGGGCGAGCGCATGATGGCCGCGTTGCAACCTGGCAAGACCCAGGAGCGCCGCGTCCGGGCCTACGAGCTGAGTCAAGAGCTGCTGGCGGCGCACGGTCAAGCCGAGATTTTTGCCAGGTTGATCCCGGCGGTGATGTTCTTGCTTGATCGCTACGCCCAGGACTCTTAAACATGGCCAAGCTCTTGCTAGTGCTGGTACTGGCGTCGACGTTTCTGCTGGCTGGCTGTGCCACGCCGGTGCTGGTCGCGGCCGGGGCCGGCGCCGCCGGTTACGCGGGCTTCCAGTACGAGTGGCGCAGCTGCGTAGCTCGCGTCGACGGGCACTGGGTCAGCCGCCGCTGGGCCAGGCTGCACCCCCGCGCGGCCCGCTGCCTTAGATGAACTGGGGCCAGGCGTTGGCGATGCTGGTCGGTGTCTGCGTTTTTGTCTATCTGGCGGGATTGATTCTGTTTGTGCTGAAATGAACCGCCCGCCGTTTAGCTCCTACGCTCACGAGAAGCTGTACCAGGCGGTGCTGTCGTTGGTCACCGACTACCCGCTGCGGCAGCGTCTGGAACACGCTGCCATGTACGTGACGCGGCTGCAGGCAGACGACTTTCCTGACGTCGACACCGCCCGCCGCTGGCGCGAGCTGTACGAAGACCTGACCTGGCTTGAGTCGCGAGACCCGCGCGATGGTACGATCCGCGCTACTACCAGCAACCTGATCGAGTATGACGCCGACAAGCTGGCGGAGCGGATAGTTAGCTTGTTCATGCGTGTTAAAAGACCCTAACCAGAAGGAGTAAAACCATGTGCGACTACAGTTTGAGAAATCTCGTCTCGCGTCCCGCCGTAGTCGACGACAAGCTGACGGTGACTAAGTTCTCGAGCACGACGAGTATCGGCTTCGCTGGTCCGGAGAACGCCAACGTGCCGGTGTGCGTTATGCCGGGCACCGAGCTGGCCTTCGCCGACAACATCAAGCAGGGTAACAGCTCCGTGTTCGGCTTCGGCGACAAGGAGCACGCGCACAAGACCGCGCGGTTCCGTCAGATCAACCTGGACACTCCGAACACGCACCACGACGCGCTCGAGCTACCGGACGGCGAGGTGCTGCTCTTGCACAGCCTCAAGGTCGGGCAGGCTGTCACCGTGCTGCAGCTCCCGGCGGCGCCGCAGACCGAGGAAGAGGCCAAGGCGCAGGAACGCTTGGAGGTTACGGCGTGATCTACGCACTCATTATTGTTATGTTGCTGGCGCTGGGGTTGACCCCGGCGCTAGCGCAGTCGCAGCAGAACTGCCGCAGTGCCAAGACCGGTCAGTTCGTGTCAGAGGCGTTTGCTAAGAAGCACCCCAAGACGACGGTGTGCGAGGTCAAGACCGACGTGGTCAAGCAGAAGAAGCAGGGTTGAGTGTGCTCTACCCTGACAGCTTCACCAACGCCGCTTTGTATCGCTATCGCGACCACCACTACGCCATCCACGACAACACCTGGTATCGGCTGTGGGGCTGGGTGCCGGGCGGCGGCCGCGAGGCTACGGCGATTACCGAGGCGGCCTTGATCGAGCAACTGGACCAGCACGCAGTCGAGGTGACTGAGTGACCCGCGAGCCGGTCAAGAAGCCAGTGGCGACCAGTCCTAGTTTCATGATTGAGACGCCGAAGCCGAATCAGGTCAACGGCACCTATCGCGAGCCGCCGCCCAGCAACAAGGACGTCACCATTAACCTGTTGCAGTTCAATGCCCCGATGGTAGGTTTAGCCTATCAGATCAAGAACGTGACCAACACCGTCTGGTACAAGCCGGGTGACTGGCTGACCGAGTCGGTGGTGGCGGAGATCTGCAAGATCCCGCGCTGGACCATCAACATCGAGTCGTACGAGCTGATGAAGAAAATCTTCGACTTCGTCAGCCCAAAGATAAGCATCCTGTGAACGATTGGGACAAAGTCGGTCAACAAGTTGGCGCAGCCGTGATCGGGCTGTTTGGCTTGACGATGGCGCTTGCCGTTGTCTTGCAGATTGGCTTGTGGCTGTGGCGGTTGGTCTGAAATGCTGAGCAACAACGGCTGTCTGCTGGTCGCCAACGCGGTGGTGTGGACCGTGGCCGGGCTGCTCTACCTGATCTGCACGGTCAAGTACCCATGATCGAGCGCAGCGGCCGCGTCAGCATCATCCACACGACCATCGTGCACCTGCCGCGCCCGGGCACTGATGACGAAGTGGCGCTGCGGGTGGAAGCCTGCACCTCGTGGGCGCCCAGCACCGAGCGCGATTCTAAGACCCACACCGACGTCTGGTGCGGCGGCCGCAAGCTCACTGTGGCGCTGCCATTTGCTGAGGTCGATCGTACGCTCGCTGGCGCGAGCGGCGTTACCGAACAACCCGAATAGAGGAGCTCTCTCCATGCCAAAAGTCATCACCGTGACTGACGAATCCGGTAAGGAATACAGCGTCGTCTGCGAGAACATCACCCACATCGAGCACGAGCCTGGCGAGCCTGGCGAGCCTGCCGTGGAGGCCCAGGACGAGGTTGAGGACGATCCGGGTGAGGAGCCATCTTATGCCAACCCGCAGGGGCGTCCTCCCAAGGCTGGGCATCCCAAGGTCGAGGCCAAGAAGGCTAAGGAAGGCACACCCGACAAGGCAACGATCAAGTTCGTCGGCGGCGACAGCCTGCAAGTTGTAGCTAGCGCCAAGGCGCTGAAGGACGCTATCAGTTAAATGCCTGAAACGACGACGGCTCCCCCTCCCCACCGCCACCCACGGTGGAAATCGTCGTCGCGGCGGCGGGCCTTCCCCCCGTTGGCTCGCCGCCATTTCTCTGCGAGTGTGACGCATGACAAGTAACGTCGTTCGTATTCCGCTTGCGGACTCGTTCCGCAACTTTCTTTCAGGCTTCAACGTCTTCGGGCGTGATAAGACGTATCATCAGGAACCATTTCTTCGGCTTCTGACGCCGCGCGACCTGTCGAACCTCTATCGATCAGACTGGCTGGCGCGAAAAATCATCGACGTTCCTGCCTTCGACTCTTGTCGTGCCTGGCGCCAGTGGCAGGCCGAGACCGACCAGATCGAGCGGCTCGAGGAAGAGGAGCGCAAGTTCGCGCTCCAGCGCAAGCTGATGTTCGCGATGACGCGCGCGCGTCTGTACGGCGGCGCCTGCCTGGTGCTCGGCGTCTCTGGCACTGGAGACTTCAACGAGGAGCTCCACGTCGAGGACGTAAAGAAGGGCAGCCTCAAGTTCGTGCACGTGGTCGAGCGCTGGATGATCGCCGCGGGCCCGCGCGTGCTCGACATCACCTCGCCGTGGTACGGCGAGCCGACCTACTACCAACGCTCAAATATCCCGATTCTGCCAGCACCTGGCGACGTTGATCCGCCTCCGAAGACTGCGTTCCCGCAGCGGGAAGGCGGTTCGTTCTTCATCCACCCGTCGCGCGTGATTCGGCTGATCGGGCTCGACTACCCCGACGTCGAGCAGGCGCCGGACGCCTGGGGCGACAGCGTCCTGCAGCCGATCTACGACGCTATTCAGAGCGCCAGCTTGGTCTGCTCGTCGCTGGCCGGGATGGTCAGCGAGGCTAAGGTCGACATCGTCAGCATCTCCGGGTTGACCGAGATGATGTCGACCACCGAGGGCACGAACAAGCTGATCAGCAGGTTCAGCAACAGCAACGTTGCCAAGAGCGTAGTAAACACTCTGCTGCTCGACAAGGACCTAGAGACGTGGGACTGTCGCAAGCTGGACCTGTCGAACCTGGACCGCGTGATGCAGGCGTTCAACTTCATGGCCGCTGGCGGCGCCGACATTCCAGCTACTCGCCTGTTCGGACGTGAGCCGACGGGCATGAACTCGACCGGCGAGTCCGACATGCGCAACTACTACGATCGCATCTCCGCTGACCAGAAAGTACGGCTGACGCCGCTGCTGAGCCCGCTCGACGAGATCTTGATCCGCCACACCTTCGGCGATCGCGACCCCGACGTCCACTACGACTGGAAACCCCTCTGGCAGATGGATGACAACGAGAAGGCTGATATCAACTTCAAGCTGGCGCAGGCGCACAAGATCGACGTCGACAACGGGCTGATCAACCCCGACGTGCTGCGCCTGGCGCGCCAGAACTACTTGACCGAGGACGGGTTCCTGTACCCCGGGTTCGAGGGCGCGCTCGACGAGGGCGACAAGGCCGGCGAGTTCGACGTCGAGGAGTTCATGAAGCCACCGATGCCGCCGATGGGCGGTGGAGGCTTCGGAGCTCCGAAGCCTCCACCGCCTAAGCCGCAGCCGCCACCGCCTAGTGGCGGCAACAAGCCATGACTGGGCTGTGGTTCTGGGCCGAGGCGTGGTGGGTCGAGAGCTGCGTGATCTGGGATCGACGCTGGGGCGGCGTCCGCATGTTCGTAGTGCCTGACTCCGACTCCGATCCGATCTTTCATCCCGCCGAGATAGCGGTGGTCAAGCTGCGCCGCCGATGATCAGCGCCGCTGCCGCTGTTGTCTTCGACGCTAGGCCGTCAGCAGACCCGACAGGGACTGCGGGCGTTCGTCGCGCCTGGCGCGCATCTGCTAAGCTGCGCGCGCGCTTAGCGCGTGCCGGTATTCGCAAGGCGATCATGGAAGCCGACGTGCTCGGCGCCGGGATGGCAATCCACGGGGCCGACGTTCGCCTCGGGGCCTTTCGCCACCTGGTTGAGCACGCCATTGCGCAGCAGCTGCGCGGGGACTGGGCCATCGAGTTCGTTCGCAGGGCCTGGAACAAGGGCGCTGCGGACGCAGGAGGTCCAGTAGTCGCCTCGGCGGGGATCGAGGTGCTGCTCGACAGCGAGCTAACGGGCGTCTCTGCGGCCATCTCTGTGGCTGTAGCGCGTGTCGGGTTTCGCCACTACGCCAGTCGAGCGCGGGCCTGGCAGGCAGCGGCCGCGGTCTACGACAAGGAAATGACCAAGCGCCTGCCGGCCTTGGTCGATACACTGACGGTTCAAGCCTACAACAAGGCCAAGCTGGCCGGCTACCGGGCGCGCGGCGTTACCAGCGTCGGGGTCATCGCGGAGACAATTCCGCCGCACGCTCATGTGCGCGACTTTGATCCTGACCAGGAGCGCGACGAGCGTGGCCGCTGGGCGCGTGGCAGCGGTGGCCTCGGGCTACCGCCAACTACTGAGGTCGAGAAGAAAAAAGACTGGGCGGCTCATGTTCGTAAGTCGCTGCATCGTCAGGTCGAGCTGGCTCTGACCGTCGGAGGCGGCGTGCTCGGTACGTCGCTCGGTGGCCTGGTGGGCGGCATCCTCGGGTCCGCTGTTGGCGGTATCGCGGCCAAGCAGGCTACGCGGCTGATGACGATCCTCGAGCGCCACGACTTCACCCACGAGCAGGCCATTCACGCAGTGGCCAAGGAACTTGGTTTAGCGTTGCGCGACAACTTGACCGCCGCTGAGATCGAGGACTGCTATCAGGTTACGCGCCAGGTGCTGATGGACGTCTTGGCCGTGGGCGATGCCTACGATCCTGATCAGCCGCGCGACGAGCATGGCCGCTGGGAAGCCGGTGGTGAGACAAGTAGCCTTGACCCTAATTTGAGCAGCGCTCACGAAGCTGGGTACCTTCACCATTCGACCGCTGCGATTAATTTACCGATTATTCGTCAAGAAGGACTTAAGGGAGGGTCTTCTCAATCTAAGACATTTTCTGGTTACGGTACTGGAAAAATTTCTTTGACTGAAACTCGCGGCGCTACAGAATATTGGCACGGTATGGTAAATAGCCAACTCACGGGCTCCGCATACGATCCGAGTAAGACAGCATTGATTAGAGTGCCGAAAGATAAAGTTGAAGCGCAGAAGTCTGGTCGTATCGACGAGGTCTGGTCTAGGCACGATATTCCTCCAGAACATCTAGAAGTTTTAAGTTCTGGGCAGTGGCAAAAATTGAAAAACGTGAAGCTTGACGCTGAAGTGCGCGACGCCTACGAGGAGGAGCCGATCGAGGTCGGAGTGCGCACCGCCGGCGACGACCGAGTCTGTTATATTTGCGAGGAGTATGCCGACGGTGCTCCATATGATATCAACGACGTTGAAGATGACTTGCCGCTTCATGTATTCTGTCGTTGCACCTGGTATCCTTTTAACGACAAGCGATTCAAGCACGACGCGGCGCCAGTTGAGATGAAGTTGGCCCCAGTGCAGGACGCCGAGCCTCAGTGACGCAATCCGCTCTCAGCTTCAGCCTGCCGCAGGGCAGCGCGATAGAAGGAACTCGCACGATGCCGTGGACCGCCGCGGAAGCCAGCAAACACAATAAGGCCGTCAAGTCGCGCAAGCAGAAGCGTCAATGGTCTAAAGTCGCGAACAGCATCCTGAAGAAGACCGGTAACGAGGCCAGAGCCATCCGCGGCGCTAACGCCGCTGTCTCTGGTGACTGCTTGGTCGCTGACGCTGCCGGCATTGACGTGTGGGTCGACGAGTGGATCGAGGTCGATGACCGCCGTCGCAAGACCGTAGAGCGCGACCCGTTCGGGCGCGAGAAGGCGACCTACGAGGAAGAGGACGCAGCGCCTGGCCGTCCGCGCCCCGAGCCCGACGATCCTGACGACGACGATGATGATAAAGACGATGACAAGAACAATGACGACGAGGACGAGGACGAGGACGAGGACGAGGACGAGGACGAGGACGAAGATCTCGAAGAAGAGGTCAGCGACGCCGCGTCGTCCGAGCATAAAGCCCTGATGCGAGAGCTGAAGCGCCCGCGCAGCGGCGGGGCCTGGAACAAGCCGGAGAACGCGGAGCACGTGAGCGCCTACGAGTCGCTGGCCAAAGCCGCGCACGGCGTTCCCCGCTCCAGCAGTCACAGCGCCAGCAGCATGCTGATCG
>JANWIP010000007.1 GCA_025449845.1 Solirubrobacteraceae bacterium | reverse complement strand
GCAGCCGTGTGAGCGTACGCGGCAGGTGAGGGTGAACGAGGTGCTCCTCCCACGCGGCGAGCACCCGGTCCATGCGCTCGTTGTTGCTCGAAGCCCATACGATCGAGTCCCAGTCGGTGTCAAGCACAAGCGCCCGGCCTCCCGGGCGCAGCACCCGCCCTAGCTCCAGCAGCGCGGCGGGAACATCATCGACGTACTCGTAGACCTGTGTGCAGACTGCGACGTCGAAGCTCGCGTCCGCATAGGGGAGCGTGTCCGCGCCAGCTTCTTGGTACTCGATCGAGCCGCTGCCAGCTGGTGGTCTGCGCGCCCTGGCAAGGGCAAGCATGTTCTCGCTGACGTCCACCCCGCAGATCCGCCCGCTCCTCCCGACAGCAACGGCCATTTCGCACGCGAGTAGACCAGGACCCGAGCCGATGTCGATTGCGCGCTCGCCGGGCTGGAGCGCGAGTGCCCGCAGGATCGTTTGGCGCTGTTCGATGACATCGGGCGTGGTGTAGATCCTCTCTACGCGCCGGGAGGCGTCCTCGTCGAATTGCAGTGTGGCGCTCATAGTTCGCCTTCGGTTGGTGAATGGCTCACTCTCTTAGGGAGCGCCAGGCTACACCTGATGCTCGATACGGTGTCTTGATCGGTCGCTGAGCAGCCGATAGTACCTGCGGGCGAGGTGGCGTTTGAGGCAGCGCATGGCCTCCATCCGTGTCTTGCGATGTCAGCGTGTCCTAGCTGGCGTTGCAGGTACATCAGAGAGTTACCGGCAGCAAGCCAAGCTGCTGCCGCTGTGTGGCGCATAGTTCTCATTTGAGGCTACGCCTGCACGCGGGCAGAAACCGGGACAGTGGGGGTCTAGATATCAAAAAAGCCTGCATTTGCAGGCTTTTCTGCGAGATGCGGAGCCGGGTACAACGTCGGAACCCGGACGCCTTCCTAGAGGATCTCATGGAGCCGGTCGCTCGGCAAGCCCGAAAGCGGGCTGTGAAGGCGATCCGTAGCGCAGGTGGAGCGGTTTGAGTCCGAGTGCATGGACCCGGACGGGCGAAGACTAAACCATAAGGCACGGGTCGAGGCTTTGCGACGGGCGCTGGTTGGTGGTCGCTGATTACGATCGTTCTGCACGGTACCGGACGTGTCGCTTCGCTACTCCTCTTCTTCCAATCCCAAGTCTGGGAGACCGAAGTTCGGTCGGTCAGGGTTGAGCGGCCCGGCTCCCTGTAGGACGGCCAGTAGGCGCTCTAGCCATTCCTCGGCGCCTATCTCATCCATGAGTTTCAGATTGGCCGCTATCCATTGGGATTCTGACACCAAAGGTTGATGCTCTAAAGCTAATTCTGGCTCGATGTTGATCGCATAAAATGGATTGGCGATCATGTTTTTGACGTCTTCTCGATCCACGTCGGCTCCGACTAATTACTTCACCATTGTATGGGGAAGGAGACGGAATAGCGAGGGGAAGTTCCTAATCTTCGGCCGCGTTCGAAGGTGAGTTCGAATCCCGATCAGCGTCCCGGTCACGGAGCCGCTGCTCGTGGGCAGCGCGCTCCCTCGCGTCTCGCGCATCGCCGTCGCGCGCCAAAACATTGAGCATGTCCTGCGGCATGGCGTTCTTCAAGATGGCTCGAATGTCTTGCAGCGCCTTCGCGGCATCGTGCAAACTCGACACGTCAACCACGTCACGGTGCGTGCTGGCATCCCAGTCAAGCTCAAACCGGAAGCAGTACGTTGGCTTGCCCGTAGCGTCACTGAAGCGCACCTTTACCGCGTGGCGCGTAGGTAGCGATGAGTCCTTGCGAGCCATCTGGGTATCCCAGAACGTCCGCCATTCCTGGCCCGGGACAAGCGTTGGGATGACCTGCGGCAGCTCGACAACCTCCTCACCATACGCCGCTCGTCCGAGAGCAGGCTCGATCTTGACACGAACGCTGGTCGCCGATGTGCGCCCAAGGTTCTTGATGACGAGATCGAAGACGGACGACGATGCCGGGCTCGGGTCTGCGTAGACTGCGACGTAGGGCTGCGCCAGTTCTATCCGCAGACGTCGCGCCTCTTTGAGCTGCCAGCCACCGACGACTGCCGCGCCCACGGCCAGCACCACGCCACAGACCCCGGCCAGCGCCGTCCAGCCACCCGCCGACATGCCCCAGAACGTAGCAATCACCATTGCTTAAGCATGGCGGGCACATGGAATGTTCCATCCTGAGCCACACCGGTAGCGACTACCCGCCATTGCTGATGCCCTTGATCTCGTTGTCGCCAAACGTCGTCTATGCCGGCTGCCATGATTCTGCTGGTGTGGTGCGCTTCAAGGCTGCTTTGCACTCCGGGTTCTGGCAAACGATCGATTCGATCGGCCTTGTCTCGGATATGCCGTCAAACTCCTGACTCGTTGTCTTGTTGAACATGCGTACTTGCTGCTTGCAGATGGGACACTGATCGTTCATAGCATCAGGATAGACGCCGCGCTGTCTGAGCGGCGCGGCGGTGTCCTGAATCTAGGCCTGATCTGCCTAAAGCCAAGGATACCCAGCTCGTCGACATGGACGCCGGACCGGCTGGGTGCTGAAGGCTGTCGTCCAGGCTGCCAAACGTCGCGGGTGCTTCGCCGCGATTCGTGCGGGTTTGCGAGGGAGGTATGTGCTGGCGATGTCTCGCCGAGTGCTCTAGGTAGGACAGGTCAGCAGTCTGATCGCCTGACGATTAGGTAAGGTCGAGCCAGATGCCCGAGAGATCTGCAGAGGCGGAGGAGCCAATCAAGCTCCTGTACCCCTACTACCTCGACGTCGATATGTCGATGGCGTTCGCAGCCGCCCTGACCGGCGGCGTGGCCCTTGAGGAACAGCGGCACGACCGTACGGACGAGACATCGAAGGCCGTCAAAAATCTGCGTGGCAATCTCAAGCTGTTGAGCGCGCTTGGCCTGGGTGGAGGCGTTGAGGCTGGTCGAAGTGATGCCGACGAGACGGCGACAGCCAGCGAGTTCCAAGTCACGCGGCACCACACGTTCGCATCGATCTTTATTGACCTCTACGATGAGATGCGGTGCAGTAACCTGCTCTTGGAGGATCCCGGCATGGAGGACATGAATCTTGGTGACATTGTGTCGGTCCGGATGGGGCCAGCTACAGCACCTTTGCGCCGCGTTGTAGACCAAGTCATCCGTCTATTGGAAGTCACCATGCCGATAGCTGACACAGGTGACAGCAGTGAGAACAGCTCCAAAGGTTCAGGCAAACGGCAGCAGCGCCAAGGAGCACCACGGTCCAGCAAGTCTGACGAGGGCGTGCCAGCACTTCAACAGCTGCACCGGGTACTTGTCGCCCTGCGTGAGGATCTCGCCAGAAGTGGCATGGTTGATGTCCTTGTCAGTACCGAGGATGACGCTGTTCCGCGGGCGATCTTGACGCTCGATCGGCGATTCCTTTCCGACGCAGCACTTGAGTTGCTGCACACATCGAGTTTTACCGTGGTCGGCAAGGTCACCCAGCTATGGCGGACAAGTGACGAAGTCGTGAATCTCTACCGGCGTTCCGTCGTCTCCTTGGCGCCGTCGCTGACTCAGGCAACGATGTGGGCGCTCTTTACGCTCGTCGGCCTAATAACGAAAGCAATCGACCCAACCGAGATCCAGAGGAACGCTCAGCAGGCATTGCAGGTCGGAGGTAGTGCAACTGCCATAGAGGCCGCCGACGTCGAGACGACATCCTCTGACTCGGAGGATGAAGCGACCGAGGAGCATCAAGCAAACGTGAATGCGCCCGAGGAGTCCGAAGACGAAATAACGTTCTCAAACGAGATGATCGCGGCGGTCACGCCGTTTGTGTCAGGTCCCGCCTTTCAGATTTTACCGCTGGCAATCTGTGCCTAAGCAAATGCTCCCGTGGATGTCTTGATCGAGACTTCGCACAAGCGGTATTATGTGGCCAATGCTGTTCATGAGTCGCGTACGAGGATTGATTACCGATACTAAGATCCGGACGCCGGTTCACGGTGCTGAGTGGTTTGGTCCGGTGTTGGGACGTGCGTCCAGTGGAGTGCTTGACCCGTCTGGCCAAAGAGTCGAATGGCGAAGCTGAGCATCGCGATTGCTGTACGTCGACCTTCGACAGAGTGCTTATCGATCGTCGCGAAATAATTGTGGGCTAGAACATTCCGCACCTGTCGCGACGCCGTCACAAGATCACGGATATCATCAGGCAGGTCGTAGCGCTTCTGGTTATGAACCCATCCGATCGTCCTGCCCTCAAGCCGTTCTAGGCGGGAGAAGACCTCTCCTGAGAAGTCGTCAGCCATGCTCGCCCACTCGACGGCCGAGGCGTGCCCACGAACAATCTGCTCCAAGACCTGCGCTGACTCCATCGCTAGCCCATAGAGCCGATAGACGTCATTGAGGGTGGGAGCTTCTTCGTCGCGCCGGCTATGTAGAAGGCGGCTCACTCGCATATGCCAAGCGTAGCGACACTGCCTGCTTCTGACGTCGCACAAGTGCCATTGAGCGAACTCAGAGTCCGCCTTTCCACAGCTTGCCTTATCGCCCGACTCATGGCTTCATCGGGTCTTCCGTAAATGGCGGGCCGGGCCGGGAGGCCCCGGCCTTGACCCTTCCAAGGAGGCTCGCAAGTGGAAATAGTTCTGGCTAGATATCAACGGGATGAGCTGTATAAGGAGCTGGTGGACGACGCCGGTGCGGTTGGGGAGCTGACCAACCACATCCGAGACGGTGAGCTGACCCTCGCGCGGCAGTTGCGCTGCCGGTTCGAGGAGGACATGCGCCTGCTGGATCAGATCGGGTGGGAGAAGAAGGGCCGCAAGGAGCTGTACAAGATCAACCTCGACCCAAGCGAGATCCGCTCGATCTTCCAGCGGCTGCTCGACCAGGCGCTCCACATCATCACCGAGCCGCCGGCCAAGTCCACCGAGGTGCTCAAGACCGCCACCAGCATGGCTGCAACCGCCCGGGTTGCGCTGGAGGAGCTGGACGGAGAGGTGCTGTAAGCCGAAAGTAGGCAAGAAGCCGCCGCGCCCTGGTCCCAAGCGGCGCGGCGGCTCTGGCTAGGGCTGCCTCAGATGCTGAGGATGCCCAACTCGAAGACGTGGACGGCTGCTCGGCTGGCGAAGTAGCAGTCATCCATGCGATAGATCAGTCCGGCGCTCTTGAGGTAGCCCAGGGCGTCTTCAATGTCGCCCTCCCCGGATATGTCGGCGTATTCTCTGGCGATATCCTCGGACGCCCAGGGCCGCTGACGGTGGGGATCAACGAACGCGTGCAACATGGCTCGCTGAATGATCTCGATTCGACACTCCTTGAACGTGTCGCGGTCGGTCGGCGTCTCATCGGAGTCGATAGGCTTCCTGTCAGGCATGGGAGATAGAACCTCCTGTGTCGAGGCCCCGGCGTAGGTCTTACCACCCGCGTCGGGGCCGCTTTTGATTAGAGCGCCCCAGGCTAAGAGTGTGATTGCTGTGATGTCAAACTGTGAGATTGCGCCTCTGTGATGTCAAGCTGTGAGGCGCACCACTCAGCCTAGAATTACGGCCAGGTGAGAAGCTGGGCGAACCGCAGGGCGGCGCGGGTGAGGATGACGTACTCACCGCGGCGTTGCAACAGGCCGACAGTGCAGAGTAAGGCGACCGCATCGAGGGCCGTGATGGGGTCGGAGGCTTCGCGCATGATCTCCTCAAGCGACCACCACAGCTTGTCGTCGCTGCTGCGGAGCACGAACAGGAGGATTTCTCGCTCCGTCCGCATACACCCTGGTATATCGGCGTAATTGGGTGGGCGGTCCACGGGGCCGCTCACTCGTCGCCGCCGGTCGGTACATCGCCGCCGAAGCGCTTCAGCATATGGTGGAAGAAGAGGGCCGGCTGTGAGGCGATGACATAGAACCCCAGGCGGGTGACCAGACCGTAGCGTTGCAAGCGCCGCAGGCTGCCGAGCACCGCCTCGGTGTCACCAAACTGGGCTTCGAGTTGCTTCAGCGTCCAGGGCTGGGGCTGGTCATCGTAGGAGTTGAGGACGTAGCCCAAGAGCTGCCAGTCGAGCGGCTGGGGCTCTTCGTCGTGGGGATACAGGTGGTACACCGGGAGCCTCCTTGGTAGGCCGGGGATTTCGGGAACCCGGTGGTCTACCCAGAGGCCGCTGATAGGTCAATATGTGTAAAAGGGGCTCAGCCGCGTTTCACTTCTTTACGGCTAGTGCAGGTGTCAGCGTCGTTTTTGGATCGCTGCGTGCATATGAGCGAAGCCGTCCCTGACCTCGGCGCGAAGCTGGCGGATCTCGCGCAGTAGCGTGTCGGTGCTGGCGGGGAGGGGTGCCCGTCCGATCAGGGCGAGTAGGTCGGCTGGGTCGGCCTCAAGGACTCGGGCTAGCTGCTCGATCGCCTCATCCGAGGGTGGCCCCTGCTCGCCGTTCTCGATGCGGGAGAGGTTGGCCGCCGACATCGGGACCTGCTCGGCGACCTGACGCTGGGTCAGCTTGGCGGCGCGTCGGAGTTGGCGCAGGCGGGAGCCGAGGGCGTGAGCGCGCTCGGTCTGGCTTGGGCCACGCGCGCTGGTCATTGGCGGTCTTTCAGCGGGCATAGGCGCAACCCTTGACGGCTTACGGAAGTCGTACTATGGTCCGGTGTTCGTATGCAAGGGATGAGGGCCGTACACGGCCCGTCTCGCCCTGCCTCAACCCGCTGCCCTGGAGGGGACATGACCCGGCCGATCATTCGCGCAGCTCTGGCTACCTGCGCCTACGCGTTGCTTTGCGCCCTGGCGGTCGCCGTGAGCCCACCTGTCACGTTGCTGGCTATCGCCACGACTGAGGGGATGGAGCCTGCCGCGCGGGTGGCCCATTCAGCGGCGGCGGCTCTTGGCTCAAGCTGCGCTCATCCCTGGCAGGCGATCTATCGGGTGGGTGGCCCCGGCGGCGGCTTCGAGGGCGACCAAAAAGACATCCCCATGTCGGGCACGCCTCGCCTCGTCAATTGGGTGGCGCCTGGGCCGAGAAGCGTGATCTGTAGCGCCCGTATCCAACTGACTGACGGCCGTTGGGTTGGGCCGACCCGTCTGTACCCGTATGCCACGCCGACACCCATCGGCGGGGAGTACCAGACACAACATGGCTCGCGCGTGCGAACCGCCATCATCACCGCCGCCAGGTCGCCAGTACCACCGGGCGCGAGCTGCAACTACCCACTCTTCAGCGGCCTAGCGGTCGATGGCTACCCCAGCCAGAGAAGCGACACCAAAGACTTTACCGTCCAGTACAAGTTCGACAGCCAAACCAATCCGGACACACCAGGTGCCCTTACCACCTTCCAGGCCGAAGTTTCCGTCTCCAACCCTCGGCTGATTATGTGCCACCTGTTCGTCTCTGAAATCAAAGGCAGCGGGCGCACCTACCGGCTG
Organism: Solirubrobacteraceae bacterium; assembly: GCA_025449845.1. Lineage (GTDB taxonomy): Bacteria > Actinomycetota > Thermoleophilia > Solirubrobacterales > Solirubrobacteraceae > Palsa-744. The sequence continues at coordinate 122,628 of JANWIP010000007.1, read as the reverse complement.
AACATCGGGCCGCACGGCGGCCTGTCATCCCGGCTCACCCTCGAATCCAGAATTGGCTTCGGGATTCTTGGGTACGCTCGGCTGGCGAGATAATAACGGAGAAATAAGGAGCCCCCGGACGCTCTTGGTGAGCGCCGGGGGCGGTAGTCTGGTGCTGGCTTTCAGCGAGAGACGCGATCAGCGATGCACGGACGTCCTCTGCCGTATATCAACTGTCCGTCGAGGCTGATCGCCGGATATCTGATTGGCAGCTCCCGCACGATCTGAATCTCTGCCCATCTTTCGTGCTCGTGCAGCTCGTGGGTGTAGACGTGCATCCGGACGACCTCGCCGTTGGGATTGACAGGACAGCGTCCGAGATAGCCTCGTAGATACCAGGCCGGGTCATCCCAAGTGTCGGGCTGGCCGGTCTCCCTGTCCAGGTTTGTCGGGAAGACAACTTGGAGCAGTTCGATCTCCATCGGCAGGATGCAGTCCTCGGCGTCCCTGACTTCAATCCCGAACCCAACGGTGTGCGGCTTGCCACGTTCGGTACAGGTGAGAGCCTTCAGAATGGCCTCGCTACTGTACTCGCGGTTTGAGACGTAGACCGGGGCGACCGGATCAAACCCCAGCGCGATCATGCGCTGTGACTCGTCCAGATCGAGCTTGCGGACCTCCTCGTCCTCTCCTGTTGCCTGTACCTGCTCCTTGTCCGACATTGCGGCCTCCTTGAGTTATGAGACCGCCTATCGGTCTCCGGAGCGCAGCCACCTACTTGGGAGCTATGCACCGGAGACAATTCAGAACGAAGCAATGCTCACTAAACTACCATAAATAGTGATAAAAGTCAATACGCTAGAGCTTTACGGCGGCGTATCGCTTTCGAGAAGATCGTCCACCGTCTCTCGCCCATCGGCGTAGTACAAGGCGTGAAGTAGGGCAGCTTGGGCATGATTTGAGGCTAGCGTGAAGGTGAGATCATCGCCAGTAAGCAAGTTGAGGCTGGCCTCTGCACTCCAGGGCAAGCAGGCAGCGATTTCACCATGAGCGGTCTCATGCCTGTCTCGTGCCTTTTTCATACATCGTTCCAGTCTTGGGATCGTAAGGCTGCATTCCGCGACGAAGGAGAAGAGCGGTTGCCAGCGCTTGGTGTCAACAATGACTCCGGTCGGTATGAATTGGAGATAGTCAGGCCCAACTCCCAGCTCCTCTCTGCATCCTCGCCACGCCGCCTTTTCAGGCGAGTACCGCCCGCTGGCATCTAAATCCTTTGGTGCCATACCCTCGCCCACAAAATGCGCCGGGACACACTTGGCTGTGCTGGCGACGAAATGCTCGCTTTGGCGCTTGAGCACTATGATCTGTCCCTCTGCGATTACGACGACGCAGACACCCATGTAGGCCGGGGCCGGTTGCCTAGTCAAGTCCGCAAGACTCGATGGGTCACTGTTCCATCCCTCCCTGAGCGTCGGGTGCCCCAGGCGACTGGTTAGATCGGGGAAACCGCTGAGGTCGCGGTCAAGGGAGTTGGCGGTCGCCGCCCAAAGATAATATCCAGTTTCGGCTACCCCGATCTTGAGGCGGTGGGGACCGCCAGATGTTGAAGGTCGGTGCTCCACATGAACGAGATCGAGTCCAGGATCGTCCTCGAACTTCGCAATGCGCTTCCTGGCTTCTTCTTGCAGCACCGGCAGTAGTTGCGCCTCAAGCAGCGGCCACTCGTCAGGGTCAGCACGGCCCGGCCGCAAGTCCTTCTCGAACTCCAACAGTAACTCCTGAGTGGAGCTTTGCTCCTTATCGCAGGACGCGATGGATATGGCGTGGGAAATCTCTAGGCGACCGATCCGGATAGACCGAGGTGGTTTTGACAGGCTCGGACGGTCAGCGTCATGAGTGCAACTGGCTTCTTCTTCTCCAACATCCGATGGCGTCGCTATGTCGGTACTGGCCTTCTTGACGTCATCAAGCAACCTCACCACTCGCTCAAGGGCGCGGGTTCGCTGAGCTGTTCGCGCCAGCCTGCCCGTCATTGGGTCGCGCGAATCATGCCGCCAGCCGTGCTTACCAATGTGTGCCCGTTTGAGTCCTTCAGTTGTGCGTACCGAAGCTGACAAGCCGACCGAATCCTCGGCAATACCAAACTCCCAACGAAGAACTTCTGCCCATGAGCGTCCTAGCTTTTCCAGCACCTTCGATAGCGCCTCACGCAAACCGCTCTCAAACATCAGGTCTCCATCGGAAGGTATCTCCGTGATAACAGCAGGGTGCTTCTGGAGAAGTGGGAGGTCGAGTTCTCCAGCCCCCTGAATGCCGTCCTGATGCTTGATGAGCAAGCGAAGCTCGGCTTCCAGTCCGGCGCGGGGTATCCGCTCCATAGCCGTATCTTGACGGCATCGACGGACGGATTCCGGCGGCTGCCCATGCGTGCCCAGGCTTGCCCACGCCTGCCCGCACGCCGCCCACGTTCGCCCATGTATTGGGGTTGTAGTAGATCAACCCGTGCGGCAATATCGACCTTCAATCACCCCGCGTTTTCCGAAAGGAGACCCATGTCCAACCACCCCATTCCAGCCTCGCCCGGTGTGTTCGGCCTGACCAAGGTCGAGCGGCGCGCTGCCAAGGAGATCGCCCTCAACCGCGCCGCCAGCTCCGTGCTGGCGGCGCGGGGCGTCGCCGCAGTCGAAGCCATCGAGGAGGTCGGCGAGGCGGCGCTGATGTCGGGTGCCGTTCTGACCGATCTGGAGTGTTTGCTCGTCGCCAGAAACCCCGCCTTCGCCGGTCGAGCCGCCTACATCAATGGGCGAAATTGCATGTCGCTTGGCCGCGCGGTGGACAAGATGGCTCGGAGCCTCTGATGGTGCATCAGGTAGTAGGCATCTTGGCCTGGGTGTATATGGGCGTGGTCGGAGTCGGCTTCCTTCTCTATGGCCTCCTGCGGCTTTCGGAGCCTTTTGAGTTGTGGTGGAAGGCACACCGAACGGCACGCATCGACTACGCCCGGTACGCCGCCATCCGGGATATCCGAGACATCAGGCGGCGCGCCATCCACGATCTGCTCGCTGCCGAGCGCCAGTACCGCGATATCGGCGGCGATAGTGTGATTGATGGGACGTGCAGCGAGATCGAGGTCGGGCGGTGAACAAGCTCATCCAAGCGCTGCTGCTTGTGCTTGTGGGATTGGCGGTTCTCGCTGCTGCCACCCCGGCGCTGACCAAGCTCGCCCACGCCGCTGTTCCCCTCATTGTCACGGCTGGAGTTGTCGTAGCGGCGTTGCGCGTCGTATGGGCTGCCACCAGGCGCTGGTGAAGATCATGGACGGTACTCAAAAAAAGCACGGTGAAAAATCGAAAAGTTAATGTTTTTTTAATAACCGTCGCGTATCGTGATTTTCGTGTCTCGCGCCACTGACGCCCTCTACAGATGAGCGACGGTCATAGGGACACTACCGCGATAACCAATAAAGGAGAACGCATATGAACTAACACGACGAAAGGAGGTAGCCACATGGCCACACGGCGTATCAAGGTGAAAGGAATTAGGAAGAGCGAGATTGACACGGAGCAACTCGCTCTTGTGTATTGGCTCCAAGCCAAACGGATGCTACGCGAGCGCAGAGAAGCCGAGGCGAAAGCCAAGGCTAAGCGCAAGGGGCGCACCAAGTGAACGGTGAATTACTAACTCTTATTGCTGCCGGCGGGACTGGAGTGGCCATGCTGACCGGTATCGCTCTGCATGACTACCGGCAAACCCAGGCGATGCGCCGGAGCCGGGTCCGGCTGGGACTACGGTTCCCTGTCGGGCTGGAGCCCTCCCAGGCGCTCACAGCCCTGGACGGCTTGGCCGGTCTGCCATACACCTCCGAGCTAGTGGCCGAGGTCGTCGCCGGTGAGGACTCCATCGCCCATTTTCTGTGGGTGCCGTCGTCGGTCCAGGCGTCCGTGCGATCAACGTTAACGGGCGTTATCCCGAGCTTGCGTATCACCGAGGCGCTACCCTCGCCGGATGAGAGGGTGACGTTGGCCGCCCGGCTGTTCATCTCGACGCCTGCCGTGCTTTCGACTGAGAATGCAGTGGCGGCATCGCGGGCTCTGCTGTCAGGAATGGTGGGCTTGCGCCCAGGCGAACGGGTCATCGTGCGCCTCGCTCTGAGGCCGGGAAGCGCTCGGGTGTGGCGGGAGCCCAAGGACCCCAATGAGCGCCAGCGGGAGGTCGCCAAGCGATGGCGGGGCAAAACCGGCCTGCCGGGGTTCGCAGCCTCGGGCCTTGCGCTCATCCGCTCCCCCAAGACGAGCCGGGCGCGGGAGCTGGCCTCCCATATCGAGAACACACTGCGCAGCCGCAAGCAGATCGGGGGCGTGCGGATCGCGCGCGCGCGGGACAACCGGACGCTGGCGTCAATGCCGCGCACGACTCGCACCTCGGGGTGGCTGTCCACGCCGGAGTTGCTCGCGCTGACCGGCTGGCCGCTGGGTGCAGATGTGGCGGTGCCGGGTGTTGAGATCGGCGCGGCCCGCGCGCTGCCGGTGCCCTCCGGTGTACCGCGCGAGGGACGGCCACTCTTCATCGGGCGCAGTGGCGGCGGGGTAGAGCGCCCGGTAGCGCTCGACGCCCAGGCCGCACGGCACCACATGGCGGTCGTGGGTCCCTCTGGGGTCGGCAAATCCGCTCTGCTCGCGGGTTGCGTGCTCTCGGATATCGAGCACGGTTATGCCGGGGTGTCCATCGATCCCAAGGCGGACGGCACCGAGACGATTCTGCGCCGCGTCAAGCCTGCGCACGCGGATCGGGTCGTGGTCTTGGACCCCGGTGATGACACGCGAGCGGTGCCCGGTATAGACGTGCTGCATGGCGGGGACCCCGACGCCCGCGCCGATGTTCTGACACGGACGTTGAAGTCGATGTTCCCCGATTGGGGTATCCGCTCGGAGACTTATGGCCGGTTGGCGATCCGCACTTTGAGCGAGGTGCCCGGCGCGACGCTGCTCGATATGGGTCGCCTGTTCGCCGATGAGCCCTACCGCCGCGCTGCCGTCGCCCGACTGGATGACGAGTTCCTCAAGAGCTCGTGGCAGAACTACGAAGCGCTCTCGCCGGCAGCCAAGATTGATGTGGTGCAGGCCCCGATGGCCCGCGTGATGGCGCTCCTGAGCCGCCCACGGGTCCGCGCTGTGCTGGCGAACCCTGAGCCGAAGCTGGACGTCGCCCGGCTGCTCGCCGAACGCAAGTTCCTGCTCGTCTCCCTCGCGCCGGGCGCCCTCGGTGAGGCCAGTACGCTGATCGGCTCGGCGGTCATGTTCGCGGTCTGGAGCGCGATCGAGGCCAGGGTCGTGCTCCCGCCTGAGCAGCGGCATCTCATCAACCTGTATGTGGACGAGTTGGCGACGCTGACGAACGGGCTCCCCAACAGTTTTGAGCTGATCGCTGAGAGGGCCAGGGGGCTCGGCGCGGGGTTGACCGTCGCCCTCCAGACGTTGGGGCGCATCCCTGAGCCAACCAAGTCGGCCGTGCTCGGGAACTCGGCTACGTTCATCACGTTCCGTGCGCCGGCTGAGGAAGCCACCGGCGTGGCCCGCCAGCTTCCCGGACTCTCGCCACAGGACGTGCAGTCCCTTGGCCGCTTCGAGGTCGCCGCTCGCATCGGGACCGGGATCGGCAGCGCCGTCTCGGTCGTGACCGGCCGCACCGAGTCGCTGCCACCGGAGACCGGCCAGGCCGAGCGAATCCGCGACCACTCGGCGCTGGTTTATGGCAGCCCGGCCCAGCCAACAACCCACGACCAGGAGCAACCCCCGGTAGGCGATGAGGACGATCTGGTTGGCTTCCAGCGGAGGCACCCGTGAGTCCGGTCGCTGGTCCGGTCGCATCGAGTACAGGTGCGCAGAACACCCCAAACGGCGGGGGTTCCGGGGCGCTTACGCCAACGAAAGACAAGCACCCCCAGGGGCGCTTGTCTGCCCGCCAGCTTGCCGTCATCTCCCAGCAGCTCACCAGCCGCGACCGTCAGGTGATGCGGACGGTCAGCCAGTTCCGCGTGATGAGCGGCGCGCAGCTTGGACGGTTGTTCTGGCCCGAGGGCTCCCCGCAAACCCACGGACGCTTGGCACGGCGGGGCCTGCGTCGCCTCGTGCGGCTCGACGTGTTACAACCGCTTGCGCGCCGAGTGGGCGGTGAGCGCTCCGGGAGCGCCAGCACAACCTTCGCCCTCGGCCGCGCCGGACAACACCTCCTCCACGCCGAGCGGTCACCCAAGCGGCGGATTCGCCGGCCGCACACTCCGGGGGCGCGCTACCTCGCGCACACCCTCGCCGTGGCAGGGCTCTACGTCGCGCTGGTGGATGCCGAGCGCCGAGGGCTGGTCGAGCTCTTGGCCTTCGACCCCGAGCCTGGTTGCTGGCGGCCGTACATGGGGGCCTACACCGCCCGTCTGACGCTCAAACCAGACGCCTACCTGAAGCTCGCCATCGGCGAATACGACCACTCGTGGTTCATCGAGCAGGACATGGCCACCGAGGCACAGACCACCATCGAGGCCAAAGCCCGCAGATACCACGACTACTACCGCACCGGCACCGAGCAGGCAGCGCGTGGTGTATTCCCGCGCGTGCTCTGGATCGTCCCGAGCGAGCCCCACGCGGAGGTCGTCCGCAAGACACTCGGACGCCTGCCCGCCGACGCTCATCGCTTGTTCGCGGTCTCGACCACAGCCGAGGCGCTGACGTTGCTGACCGGCACAGGGGCGGTGTCGTGATGCACTACCACGGCACGCCGATCACGCCCCGCGCGAAGCTGCACCTGCTCGCCGGGCGCTGCTTCTGCGTCAGCTACGCTAACCCGCAGCAGGTCGGGGTCTGCCACGAGATCGGGCAGTCGGTGATGCTCGACTGCGGCGCCTACACCCGCTGGCGCACCGGACGAGCGACGGACTGGCCTGGCTACTACCGCTGGTGTGAGCGCTGGCTCGCGTTCCAGACGACGTGGGCGGTGATCCCCGACGTGATCGAGGGCAGCCTACGCGAGAACGACGCCCTCCTACAGGCGTGGCCGTTCGGGGACCGAGGCGCCCCGGTGTGGCACATGCACGAACCCATAGGACGGCTGCTGCGTTTGGCTGAGCGCTGGCCACGGGTCTGCATCGGCAGCTCCGGGGGATACCAAAGCGTCGGGGGCGCGCAGTGGCGGGAGCGGATGGACACGGCGATGGACGCTCTCTGCGGCGACGGCTCCGCCCCGGTCTGGCTGCACCTGCTCCGTGGCCTGAAGCTCGCCGGCAGCAGCTACCCCTTCGCCTCGGCTGACAGCACGAACATCGCGCGTAACCACGCCGGGTCCAGAACGCGGCCCCGGCGCAATCCGCACGCGATGGCCGAGCGGATCGACCGGCAGCAGTGCCCAGCCCACTGGCAGCCAACCCACGCCAGCACCATCGGGAGGCAGCCATGAGCGCCGCCGCCAAGCTCGCCCTCTATGAGGACGACACCCAGGCGTGGGGGCTCATTGAGGGGGACGCCCTCGCGGTGCTGAGAGCGCTCCCCGACGCCTGCGTCGATGCCGTTGTCACCGACCCGCCGTATGGGATCGGCATCACCGGCGAACGGTGGGACGGAGTAGGTATCCGCCAGGCGGTGAGGCGGGCCGGGGAGCGGTTGAGCGCCGGGGAGGCATTGGAACGCTGGATGAGCCTGTGGGCTAACGAGGTGGGGCGGGTGCTCAAGCCAGGCGGGCACCTGCTCGCGTTCGGTTCTCCGCGCACCTTCCATCGCCTGGTGGCGGGTGTCGAGGACGGGGGAATGGAGGTCAGGGATCAACTGTTGTGGGTCTACGCGCAGGGAACGCCGAAGGCCCACAAGCTCCCTGGTGGGCTCGCCTCGATGCTCAAACCGGCGTATGAGCCGATCCTCTTGGCGCGGGCGCCCCTGGATGGCACCACCCTGCGCAACCTGCAGGAGTGGGGCACGGGGGCGCTCGGCACCGAAGCCTCACGGGTCAACGGCTACTGGCCGGCGAACCTCACCCTCTCCCACGCCCCCGATTGCACCGAGGCCGATTGCGCCGAAGGGTGCCCGGCCGGACTGCTCGACCATGTCCGCCCCGACCTGCTGCCGAGTCGCCTGTTCTTCAACGCCAAGGCATCAAAGGCCGAGCGCGAGGCCGGATGCGAGGAACTGCCGCTGCGCCGGGACCTGATCTACAGCCGCCCCGCCCTGCGGGTGCGCCGCAACATCCACCCCACGGTGAAGCCGCTGACGCTCATGCGCTGGCTGGTCGGGCTCATCACCCCACCGGGCGGCCTGGTGCTCGACCCATTCACCGGCTCCGGCAGCACGGGCGCGGCGGCGGTGCTGGAGGGCCGGCAGTTCTTGGGGATCGAGCGCGAGGGCGAATACGTGGATATCGCCTGCGCTCGTCTCACACACTGGGCCGCAATCGCGGCGCAGAAGGAGGTACTGCCATGAAGGGCCAGGCAGTCCCCTCGGGAGAACAACATCAACGAAAGGAGGCCCGAAGGAAGGAGGCAACAATGCCAACAACACATCAACATGAGACGGAGGATCAGGAGAAGCCGCGGCGAGCGGCCATCTACCTGAGTGAACCCGTACCCAACGATCTGGACGAGCCGAGAGATGAACTATCCCTCGATCAACAGTCGGTGCTCTGTCGCTGTGTAGCGATAGCGCTTGAACTGGAGGTCGTCGGAGTGTTCGCAGACCCTCGGGGCGATCTGGTGTTGCGTCCGGGACTACGTCAGGCAATGGTGGTCATTGAGGCGCAGCGGCCCGACATCCTGATCGTTTCGTCTCTGGAACGATTGGCTGACAGTTACCACGACATCGTCAAGATAGTGTGGAAACTTGGTCGCGCGGGCACTGTTCCCGTACCCGCCGAGGTAGGAATTGGTTTGCCAGCAAAAGTACGACCCAGCCAAGACTAGCCTGGTGGCGCCGCGGTGAGCATTGAAGCCATACCTCATGATCCACCGTTGGCGCCGCCAGCACCTCCGCGCGTGGATGGCCCCACGGCGGGTGGAAGGACCGAGGTCTTTCTGCCTGCCGCCAAGGTCATCCGCTACCGCAAAGGAGGTGAAAACTATGACCAAAGCTCAGGAGGTCTACGACGAGATCAATCGGCGGGTCGCCGCTGGTGTCGATAAGGCGGACGCCTTTCGGCAGTACGCCGAGGAGACCGGCCGTCCCTTCGATTCTTTGAGAGGGTCGTATTACTCTCACAAGAAGAAGATCGAGGGCGGTGAGACCAAGCCGCGAACCAAGCGGCGGGAAACCACGCCGGATGATGCACTGGCCGATGCCAGGGCAGCTCTGGAGCGAGCCGTCGAGAATATCGACCGGGAGGTCGAAGTGGCCGACGAGCGCGCGACGGAGGCAGTCGCCGAGGCCAAAGCGCTCAAGGCTAGTGCCGCGGAGCGCAAGAAGGCCATCACTGAGCGCCTGGAGGCGTTGAAGTGAACAACGCGGGCCGGTCTGGACACACTGTTTGGACCGGCCCGCAGCTACTAAATCAGATCGAAAAATCACAGCTTGCTTAACTCGCCACTTAACGCGAAAATGGTTAAGCCAAATTAACCGAGAAAGGAGGAAGTAATGTCACAACTTGTCATAGAAAATAAGCGTAAGGTGGTACTGCCCGATGCGGGAGCAACTGCCGTGATCTATCTGCGGGTGTCCAGCACGGGACAGCTGACGGGGCATAGCAAGGAGGGTTATTCGATCGAGGGGCAGCGCGAGGCGTGCGAACGCCATGCCGCGCGGCTCGGTGCCCATATCGTCGGCGAGTACGTCGAGCCTGGTAGGACCGCTACCAATATCCGCCGCCCCGCCTTACAGCGGATGCTTTCCGAGTTGGCTGAGGTTCAGCCGACCTATGTCATCTTTTACGACCTGTCGCGCGTAGCTCGGGAGGAGCAGGACGCTCTCTGGTTGCTGGCAGAGATCAAGCGCCACGGCGCCAAGTTGGAGTCAACGCTTGAGCGCATAGCGGATGACGACACCGGTCTGTTGGTCTACACCATCCTGGCCGGCGTCAACGCCCACCGCTCGCGCACGGATGGCAGGAAGGTCAAGATGGGCCTGGAACGTAAGTTCGCTGATGGCGGTACGCACGGCCCGGCGCGGATCGGCTATCTCAACATCCGCGAGACGGTGGGCGGCAAAGAGGTCCGCACTATTGACGTCGATCCCGAGCGAGTCGAGCTTGTGCAGACGGCCTTCGAGGCGTTCGCCACCGGCGAGCACTCAATCACGACGCTGCGCGACATGCTGGAGGAGGCTGGCCTGCGTACCCGTCCGACGCCTACACGGCCCGCCAAGCCTCTCAGCCGAAACGGCGTCTACCGGATGCTGCGCGACGACTACTACATCGGGATCGTGACCCGCGCCGGCGTCAAGCGCGAGGGTCGCCACAAGGCGATCATCGACCCGGCGATCTTCGAGAAGGTCCAGCGGACCTTAGAGGCACACCGGCTCTCCGGGGATCGCACGAAGAAGCACGCCCACTACCTCAAGGGCTCGATTTTCTGCGGCCACTGCGGCCGGCGGCTGGTCTATGGTCGCCATCGTGGCAACGGCGGGGTCTATGAGTACTTCAGTTGCCTCAGCTACCAGGCCCGTCGCCCAAGCTGCGGCGCCGGGCATCTGCCAGTCGACGCGGTCGAACGGGCTATTGAGCGCTACTACCGCTCGGTTGACATGACTCCGGCTGAGGCCGAGGACGTGCGTTGCAAGCTCAAGGAGCAAGTCGGGGTGCGGCTAGAGATTGCCCGTAAGCAGTCCGCGAAGCACACCCGTCGGCTGCGCGACCTCCAGAACGAGCAGCAGAAGCTATTGCAGCTGTTCTACCGCGACGGCGTAGACGAGGACGTCCTACGGGCCGAGCAGCAACGCATCGAGGCCGAGCGAACCCAGGCACGCCGCTGGATCACATCGGCCACCCACGAAACCGAGGAGGCCGAGACGACCCTCGAAGAGGCGCTGGCGATCATCCAAGGCTGCCACGCGACCTACCTAGTGGCCGACCCCGAGCTGCGCCGTCTGATGAACCAGGCGATCTTCACGCGCCTACTCGTGCGGATAGACGCAATTGAAGGCGAGGAAGACCCCGTCTTTGCTGAGATCCGCCATCTACGCGGCTCAAGGACTCCCGCCCGCGCCAAAAGGCCCCGCAATGGCCAAGACCCCCTGTCTTCTGGGGGCCTTGGTTCCAACGTCGGTCAAATGGTGCGGATGAGAGGACTCGAACCTCCACCCAGTTACCTGGACACGGACCTGAACCGTGCGCGTCTACCAATTCCGCCACATCCGCGTGATGGAGAAGCGAAGATATCGCACCGGGCGTGCGGCTGGCAGTGTCTGGCCTCTACTAACCGCCGGCCGGGTGGTCGCAATGATCGGGTTGTAAGCAGTGCAGGCCCCTGCGGGGCGGTCCGTCCCAAGGCGTTGCTTTGATAGCCTCGACAGCGTCATTCACGCGCCGCCATCGTCTAGGGGACTAGGACGCCGCCCTCTCACGGCGGTAACACGGGTTCGAATCCCGTTGGCGGTATAAGTTCGAAAAGCCCTGCTAAGCGGGGCTTTTTTGTGGATGAGAGTAGATCGCACACCGGGGCACCAGAATGGCTGTGGACCCCCTTTGGGCCCTGGCGAGCTTGGAGCTACAGAGCGGAGCTCATTCGAGGATCTCATCGAGCGCGCGGCCGCTGAGAACCGAACGAGGGCACTCGGCGACGATGTCCGAGCCGGGTTGCGCGTACTCATCGCGTCGCTTGATCAGTAGCCATTGCGCCTTGGCACCCGAGCGGGTGCGCTGCAAGGCAAAACCGCCGTGCAGCTTCTCTCCATGAAGTACGAAAACGGCATGCCCCCGGGTAAGTGCCTGCGGCCACGCGACACGTCCGCCCTGCTCGTAGGTTCCGCGATCCCAGACGATCACACGGCCTGCTTCCAAGGACCCCTCGAACGCGTCGTGTGCCATGGCGTGATCGGCGACCTCGACGGCGAGGCGCTTGACCGCCGGGTCAAGCGAAGGTCCCTTGGGGAGTGCCCACGAGCGCATGACCCCGTCGACCTCCAGGCGCAGGTCGAAATGGTGAGCCGTCGCGGCGTGCTCCTGGACCACGAAGACACCAGCGCTGACACCGCGGATCGCGAACTGCTCGTGACCCTCGACTGCGACCTTGTCAATCGCGACCTCAGAGACCCATGCCAGTGACGGGCCCTCATGTAAGAAGGCCACCAGCTCCTCGACCGACCGCTCGGAGCCCTCAGCATGAACTCGCAGGGTACGGTCCTCTCCGTTTCGCACCCAGCCCATCACTCCCAGCGCATGCGCCCGGCTGACCGTCGCATCGCGAAACCCGACACCCTGCACCTCACCTTGCACGACGGCTCGGATTGCGGCGCTCGCGGATTTGTCGCCTCGATCGGTCACAGCGCCTCCAACTTACTTCGCGCGCCAAGCGCATCGCTTTACTTCGCGGCGCCAGACGCATCGCCTACCCATCCAGCGGTCCCCTTCGACTCTCCCCTGGCCTATGGTCTGTCCACTGGCCTATGCTCTGCGAGCATGGGCGCTGTGACCGTCGCCGAGCTTTGGCGTCGCGGCCAGTTCGGCTGGCCGCGAAGTTTTCCCATCGCGCAGTTCCCGAACCCGCCGCTGCTGCTCGCGTTCGCGGGGTGGGGAGTCGCGGCTGCGTCGGGTGGCACCGTGCACGAGATCGGGCGCGTGGTGTCTACGGTCGGCTTGACCGTGTGGGCGGGTGAGGAGGTGATCGGCGGGGTCAACTGGTTTCGTCGTCTGCTTGGCGCAGGTGCGCTCATCTGGATCGGTGTCGGCCTCGCCGGCGAGCTGTGAATGGCTGTGAGAATGAGCCGTAAGACCGGTCCCGTGAGGTAGGCGAAGGCGTTGACCGAAGCCGAAGAAGGCCCCAATCGACGGTTACGGATCACCGCTGAGCTGAGCATCCCGCTCTCGGAGGTGACGGTGCGCACAAGCCGATCCTCCGGTCCGGGAGGACAGCATGCCAACGTCACCGCTTCGCGTGTAGAAGCAAGCTTCGACGTGCTCGCCTCCTCCACGCTTACCGACGCACAGCGGGAGCGGGTGCTGACGCGCGTTGGGCCGCGAGTGGTGGCAATCGCGCAGGATGGGCGATCACAGGCACGCAACCGCGAGTTGGCTTTGACGCGCCTGCGCGAGCGGCTTGCGAGCGCGCTCGCGATTCCCAAGCATCGTCGCGCCACCCGTCCCACCGCGGCCTCGCGTGAGCGACGCCTTCAGGCCAAGCGCCGCGGAACGGAACGTAAGCGCGAGCGCCGGCCCCCCGAGGATTCGTGAGCGCGTCCGCTGGGGTCCGGCGGGGTACTGGCGGCGCCGTTAGGGGGTTCGCCGGAGATACCGCCGCCGCCTGTTAGGAGCAGCCGCGCGAGGGGTAGCTCTCGTCCCATAGCTCGTTCTCGCAACCAGAAGACGGAGGTGTTGAGATGCCGCCTCGCGGTGTAAAGAAAGGCAGCAAGCGCGAGCGCCAGTACGAGCACATCAAGGAGAGCGAGCGCGAACAGGGTGCTTCGCAAGCACGCGCCGAGGAGATCGCCGCACGCACCGTCAACAAGGAGCGCGCGCGCAGCGGCGAATCGCGCTCCAGCTCGCGTACCTCGACGGGCGATATCTCCTCTGGCCGCCGTGGAGGGCTACGCTCCGGTCGCTCGGGCCCACGAGGGCGTACTCGCGCGCAGCTCTACCAGGAGGCCCGCAAGCTCGGCGTCGAGGGGCGCTCGAGCATGAATAAGGCGCAACTAGAGCGCGCTGTAGAAAACAAGAAACACTAGTGCCCCTCAGTGGCATTGATGGCTGTCACTGGGAAAAGGTTAATTGGCAGCCGTGGGGAGTTGGAAGTCGCCAAGTCCCTGTGCTGGACTCATAAAGTCAACTGACCCCAGGTGTTTGGGCGCTTGAACGGCAGGTCTGGGAGCATCGCCGGGAGGTCGGTCCGACGGCTTTCGGCCTGAAGTAGGAGACGAGGCTCGACTTTTGCGCACCGACCCGTGAACCTTTACGTCAGCATCCGCCCCGATCTAATCGCCATCCCCCAAGCGATGGGTCAAGCGGATGGGATCAGTTCTCAAGGGCCCCATGGCCCAGGCATCGCCGAAACTTCTTGAACACGATCGGTAGGCAGAGACATGGCTTCCAGGGACAAGACGCGCTCAAGCACCCACCGACTGCGGCCCGGCCCAAATGGGCTTCCTCGTGGGCAGGTCACCGAGATCCAGCGTGGCCGCATGCTGGCGGCGACCGTGGAAGCAGTCGAGGAAGTCGGCTACGCCCGCTTGACCGTTGCGCAGGTCATTGGGCGCGCCAAGGTCTCGCGCAAGACCTTCTACGACGTCTTCCTTGACCGTGAGGACTGCTTCCTCGCCGCTTTCAACGAAGCCATCGGACGAGTTGAAGCCGTGGCCGTCGAGGCCTACGAGCAGCAGTCTTCATGGCGCGAGGGCATGCGCGCCAGTCTCACGGCGATCCTGGCTTTCATGCAATCAGAGCCTGGTCTAGCCAGGCTCTGTGTCGTCGAGGCGCTGGGCGCTGGCCCCCGGGTGCTGGCGCGCCGCGGGGAAATGCTCAAGCAGTTGGAGCGGGTGGTCGACAGTGGGCGCAAGACCACCGGCGCGCGTTCCGCTGGTGCCCGTTCCACTCGCTCCGCCCGCGAGCCCGCCGACATCACGGCCGAAGGCATCGTTGGCGCTGTCTTCGCGGTCCTGCACACCCGCCTCCTGACTGGAGGCCGCAAGCCTCTCACCGAGCTGGTCGGTCCGCTGATGAGCATGATCGTCCTTCCTTATCTCGGTGCGCGTGTGGCAAACAACGAACTCACCCGGCCCGCTCCCAAGCTGCCCAAGGCCAGCATCGCCGCGCAGCCCATCCGCCGCGATCCGCTGGAAGGTCTCGACATGCGCCTCACTTATCGCACGGTGCGCGTTCTCACCGTCATCGGCGAGAACCCCGGCGCGAGTAACCGTGAGGTCGCAGAGGGCTCGGGAATCGCCGACCAGGGTCAGATATCAAAGCTCCTTACCCGTCTGGAGCGCCTGGATCTGGTCACTAACACGGGTGAAGGCCAGCTCAAGGGCGGCTCCAATGCGTGGCATCTCACCGACCGCGGTGCTCAGGTCGAGCGCGCTACGCGCCCGCGCTGACATACCAACCTTCGGGTATGTTCTACCGTAGGCAGTGTCGATGCTCGCATGGACGACACGACGCCAGCGCCGCGAGGGTCTCTTCCAGGTAGCCCACACGCTTGAGCGCAGCCTGCTGCCCGACGCCCTTCCAGCAGTCGAGGGCCTGCAGTTGGCCTCCGTCTATCGTCCGGCCATCGAGGACAGCGAGGCTGGGGGTGACTTCTACGACGCTTTCCTGCGCCCTTCGGGCTGCTGGCTGGTCGTCGGCGATGTTTGTGGCAAGGACGCCGACGCGGCCGCGCTCACAGCGATGGTGCGTCACAGCATTCGCGCGCTCGCCTTCCGCGAGACAAGTCCGGCTCAGGTGTTGAGGACCGTCAACGAAATCATGCTCAGTCACGACCTCGCGGTGCGCTTCGCTACGGCGATCGTCGCGCGTATCGACCTCGCTGCGCGGCCTGTCAGGGCGACTATCGCCAGCGCCGGACATCCACCTCCGGTGCTGCTTGGAGCTGGCCTGGAAGCTCACTGTCCGCGGGTCGCCGGCACCTTCCTGGGGGTGCTTCCGCGGCCCCACCTCGATGATGTCGAAGTCTCGTTGCCTGACGGCGCGACGCTCGTGCTCTACACCGACGGTCTCTGTGACGCGGGCGCGCCCACGCGCACGTTGTCAACCCAGGAGTTATGCAGCCAGCTCGCCGGCCACGCCGATTTGGCGCCCCCACAGCTTACGCGACTGCTTGAGGAGTTGGCGGTTGTCCGCGGCGGAGGCAGGTTGCGCGACGACATCGCGATTCTTGCTGTACGCGTTGGCGAAGCAGCATGAGCGGCGGGCGTTGACGGATGGGATGGACGGGCGTCGACGAGTGGCTTGAGCCGTCCAAGCCAGGCGACTTGCCTTCCAGGCTTGGAACCAATTTCTTGCGCAGGGGCGCACCTTTGCCAATCGGTCGGACAAAGAGAGCAAGGTGCTTGCACGCTACTCCGACCCCCAAGGCCGTCTCCGCGAGGTCCTCACGCGACCAGGCTTGGGTGGCACGGTGCTCGTCATCGACCGCGATGCCAGCACTCGGGGCGATCGCAGGCTGGTGGCTCACCTTGCCGCTGATGAGCCTCCCGCCAATGCGGCTCTCATCTGCCGTGACTACCTGAGCCACTCAGGTGGCCGCCTCTGCCGCTCGCTCACCCCTGCGGACTTGTCGCTGGCACCTTTTGCCGAGGGTCATCACGACGAGCCCGAGGCTAACCCAAGCGATGACGGTGAGCTGCTCGACAGCCATGGTCACGCATATCAGTTGCTTGCCAGCAGCGAGGGCATCGCTATCCCTGAGCTGCGCTGGCATCGCGTCCCCTCGGCAAGCTGCGATGGCGATGCCAGGCCGCTCAGTCTGCGTATGGTTATCGCCACGCTGGAGAGTTATCAGCCTGTGCGTGCTCTCACAGCTCGCGCGGTCTCGCTCCATCGCCACAACAAGCGCCTGTCCGTCTCGACGCTGCGCAGCGAGCTGGACCGGGTGAATACAAGCCCCATCGTGCTCAACCGAGGCCTGCGCGAAGCCGTGCAAAAAGCTCTCGCTCAGGGGACCAGCATGAATGAGATCACCAATCGCTGTGGGCGCTTCAAACGTGATTCTCGCGGCAAGACCTATGGCGACACCAGCTGGCTCGCACGGCGCGTAGGCCTGCACCCCAACCCCGGAGAGAACGATCCGACGCCCTGGGTGCATAGCGATGTGCTGGCCCTCATCGCTCGCCGCGGACTAGGCATCTCCCCGCGCGAGGTCGAGCTGGGGTGATCTGGTGGAGCTGAGGTTGAAGGGGGAGGACGGCCCGTCGATTCTTGTGATCGAGCACGATCCTGAGATTGGAGGACCAATCGTTGAACAGTTGACGGCCGACGGCTACCGCAGCGCTTTCGCCCACACCGCCCAGCACGCGCGGGCGCTGGCTGTCATCTCGCCGCCTGCGCTGATCCTGCTCGGGCACCTTGACCCGTCTTCCGGCGCGCTCGAACTGCTCGCTGAGATCCGCAACGGCGATCGGCCCTGGCAAGAACATCTGCCGGTCATTGTTCTCGGCTCACCCGCCCGTCCGATAGATTTGTTGCGCGCCTTTGCCGCCGGCGCCGATGACTACCTCGCTCGCTCGGCAGGGTGGGATCAAGACGGTAATGGCCTCGACTATCTGGAGCTGCGGGCACGCCTGCAATCGCTCCTCAGACGGGCCACCTTTTCGATTGAGCCGCCTTTGCCGCGCCTGTGTATTGGTCCCTTGCTGATCGACACCAGTTCACGCGCCGTCGAGCTGCATGATCGTCCCATCCGTCTGCGCCCACGCGAATACGCGCTGCTCCTGCACCTCGCCCAAGAGCCAACTCGGGTGTTCACCAAGCACGATCTGCTGCGCGCTCTATGGGGCTTGCAGGTGCCTTCCTACACGCGCACCCTCGACAGCCACGCATGTCGCCTGCGCGGCAAGCTCGCACTCGTCTCCACCGAGCGGTGGGTCATCAACGTCAGGGGCGTTGGCTACCGCCTCAAGGCTTGAACCGTTGGCTACCGCCTCAAGGCTTGAACGGCAGTCAGATGTTGGCTCCCGCCATCTTTGCGTCGCTCCAGAGAACCATCGCCAGCGCGGCGTATGTTCCTTGACGGGGGGTGCAATCGCAACCCAAAGGAACAACACAACATGTCCTACTCAGACATCAATCGCGTCATTCTCGTTGGGCGCCTCACGCGGGATCCCGAGCTGCGCGCGGTGCCCTCAGGGCAGAGCGTATGCAGCCTGCGACTTGCCTGCAATGGCATGCGCAAGGAGGGTGACGCCTATCAGGAGCGGCCCAACTTCTTCGACGTCTCGGTATTTGGACCGCAAGGAGAGAACATCGATCGCTACCTGCGCAAGGGCTCCCGTGTCGTCGTCGATGGGCGCTTGGAGTGGAGCGAGTGGGAGACCTCCGACCAGCAGAAGCGCCAGGCGGTCAATGTGGTCGGCCAAGCAGTGCAGTTCCTCGACACTCCCGCTGGTGCTCAGCGCCACGCTGGGGAGATCCCAGGCGGTGATAGCGCGCACGAGGATGGCGAGCCAGCTGGTGTTGGGGCAGGCAGCGGCGAGGACGTCGTCTTCTAAGCGGCCTTCCGGTAGTTGCGGCGGGGCGGTAGACTGCCCCGCCGCAACCTCCATCCTCTGTGCAAGGAGCTCCACCCGGTGCCAGTCAATACGCAAGCCATCGGCAAGACCTATTCGCCCACGCTCTATGCCGTCGGGCGAGAGAAGATCAAGGAGTATTCGAGGGCGGTCGGCGAGACCAACCTGGTGCACCTGGACCACGAGGCCGCTCGTGCTGCCGGCTACGCCGATGTGGTCGCGCCGCCCATGTTCGCCGTCGTCTACTGCGCGCCTTCGGTGGGGCCGCCCATCTTCGACCCTGAGATCGAACTCAACTTCGCGATGATGGTCCACGGCGGCCAGGAGTTCGAGTGGGGACCCGTGGTCGTGGCCGGCGATGAGATCACGACCACCGCCTCCGTCAAGGACATCTCCGAAAAGGACGGGCGCGGCTACTACGTCTTTGAGTCCATCTCCGTCAATCAGCGCGGCGAGCAGGTCTGCCGCGGCACCTGGACCGACATCGTCAGAGGAGTTTGACCATGGCCGATCTCTTTATTGGCGCCTCGATTCCCGAGGTGCGCGTCACGCCCGACAAGTACCTGACCGCGCGCTATGCCGGTGCCTCTGGTGACTTCAATCCCATCCACATCGACGAGGACTTCGCGCGCGCCGTCGGTCTACCCGGGCGCATCCTGCACGGTCTCTGGAGCATGGCGCAGGTCGCTCGCGCCCAGACCGAGGCGGCAGGGGGCCCCGAGCATCTTAAGCGCCTCTCGGTGCAGTTCCGCGGCATGGGCGTGCCCGAGCAGGAGGTGCTTGTCACCGGCACCGTGCGCGAGGCCGCCGATGGGCGCGCCACGATCGATACTGTCGCCGAGCAGGACGGCAAGCAGATCATTCGCAATGCCGAGGCCGAGATAACGATCTAGGCGCTCGCGCGTCGCGGGTTCCGTTCCCACACTCCACCTCGTCAGGGTTCCCGCACCCACCTCATCGGGGTTTCCAGACCCACCCCTCGCCAGGAGTTCCGGGACCCCACCTCTACAATCACAACCATGCTCACCGCCAGGCAGGAGCGCATTCTCAGCCACGTCGTGGACGGCTACCAGCGCACAGGCCAGCCCGTCGCCTCGAAGGTCATCGCCGCCGACCCCGAGCTTGACTGCGGGGCCTCGACGGTGCGCCACGAGTTGGCGCTGCTGGAGGAGATGGGGCTGCTCGACCATCCCCATACCTCGGCCGGTCGTCTCCCCACCGATGCCGGCCACCGCTATGTGGTCGATCGCATGCTCTGCACCGGTCAGGGTCTGCTGCCGGCCCCGCGACTGGATCTGTCGGTCACCCGCCAGGAGGTGGAGGACGCGATGCGCGTGACCACCGAGACCCTTTCGCAGGTCACCAACCTGCTCGCGGTCGTCTCCGCGCCTTCTGCCAACA
This sequence comes from Solirubrobacteraceae bacterium, assembly GCA_025449845.1. Taxonomy (GTDB): domain Bacteria; phylum Actinomycetota; class Thermoleophilia; order Solirubrobacterales; family Solirubrobacteraceae; genus Palsa-744. Next base: position 102,916 of record JANWIP010000007.1, on the reverse strand, counting down.
CGGCCACGATCCGCCACGTTGAGGTCTTGGCTCTGCAGCCGCGCATGGTGATGGCGGTCATCATCACATCCACCGGCGGCGTCTCCAAGGTGCTGGCCACGCTTGAGGGGCCGATCGATCCAGGTTTGCTTGCCTGGGCCGGGGAATATCTCAACGAGCGCCTGGTGGGTCTCAACCTGGGGGCGCGTATGGTGCATCAGCGCCTTGTCGATCCCGCCCTCCCGGCCACCGAGCGCGCGTTCCTCGATCGTCTTGCGCCCGCCATCGGCGCGCTGGGCTCTGAGGCCGAGGACATGCTCTACGTTGAGGGTACTTCCCGTCTGTTCTCCGCCGATAACCACCTCGCCGAGGTGACCGAGATCAACGAGCTGATGGGTCTGCTGGAGCGGCGCGTGGCGCTGCTCGACGTGCTGCGCGCGGCGCTCAGCAAGCCCGGGGTGTATGTGCGCATCGGCCATGAGAACTCCAACCCCGCGATGCGCTCGCTCGCGCTCGTCGCCTCCGGCTACGGGGTCGCGCGGCGCCGCCTGGGCACCGTCTCGGTGATCGGCCCGGTGCGCATGGACTATGCGCAGGCGATCCCCACCGTGCGCGAGGCCGCGATCGAGCTCTCCCGTTTCGTCGAAGACGCCTACGGCGAGAACTGACACCCTGAGCACGATGCCCCGCGATTGCTATGAGGTGCTGGGCGTCTCCCGCGACGCCTCCGAGCAGCAGGTCAAGAAGGCATTTCGCATGCTGGCGCGCGAACTGCACCCCGACGTCAACGCGCACGATCCGCAGGCCGAGGAGAAGTTCAAGGAGGCCGCCGAGGCCTACGAGATCCTCTCCGATCCGGAGCGCCGCGCCACCTACGATCGCTATGGCCACGAGGGCTTGCGCTCCGGTGGCTACGCCCCCAATTTCGATGGTCTCGGCTCGATCGGCGATCTCTTCGATGCCTTCTTCGGCGGGGGCAGTCCTTTCGGAGGTCGAGGCCCCGGGGGTGGGCCAGCGCCGGGGGGAGATATCGCCGTGGCTGTCGAGGTCGATCTGTTGCAGGCCGCTCAGGGCGCCAGCGTGTCGGTCTCCTTCGAGGCGATCGAGCGCTGCGAGCACTGTCACGGAAACGGCGCCGAGCCCGGCACGCCGATCGAGACCTGTCAGCGCTGCGGCGGCGCCGGGCAGTTGCAGGCGGTCACCCGCACCCCCTTCGGCCAGATGATGCGCACCATCGCCTGCGATGTCTGCCATGGCGATGGACGCGTCGCCTCCGATCCCTGCAAGGACTGTCACGGACGCGGGCGCCGCACGGCGAGGAGCTCGATCGATGTGGATGTGCCCATTGGCATCTCAGACGGCCAGCGCATCCGCATCTCCGGTCGAGGCCATGCGGGTCAGGCCGGTGCGCCCGCCGGCGACCTCTATGTGCTCATCAAAGTGCGCCCCGACGAGCGCTTCGTGCGCGAAGGAGACGATCTCATCACGGTGCTTGACGTCCCCGCGCCTTTGGCGGCGCTGGGCGGCACCCTGGAGGTGCCGACCTTGGAGGACGCCTCCTCGACGCCGCTTGAGGTGCCCGCTGGCACCCAGCCAGGCGAGGTGATCGTGCTGCGCGGTCAGGGCATGCCCGCGCTGCGCCGTGGCAGGCATGGCGATCTGCGCGTGCTCGTCAACGTCATCATCCCGCGTCGCCTCACCCAGGAGCAGCGCGAGCTACTGGGTCAGTTCAGCGAGACCATCACCGAGGAGAACCTGCGCTCCGAGGACTCGATGTTCGCCAAGCTGCGCCGTGCCTTGCGCAGCCAGGCCGCGTGATCCGCCTGGCATTGCGCGTCCGCCGCGAGGACGCCGAGTTGGCTCTGGCCGAGCTGCTGGCGCTTGCGCCTTCGGGCGTCGAGGAGCTTGATATAGACGAGGCGCTTGTCGAGTTCGCCGTCTACGGAGCGCCTGGGGAGCTGCCCGAGCTGCCCGATCTGCGCGCTGCCGCGGGCTCCGCGCTTGTTGAGGTATCGACCACTGAGCTGCCCGATGACTGGGCCGAGCGTTGGAAGCGCTTTCACCGCCCGATCGTGATCGATGCACCTGCCAACGTGCCGGGTCTGCCGGGTCTGCGCGGCGTGCCAGATCTGCACGGCATACCCGCTCTACACGCCGTGCCCGCCCTGCGTGTACGTCCTCCTTGGGAGCCTGCGGCCTGCCTGCCAGGCACCGAGGAGATCGTCATCGACCCCGGGCAGGCTTTTGGCACCGGCGCTCACGACACCACGCGCATGTGTCTTGAGTTGCTGTTGGCGCTTGCCTCGCGGGAATCCGCTCCTCGCGGCCCGCTGCTCGACATAGGCTGCGGCTCCGGAGTGCTTGCCATCGCCGCTGCCAAAATCGGCTTTGCGCCGGTGCTCGGCCTCGATCACGATCCCGAGAGCGTTCAGGCTACGCGCGAGAATGCACGGGCCAATGGCGTCACGATCGAGTCGCGGCGCTTCGATTTGCGCCGTGAGGCATTGCCACGAATCGAAGGCGAGAGCGTCCCGATTCTGCTGGCTAACCTCGTCAGGCCTCTGCTGCTGGACCTTGCCGGGTCACTCGCTGGCGATCCGCCCCGGTGCATGGTCCTCAGCGGGCTCCTGCGAGAGGAGGCCGACGAGGTTGTCGCGGCATTCCACGAGCGGCTAGGTCTCCACGAGCATGAGCGCCGTCATGGCGGAGAGTGGGCAGCGGTCTGGTTGAGCAGCGTCTCCCCCTCGCGGTAGCCCCCGATGGATACCCCCCGATGGGTCTCCCGGTGGATGTCCCCCCGGTGGATGCCCCCTGGATGGATGTGTGCGGTGCAGTGCCACTCCCCATTTTTCTGTTTGGTTAGCAATGGTATCTATCTGTATAGACCATTGCTAACAAAGTAGAAATTTCCCATGCCCCTCCGCGCCTCTTTAGGTTTCTGGCACCTCTGTAGCTGCCAGCGCCATCGAGCGGAACAGCAGGTCGAGCGCGGCAGGCGCGCCGTTGTCTGTCTCCAACAGCCCCTGGGCCGCGATAAGGGCCGCGCCGATCGTCTCAAGCGCCTGCCCGACCTCTCCAGGCTCGGGATCGCGGCAGGCCGCAAGGGCCATTTCGATCATCGCCTTCGCCTGGTCCACAACACCCGCGAAGATCGCCGGGCCCGCGAGACTGCCATAGCCGTAAACACGTGCCAGGCGGCCGGCGAGAGTGATTGAGGCGCCACGGCGGGGAGGGGTAACAGCAGGCAGGCCGTGGCCGTCGACCAGCGCCGCCATGGTTCCACCCAGAAGGCCTCGCAGGGAAGCCTCGTCCAGACCGGCCTGCGAGGCCACGCGCAAGGCGAGATAGAGGCCGCTCGATGGCCTGCCATAAGGAGGATCTGAGGCAAAGACGATGCGCTCGATGGGCACGCGCGCCAGCAGCTCGACGACATCCAGCGCGAAGAAGCAGGAGACGTCGTAGAGCACGCCCGGGTGATCGGCCAGGCGTGAAGTGAGTATGCCCTGGTCACAGATCGCGCCGTGGGCGAGGATCAGGACGACATCGGGGTGGCGCAGAGCGACATTGGCCAGGCCGTCGGCCACCGGCGGCATGCCGCGCCCGGCGTGGATCAGAATCGGCACCTTGGCTTCGCCGGCAAGCTTGAAGATGCCGTCCATCTCGGGGCCATCGAAGGAGAACGCCTGGGCACGAGGATGCAGCTTGATCCCCCGGGCGCCTGCCGCCAGCGAGCGCTCTCCCTCGGCGATAGGTTCTTCCGCCGGGTCCAGGCGCGCGAAGGGGATCAGCCTGCCCTCGCTTTCGCCCGCCCATCGGAGCACGCGTTCGTTGGGCACACGATAGGCGGGACGGCGCTCGGGATCGTGTAGCGGGAAGACGCACGCGCGTCTGGCGCCGGCGTCGTCCAACTGGCCCAGCAGCTGCTCAAGGGTCAATGAGCGACCGTCCTCGTCAAGGCCCAGGTGGGTGTGCGCGTCGAAGATTTCCCCCCCGTCAGGCAGCAGGCGCTGGGCATCGGCCAGGAAAGGGGCCAACGCGTCGCGATAGAGGGATGCGCTCATGGGCAGGCAGTGTCGCTCATCGACGGCAGCCTATTTCTTTAAAGCTTGTGACACGCTCAAACCCCGGCCATTCGCGGTCACGGAAAAGCTTGTAACACGCTTGTAACATTGGCCTCTTCCGTTTCAAGGGGCTAGGCTCAAGCCAAGATGGCCTGGCACGTGGTGATAGCGGGAGGCGGTTTTGGCGGCTTCTACGCTGCCCGTGCGTTGGAGCGCGTGCTGCCGGCGCACAGCGCGAGGGTGACGCTGGTGAACGATGCCAACTTCATGCTCTACACCCCGCTCCTACCAGGCGCCGCGGGAGCGACGCTCGACCCCAGGCACGTGGTGGTGCCGCTGCGCTCCCAGCTCAAGCACACCGATCTGCTGATCGGGAGGGCGCACAGCGCGGACCCGGCAAAGGGCACGCTCACAGTGAGACGCATCGATGGCGAGGAGGTGATCCTCGCCTACGATCGCCTGGTGGTGGCGCTGGGGTCGGTGTCGCGCACGCTGCCGATTCCGGGACTCGCGGAGCACGCGATCGGACTGAAGTCGCTGAGCGACGCCACGGCGCTGCGCAACCAGGTGCTGAGCTGCCTTGACATCGCGGAGTCCCTGGACGACCCCGCCGAGCGGGCGGATTACCTGGGCTTCGTGTTCGTAGGCGCCGGCTACGCGGGCGTCGAGGGATTGGCGGAGCTGCAGGACTTCGCCTCCCGAGTAATCGACCTCTACCCGCGCTGTCGCACCCAGGGCATGCGCTGGGTGCTGGTGGAGGCGCGCGAGCGAATCATGGGGGAGGTCTCCAAAGGACTCTCCAGGTTCGCCCGGCGCGAGCTGGAGGGCCGGGGAATCGAGGTTCTGACAGACACGACGCTTAGAGAGGTCAGCAACCGCTCGGCCACGCTCTCAGACGGTCAGCGGGTGCTGGCGCGCACGGTGGTGTGGACGGCAGGCGTGAAGCCCGCCGCCGAGGTGGCCCGGCTGCGATTGCCTCTGGAGGGCGGCGGGCGCATCGTGGTCGACAGCAAGATGCGCGTAGAAGGCCACCACGGCCAAATATGGGCGATCGGCGACTGCGCGGCGGTGCCCGACCCCGCCCATCGCGGCCGGCCCTGCCCGCCGACGGCGCAGCACGCCTTGCGCCAGGGCCGTCGCGTCGCCCGCAACGTTGCGGCAACCCTCGGCAACGGCAGGGAAAAGCCCTTCCGCTGGCGCAGCCTGGGTGTGGTCGCAGAGCTGGGCCACAATCAGGCTGTGGCGATCACCGCGGGCGTGCGCTGGCGCGGCCTCCCCGCATGGTTCATCGCGCGCACCTATCACCTGCTGCTGATGCCCGGCCTGGGTCGCAAGCTGCGCCTGCTGGTCGACTGGAACGTGGCGCTGATCTTCGGCCGCGACGCCTCCGATCCGGGCCGCCTGGGCAGCCGGACACCCCTCGAATACAGCGACGAGCCCTGAGCGGCGTATCCTGCTTTGAGATGGCGATAGCCGAGCAAGTGAGCGCGGACGTGAAGGATGCGATGCGCGCCGGGGACAAGGAGCGCGTGGGCGCGTTGCGCCTGGTGCTCTCTGAGCTGCAGAAGGCGGCGAAGGAGGACACGAGCGACGAGTTGGCGGTGCTCAGGCGCGAGCGCAAGCGCCGCGTGGAGGCTGCGAGCGCCTACCGCGAGGCGGGGCGCGAGGACCTGGCAGAAAACGAGGAGAAAGAGGCGCAGCTGATCGCCGGCTACCTCCCAGCGGAGCTGAGCGATGCGGAGCTGGAGCAGATAGTGCAGGACGCGGTGAAGCAGAGCGGAGCGGAGTCGGTGAGAGACATGGGCGGGGCGATGAAGCTGGCGATGGCCAGCGTGGACGGCCGCGCCGACGGCAAGCGCGTGTCGGGACTCGTGAAGGCGGCGCTCAGCGGATGAGGCTTGGCAGCGGGATGGCATGGCAAGGATGACGCCCGACCGATGAGGACCCAGATCGAGCTGCCGGGGGACGTTGCGGCTGAGCTGGCCGGCAGCCAGGACACGGTGCTGCGCGCACTGGAGGAGCATCTGGAGTGCAGCGTGTGGCTGCGCGGCAACCTGCTCACGCTGGAGGGCTCAGAGGATGAGATGCGCGGAGGCGAGCGTGTCGTGAAGGAGCTGTCGGACCTGATCGCGCGCGGCCACGAGATCGGCCCTGGCACCATCTCGGCGGTGACGGGCGCCCTGGACGCGCACGAGTCCCCGGCGAAGGTGCTGGAGGACGTGGTGTGGCGCCATCGCGGCCTGCGCGTGGCCCCCAAGACGGTGAACCAGAAGCGCTACGTGGACTGCATCCGCAAATCGACAATCACGTTCGGCGTGGGCCCGGCCGGCACGGGCAAGACATTCCTGGCGGTGGCGATGGCGGCGGCGGCGCTGTCGCGCAACGAAGTGAACCGCATCATCCTGACGCGCCCCGCGGTGGAGGCGGGCGAGCGCCTGGGCTTCCTGCCGGGCGATCTGATGGCCAAGGTCGATCCCTATCTGCGCCCGCTGTTCGATGCGTTGCACGACATGCTGGACCCCGAGAAGGTCAGCCAGCACCTGGAGCGCGGCGTGATCGAGATCGCGCCGCTGGCGTTCATGCGCGGGCGCACGCTGAATGACTCCTTCGTGATCCTGGACGAGGCGCAGAACACGACACCGGAGCAGATGAAGATGTTCCTGACGCGCCTGGGCTTCGGCTCGAGGATGGTGGTCACAGGCGATGTAACCCAGGTGGACCTGCCCCGCGAGCAGCGCTCGGGCCTGGTCGTGGTGGGGGAGGTGCTGGAGGCGATCGAGGGCATCGAGTTCGTGCGCTTCGGCGGCGAGGACGTCGTGCGCCACAAGCTGGTGCAGCGCATTGTGGAGGCCTACGACGAGCATGGCCGTCGTGAGGCCCCGGAGCTGCACGCTGCCGATCGCCGGCTTGCGTAGCACGCGAAATCGAGGTCGTCGAGGTGTCTGAGGAAGCTGGTTTTGAGGAGAGCCGCTCAGGGCGGCTCGGTGTGGGCCGCGCGCTGCAAGGGATCGAGCTGGATGTGATTGGCGCCCAGTCCATCCCAGAGGCGCCGCCGTTGCGGGAGATGAGTCGTCTGTGTACGGTGGCGGCGGGGGCAGCGGGTGTGCAGGATGGTCACGTGGCGATCGAGTTCGTGGACGCCGAGCGGATAGCGGTGTTGAACTCAGAACACCGTGGAAAGCACGGGCCGACCGACGTGTTGTCCTTCCCGATCGACGGCATCGACGCGGCAATGATTGGGTCCCCGCTCGCCCCGCTGTCCCCGCCCGCCCCGCGCGAGCTGGGAGACGTGGTGATCTGTGTGGAGTACACCGAGGACGTGCGCGAGGCGGTGGTTCACGGTGTACTGCACCTGGTGGGGATGGACCACGAGACCGACGAGGGTGAGATGCTGGCCGTGCAGGCGGAGATCCTGCGTTGGGAGATCATCGACCCACAGCTGGATGACCATGGAGACATCGCGCCTGCGCCGGTTGCACCCGAGGCGGACGCGGAGAGCCCGCGTTCATGACCACACACAGCGGGTTCGTAGCGCTTGCGGGTCGCCCCAACGTGGGCAAGTCAACGCTGGTAAACGCGGTGGTGGGGGACAAGGTGGCGATCGTCTCGGACCGTCCACAGACCACGCGCCGGGCGATCCGCGGGGTGTGGACAAGGGGCGAGTGCCAGCTGGTGCTGGTGGATCTGCCGGGGGTGCAGCGCCCGCGCGACGCGCTCACGACGCGCATGGCGGGACGTGTTCAGCAGGAGCTGAAGGATGCCGACTCGGCGTTGCTGGTGGTCTCAGGCGAACAGGGCGTAGGGCCGGGAGACAGGTTCATCGCGGCAACATTGGCGCAGGCAAAGGCTCAGGTGACGGTGGCGGTCAACAAGGTCGACCGGGTGGGTCGCAAGCAGACCGTAGAGGCGCTGACGCAGGCTGCTGAGCTGGAGGGGGTGGGGGAGGTGTTCCCGATCTCGGCACGCACCGGCGAGGGCGTGATGGAGCTAGTCGAGCACGTGGCGGCGCAGATGCCCGAAGGCCCTTTCATGTTCGATCCCGCGGAACACTCAGATCAGCCGCAGGCGGTCCTACTGGCGGAGCTGATCAGGGAGGCGGTGATCAGACGCACCTTCCAGGAGGTGCCCCATGCGGTCGAGGTGATGGTGGAGGAGATCGAGTACCCGAGGACCGATCTGACGCGGATCAGGGCGCTGATCTGGGTGGAGAGCGAGTCCCAGAAAGGCATTGTGATCGGCGCTCAAGGACGCATGATCAAGGCGGTGGGGCGCGCGGCGAGGAAGGAGCTCGAAAGGGAGCTGCAGGGCCAGGTGCACCTCGATCTGGGGGTCAGGGTACGGCGCGAATGGCGTACCGATGAGGGCCTGCTGGATCGCCTGGGGATCACGTAGATCCTGACGCTGGCCGCCAGTGTTGGAAACACAACACCCGCCTATGAGCCAGCCACGCTAGCCTTTATCTACTGGCTTGTCTCACGGATCGAGATGACAGCTTATCTGAATCATTCAGCTTAAGCTCACGCGGGGACGGTAGATGGTGTACCGTCCCAAGACCTGGTAAAGACCCCGCGAGGGAGCGCACAAAAAGATGTCAGCAAAGATTGCCGTACTGGGATTAGTCATCGAGGAGCCCAGCCCCGCTCACAGGCTGACGGCCAAACTGCGCCAGCGCCTGTCCTCGGCTGAGTTCGTCGATTCCAACGTGTACTCCGCATTGGCCCGCCTGGAACGGGAGGGTCTGGTGCGAGCGCGCGAGGAGTCCTCCTATGAGGCCACCGAAGAGGGCGTACGCCACTTCGAGCAATGGCTGTTCGCCTCCTCCTCGGCGCCGCCGCTGCGTGACGAGCTGCATATGAAGATCGCACTGTGCCAGCCGCAGAACCTGCCGCGCATGATTGAGCTGGTGTACGGCCAGGAGTTGGTGTGCTTGGGTCGGGTGCAGGAGCTGAAGAAGTCTTTTGAACGGATTCGCCCTCCCGACCCCAGTCGCTGGTCGGGGCTTGTAATGGTGATGGTCAGAGATGCCGAGCTGGCGTTCTGGGAGTCACGGTTGGGCTGGTTGCAGGGCGTGCGAGAGTCGCTGGAGAACATGGGTGCGGGCTTCCAGGATGCGAGCCGCCGACAGCGGGAAGCATGAGATGAAGCCTCTGCTCTCGCTGGAAGGCGTCGGCAAGAGCTACCTACGGGGAGCGCACCGTGTGCGAGTGCTCAAGGATGTGACGCTCGAAGTAGGCGCTGGGCAGCTGGTGGCCGTATGGGGCAAACGCGGCGTGGGCAAGACCACATTGCTGAAGATCGCCGCGCGCCTGGAGCGGCCCGATCAGGGCACAGTGCGCTTTGAAGGCGTCGATATGGCCAAGCTGCGCGAGGCCGAGCACACGCGTCTAATGCTGGAGCGGATCGGCTGGGTCAGACGTGCGGGCCCCAAGAGCGATCTGCGCATGATGGATTACGTGGCTCTGCCGCGGCTGGCCGAGCGCGGTCGCCGCCATGCCTACGGCCTGGCCAGAGAGGCGCTGGAGCGAGTGGGGATGTCCGAGTGTGCCGGTCAGCATTGGGGAAGCCTCTCTGACGGCGAGCGCTCGCTGGTCTCGATCGCTCACGGGATCGTGCGCGCCCCGAAGCTATTGCTGGTTGACGACCCGACGGCGAATCTGGATGTGATCGAGCGCGAGCAGGTGACACAGCTGCTGCGCTCGCTGGCCGACGACGAAGGCATGGCGGTACTGATCACGGTTCCCGACATGCCCGCGGTGATGCGTGCTCACCACATCGCCTCGCTAAGTGGTGGGCGCCTTTCAACACCGCCGCAGTTGCCCGAAGAACCGCTGCCGGAGGACGAAGAGGAGCCCCCCGGCAAGGTGATCCAGTTGCGCAGTCGCGAACAGTCCGCGTAGAGGCGTCGTGCTCGAACTGCACGAGATCGTCAAGCACTACCGCATCGGTGAGAGCGAGCCTGTGCATGCCGTGGACGGCGTCTCGCTGAAGGTGCGCAAGGGCGAACTGGTTGCCCTATACGGACCCAGCGGATCGGGCAAGTCCACGCTGTTGCTTCTGATCGCGGCACTGCTGCGCCCGGACAGCGGCTCGATAGTGCTCGACGGTCATGAGATATCCGCGCTCTCTGACCAGAAGGCGGCGCGCTATCGACTGCGCGAGCTTGGGTTCGTGCGTCAGACGCTCAATTTGACCCCGGGCGTGAGTGCGGTCGACAACGCCGCGCTGAAGCTGATGGGAATGGGGGTGCGTGCCCGGGAGGCACGCGAGCAGGTGACGCCTCTAATGGACACGCTGGGGCTTGAGGATCGTCTGCATCATCGCTCCGATCAGCTCTCGATGGGCGAGCGTCAGCGCGTGATGATCGCCCGCGCGCTGTCCACCGATCCGAAGCTGGTCCTCGCCGATGAGCCCACCGGCAGCCTGGACAGCCGACGCGGGCAAGAGGTGCTTGAGCTGCTGGCTGGCGTCTGTCGCCAGCGCGAGCTGACGGTGGTGCTCGTGACTCACGATCCGCAGGCGGCAAGCTATGCCGATCGTGTGCTGACGTTGCGCGACGGACAATTGCGAGACGACGAGCCGGAGCCGCGGCTGGTGTCAGTCGATGCCAGCTGAAGGTCAATACCCGACTGATGGGCTGCACCTAACCCGACGACCCGTACCCGCACAGGAGTCTTGAGAGGATGAAGCTGTCGAGCATTCTCTTGCTCTACCGCTTGCGTCTGCGCACCCGCATCGTGCAGGAGCTATTTGCCGTGGCGGGGATCGCCGTTGGGGTTGCTTTGCTGTTTGCCTCCCAGATCGCCAGCACCAGCCTTGATGGCTCGGTGCAGCAGCTCACCAAGGGGATCGTTGGGAACATGCGCTTTCAGCTCGCGGGGCGCAGCCCAGATGGCTTTGATCAGCGGATGCTCGGCGAGGTGCAAAGCTTGCCGGGGGTCCAGGCGGCCGAGCCGGTGCTGGAAGTGCGCGCCAATGTGCTTGGTCCGCAGGGCCAGCGCTCGGTGAACTTGATCGGCACCGATCCTCACTTCGCCAGCCTGGCGGGGCCGTTGCTGCACCATTTCACCGCGACCCAGCTTGCCCGCCAGCAGGCGTTTGCGTTGCCCGCGCCGATCGCACAGTCGATGGGACTGTTGTCACTAAGCCCGGTGGATCTTCAGATTGGTGGGCGGATAGTGGCCAGCTTTCTTGGTGCGGAGCTGCTGCGCAGCGACATCGGCCCCTTGGTCGACAGTCCGGTGGCAATCGCGCCGCTGAGCTACGCTCAGAAGCTCGCGGGTCTGAGAGGTCGTGTGAGCAGGATCTTCGTCAAGCCCATTGCGGGCCACGATGCTGAAGTGCACGAAGGGCTGGCGCGTCTGGCTGCTGGTACTCTCGATGTCAGGCCGGCCAACTTCGACGCGACACTGTTTAGCCAGGCGGCGGGACCAGCCAACCAGTCGGCCCTGCTGTTTTCGGCAATCAGTGCCATGGTGGGCTTTCTGTTCGCATTCAACGCGATCCTGTTGACGGTCCCCCAGCGTCGGCTGCTTGTCGAAGATCTTCAGTTGGACGGCTATCCCCGCCGGACGATCGTTGCGGTGCTGCTGCTTGACGGGCTGATTCTCGGTGGCGTCGCCGCACTTGTGGGTCTGGCACTTGGCGATCTCCTTTCACTGGCGCTCTTTCGTCAGAATCCGGACTACCTTCTGTCGGCCTTTGCCGTTGGCTCTCAGCGCATTGTCACCTGGCAAAGCGTAGCGTTAGCGGTCACTGGGGGGCTGTTGGCCGCGTGCGTCGGAGTGCTCGCTCCGCTGCGCAAGGATATCTTCTCCCCGCTTTCACTTGGCCATGCTCCGGAGCGAACCGGATATGGAGGGACAACGCGAGCCCTCCTTGGTGGATTGGCATGTCTGGCGGTCACTACGATCATCCTGCTGCTGATGCCGCAGGCCGCAATCGTTGGCATCCTGAGCTTGGTAGTGGCGTTACTGCTGCTCCTGCCCGCCTTGTTGGACGGCGTGGTGCTGGTCTTTGATCGTCTTCAACGACCAGTCAAAGGCGCCGCGCCTTATCTCGCGACGCTTGAGTTGCGCTCACAGCCAGCTCGTGCACGGTCACTGGCCATTGCGGCAACCGGCGCCATCGCAGTGCTCGGCAGCGTAGCCATCCAAGGCGCCCGCGCCAATCTTCAGCATGGGCTTGATAATGCTACGAGGGATCTGAACAGCATTGCGGATATCTGGGTCTCTCCTGCTGATCCAGCCGATCTGTTTGCCACAACTCCATTTCATCAGAGTGCTCTTGTTGCGCTGAGGCGTATACCGGGAGTGCAGGCCCTGCGCTTCTATCGTGGCGGCTTTCTAGATTTTGGAGATCGCCGCATATGGGTGCTGGGCCCTCCAAGCGAGGCGGTCCAGCCGATTCCCCGGAGTCAGCTCGTAAGCGGCAATCTGACGTTGGCAACCAGCCGGATTCGCCAAGGTGGCTGGGCGGTCGTCTCGCAGTCAATCGCAGACGAACATCATCTGCGGGTGGGGGATGTATTCACGCTGCCTTCGCCAAGGCCCACCACGCTGCGCGTCGCCGGACTGAGCACAAACGTTGGCTGGTCTCCGGGGGCGATCATCGTCAACGCGCAGGATTTTGCACGGGCATGGGGCAGCGGGGCCGTCAGTGCTTACAACATCGTCCTTGCTCCAGGAGTCTCCCCGGCGGTTGTAAGTCGTGAGGTTCAGCAGGCGCTGGGGCCGCATTCGGGGCTCACGGCTGAGACCACGCTGCACCGCGAGACGCGGCATCGGGAGGCAAGTCGTCAGGGCCTGGAGCGTCTGACACAGATTGCCACACTGGTACTGATAGCCGCAATTCTTGCGATGGCCGCGGCAATGGGGGCGATGATCTGGCAGCGACGTGCAAGGCTGGCCGATATGAAGGTTGACGGCTTCAGTCGCGCTGTGCTGTGGCGGGCATTGCTGGTGGAGAGCGCGCTGCTGCTCGGGGCCGGTTGCTCGATCGGGGCTGTCTTCGGCATCTACGGCCAGCTTCTGTTGAGTCATGCGTTGGCTACTGTCACTGGCTTTCCTGTTGTGTTTTCAATTGGAGCATTCGTAGCCGTCGGCAGCTTCGTCGTGGTTACTGCCGTGGCGGTGGCGATCGTGGCGATACCGGGATACCTGGCTGCACGAGTACGCCCTGCGCTCAGCCTGCAAGACTAATAGTCTAATCGAAATCAACGATCAATTAGAATCCTGTAGAGCGGGCTAAAACGACCGATCCGATCGATAGCGTCCAGAAATATCTGGTTTCTTGGACGAATATACGATTCAACTTTGTCGGCCGTAGGGCAGGCTTGGGCGCTTTTCCGGGCGGCTCTCCGGGAGTTAGTCTGGGGGCTGCCGCTCACAGCCCGCGAAATCCACCGCTGGGAGGAGCGGGCGCTGGCGATTCCCGATCTAGCTTTGCGGGCTGACGCCTTGCAGTCATTGACTCGTAAACGCGCCAATGCCGACGGATCGGTGCTGTTCTCGATATTGACTTCACGCCGTGATCCCAGTCTCCTGCGCCTGCTTGTTGCCTACGAGGGCATTTGGGACTTCCTCGACAATGTCAGTGAGCGCGGGGCGCCAGCGGGAGAGATCAACGGCCGTTGGCTGCACCGCGCCTTGCTCGATGCCGTTGATCCCGCTAAACCGACCTCGGCCTACTACAGTCATCATCCCTGGAAAGATGATGCTGGCTATCTCCAGGTGATGGTGGCGGCCTGTCGGGAATGCTGTCTGGCGCTTCCGTCATATTGCCAGGTGCGTGGACGGCTGCTGGATGAGGGGAGACGCTCGGACGTGGGGATCTATAACCACGAGCCGGATGCCGCGCGGCGAAATGTGGCCTTGCAGCGCTGGGTGGAGCGTGAGCGGCATGCGCTCACTGAGCCGGGGGAGATCGCTTGGTATGAGTTGTCTGCTGCTGCAAGCTGTTCGGCGGCTGCCCACGTTATGCTTGCTCTGGCGGCGGAGCCGAATGGTCCAGGATGTGATGTCGCAGAGGTCTACGCGGTCTATTTTCCGTGGTTTTCCGTCACGACCACCATGCTGGACAGCTACGTTGATCGCGCCGAGGATGCCGAGAGCGGTGCGCACAGCTATATCGAGCACTATTCAAGCGAGGAGCTTGGTACCAGGCGCGTGTGCGAACTGATTAGTCGTACTCGTGCTCAGGCGAAGGTTCTGCATAACGGCTACCGCCATGCCGTAATCGTGGCCTGCATGGTTGCTATGTACCTGTCGAAGGACAGCGCGCGAGCTCCGCACATGCGCGAGCAGACCGTGCGCTTGGCGCGTGCTGGCGGATCTCTGGCGCGTGTATTGATGCCAGTGTTGCGCCTGTGGCGCGTAGCCTATGGCCAGCAGTCGGCCTAAGGTGGTCTCTCTTTCGAAGTCGAGCATGCAGTGAACGGTGGGACTTAGGACACGTATCCGGGATCCGTTCTCGGTGCACCAATCAGAACAATTTTCACTTGTGCATTGTGAGCGGAGGGGCTCCAAGGCATCATCACTATCAAGGCAATGCGAGACAAACACACCAGTCGGACTGCAGCTCCCAAGCGCGGAGGGGAGGGGCGCCGCGCCCGGAGCGCTGCCAAGGAGGGCAAGTCCGGTGTCTCGATGCCGCGAAGCGCTCCACCGCGGGCCGGGCGCAGCAAACAGCGCTCGGCCCGCACCATGGGCGATCAAGCAGAAGGCGGGCGGGTCTTCATCCAGCTCACCGAGGATCAGGTCGAGCGCGTGATCGTTCGCAATGCCTCCGGCTCAGCAGCCGATTCGCGTAAGGGCTCGGCGAGCGCCCGGGTTAAGGATGCGGGGCAGTCCACGCAGTGGCTGTTCCGCACTCTGATGGAAGACAGGAGCCTGTCGCATTCGCTTCTGATTGGCCTTCAGGTGCTGACGTGCTTCCCGCTGGACGGCACCGAGCGGGGCGTTGCGGAAGTGGCCAAGCAGCTGGAGATGAACAACAGCACCGTGCACCGCTACATGAGCACTCTGATGCGGATCGGACTGTTGGAACAGGACATGTACACGCGCCTATATCGACTGGCTAACGCGGATCTGGATGGCAATGCTCGCTAGCCCAAGCCAGCTAGAGCAGCAGGCGACCTGGGCGTCGAGCGACGGTGAGCTGGTGGAGTCGCTGCTGGGGCAGCCGTTGCCCTCGCTGCGCTTGGCGTGCACGACGGGGGGCGAACTGGATTTGGCGAAGCTGGCGATTGAGCCGGTGGTGGTATTCGTGCATCCGGGAACAGAGACGTTGCGCGAGCGCCGCCAGGATCCAGATGGCCTGCTTGGCAGTGGCTGCACATTGCAAAGCCGGCTCTTTCGTGAGCATGTGGCCAGCTTTGCGGGACGCAGGTTCCACGTCGTCGGCGTCAGCGCTAGCTCGCCCGAGGAGCAGCGACGTTTCTCCCGGCGCGAGCGTCTGCAGTTTCCGCTGCTGAGCGACTCAAGGATGGAGCTGGCGTCCGCGATCGACCTACCTACCTCATGCTCCAGCAGCGGCCAGCGTGTTTACAGCCGCCTGACGTTCATCGCTCACGAAGGGATCATCGACCGGGTCTTCTATCCCGTTCCCATCCCTCGCCGCAATGCGCTTGACGTCTTGGGATGGCTGGACACGCAGGGGACCGTGCTGTGAGCTGAGAGTTGCTGTGAGCTGAGAGGGGAGGCTCTAAGCGCTCTCGGTGAGGCCGAGTCCACGCTCCAGACGGCTGGCGATCGACTGCAAGGCGGTCGCATCCAAGCCGGGCATAAAGAGGAAGGGCACCCGCAGCACATGCAGTTGCTGTCGGCGCAGACGCGCTATCTGGTTGTTCTGCATGCGCGCGCGCACATGCACGGCGTTGGCGGCCGCAATGGCGGAGCGCGTCGCCGGATGTTCCGCCCCGAGCTTGGCGACCTTGCTGAGCTCGTGCTCGTCAAAGCGTCGCGGCAAGGCGCCGTTGGCGATCACCACGTCCAGCTCACGGTCGAGCTCCTCGCGTAGGCGGTCGCGCAGCTCCAAGGTCTCGGCAACTGCCATCTCGCTGCCCTGGGCCACCGCTACATAGCCGGAGCGCTCGGGGTCTTCGAGTAGATCGCTCACCAGGCGTGTCTGTGCCGCGATCGGTCCCACGCGTGCAAGCCCGGTGAAGGTACGCGGTGAGCTGAGCAGCGCCAGCGCGTGGCCAGTGGCGGGCGCGTCGAGAATCACCAGGTCATATGCGTCCCGGTTGCGCTTGCGCCCTGGCTTATCTTCGTTTTCGGTCAGCTCCAGCACCTTTACCATGCTGAGGACCTCGCGGGCGCCTGGAGCGGCCGCTACGAAGTACTGGAAGGTGGCGCTGGAGAGCAGCACGCGCGAGGACACCCGCCCGCCGAGCGCACGCAGCCAGTCGGCCAGCGCGCGGTCAGGGTCGATCGACATGCTTGACAGGCTGTCCGACAAAGACACCTCGATGCCCGCCTGGGACGGCTCGGGTATGTCCAGCAGCGCGGGAATGTGCTGTCGCTCGCCGACCTCCACTACGAGGGTGCGCAGCCCACGACGCGCTGCCAGCAGGCCAAGGGCGCCGGAGATCGTTGTCTTGCCGACGCCGCCCTTGCCGGTGACGACGATCAGCTTGCGCTGGAGCAGTGGTGTCATTGTTCGGCGCAATGATGCAGCACCCGGGCCCCTACAATGGCGCGGGTGGAGACCCCGGTCGCTGAGCCGCTTGCGGAGATGCTTGTCTACGACGAGCGCGGCTTGGTGCCATGCGTGGTGCAGGATTGGCACAGCGGCGAGGTGTTGATGCTGGCCTACATGAACGAGGAGGCGCTGAAACGCACCCGCGCCACGGGCGAGCTGCACCTCTGGAGTCGCTCGCGCAAGGAGCTGTGGCACAAGGGCGCCACAAGCGGCAACACCCAGACCGTCAGGGCGCTACGCATCGACTGCGACGGGGACACGCTGCTGGCTCTGGTGGAGCCCGCCGGCCCTGCCTGCCACACCGGCGAGCGCACCTGCTTTCACCGCGGCGACCTTGCCCCGGGGGCTCCACACGAGACGCTGCCGGGTCTTGAGCGCACACTGCGCGAGCGGGCGCTAGAGCGTCCGACGGGCTCTTATACGGTGACGCTGCTTGACGATCCGCCGTTGATCGGCGAGAAGGTCATGGAGGAGGCTGAGGAGGTGGCGCGCGCGGCGCGCGAGGAGTCCGATGAGCGCGTGGATGAAGAGGCAGCCGACGTGCTCTACCACCTGCTGGTGCTGCTGCACAGCCGCGGCCGTGCCCTGGCCGACGCCGAGCGGGTGCTCGATGAGCGCCGTCGCTAGCGTCTCGTACAACCTGCTTCCGGTCTGCGAGAGCTTCATCGCCGACTGCGAGACGCCGGTGTCGGCGTTCCTGAAGTTGCGAGCGCTGGCTCCGGGGGAGCCTTGCTTCCTGCTGGAGTCCGCCGAGCAGGGTCAGCGCATGGGGCGCTACTCGTTCATCGGCTTCAGGCCGCGCTCGGTTTTGCGCTGGTCGTTGGGCGAGGAGGGCGACCCATACGCGCTGGCTGCCGAGCACGTTGGGCGCTTCCGCCAGGCACAGCTGTTGACGGATGTGTCAGGGGCGCCGGCAGCAGGCGAGTTTCCGTTCATGGGCGGCGCGGTGGGCTTCTTTGGCTATGACCTCGTGCGCACCGTGGAGCCGCTTGCAGAGCCAAATCCCGATCCGCTGGGGTTGCCCGACATGGCGTTGATGCTCTCCGATGCCTTGGTGATCTTCGATCACCTCAAGCACACCGTGACGATCCTCGTCAATGCCGACCTGGAGGCGGAGTCCGACGTCGAGCGTGCTCATGCGAGTGCCGTGGAGAGCATCGCCGAGATCCGGAACGCGCTCGCCGGTCCTGTGCCGCATCCCGAAGGGTCGCACACCGGCACTGGTTCCATGTCGCATCCCGAGGGATCGCACACCAGCACTGGTTCCATGTCGCATTCCGCTGGCATGACAGACCCGCGGACGATGCCTGAGTTTCAGTCAAACATGTCCCGTGAGGACTTTGAAGGCATGGTGGCGCGCATCGTGGAGTACATCTTTGCCGGCGACGCTTTCCAGGTGGTGCCCTCGCAGCGCTGGTCCGCGCCGGTGCCGGTGGAGGCTTTCTCCATCTATCGCGGGTTGCGCGCGGTCAATCCGAGCCCCTACATGTACTTCCTGGACTTCGGCGACTTCCAGGTGGCGGGCGCCAGCCCCGAGCCGCTGCTGACCGTTACCGGCAGTCATGTCTCCACGCGCCCCATCGCGGGCACCCGCCCACGCGGAGAGACTCCCGAGGATGATCGCCGCATCGCAGGCGAGCTGCTGGCGGATGAGAAGGAGCGCGCGGAGCACGTGATGTTGGTGGACCTAGGGCGCAACGACCTTGGCCGGGTCTGCGAGTACGGCAGCGTCACCGTCGATGAGCTGATGGAGATCGAGCTCTACAGCCACGTGATGCACATCGTCTCCTCCGTCTCGGGCACGCTGCGCGCGGACGTTGGAGCGATGGACGCGTTGCGCTCGGTGTTGCCGGCGGGCACCCTCTCCGGAGCTCCCAAGGTACGGGCGATGCAGATCATCGACGAGCTTGAGCCGATCAAGCGCGGCGGCTACGGCGGCGCCATCGGATATCTCTCCTACAACGGCGACCTCGATACCGCCATCCACATTCGCACCGTCGTAGTTAAAGACGGCGTGGCACACGTACAGGCGGGGGGCGGCACGGTGGCCGATGCCAAACCGGCATACGAGTATGAGGAGTCGGTGGCCAAGTCTACAGCGGCTATGCGCGCGATCGAACTGGCCTGCACGCAGGCGGATTGGGGCTGAGTCCACACACCATGAGAGTGCTCGTCCTGGATAACTACGATTCCTTCACCTACAACCTCGTGCAGTATCTAGGCGAGTTGGGGGCGCAGGTGGAGACGGTGCGCAACGATCGCGCCACAGTCGATGAGCTGCTGGCCGGCGGTTATGAGCGCTGCGTTGTCTCGCCCGGCCCCTGCACGCCCGATGAGGCCGGCATCACCCTTGAGCTCGTGCGGCGGATGCCCGCCGAGGGAGGGGTGCCAACGCTGGGCGTGTGCCTTGGCCACCAGGCCCTGGCACAGGCGTTCGGTGGGAAAGTGACGTTGCATCCTCCGGTGCACGGCAAGGCCACCACGATCGAGCACGACGGACGCACGATCTTCACGGGCCTCTCCAGTCCGCTGACGGTGGGCCGCTACCACTCGCTGGTGGTGGATGCCGAGCTTCCCGACTGCCTGGAAGCATCGGCACGTGGTGATGGCGTGCTGATGGCGGTGCGTCACCGCGAGCTGCCCGCGGAGGGCGTGCAGTTTCACCCCGAGTCGGTGTTGACCGATCAGGGCAAGCGGCTGTTGGCGAACTTCCTGACCTGAGGAGCTCGAATGCCGCCAGACCCCGTCATCATGCAGGTGTCCTGATGCCCAATGAAGTGCTCACCAAAGCTATCGACGCGCTCGCCGCGCGGCGCGATCTGAGCGCCGATGAGGCATCGGAGGTGCTGGCCCAGATCATGCACGGCGAGGTCTCCGAGACGCAGATCGCGGCCTTCCTGATTGCCCTGCGCACCAAGGGTGAGACCACGCAGGAGCTGGCGGGACTAGCCAGGACGATGCGCGAGCTGGCAGCGCATGTGCCGACTGAGCGCGCGGATCTGCTTGACACCGCCGGCACAGGCGGCGGCCGGCGGACCTTCAACGTCTCCACGACTGCCGCGCTGATCGCGGCAGGCGCGGGCTGCGCCGTGGCCAAGCACGGCAACCGTTCCGCCACCAGCCCTTCTGGCTCAGCCGATGTGCTTGAGGCGCTGGGGGCGCGCATCGATCTGGACCCGCAGGGTGTCGCTGGCTGCATCGAAGAGGCTGGCTTCGGCTTCATGTTCGCACCGGCCCATCATCAGGCCACGCGCTTCGTGATTCCGGTGCGCCGCGAGTTGGCGGTGCGCACCGTCTTCAATCTGCTCGGGCCCCTTACCAACCCCGCGGGCGCCAGTCGCCAGCTGATCGGCGTATCCGACTCCGCCTTCCTGGAGATCGTCGCGGGCGCGCTGGCACTGCTGGGTGTGGAGCACGCGTTGGTCGTCTCCAGCGAGGACGGGCTGGATGAGATCTCGACCTCGGCGGCCACTCGCGTGATCGAGGTGAAAGGGGACGAGCTGCACGCCTACACGCTCACGCCGGGCGATGTGGGGATCGCGTTGGCGGCGCGCGACTATGAGGGAGGCAGTCCCGAGGAGAACGCGCAGGTCACACGCTCCATCCTTGAAGGCGGGCAGGGACCTCGTGCCGATCTGGCCTTGATCAATGCGGGTGCGGCGATCTACGTCGCGGGCGCTGCCGCGAGCGTCGCCGAGGGCGTGGAGCTGGCGCGCACAACCCTCGCGCAGGGCGATGCGGCACGCGCGTTGGAGGGCTATGTGCAGGCAAGCCAGCGCCATGCGCCGGCGGGTGTCCCTTCATGAGTCGCGCGCGGGGGATGCTGCAGTTTGTGCGAGTGGGAGCGTCCTCGTGAGCGCCACGGTGCTGGATGAGATCGTTGCCCGCACGCGCGCGGATTTGGAGCAGCGCAAGCGCGATCTGCCAATGGCCGAGCTTGGCGTTGTGGGGAATGTCTCACCTGCCGGCGCCCCATCTGCTGGTGCCTCGTCTGTCAGCAGTTCACCCAGGCCCTTGCGCGACGCGCTGTGTGCCCCGGGCATCGCGGTGATAGCGGAGTTCAAGCGTCGTTCACCCTCAGCGGGCAAGCTGCGTGGAGATGCCGACGTGTCCCAGATGGTGAGCGCTTATGAGCGCGGCGGAGCCGCTGCACTGTCGGTTCTCACCGAGGGGCCGCACTTCGAAGGGACACTTGAGGATCTGCGTCAGGCGCGGGCAGCGTGTGGGCTGCCGATTCTCCGCAAGGACTTCATCGTCGATCCCTATCAGCTGTACGAGGCACGCTCCGCGGGAGCTGACGCGGTGTTGCTGATCGTGGCCGCACTGCCGCGTCCTACGCTGGTGGAGCTGCACGAGCAGGCCCGCGAGCTAGGTCTAGACGTGTTGGTGGAGGTCCACGACAGCGCCGAGCTGGAGGTCGCACTAAGCGTGGGGGCCGATCTGATCGGTGTCAACAACCGCGATCTGCGCGACTTCAGCGTGGATGTGCGGCGTACCGCGCGACTCTTGGCTGAGATGCCGGCCGGCATCATGGTGGTGTCGGAGTCGGGGATCGCTTCGGCGGAGCAGTTGCGCGAGCTACACGAACAGGGTGTGCAGGCAGTACTTGTGGGAGAGTTGCTGATGCGCGCACCGGACCCCGAGCTGGCCTTGCGAGCATTGCGCAAGTTTTAGAGGTCACATGGCTCCCCTTTAGACCGCCTTCATAGCGGTCGATCATCCTCACTCACATGAAACGTATTTTTGCCATCCCATTCGTAGCCGCGCTACTCGGCGCCGGTGTCGTGGTCGCTGTGCTGGCCATCGCCGGTGACCTCGGCAGCAACTCGTCAAGGACTGTCACGATCGAGTCCTCCGCACCTCTCGCCCCTTCTAACGCTTCTTCTGAAAGCCGCGGGCTTACGCCGCACGACATCTATGTGCGCGATGCGCCTGGTGTGGTGTTTGTGACCTCCACGATCGTCAAGCAGAGCGAATCGCCCTTCCTGTTCGGCGGCGAAAGCCAGCAGCAGCAGGGCACGGCCTCTGGCTCGGGCATCGTCGTCAGCGCAAGCGGCACCATTCTGACCAATTGGCACGTGGTCGAGAACGCCGTCAAGGTGACGGTCAGCCTCGAACATGGCAAGACCGTTAACGCCCAGGTTGTCGGTAAGGACCCCTCCAACGACCTTGCTGTGCTGCACATCCCCACCGAAGGTTTGACGCTGCATCCCCTGACGCTAGGTGACTCAAGCAAAGCGCAGGTGGGTGACCCGGTACTGGCGATCGGCAACCCCTTCGGCCTGGATCGCACGCTGACCACAGGTGTGGTCTCCGCCCTGCAGCGTCAGATCACGGCGCCCAACGGCTTCACGATCTCAAATGTTCTGCAGACCGATGCCCCGATCAATCCCGGCAACTCGGGTGGGCCGCTGCTGGACGCAAGCGGTCGCGTGATCGGCATCAACTCGCAGATCGAGACAGGTGGCAGCGGCGGTGGCAGCGTCGGTATCGGCTTCGCAGTGCCCATCAATACTGCCAAGAGCGAGCTGCCCCAGCTTGAAAAAGGTGGCACCGTACGTGGGGCTTATCTCGGTCTGACCTCACTGACGATCGATGAATCGTTGGCGCCCTTGAACCTGCCGGTCAAGAGCGGAGCGCTGGTGCAGAGCGTGCAGAGCGGTACCCCTGCTCAGAAGGCGGGCATCCACGGCGGCACGCTCAGCGGCCAGATCGGTGGCGAACAGGTCGCCGTCGGTGGCGACATCATCGTGGGCATCGACGGTAAGCCGGTCACGAGCTCCGAGGAACTCGGCACCGTCATCTCCGCCAAGAAGCCTGGAGAAACGGTGTCGATCGAACTGAGGCGCGCCAAGGGCAATGGCTCCTATGAACACAAGACCGTAAAGGTCACGCTCGCCCCGCGTCCCAACTCGGTGGAAAACCCGAACACGCCGAAGTAACTCTTGCCAGGCAGGGGGACGGAGGGCCGCTACGGCGGCCCTCCGGTGGTACCCGAGTTGGCGGGACGCTACCGTTGGGGTCGATGACTCCGAACATCAAGGTATGCGGCATAACCCGCCTGGAGGACGCTGAGCTGGCGGTGGGGCTCGGCGCGTGGGCACTCGGCATGATCTTCTACGAGCGCAGTCCCCGGCGCTGCTCGATTGAGGAGGCCCAGCGCATTGCCGCCGCCATGCGTCGGCGCGTGGAGCTATGCGGGGTGTTCGTCAACGCGCCCCTTGAGGAGATCACCCGCATCAGTGAAGTGCTGGAGCTGACGATGCTTCAGCTGCACGGCGACGAGGGTCCTGCCTTCTGCCTGGAGGCGGCGAGGCGTACCGGCGCGAAGATTGCCAAGGCCGTGCAGGTGTCCGGTCCGGGCGATCTCAGGGATGTGGAGCGCTACCACGTCGACTATCATCTGCTCGACGCGCGTCCCAAGGCGCCTGAGAAGCAGGGGTTGCGCGGTGGCACGGGGGAGACCTTCGACTGGAAGCTGCTGGCCGCGCGGCGCTCCAAGGTGCCGCTGATTCTCAGCGGTGGACTAGGTCCTGACAATGTGGCCGAGGCGATCGCCGCCACGCATCCCTACGCTGTGGACACCGCTAGCGGCACTGAGACAGCGCCTGGACACAAGGACCCCGAGAAGTTGAGGAGCTTCTTTGCGCAGGCACATCAGGTGTCGGTAGGCTCGCCCGCGTGAGCACCATCGAGCACCGCTTTGGCCGCTACGGCGGTCAGTTTGTTCCCGAGACGCTGATGCCCGCACTAGCGGAGCTGGAGCAGGCATGGCTCGCGGCCCGCGAGGACCCGAACTACCGCTCCGAGCTGGAAGGACTGCTGCGCGATTTCGCTGGACGTCCTACGCCGTTGTACCGCGCGCGGCGCTTGTCCGAGCGTATGGGCAGGCCGGTGTACCTCAAGCGCGAGGATCTCAACCACACCGGCTCGCACAAGCTCAACAACGCGCTCGGCCAGGCACTGTTGGCAAAGCGCATGGGCAAGCGGCGCATCATCGCCGAGACAGGCGCCGGCCAGCATGGGGTGGCCACGGCCACGGTCTGCGCGCTGCTGGGCCTTGAGTGTGTGATCTACATGGGCGCTGAGGACACGCGCCGCCAGCGCCCCAACGTGCAGCGCATGGAACTGTTGGGGGCTACCGTGCAGCCGATCGATGCGGGTGCGCGCACGCTCAAGGAGGCCACCTCGGCCGCGATCCGCGATTGGGTCACTAACGTGCAGAGCACCCACTATGTGATTGGCTCCGCAGTCGGTCCTGCGCCTTATCCGGCGTTGGTGCGCGACCTACAGCGAGTCATCGGCGATGAGGCCCGCGCACAGGTCCTCAAACGCGAGGGCCGGCTGCCGTCACGCGTAATCGCCTGTGTCGGTGGCGGCTCCAATGCGATCGGCACCTTCACCGCCTTTCTCGATGATCCGCAGGTGCAGCTGATCGGCGTGGAGGCGGGAGGGGAGGGCATCAACACGCCACGCCACGGAGCGCCGCTGACCGTGGGGGGTCGCGCCGGCGTGCTGCATGGCTCACTATCGGCGATCATGCAGGACGAGGAGGGGCAGATCATCGAGGCGCATTCGGTCTCCGCCGGCTTGGACTATCCCGGCACGGGCCCCCAGCACGCATTCCTGCGCGACTCCGGTCGAGCGCGCTATGTCGCCGTGACCGATGCGCAGGCGCTAGCCGCCTTCCGCGAGGTCACGCGCCTTGAGGGGATCATCCCCGCGCTTGAGACCGCCCATGCCCTGGCATGGACGCTGGCGCAGGAGGACGGCGAGCTTGATCTGGTGTGCCTCTCGGGGCGCGGCGACAAGGATCTCGCCGAGGTCCTGGCGCTGACATGAGCGACCTGAAGGCTCTCGGCATGAGCGACATGACGATGGGTATGAGCGTCCTGATGAAGGCTCTCGGCATGAGCGACATGACGATGGGTATGAGCGTCCTGATGACGGCCCTGACATGAGCGACCTGACGATCACCCAG
This sequence comes from Solirubrobacteraceae bacterium, assembly GCA_025449845.1. Lineage (GTDB taxonomy): Bacteria > Actinomycetota > Thermoleophilia > Solirubrobacterales > Solirubrobacteraceae > Palsa-744. The sequence goes on along the minus strand of JANWIP010000007.1, from coordinate 78,196 downwards.
ACAGGGACCGAGCGTCTTGCCCGGGCCTTCTCCGAGCACGGCAAGAGAGCGGCGCTGATGCCCTACATGATGGGCGGCTACCCCACCCATGAGGAGTCCTTGCGCATCGGCCAGGCCTGCGTGCAGGCGGGCGCTGACATCATCGAGCTGGGCGTGCCTTACTCCGATCCGCTGGCCGACGGCCCGGTCATCCATGCGGCGGGCACCAAGGCGTTGACCGCGGGGGCCAATATCGCAAGCGTGCTTGAGCTGGCGCGCGCGCTGGCGCCCGATATCCCCGTGGTGCTGATGTGCTACGCCAACATGGTGCTTGCGCCCGGTGTCGAGGCGTTCGTGGATCGCCTGGCACGGACGGGGGCCTGTGGGCTGATCGTGCCCGATCTTCCCCTGGAGGAGACAGAGCAGGCGCTGGCGGCGTGCGATGCACACGGGATCGCGCTCGTGCCGCTCGTGGCGCCCACCACGCCACCAGAGCGCCTTGCGCAGATCGGCTCGCAGACACGCGGCTTTCTCTACACCGTCTCGGTCGTTGGCACCACCGGAGAGCGTGCGGCTCTTTCTGAGCGCTTCGCGGAGGTCGTCGCCGCAGCCAAGGCCGCCACGCACGCGCCGGTGGCGCTCGGCTTTGGTATCTCCACGCCCGAGCAGGCTCGACAGGCTGCACAGGCCGGGGCAGACGGGGTGATCGTGGGCACTCGCCTGGTGCGCGCCGCGGGCGAGGCACAGGACCCTGCGGGGGCGGTAGGTGTGCTGGTGGCGGAGCTTGCCGCGGGCCTGGCCCTATAGGATTGCCCGCTCATGGGACTCATCCTCACCGTCACTGCCGGCCTGGTCGTCTGGATCGTGCTGTGGGCGCTGGGCGCGAAGGGCTTCGACGCGTTCATGCTGGCTGCAGTCATCATCCTCGTTGGTGCCTGCCTCAAGATCCTCTCCGGCTACCTCCCCGGCCGCCGGACCAGCTAGCCATCTGGTGCGCTCGCGCCGGCATCGGCAGCCGCATTTGCATGTGAAATACGCCCTCTGCCTGCTGGGGCTGCTCGCGGCTGGCGCCGCAGCAGTCTCTGGCTGCGGGGGAGTGGGGGTCTCTGGGGCATCGAGCAACCTGGGCAACCTGCTCACGGTCTACTCAAGCTTGCCTCTGCAGGGCGCCTCAGCTGGCGTCTCAGGGCAGATCGTCAACGGCGAGAAGCTGGCGCTGTATGAGGCCGGCGGGCATGTGGGGCAGTACCGCGTCAGCTACTACTCCCTGGACGACGCCAACCCGCAAACGGGTCAGTGGGACCCGGGCATAACAGCGGCCGACGCCAAGACTGCCGCCCAGGACACCAGCACAATCGCCTATCTCGGCGACTACAACTCCGCCGCCACGGCGATTTCGCTGCCGCTGATCAACGCCGCCGGCATTCTCCAGATCAGCCCCGCAAGCCCCTATGTGGGCTTGACCTCCTCACTCGACGCGGGCCAGGATGAGCCCGAACGCTTCTATCCGACTGGCCACCGCAGCTTCGGCCGCCTGGAGCCCGCCGATGCCGTGCAGGCCGCCGCGCAGGTGCGGCTGATGGGCGCACTGCACGTCAAGCGCCTGTACGTGATCGATGACCAGGACCCTTTCCAGGTGCCACTCGCGCAGATCCTCGCCGGCGACGCGACAGCGGGCGCCATCAAGGTGCTGGGACACGACAGCATCGCCACCACCGCTGGCTCTGAATTCAGCGGCGAGGTGCACAAGGTCGTGGGCAGTGGCGCCCAGGCCGTCTTCTTTAGCGGTGGCACCTCCCCGGGCGTAGTCGCCCTCTGGCGGCAGCTGCATGCGGCTGATCCCCATCTGCTGCTGCTGGGTCCTAACACGATGCTCAATGCGGCCTTTGCGAATCAGATCGGCTCGGCCGGTGAAAGCACCTACATCACCACCCCCATACTTCCGGCAGGCGCTTACCCCGCCTCAGCCCAGCACCTCTTCGCTGACTACCGCAGCCGTTTTCATGAAGCTCCTACGCCCGAGGCTCTCTACGGCTATGAGGCGATGAGCGTCGTCCTACAGGCGATCCGCAACGCCGGCTCCAGCGGCAACAACAAGCAGGCCGTGGTCGATCAGTTCTTCCACACCAAGGAACGTGACTCCGTGCTCGGCCGCTACTCGATCCAGCCCAATGGCGACAGCACGCTCTCGCGATATGGGGCCGATCGCGTTACAAATGGGCAGCTGGTGTTCTGGCGGACCTTCAACGCCGGCTGAGCTTCAGCCCAACGCCGAGCGCAACGCCTCCTCCAGGTCGGGGTGAGCAAAGCGGTAGCCAAACATCAGCGGCTTCGCCGGCAGGACCCGCGCGCCGCTCGTGACGATCTCGGCCATCTCGCCGTACAGGGCGTGCAACGCGAGTCCAGGGACAGGTAGGAATGCTGGGCGATGCAAAACACGGCCGAGCGCCTTGGAGAACTCGCCATTGGTCACAGGCGTGGGGGCGGTCGCGTTGATCGCACCCTGCCAGGTGTCGTCATACAGCGCGGCCAAGATCATCTCCACCAGATCGTCGCGATGGATCCACGAGATGAACTGCCGGCCACCGGCGACGGGACCGCCGATGCCCAGGCGAAAAGGAGGCAGCATCTTGGCCAGCGCGCCGCCTTGGGAATCGAGGACCACGCCGGTACGGACCTGCACCGCGCGCATGCCGAGCTCCGTTGCGCTGCGCGCCTCGGCCTCCCAGGCAATGCAGATCTGCGCCAAGTAGTCGCGGCCGGCCGGGGCCTCCTCGTCTAAGGGCTCCTCTGCATGATGTCCGTAATAGCCGATCGCGGAACTGCTGACCAGCACGCGTGGGCGGGGCCCAGGTGGAGCGCCCTCGGCCGCTGAGTCGAGCGCGCGCAGGCCCTCAATGAGGTTGCGCGTACCCTGCACGCGACTCTCACGGATCGCGCGTTTGACCTGAGGGCTCCAGCGCTGGGCAATCGGCTCGCCTGCCAAGTGCACCACGCCCTCGCGTCCTGACAGGGCCTCCACCGGCGCGGGTTCCGCAAGCGGGTCCCATCTAAAGGCCTGCAGAGGAGCAGGTGTGTCTTGATCTGATCCCGGAGTTGGCGCGGTGTCCACCAACTTCGCCAAGGCGCGCTCAGGGTCGCGGGAGAGCACCGTGACCTGTGCGTCACGAGCGCGCAAGTGGGCTACGACAGCCGGCCCGACCAGTCCTGTCGCTCCGGTTACGGTCACCCGCATAACATCACCACTCCCTCAGCTTGACACCTGCGTCAGCTCGACACCTGGGCCACTCCTTAGCCTGGCATGCACCGATCACTCCCTCAGCTTGACACCTGCGCGCCGACGTGGGGGGTGCCGTTGTCGCCGTGGGCGTAGCCCACCTCGTGCCCGGCTAGCGCGGTGCCGCTGGCGCGCGCCTCGTCGGCCACCGCCGCGGCCACGGCGGGGGCCACGTCGCGGTTGAAGACCGAGGGAATGATGTAGTCCTCGCGCAGCTCCGGCTCGGGCACGATGTCAGCGATCGCCTGGGCAGCAGCCATCTTCATCTTCTCGGTGATGCTGGGGGCACGCACATCGAGGGCGCCGCGGAAGATGCCGGGGAAGCAGAGCACGTTGTTGATCTGGTTGGGGTAGTCCGAGCGCCCCGTCGCCATGATGCGCACATAGGGGGCGGCCTCCTCGGGGTTCACCTCGGGGTTGGGATTGGCCATGGCGAACACCATCGCGTCGGGGTTCATACGTGCCAGCGCCTCCGCGGGCATCGCCTTCGCGCCGGAGAGACCGATCAGCAGGTCGGCGCCGTCGATCACATCAGCCGGCTTGCCATCTCGGCACTCGGGGTTGGTCACCTCGGCGAACCAGCGCTTGACGGGGTTCATCGAGCCATCCAGATAGTCCCCGCGCTTGACGTGCAGAGCGCCGCGCGAGTCCGCGCCGATGATGTTGCGCACACCCGCGGCCAGCAGGATCTTCGTCACCGCCACGCCCGCGGCGCCCAGTCCAATGACCAACACGTGCAGGTTCTCAAGGCGTCTTTCCGTCAGCTTCACGGCGTTCAGCAGCGCCGCCATCACCACCACAGCGGTGCCGTGCTGATCGTCATGAAACACAGGGATGTCGAGCTCTTCTTTGAGGCGATCCTCGATCTCAAAACAGCGTGGCGCGGAGATGTCCTCCAGGTTGATCCCCCCAAAGCCGGGCGCCATCAGCTTGACGGCCCGCACGATCTCATCGGGGTCCTTGGTGTCAAGGCAGATCGGGAAGGCATCCACGCCCGCGAACTCCTTGAACAGGCACGCCTTGCCCTCCATCACCGGCATTGCCGCCGCCGGCCCGATGTCACCCAGGCCGAGCACCGCCGTGCCATCGGAGACCACCGCCACCGTATTGCGCTTGATCGTGTACTGGAAAGCCTTGTCGGGGTCGTCGTGGATGGCGATGCAGACCCGCGCCACGCCGGGGGTGTAGGTCATCGAGAGGTCGTCGCGCGTCTTCAGCGGGTGCTTGTTGTGCTGTTCGATCTTGCCGCCCACATGCAGCAGGAAGGTGCGGTCGGTGGTGTCGATCACCTCGACGCCCTCAAGCGCATCGATCGCCGCCAGGATCCTGCCCCAGTGTTCGCGGTTGGCCGCGTCCACCACGATGTCCCTGACGCTGCCATGGGAGTCGGCCTCGACGAGATCGACCGCGCCCACCATCCCGCCGGCCTCGCCGATCGCGGTGGTCACCTCTCCAACTACGCCCGGCGTGTCGTCCATTCGGACGCGAATCGTGAGGCGGTACTGGGCGCTGGGGGTGATGCTCAACTCGGGGGCTCCTAGATTTGTGGGCATGGCCATGGATGGCCATGTTATTGCTCGCGGTTCGCCGGCCTCCTGCCCTAAAGTGCTCGACGATGAGCGAGGCTACCAACGGGAGCGCGGGGGAGCGGCGACTGTTCCTGATCGATGGGCCAAGCCTTGTCTACCGCGCCTTCTACGCGCTGCCCGAGTCAATCGCCACCTCAACCGGGGTCCCCACCAACGCGATCTTCGGCTTCGCCTCGATGCTCGTGAAGATCGTCACCGAGTACGGCGTGTGCCCCACGGTAGTGGCCTGGGATGCCGGCATGTCCGGACGCACGGAGCTGTTCTCCGAGTACAAGGCCCAGCGCCGCTCGCGTCCGGATCTGCTCAAACAGCAGTGGCCGGCGATGGAACCGCTGGTGGAGTCCTTTGGCTATCGCAACGTAAGGGTGGAGGGCTACGAGGCCGACGACGTGATCGCAACGCTCGCCGAGCGTGCGCGCGCCGCCGGCGTGTCGGTGATGATCGTCACCGGCGACCGCGATGTCTTCCAGCTGATCGATCCCGAGGGGGTGGTGAAGGTGATGGCCACCTCGCGCGGCATCACCGACACGAAGATCTATGACCACCAGGCGGTGCTGGACCGCTACGGCATCCCGCCTGAGCTGATCCCCGACTTCTATGGTCTGAAGGGCGACACCTCGGACAACATCCCCGGCGTCCCCGGCATCGGAGATAAGACCGCCAGCGATCTGATCCAGCGCTTCGGCTCCCTGGAGGGCGTCCTCGGGCATGTACGCGAGATCGGTGGCGCCAAGCGCAAGCAGAACCTCATCGACCACGCCGAGGACGCGCGCGTGTCCAAGCAGCTCGCCACCGTGCAGCGCGATGTGGAGATCGACTTCGATCCGCGCGGTGAGGCCACGCGCGAGCCCGACCGCTCACGGGTGCGCGAGGTGTTCCGCGAGTACGAGCTGCGCGACCCCCTGCGCCGCCTGGAGGAAGCGCTAGGCGACCCCGAGCTGGCGGCGCCGGCGCCCGCGACCGAGGTCAGGCTGACGGCGTCCGTGCGCCATGGGGCGGTCGGCGACATCGCCAAGCTCAAGGCGCAGGAACTGTATGTAGCCGTCGTGGCTGCCGAGATCCCTGAGGGTGCGCTGTTCGCCGAGGGGCCATCGTGGCGCTTCGCCGTGGCCCACGATGGCAATGTCCTCGCCGGGGACTGCGAGGGGCCAGAGGAGGTCGTGCGCGCCTGCGGCGAGCGCTCCGTGGTGGCCCACGACGCCAAGGCGCTCAAGCTGGTGCCCCCGGGACTGGTGCACGACACGCTGCTGGGCGCCTATCTGCTGGAGCCTGCCCGCCGCGGCTATCCGCTCGCGGAGCTGTGCGAAGAGCGCGGGCTCGCCAGCGACCTCGATGACCCGGTCGCCGCGCAGGCACTATTGATGAGTGCACTTGCGCAGTGGCAGCGCGAGCAGATCACAGAGCGCGACCTGGAGGCGGTCATGCGCGACTTCGAGCTGCCGCTGGTAGTGGTGCTGCGCGACATGGAGGTCGTGGGAGTGCGCCTGAACGTACCCCGTCTGCACGAGGTCGCCCAGCGTGTGCGCGAGGAGATCCTGGAGCTCGAACAGGAAATCTTCGCGCTCGCGGAGACGGAGTTCCTGATCGCCTCCCCCCAGCAGGTCGGCGAGATCCTGTTCGAGAAGCTGGGTCTCTCGCGTAAGCGCCGCGGCAAGACGGGCTACTCCACCGACGCTCGCGTATTGCAGGCGATCCGCGATGAGCACGCGATCGTGCCCCGCATCGAGCGCTGGCGCGAGCTCTCGACGCTGATCAAGACCTACCTCGACGTGCTGCCCCAGGAGGTGGACGAGCACTCCCGCATCCACACCACCTTCCTGCAGACCGTCGCGCAGACCGGCCGGCTGTCGAGCACCAACCCGAACATGCAGAACGTCCCGATCCGCACTTCCCTGGGGCGTGAGATCCGCGGCTGCTTCGAGGCCGAGGAGGGCCACGTGTTGATCTCCGCCGACTACTCGCAGATCGAGCTGCGCGTACTCGCCCACGCCGCCGATGAGCCGGTGCTCAAAGAGATCTTTCGCCAAGGCGAGGATGTCCATACCGCCACCGCCTCGCAGGTCTTCCAGGTGGCCCCCGAGCAGATCGACCCGGGTATGCGCTCCAAGTCCAAGATGATCAACTACGGCATCGTCTATGGCCTCTCGGACTTCGGCTTGGCCGATCGCCTCAACATCCCCCGCGAAGAGGCCAAGGAGTTCATCGACGCCTACCTCGCGCGCTTCCCGCGCGTCGCCCACTTCATGCAGCACACCATCGATCAGGCCAAAGAGTTGGGCCACGTCAAAACGCTATGGGGTCGCCGCCGGCAGATCCCCGAGCTGCGCGCCCGCAACTACCAGGTGCGCACGCTGGGCGAGCGTCTGGCCGTCAACACGGTCATCCAGGGCACCGCAGCCGACATCATCAAGCTGGCGATGGTGCGCTGCCACCACTCGCTTGCCGTGGCCAACCTGCAGACGCGCCTCATCTTGACCATCCACGACGAGCTGCTGTTCGAAGGCGCTCCCGATGAGGTTCCGGTGGCGCGTGAGCTGATCGAACGCGAGATGGTCGGGGTCTGGGAGCACGACCCGCCGATGGCCGTCGACGTCGGCGTGGGGCGCAACTGGCTGGAGGCCAAGTGAGCCGTGGCCTGGCCATCCTGCTTGGCGCCGGCGCGGGCTGTCTCGTGGGCATGCAGGCGCCCGTCAACTCGCGGCTGGGTAAGTCGGTGGGCAGCCTGCAGGCCGCCACGGTTTCCTTCCTCGTCGGCACTGCCGCGCTGCTGATCGTCGTCAACTTCTACAAGGACGGCCTCAGCGGTATCGGCAAGATCGGCGACGCTCCCTGGTGGGCGCTCGTCGGCGGTCTCTTCGGCGCCGTCTATGTCACGGTGGCGATATTCACGGTGCAGACGCTCGGCGCCAGTGGCCTTACCGCCGTTGTCATCGGCGGTCAGCTGGCGATGTCGGTGGTCATCGATCGCTTCGGTCTGCTGGGGCTGCAGCGCCAGGCGATCGGCGCCTCCCGCATGCTCGGCCTCGCCCTGCTCGTGGTGGGCGTCGCGCTGGTCGTGCGCAAGTAGGCCCACTCAGCCCAGCGCCGTGCGGAATCCCTCGCGCCAACTGGCGTGCTCGGGTTTCCAACCCAACTCCTCCTTAATTAGCGCGTTGGAGGCGCCCTGGGCCTTGGTCATGACGCTCACCCCATAGCTGCCCGCGGCCAAACGGGCGACCGGAGTGGGTACACGCCACGGCCGCGGAGCACCGGCAGCGCTGGCAAGCGCCGGCAGCCATTCGCGCACCGGCGCGGGATCGTCATCGACAACGTTGTAAACGTGCCCCTCGCTGCCCTCCAGCCCGAGCGCGGCCACGGTGGCGCGCGCCGCATCATCGACATGGACGAACGACCACACCCCTGCGCCACTGCCCACGATCGGAAAGCGGCGACGGCGCAGGTCCTCGACCATCGTGCCGTCTGGGGCAATGGCAGTTCCCGGCCCGTAGATGAAGCCGAAGCGCAGCACTGTGCCCTGCACACCCCGCACGCTGCACTCAAGATCGTGCAGCGCCTGCGCGGTGCGCTTGAAAACCTTGGGCGCATCCAGGTAGAGCACTTCGCTCTCGGTATGCAGCGTGCCCGGCGGGCCGGGCAGGTAGGCGAAGGCGATGCTCTGCGCCACGATCCGCTTCACGCCAGCGGCCTGCGCGCCGGCGACCAGATCGCGCGTGCCGCGGCTGCGCAGGCGGTCGTTGACGGCGAAGTCGCGCTCCAGCTTGCGCGGGTCGATGCGCGGCGGGATGGAGGTCAGCAGGTGGATCACGGCATCGGGTTGCGCCGCGACTATGGCGGCCTTCAGCGCCTCGCTGTCGAGCGCATCGACGACCGCCGGCTCGGCGCCGGCCTCCCGCAATGCGGCGGCCTTGGCGGATGAGCGCGTCATCCCGGTCACTTCATGCCCGGCCGCCACCAACAGCGGCAGGAGTCGTCGTCCGATCATGCCCGTGGCCCCGGCGAGGAAGACCCTCATGGTCGCTGAGCGTAACTCACGGAACGCTCCTCGGCCAAGGCCAGGCGCAGCAGCCACGCCAGCACGAGCGTGGCGGCCGCGAGCGAGAAGAAATCGAAGTAACCGACCCAGGCAGGATGGGCCCGGCCGATGTCGATCAGATGGTTGATGCTGTGCAGCGCGAACTGCAAGGTGGTCAGGGCCAGCACCGGAACCCGCCAGGAGGGACGGCGTACGGCCACGAGCAGCGCCCCGCCGATCGCGGCGTTGAACGTGGCGGTGTCGCGGATGTAGTGGGTGTTGAGCGCTTCGAACGGCCCCACGTCGGTGAAGAAGGCATGCGGCGCGATGGTCATGAACAGCGCCAGCGCCAGGTGGTAGGCGCCGAAGGCCGCGACGCCAACCACGAGCACCGAAGGAGCCGGGCGAGGTATCGCCTCAGGGCTTGAGAGGCGCTTGGAGCCGGCGGCCATCGCCTGCACCATATGTGGCCCAAGCAGCGCGGTAAAGGACCAGTCCGATAGCGGCGGCCTGTGCCAATAGGGCTCAGCAGACCTCGGCAAATGCCTCGGCGAGCAGGCGCACACCCTGCTCGATGGCAGGCTCGGAGAGGTTCCCGTAGCCGAGCAGCACTCCCGGAGGGCCATTGTGCGTGCAGCGGTGCCAGGCGAGACTCTCCAGGCCGACGCCGCGGGTCGCGGCCGCTGCAAGCAAAGCAGGCTCCTCGATCTCCTCGGGCAGCAGCGCCAGCTCGTAAAGTCCCGCGCCTTCGTCACCAACATGCGCCTCGGGCAGCCACTTGGCGAGTGCTCCCAGGAGCGTGTCGCGACGCTGCTGGTAGCGCAGCCGCATGCGGCGCACATGCCGGTCGAGCTCACCGCGTTCGATGAAGTCCCACAGCGTCAGCTGTCCGGTGACCTCGGAGCCGCCATCCTCGATGGCCTTGCTGGAGATCAGCGGCCAGGCCAGCCACGAAGGCAGCAGCAGCCAGCCCAAGCGCAGGCCCGGGGCCAGGCGCTTGCTGGCGGAGCCGATGTAGAGCACGCGCTCGGGGGCCAGGCCCTGCAAGGCACCCACGGCGACGCGGTCGTAGCGGAACTCGGCGTCGAAATCGTCCTCGATGATCAGCCGGTCGCCCTCCTCGGCCCATTCGATCAGCGCTGCGCGACGCTCGCGGCTGAGCACACTGCCGGTGGGGAACTGGTGCGAAGGCGTCACCAGCACGGCTGTGGCATCAGTCTTGGCGAGCTCCGCCACGCAGAGGCCACGATCATCGACTGGCACGGCGATCGTTCGCAAGCCGGCCTGCTCGGCGATCAGCCTGTGCACATGCCAGCCGGGGTCCTCAACGGCGATGCTGTCGATGCCCTGACTGGCGAGCCAGCGGCAGAGCAGCGAGAAGCCCTGCATGAAGCCGGTGCACACGAGCATGCTCTCGGGATCGGCGGCCGCGCCGCGCACGCGCCCGAGATAGCCCGCGAGCGCCTCGCGCAGGCGCGGCACGCCGCGCGGGTCGCCGTAGCCGACGGCGTCCAGCGGAGACTCGCGCCAGGTTGCACGCAGCGAACGCAGCCAGCGGTCGCGCGGAAAGCCGGCGAGGTCGGGCAAGCCAGGGTGGAAGTGGTAGGGGAAGGTAGGCAGCAGCGAGCGCGCCGGCGCGCGAGGGACGGCGGTGCACACGGCCCGCGCGACGCGCACAGCCGCGCCCTGCCGGGTCTCCAGATAGCCCTCGGCGGCGAGCTGCCCATAGGCCTCGGTGACGACGCCGCGCGAGATCCCAATCTCCGCCGCCAGCCCGCGCGTGGAAGGCAGCCGCGTGCCCGCGGGTAGGCGCCCACGGCGGATGTTCTCGCGCAGTGAGCGCTCGAGCTGCTCGTGCAGAGGCATCTCCTCGGAGCGATCGAGCGCCACCAGCAACTCCGGCCCGCCAACTGGTCCAAGAGATTGTGCCATTACTGGAACTGTATACCGGACCAGTGAGGGCGTAGTCTGACTCACATGAATACGCCCAAGATGGAGATGACGCTATGAGCCAGATCACGGTAGTCGGGGGAGGGATCGCGGGACTCACCGCGGCGATCACGTGCGCCGAAGGCGGCGCGAGCGTGGCGCTGCTGGAGGCACACGATGCGCTGGGAGGGCGAGCCCGCAGCAGCGAAGGTCCATACAAGACCAACTTCGGCCCCCATGTCCTCTACAAGGACGGTCCCCTCTGGGGCTGGCTGGTAGAGCGCGATCTGCTGCCCCGCTATGCGGGCATACCGTTGGCCGGCATCAAGCTGCGCTGGCAGGGTGAGGTCAGGCGCACGCCACCACTAGGCATGCTCCCCTCGGTGCTGAGGCTGCGCGGCCGCGAGGCGCCGATCGATCTGGACTTTCGCAGCTGGGCGGCCAGCCACACCGACGAGCGCACCGCGGCGGCGCTCTCGGCGGCGGCCGGCGTATACACCTTCCATCACGATCCCGGCGAGCTGTCGGCGGCCTTCGTGTGGCCCCGCACGGTGCGAACGCTGTTCAGTCCCCCGCCCGCGGCCCGCTATGTGATCGGCGGTTGGAACGCCCTGGTCGCCTCGCTTGAGGCACGGGTGCGCGCGCTAGGTGTGACAGTCCAGCTCGGTCAGCGTGTGGAGGAGCTGCCGCAGACGCCCGTGATCGTGGCCACCGAATTGAGCCAGGCCAGCGAGCTGCTGGGCGATGACTCAGTGAGCTGGATGAGCGGACATACGCTGTGTCTCGACGTCGGCTTGCGCCGCCGCCGAGGCGACCCTTTCGTCGTGTCCGATCTCGATGAGGCCGGCTGGATCGAGCGCTTCAGCGCGCCCGACCGCACGCTGGCACCCAAGGGTGAGGATCTGGTGCAGGCGCAGATGCCGGTGCGTCCCGGCGAGAGCGCCGATCAGGCCGCGGCGCGCCTGGAGCGGCTGATGGATGCCTCGATGCCCACTTGGCGCGAGCGCGAGACGTGGCGCCGACGCCAGGTGATGGACGGCCGCAGCGGCGCACTCGATGCCCCCGGCACGAGCTGGCGCGACCGCCCGGCGGTCGATCGCGGCGATGGCGTGTTCCTCGCCGGAGACATGGTCGCGGCACCGGGTCTGCTCTCGGAGGTGGCGTGGGCAAGCGCCCTGGAGGCCAGCCGTCTGGCACTTGAGAAGGCGGGCAGCGCGGGCGGTGCGCAGCCGCGCTTGCGCGAGGTGGCCTGAACGCAGTTCAGCAGGCCATGTTGCCGGGGTCTCGGCTCAGGCGCGTCGCCGGGGGTTCAGCTCAGGCGGTCGCCGGAGCGCGCAGCCGCCGGGCGTTGCCGGTGCTCGGCCGCGAGTTCCCGTTGACAAAGGACGGCGGGGCGATGCGCAGATAGTGCTCAAAGGCCCAATCAGCGACGCGGCGATGCTCAAGCACGCGCGTCATGGCAGTGATGGCGCGGGTGGGCGTGAGTTGACCGACGGCGCGCTGCACCTGCAGCAGCGAGCGGAACTTCCAAGCGTGGGAGTCCGAGAAGCCGCCGTAGCGTCGCAGCGCATCCTCGCGCGTCGCGTGGCCATCGAGCACCGTGCGCAGCTCACGTCCGCAGGCCAGACCGAAGTACAGAGCGGTGCGAATGCCCTCGGCGGTGACCGGCAGGCAGTGCCCAGCGGAGTCGCCGACGAAGAAGACGCCGTCCTCGACGGCGGGACGCAGCTGGTGGGGAATCCAATTGCCCTGGTAGCCATCGGGCGGCAAGCCAAGGTCCTTGGCGAGGCGCACGGTGGGCTCCTTGACGTGGTGCTTAGGCCAGAAGGAGCCCACGCCGACGCGCAGCTCATCGCCCGCGGGGAAGCTCCAGGAGTAGCCCGAGCGCACATAACGCGGGTCGATCCACAGCTCCATCTCCTTGCCACTGCCCGCGGGGTGGACCTCAAGACCACGCGAGAGGCGCGCATTAGGCGGCTGGATCGGGTGGGCCGAGCTTGAGAGCACGCGACGCCAGCCAAGGGCGTCGACGATCAAAGGCGCGCGCAGATCGCCCCGGTCGGTGTGCACGACGAAGCCATCGCGTCCGGTAACGGTGGCGTGCTCGAACTCGATATTGGTGTGGGCGGAGCCGGCGGGGGTTAAAGAGGAAGGGTTGGGTTGCCGCGTGTGGTGTGCCTGCGCATACAGCAAGGCACAGAGCTCGGGGTAGTCAAAAGTCGAAAACGTCCAAGGCAGACTCCAGCGCGCGCTGCGAAAGGGGGTGTGCACGACGATCTCATCGAAGGTCTGCCGCAGCGAGTGCTGTAGATCGAGCGCGTGCAGCCAGCCGGTGGGGATGCCACAGGCGGAGGTCTGGCGCTCGCCGATGTCGTAACGATCGATCATCAGCACATGCGCGCCGCTGCCCGCCAGTTCCCGTGCGACGGCAAGGCCGGCGAAGGAGGCGCCGCAGATGAGCACATCGCAGTCGCGCTCAAGGGCAGTGCGGTCGGAGCCACGCTTTGTTGCTCTCACAGGCATAAGAGGCCCAATGATACGAGTCGCCGTGCACGTCGGGAAACGCGAGCACCCTCCTAGCCCCGCCTGCGCTAGGCTTCGGGCCGTGCAAGCACTGATCGACGATCCGCGCGCCCAGGTAGTAGAGGGCTCGAACGGCCTCCTGCTCGAACTAGATGGGCAGATCATCCCCAACTACGACGCGACGATGCGCCCCTTCGAGGAGGGCGAGGTCGTCACGGGCAATGTGGTGCGCATCGACAAGGATGAGGTGCTGGTCGACATCGGCTACAAGTCCGAGGGCGTCATCCCCGCCAATGAGCTGTCGATCCGCAAGTCCGTCGATCCCCACGACGAGGTGGAGATGGGCGAGGAGGTCGACGCGCTGGTACTTACCAAGGAGGACCAGGACGGCCGCCTGATCATGTCCAAGAAGCGCGCCCGCTTCGAGAAGGCCTGGCGACGCATCGAGGCTGCGGCGGAGAGCGGCGAAGCGGTTGAGGGCACGGTCATCGAGGTCGTCAAGGGCGGCCTCATCATCGATTTGGGTGTACGCGGCTTCCTGCCCGCCTCGCTGGTGGACATCCGCCGGGTGCCCAATCTGGATGAGTACATGAGCACGAAGATCGAGACGAAGGTGATCGAGCTCAATCGCTCGCGCAACAACGTCGTGCTCTCGCGCCGCGCCGTCCTGGAGGAAGAGCGCAAGGAGGTGCGCCAGCAGATCCTCGATCGTTTGCAGCCGGGCCTGGTGGTGGAGGGGCAGATCTCCAACATCGTCGACTTCGGCGCCTTCGTGGATCTCGATGGCATCGATGGCCTGATCCACATCTCAGAGCTGTCGTGGTCGCACGTCAACCATCCGAGCGAGATTTTGAACATCGGCGACACGGTACAAGTGAAGGTCCTGGACATCGACCGTGACCGCCAGCGCATCTCACTGGGTCTCAAGCAGACCCAGGAGGATCCCTGGCAGCGCATCGTGGACACCTACAACGTCAACGACGAGCTTGAGGGCAAGGTCACCAAGGTCGTCACCTTCGGCGCCTTCGTGGAGATCCTCGACGGCGTCGAGGGTCTCGTGCACATCTCCGAGCTGGCCGCCCACCACGTGGAAAGCCCGCGCGAGGTCGTGCACCCGGGCGATGAGATCCGCGTGCGAATTCTTGAGATCGACAGCGAGCGCCGGCGGCTGTCACTGTCAGCCAAGCGCGTCGAGGACCAGATCCTGCCGCTGAAAGGCAGCCTCGCTGAGGCTGCCGCCGCGCGGGCCGCCGAATTGCAGCAGGAACAGGGTGGCGTGCAGAGCTTTGGAGGCGACGAAGATGCTGGCTACGCCGAGGCGACCGAGGTCCCCGCGAGTGAGACGGCGACGGTTGAAGCCCCCGCAGCGGAGGCCCCCGTTGGAGAGGTTGCTGCTGAGACTGCGGCCGAGGCAGCGCCGGTGGGAGAGGCTGCCGTTGAGGAGACACCTGTCGCGGAGGAGCCCACCGAGACCGCTCCGGCTGCTGAGGCAGCTATCGCGGTGCCCGCCGAGGAGATACCGGCCGCAGAGCCTGCCACGGAGGCACAGGCAGAGCCAGCTGCTGCGGAGCCCGCCACCGAGGAGCCATCTGCCGAGGAGGCACCTGCCGCCGAGGCCGAGAGCCCTGCCGAGGCAAGCGCCAACGGCAACGAGCAGCCCGCCGAGGCGCCGGCTGATCCAGCCGAGCCCGCTGCTGCCGAGCAGTCCAACGACTGAACCAGCAGCGCGATGAGTGACCAACCCGTGGTGCCCTTCGTTGGGCTGACCGGGGGTATGGGCGCGGGCAAGTCCACCGCGCTCGCGGCGCTGCAGGATCTGGGGGCCGCGGTGCTCTCCACGGACGCGGTGGTGCACGAGCTGTATGGCGGCTCGCAGGTGCGCGACGCCGTCGTGGAGCGCTGGGGTGAAGAGGTGGCGCCCGCGGGCACGGTTGACCGTGCAGCCGTGGCCGCCAAGGCGTTTGAAGACCCAGCCGAGCGCCAATGGCTTGAGGGTCTGCTGTGGCCTTTGGTGGGACAGCGCATCGCCGAGTGGCTGCAAGAGGCCCGCGCCAGCACACCAGCGCCGCGCGCCGCCATCGTGGAGGTGCCGCTGCTGTTCGAGGCCGGCATGGGGGAGATGTTCGACGCCACCATCGCGATCGTTGCCGAGGAGCAGCTGCGCCGCGAACGGGCCGCGGGTCGCGGGCATGCCTTGGCCGATGAGCGTGTCGCGCGCCAGATCTCCCAGGAGGAGAAGGCCGGCAGAGCCACCTTTGCGGTGCACAACAATGGCAGCGAGCAGGAGCTGCTGGCGAAGCTGTCAGCCATTCTTGACAAGCTGAGGGTGTGAAGACCCGCCGTCGCCCTCGCACGCTGGCCACGCTGAGCGGCATAACGCTGACGGTGCTGGCCGTGAGCTTGCTCGTCAACCAGTTCCAGCACGGAGGCCCCGAACCCGGCCTGCCGCTGCGCGATGCCTCGGTGATCCGTCAGCAGGCGGCTGATAAGCAGCTTGACCCCGCCTTGATCGCGGCGGTCATCTACGCCGAGACGAAGTTCGAACCGCGCACATCCTCGGCCGGCGCGCTCGGCCTGATGCAGATACTGCCGGAAACCGCCAACTTCATCGCGGGCAAGTCCGGTGGCACCCGGTTCACCACGAGCGATCTCGCCACCCCCGCCATCAACCTCGCGTATGGGAGCTGGTACCTGCGTTATCTGCTCGACCACTACAACGGCCGGGAGCTGCCTGCGATCGCTGCCTACAACGCCGGCTTGGCCAACGTCGATCAATGGCTCGCTCACGCAGGGGGGAGTCTGAGCGTAGGGGACATCCCCTTCCCGGAGACGCAGGCATACGTGCAGCGGGTGCTGCAGGCGCAGCACGAATATCGCGCGAGCTATCCGCGTCAGCTCGGCTACCGTAGTTGAGCGATGCCGCCCTTCAAGCTCGACAGCGCATTCACACCCACCGCAGATCAGCCCAAGGCGATCGAGTCGTTGGCTGAAGGCGTGCTCAAAGGTGAGCGCTTTCAGACGCTGCTCGGGGCCACGGGCACGGGCAAGACGATGACGATGGCCGGCGTGATCGAGGCGGTGCAGCGGCCGACACTCGTGATGGCGCACAACAAGACGCTCGCCGCGCAGCTCTGCAACGAGTTCCGCACCTTCTTTCCGGAGAACTCGGTCGAGTACTTCGTGTCCTATTACGACTACTACCAGCCCGAGGCCTATGTGCCCAGCCGCGATCTCTACATCGAGAAGGACTCGGCGATCAACCAGGAGGTGGACCGCCTGCGCCACGCCGCCACCGCGGCGGTGTTCGCGCGGCGCGACGTGATCGTGGTGGCCTCGGTGTCCTGCATCTACGGCCTGGGCTCGCCCGAGGTGTACGAGATGAATATGCAGATCCTGCGCCAAGGCGAGGAAATCGACCGCGAGAAGCTGCTGCGCAAGCTCGTGTCGATCCAGTACACCCGCAATGACACGGTGCTCTCACGCGGGACCTTTCGGGTCAAGGGGGAGACACTGGAGGTCTTTCCGGCCTACGCCGAGACCGCTTTCCGCGCCACGTTGTTCGGCGATGAAGTGGAGCGTCTGCAGCACTTCGACCCTTTGACGGGGGAGCTGCTGGAGGACGACCTGGAGCACGTGGCGATCTGGCCCGCGACGCACTACAACGTGCGCGAGGGCACGATCGAAAATGCCGTCGCCGAGATCGGGCGGGAGTTGGAGGCGCGCTGCACGGAGCTTGAGAGCGAAGGCAAGCTGCTGGAGTCCCATCGGCTGCGCCAGCGCACGCAGTACGACATGGAGATGCTGCGCGAGATGGGCTTCTGCTCGGGCATCGAGAACTACTCGCGGATCTTGGATCAGCGCCAGCCGGGCGAGCGGCCCTACTGCCTGATCGACTACTTCCCCAAAGATTTCATCTGCTTCATGGACGAGTCCCACCAGACGGTGCCGCAGAGTGGCGGCATGTACGAGGGAGATCGTTCGCGCAAGCGCACCTTGGTGGACTACGGCTTCAGGTTGCCTTCGGCGATGGACAACCGGCCGCAGAAGTTCGAGGAGTTTCTTTCGATCACGCCGCAGCTGCTGTTCGTGTCAGCGACGCCGGGGGAGTACGAGCGCACGCGCTCCGGGCGGGTCGTCGAGCAGATCGTGCGGCCGACCGGCATCGTCGATCCTGCGGTGCACGTGCGTCCCACTCGCAATCAGATCGACGATCTGATGAACGAGATACGGGTGCGCGTCGATCAGGAAGAGCGAGTGTTGGTGACGACGCTGACGAAGAAGATGAGCGAGGACCTCTCGCAGTACCTCTTGGAGATGGGCTTCAAGGTGCGCTATCTGCACTCGGAGATCGACACTCTGGAGCGGATCCAGATCATCCGCGATCTGCGCCTGGGGGTGTACGACGTGCTGGTCGGCGTCAATCTGCTGCGCGAGGGTCTGGATCTGCCTGAGGTCTCTTTGGTGGCGATTCTGGACGCCGACAAGGAGGGCTTCCTGCGTGGGGAGACATCGTTGATCCAGACGATCGGCCGCGCTGCGCGCAACGTCAAGGGCACGGTGCTGATGTACGCGGACAAGGAGACCAAAGCGATGCGCGCGGCCCTGCAGGAGACCGATCGCCGCCGTGAGATCCAGCTGAAGTACAACGAGGACCACGGCATCACGGCAGCGACGATCGTCAAGGGCATCTCCGATATCGCGGAGTTCCTGCAGGCCGAGTCCAAGGTGCCACGCAAGCGCAGCTCGCGGCGACGCGGGCGAGGCAAGGCCGAGGAGATGCCCCAGCATGAGCTGGAGCGCATGGTGGTAGAGCTTGAGGAGGAGATGCTCGCCGCCGCCGATGACCTGCGCTTCGAGTACGCCGCGCAGCTGCGTGATGAGATCCGTGAGCTGCGACGGGATCTGCGCGAGGCGCGGGCCGAGGAAGCCCCGGCGGTGGAGGCCCCGGTAGAGGAGGCCCCGGCCGGGAAGGCCCCGGTAGAGGAGGACGCCTCGGCCTCGGCAGTGGAGGACGCTGAGGCCGACGAGGCGCGGACAGAGGAGACGCCGGTAGCCGGAGGGCCTGTCTAAGGGGGGACTTGAAAAACCCTCGATAACGATATATCGTGTAATTACTTTGATAGCTCAAGATAGGACACGATATGTTTTCGCATGGATTTCATTCAACTGACCCGGGAGGGTCCGGCGGTGGCCCCCGTGGTCGCCGCTGCCGTACGTTTGGCCCCGGCCAGCACGGACCGGAGCATCACGGACCAGGACATCACGCCCCCTTCGGCGGCTTCCCGGGCGGCGGTCCTCGCGGGCGTGGCCGTAAGGCTCGTCGCGGCGACATCCGCACAGCGGCCCTGCTGCTGCTAGCGGAGGAGCCGCGCAATGGCTACCAGATCATGCAGGAGGTCGAGGAGCGCAGCGATGGCGCTTGGCGCCCCAGCCCCGGCTCTGTCTACCCCGCGCTGCAGCAGTTGGAAGACGAGGGCCTGATCCGCTCGGAGGAGCACGACGGGCGCAAGCTGTTCGCGTTGACCGACGCTGGCAGGGACGTCGTAAACGAGCGCGACAGCGAGCGGCCGGCCCCCTGGGCGCAGGTGGGCGGCGATGTAGGCAGCCAGGCGCGCGAGCTCGGCAAGCTAATGCGCGAGTTCGCGTCCGCCTTCACGCAGGTGGTGCAGAGCGGCGGCGAGAGCCAGATGGGCAAGGCGCGTGAGATCCTCATCCAGGCGCGCCGCGACCTCTACCGGGTACTCGCCGACGGCGATACGCCGGCCGAGGGGTCAGGTGAGGGGGAGCGTTGACGGCGATGGATGACTGAGAGCGAGACGCGCGGTTAGGGCGGGCAGCGACGCCAGGGAGCAGGGCAGGAACAGGGCGAGGAGCGGTCAGGCGGGTTCATCCCTCCTGACCGTTCGCTAGGCTCTGCCTTCAAGTGAACCTCGACCGCCAGAGCATCGAACGGCGCGACTTTCCCATCGGCCGCCGTGGGTATGAGCCGGCCGCCGTGGACACCCACCTGCGCTCGCTTGCCGCCGAGGTAGACGAGCTCGAACGCTCGCTTGAAGATCGCGGCGGCGAATCGCTCGGCTCTGCCGCGGGTAGCCAGGTGCAGAGCATCCTCGAGGCCGCCGAGGCCACGGCGGCCGATATCGAGCAGCAGGCCGCACAGGCAGCGGCCAGCGCCCGCAAGGAGGCCGCCAGCGACGCGCAGCGCACGCGCAGCGATGCGGTTGCGCGCGCTCAGGCGCACGTGCAGGCGGTCTCTCAGGCGACGGCGGCGCTGCTGGAGAAGGTCGAGTCGATGGACCAGGAGGTGGGCGCGCTGGTGCAGAGCCTGCGCGCCGGCGCCGGGCGGCTTGCTTCAGACCTGCGCGCGCTTGAGAGCAACATGGGCGAGCTGTATGACGCGGCTTCGGGCAGTGGCGGCGGAGGTGGCACCGGCGGAGCGGTTGCGGGTACTTCGGCACCTGTTGCACGAGCCGAGACCGAGTCCCAGGCTGAGATCGTGACGCCTCCAGCGGTGCGGGCCGAGGCTTTGGCTCCTTCGCCGTCGACTCAGACACCGCCCCTTGCGGCACCTCCTCCTTCGGCACAGCCGCCAGTGGTGTCGGCCAGGGGGACAGGAACAGCGGGCGTGACCACCACGACCAACGGATCCTCAGAGCAGGGCGCTCGGACTCCAGCGGTTGAGCCCACGCCTGCCTCCGGTGGTGGGGGCAATGATCTCGACGGGGCACGACTGATCGCGCTCAACATGGCTCTAAATGGCGAGTCGCGTGAGCAGGCCGACCGCTATCTCGCCGATAACTTTGAGCTTTCGGATCGCGAGAAACTGCTCGACGAGGTCTACGCGGCCATCGAGGGCTGAGCGTCGAATGCCCCATTGGGGCGACTGCACAGTCGCGGTCGTTGCTGCAGGGCTGGTTGATGCCCGCCGATCCAACTACAATGCCGATCCGCAGCACCCGTGCGCCTGTAGCTCAGTGGTCAACGGCAACCTACGGGGTGCCAAAGAGCAGCGGTCTTTCAAACCGCAGGTCGGGGGTTCGATTCCCCCCAGGCGCATCATATGGAGGCCCCGGATTCAGGGGTCTTTCTGCGTATTGGGGGCGGTTGCCAGGATGCCCGAGCGGTGGGGGTGGCAATGGAAGTGGCAATACCTGATGTGCTCGCGATGTCTGCCCTATGCGGCCCCCACGTGTCAGGGACTCCTGGTGCGAGCCCATAAGTCCTCGCCGTGATCGCCGTTGCGTGCCAGAATCTTGGCTTCTCTTTCGAACGGGCGCACATGCACGGGATCTTTCAGGTCTGTCCGCATTTTGCGAGAAAAGAGGCGTCTCCGCGCGCGTTGTTCCGTCCGACGGCCCTGTCATGTTGCTTCTCCAAGCTTGAACCAGTCATTCTGCTTATGTTGCGTCTTCAGCGTCGTCCGGTCTGTGCTGTAGACCGTGGGGTGAACCCGTCGCTATACCTTGCCGAGAAGGAAAAGACTCGCATGTGAACCTGTGGCGGAAAGTGCCCGCGCCGTCATGATTGTGACTTTCGGGGATTTTGACGAGCTGCTGCGTCGGCGAGCTGGTGGAGGTCGGCGTCGAGAACTCGTAGGAAACGCTGGAGGGTGTGCCAGCGGACGCCGCGTTTGCCGCGCTCGATGCGGCTGACGAAGGTGGCGTCGGTGCCGAGGCGGTCGCCGACTTGTTCTTGCGTGAGCCCGGCTTGGCGGCGGAGTTCTCGGAGGGCTCCGCCGAGTACGAGCTGATCCTTGGCGGCGGTGGCGCTGTCGGCGGGTTGATCCATCGGCGGAACGGTCGCTTGTGGCCGACTCAACCGCCAGGGTTGTTTTGGCCTAAAAATGGCGCTATGCTCTCCCGGTCAAGAAGTGCGGGCGCGCTGCGCCAATAGCCGCCCGCATGGCCCCGAGAGCCGAAGACTGGCTCGGGCATCACTCTGCCGCGTTCACGCTCGCCACCTACGTCCACCTGCTTGACGGGGGTCTCGGCAGGCCGCTGAGCTTGGCCATCGGGACGAACGACACGAGGAGGCAGTGATGATGGCTGCCTCGCCAGCCGACTACAGCCAGGGCTACAATGCGAGCATGAGCGCAGCGAGGCCCAAAACTCCGACCGTGCCGAAGGCGAGCCCGCCACCGGCAAAGCGGCAGGATCTCGCACGCGGGCTCCCGGGTACAGACCGCGAGCGCGCCGAGCAGCGCCGCCGGTTTGCCGAGGAACACCGCGAGACGCTGCGCCGCCTGGGCAGGCCGACCACGAGGAAGTCCTCGCGTGGCTGTCCGAGCGCATCGCCTAACTGACCGTCCGCGCCGAACTCCCGCCCAGAGGTGGCAATAAAGTGGCAATCGGAGTCACGGCAGTGCTTGGCGCCCGATCCATTGATGAGCATAGTGCTAGTATGAATAGCACAATGCTTAAGAGCATCGACCACGCGGACTCCACGCCCCTGCACGATCAGGTTGCCGCGCAGATACGTCGCGCGATCGCCGACGGCGAGGCCAAGCCGGGGGAGCGTCTGCCGCCCGCAAGAGATCTCGCGGCGGTCATGGCGGTCAACACCAACACCGTCCTACGTGCGCTGCGCGCTCTGCGGGAGGAGGGTCTACTGGAGTTCCGTCGCGGGCTCGGCGTGCGTGTCAGTGGCACCCCTCAGCGCGGCGCGGTGATTGCGCGCGCCCGCGAGCTTGTCAGCTTCGCCCGCCAGCAGGGTTACCCACCCGAGGAGCTGATCTCGATCATCCAGGGCATCCACTGAGCAATTTCTGCACTGCTAGCGACAAGCCCGTCTCCACCTTGTTCAGGGTCTCAACGTCCCTGGTCGGGGCCGTGATCCGCGTGGACACGTGTCGGGTTGGGGGTCGAGGAGCCAGCTATCCCTACGCTGGAAACAAGCGTCGCGGCGCACATGGCGCCGATTGTTAGCGCCTTCAAACGGCGTGGAGTCAGCCACCCGAGATTGTGGGTCTGAAGCCATGTTCTGAATCCCGTGGCTGCTGAGGCCGCTGCCATCGCACATCCAACGCACATGGGTACACCATAAGCCACGGCTGCCCGCCGAAGAGGCACGTGGCCCGATCGGGATGCCCGCATCGCACAATGTGCGGATTTCATCCATTCAAGATGACGGCCCGCGGTCGGTTTCATGGGAGGCTTCCACGCATGTCGCGTAAGCTGATGCTCGAATGATGCTTCCACTGGCCTTCTCGACCTCAGGAGCAGTGCTACTGGGTGCCGTGTATGTGGTCCTGATGGTCACGCTCGGGATCATCTCGATCCGCAAGGGTCACTGGGTCATGTTCATCATCGGCATCTTCATCCCGCTGTTCTGGATCATCGGCGCGATGCTGCCCCCGACCGCGCGGGGTTCCGACCCCCTCCGCTGACGCCTGCTCCCGCGGTGCCGTGGCTTGTGTGGCTCCTCATGGCACGATGTCGCGCTCGTGAGTCGCCCACCACAACTGAGGACCAAGCGACTGCTGCTGCGACGCTGGCGTTCCGGAGACCTATCGCCGTTCGCAGCGCTGAACGCGGACCCCGTGGTGATGGAGTACCTCCCGGCGAAGTTGTCGCCTGCCGAGAGCGCCGCTCTGGTCGAGCGCATCGAGGCATCCTTCGAGACCAATGGCTTCGGCCTGTGGGCGGTCGAGGTGCCGGGAGAGACAGAGTGCATTGGTTTCGTCGGCCTCGCGCCGGTGGACTTCGATGTCTTCTTCGCGCCCGCGGTTGAGGTCGGCTGGCGCCTGGCCCGCGCCTTCTGGGGTCGGGGGTTAGCGACCGAGGCCGCCAGGGCAGCCGTGGCTTTCGGGTTTCAAGAGCACAGGCTGCGGGAAGTCGTCTCGTTCACCACAGGGGAAAATAGGCGCTCCCGTGCGGTGATGGAGCGTTTGGGCATGCGACACGATCCGACGGAGGACTTCGATCACCCTCTCCTGGCGGAGGACGATCCACTGCGCCGGCACGTGCTCTACCGGTTGAATCCAGGTGCTTCTCATGTATCGCCCCGATGAGGTCGACGGCGTAACGGACCCCGGCGATGCGAACATCTGTTCGCCCTCGTATGATTAGACTTAGATGCCATCGAGCAACCAGATCGTCGTCAGCGGCGCGCGCGAGCACAACCTGAAGGACATCTCGCTGACCCTCCCACGTGACGCGCTGGTCGTCATCACGGGCCTGAGCGGCTCGGGCAAGTCCAGCCTGGCGTTCGACACGATCTACGCCGAGGGGCAGCGTCGCTACGTAGAGTCGCTGTCGGCCTACGCGCGCCAGTTCCTGGGCCAGATGGACAAGCCCGATGTCGACTCGATCGAGGGCCTCTCGCCGGCGATATCGATCGATCAGAAGACCACCTCGCGCAACCCGCGCTCGACGGTGGGCACGGTGACGGAGATCTACGACTACCTACGCCTGCTGTGGTCGCGCGTGGGCAAACCGCATTGCCCCATCTGCGGGCGGCCGATCACGGGGCAGTCCGCAGAGCAGATCATCGATCAGGCGATGGAGCTGCCCGAGGGGGCGCGTTTCATGGTGCTGGCGCCAGTGGTGCGTGGTCGCAAAGGGGAGTACGGCAAGCTGCTGGATGAGATGCGGGCGGACGGCTTCGCGCGCGTGAAGATCGATGGGCGCGTGCGCATGCTGGAAGAGTCGATCGTGCTCGACAAGCGCTACAAACACGACATCTCGGTGGTAGTCGACCGATTGGTGATGCGCCACGATCTGCGCAAACGTCTGGCCGACTCGATCGAGACGGCGGTAGGGCTTGCGGATGGGCTGGTGGAGATCGAGATCGTCGGACGCTCCGCGGATCAGAAGACCGACGCCGAGGATGACGGCGGTCATTCAAGCGGGGCGCTCGGCGTGAAGGCGGCCACGGCGCAGATCGTCCCTGGCGAGATGCCCGCGCCGGGGACCCTCTTCACTTTCTCGGAGAAGTTCGCCTGCCCTGAGCATGGCCCCTCGCTGGTCGAGCTGGAGCCGAGGATCTTCTCCTTCAACTCCCCCCACGGCGCCTGCGAGCGCTGCACGGGATTGGGCTCGCAGATGGAGATCGACCCCGAGCTGGTGGTGCCGAATCCGCTGTTGTCGGTGGGTGAAGGCGCGCTGGCGCCGTGGGCCAACAGCGCATCGAACTACTACGAGCAGGTGACCGAAGCGATCGCCAAGCGCTACCGCGTGGACCTCTCGGCGCCTTGGGAGGAGCTGCCCGAGGAGCAGCGGGACCTGTTCCTGTATGGCACCAACGGCGAAAAACTGCAGATCGAATATCGCAACCGTTTTGGCCGCAGCCGCAACTACGCGACGCGCTTTGAGGGCGTGGTGGCCAACCTGGAACGCCGCTACCGCGAGACGGACTCGGAGTGGACGCGCGAGCGGATTGAGGAGTACATGTCGCTGCGCGCCTGCCCGGTTTGCGGCGGGGCCCGTCTGCGCGCGGAGTCGCGCGCGGTGCTCGTCGCGGGGACGCGCATCGAGGACTTCTGCGCGCTCTCGGCCCACCGCGCGTTGCAGTGGCTCGAGGAGGTCGAGCTCACAGAGACCGACCGCCATGTGGCGCGCCTGATCCTGCGCGAGATATCAGAGCGTCTGCGCTTCCTCGAGAACGTCGGCATCGGCTACCTCTCGATGGACCGCGCCGCCGCGACGCTCTCGGGGGGTGAGGCGCAGCGCATTCGCCTGGCCACGCAGATCGGCAGCTCGCTGGTGGGGGTGCTCTACATCCTCGATGAGCCCTCGATCGGTCTGCACCAGCGCGATAACTCCAAGCTGATCGGCACACTGGAGCGGCTGCGCGATCTGGGCAACACAGTGATCGTGGTAGAGCACGACGAGCAGACGATGCGCGCGGCCGATCACATCGTGGATCTCGGTCCCGGTGCGGGCGAACACGGCGGGCGGATCGTCGCGCAGGGCACGGCCGCGAAGGTGCAGAAGGTCAAAGGCTCGTTGACCGGCCAGTTCCTTGCGGGCACGCGCACTGTGGATGTGCCGGCCAAGCGCCGCACCCCCGATGGTTACGTTGAGATCCTGGGCGCCAGCCAGCACAACCTCAGGGACATCGACGTGCACGTGCCGCTGGGTGCGCTCACCTGTGTCACGGGCGTATCCGGCTCGGGCAAGTCGACGCTCGTTAACGAGGTGCTGCTGAAGGCCGTCTCAAGCCGCCTGCACCGCGCGCGCCAGCGCCCCGGTGCGCATCGCGCGATCCACGGGCTTGAGCAGCTGGACAAGATCATCGCCGTCGATCAGTCGCCGATCGGGCGCACTCCGCGCTCTAACCCGGCTACCTACACGGGCCTCTTCGATGTCATCCGCGATCTCTTCGCCAAGACGCAGGAGGCCCGCGCGCGGGGCTACAAGCCGGGTCGTTTCAGCTTCAACGTCAAGGGCGGTCGCTGCGAGGTCTGCCGCGGTGATGGGCAGATCAAGATCGAGATGCACTTCCTGCCCGATGTCTATGTGCCCTGCGAGCAGTGCCATGGCAAGCGCTACAACCGCGAGACCTTGGAGGTGCGCTTCAAGGGCAAGAGCATCGCTGACGTGCTTGATATGCCCGTGGAAGAGGCGGTGGAGTTCTTCACCCATATCCCCAAGGTGCGCCGCCGCCTTGAGACCTTAAACGCCGTGGGCCTGGGTTATGTGCGCCTGGGCCAGCCCGCCACGACCCTCTCCGGTGGTGAGGCTCAGCGCGTGAAGCTGGCCACTGAGCTGTCCAAGGTCGCCACCGGCAGGACCCTCTACATCCTTGACGAGCCCACCACCGGCCTGCACTTCGCCGACGTGCAGCGCCTGCTGGAGGTGCTGCAGCGCCTGGTGGACGCCGGCAATAGCGTGGTGGTGATCGAGCACAACCTCGATGTCATCAAGTGCGCCGACCGCCTCATCGACATGGGCCCCGAGGGAGGCGAGGAGGGAGGGATGGTGATCGCCGCCGGCACGCCCGAGGAGGTCGCCGGCGAGCCGGCCTCGCACACCGGACGCTTCCTGGCGGAGATCCTGGAGGCCAAGCCGCCTCGCGTCGCCAAAGCCGCACCTAAAGGCAAAAGCGCACCTCGCAAACGCCGTGCCAAGGCCGCGGCGTGATCCGCTTTCTCCTCGCGGATAGGTGAAGCCGATGGGCAGCCTCGTTCAAGACGCGCGTCTGTGGGCGCAGAAGTGGCGTTGGTATGAGCGCAACTCGCTGCCTTGGAATCGCGCTCGCATACACATGCAGTTCATGGACAGCGAAGCGTTTGTGCGCTGGCCTGTGCATGGCAACGTGCTGGAGGCCATGCGCGAGGGTCGGCTGCAAGTCGGAGCGGGAGCACTGCTGGAGCCGAATGTATGGATCACGGCCCCCGGTCAGGCCCAGGTGAAGATCGGCAAAGGCACCTTCCTGAACATGGGCGTGATGATCGCCTCAGAGCGCCTGGTCGAGATTGGCGATCACTGCATGCTTGCCAACGGCTGCTTCGTCAGCGACGCAAGCCACCGCTATGACGATCCCGACAGACCCATCACCTGGCAGGGCTTCGAGAGCAAAGGTCCCACGCGCATCGGGGACAACTGCTGGCTCGGCGCCAACGTCGTCGTCACCAGTGGAGTGACAATCGGCGAGCGCTGCGTGATCGGCGCCAACAGCGTCGTCACACGCGATATCGAGCCTTTCTCGGTAGCCGCGGGTACCCCAGCCAAGGTGTTGCGCAAGGTGGAATACGGCAGTGTGGGAGCCTCGGCGCAGACGCCCAGCGAGCTAGGTCTGACTTAGCGAAGCAACTCGCGCAGCTCCGCCAGCTCGGAAGGGTCGATGGAGTAGGTGTGCTCCGGGCCGGGATAACGTCGCAGTCGGACATCTTCGGCGTACGCCTGCACACCGATGTTCATCTCCTCCTGCAGGTTGGCGTAACGCTTGACGAAGCGCGGCCCCAGGCCATCGCGGATGCCGAGCAGGTCGTGGAAGACCAGCACCTGGCCGTCGGTAGCAGGTCCGGCGCCGATGCCGATGATGGGCACCTCCAGGTGCGGCATCAGCTCCTCGGTGACGGCCGCGGGAATGGCCTCGAAGACGATCGCGAAGCAGCCGGCCTCCTGCAAGGCCAGCGCCTCACGCGCGATGCGCGCGGCGGCCTTGGCGTTGCGCCCCTGCGCCTTCCAGCCGCCCAAAGCGGTGCTGCTCTGCGGCGTCAGGCCCACATGCCCCATCACCGGGATGCCGGCGCCGACGATCGCGCGCGCCCTGCTGACGGGAGCCTCCGCGCCCCCCTCCAACTTGACGGCGCCACAGCCGGCCTCCTTGACCATGCGCACCGCCGTGGTGACGGCCTGCTCGTCGGAGACCTCATAGGACCCGAAGGGCAGGTCGCCGATCATCAGCGGCGTGCTCAGGCCGCGGCGCACGGCGCGTGCGAGCACCAGCATGTCATTGAGGTCCACAGGCGTCGTGGCGGAGTAGCCAAGCACGGTGGTAGCGGCGGAGTCACCCACCAGGACGAGGTCCACGCCGGCGGCCTCGGCAGCGCGCGCGGAGGGGTAGTCATACGCCGTCACCATCACCAGCGGCTCGCCGAGACGCTTCTTCTCGGCAAGCAGCGGCAGCGTCATCGGCAGACGCCCGGGATCGTGGGGGATCTGTACGGAGGAGGAGTGGCCTGCGGGGGTGGGACTGCTGGGGTGACTGGACATGGGGGAGTTCCTCTCTGACGACGGAGTTGACGCTCTAGGAAAGGAGAGTCGCCACGGCGTCATCGACGGTGATGATGCGATTTGTGTGAGCCTCGACATGAACCACGCGCGGCTCATAGTGCTCCATGTCGGTGCGGTCATAGCTGGCGTAGGAGATGACGATGATGGTGTCGCCCTGGTGCACGAGTCGCGCGGCCGCGCCATTCACCGTTATCGCCCCCGACCCGCGCTCGCCGGAGATTGTGTAGGTCTCAAAGCGTGCGCCATTGTCGACATCGACCACGTGCACCTGCTCGTGCTCGAGAATGTCGGCTGCCTCGAGCAGATCCGGGTCGATCGTGATCGATCCCACGTAGTGCAGATCGCAGTCGCTGACCGTGGCCCGGTGAATCTTCGACTTGAGCATCACACGCTGCATGCTGTGACCTTTCTGGGGGAGGGGAGAGGGAGGGGTGCCGCGGCCGCCAAGTTGCTGGGATCGAGGATGACATTGTCGATCAGACGCACAGAACCCACGTGCGCGGCAACCGCGAGCAGCGCCGGCCCGTCGAGTCGAGAGAGCTCTTCAAGTGAATCCGGATCGACCAGAGAAAGATATTCGGGCTCGACCTCGAAGAGAACCATGGTGGAATGCGCCGCGCTGAGCAGCGCGTCGGCTGCGAGCTCCCCGTCCATCGCCACTTCGGCGGCGGCTCGCAGCCCCGCATACAGCGCCAGTGCCCGCTCGCGCTCCTGCGGACCCAGCTGCGCGTTGCGGCTGGACAGCGCCAGCCCGTCGGCCTCACGCACCGTCGGCCCCACCGCGATGCTCACCGGCAGGTTGAGATCGGCCACGAGACGACGGATGACGAGCACCTGCTGGGCATCCTTCTGCCCGAAGAAGGCAACCTCGGGCTGCACGATGTTCAGGAGCTTCGCGACGACTGTGGCGACCCCGCGGAAGTGCTCAGGTCCGCGCGAGGCTCCCTCCAGGCGGTCGGTGATGCCGAGCACCTGCACCTGCGTCGCAAACCCTGCCGGATAGACCTCCTCGACGGAGGGCGCGAACACTAGATCGGCGCCTGCCTGCGCCGCCAGCTCCACGTCGTGGACCTCCTGACGCGGATAGCGCTCCAGATCGGCGCCGCGGTCGAACTGCGAAGGGTTGACGAAGATCGACACCACCACTACATCGCAGCGCTCACGCGCCTGGCGGATGAGCGAGAGGTGACCCTCGTGCAGCGCCCCCATCGTCGGCACCAGCGCAATCGATTGCCGCGCCTGGCGAGAGGACTCAAGCGCCTCGCGCAGCTCGCGCGCAGTGCGCATCGTGGGTATGTGGTGGCTCATAGCTTTCGGTCCAGTTCCCGTGGGATACCGGCGCGATCTGCAAGACGACAACACACTTCAGGCCCTCCCCGACCACAGTCGGGGAGCGATCTACGGATGATGATACCGCTGGACGCGACCTTACACCAGTCCTGCCGGATCGATGTGTGCCGGTCGTCACACGGCCGCAAGGGCTAGCATTTCGCATCGGTGTCCGCTACGGAGAAGAGTCAGCAACCTGAGCCGAGTCAGCAGCCGCAGTCGCCCGAGGCGCGACGCGAGGTTCTCAAGGAGGTCCTGGCCCAGGCCAAAGGCTGCCTGCGCTGCAGCGAGTTGGCGGCCGCGCGCAAGAACGTGGTCTTCGGCGCGGGCAACGCCAATGCCGACCTCATGTTCGTCGGCGAGGCTCCTGGGGCCAGCGAGGACGAGCAGGGTCTGCCTTTCGTCGGTCAGGCCGGCAAGTTGCTGGAGAAGCTGCTCGTCGAGATTGGCCTGACGCGTGCGGAGGTCTTCATCGCCAACGTCCTCAAGTGCAGGCCGCCTGGCAATCGCGATCCGTTGCCGGTGGAGATCGAGAACTGCCGCGAGTATCTGTACCGGCAGGTCGAGCTGATCCAGCCGAAGGTCATCTGCTCGCTGGGAAATTTCTCCACGAAGCTCTTACGGGGCGATCCGACGGGGATCACACGGCTGCATGGGCAGGCGCAGCCACTCACTTTGGGGGCACGGACGGTCAGGCTGTATCCGATCTTCCATCCCGCGGCGGCGCTGTACACACCGCGGATGCTTGAGACGCTGCGCGAGGACTTTTCGCGGCTGCCGGAGCTGCTGGCGATGGAGGAGCTGGAGCAGGCAGAGGTGTTGGAGGTGCCGGAGGTGGAGCTGCTGGAGGAGGCGCCTACCGTCGCCGGGGCAGACGGAGGGGGGCGCGAGGTGGATCAGCTCGGGCTGTTCTGAAGCGACAGCGATTCAGAGGCCGGCGGTTGTGGCGCAGGGCCATGCCCGGGTTGAGGCAGTCCCCGGTCATGGCCACTGCTCACGCAGATGCGGCCGATTTCAGACCAGCGTGGAGCCTATCTCTTCAAATTCAAAACCCACCAGTTCTGCTTTTTGATTGGTTGTGAGTGAGCATAGGGCATTTACTTGTTTTTGAGCGAAGATGCCTGTTATGCTACCGCCTCCTTTTATAGCGGTCGTTCCGTTCTTTTCGATTTTGACTTCATTGAGTCCGACGTTGATCCCTTCGCCTGATCCTGCTTCTTTTTCCATGCCTGCCGGAATAATTATTTCACATGTGGGCATCTTCATGCGGCACTCTGTCACTATTCCTGCCTTGACGGTGGTCGGCCCGGTGCCTTTCTGCGGTTGAATGAGTTGAAATTCGCATTGCGACCATTTTATTTCGCCGGCTTTGAATTTAGTGGTACCTATTTCTGCTATGCAGTTTGTGCCCCATTTTAGTTGGATGTGTTGGTGGGGTCCTTCTTCGGCTAGCAGTTGTGGGTTTTTGCCGTTTTGCTTGAGGTGCTGTTTGATTTGGCCTTTTGTTTGAATGCTCCATTCGCTTTGTATTTCGCTCGCCGGGCATTTGACCACAAATTTGGAGGTGCCTTCTCCGATGACGAATTCGCCGGAGCTGGTGACAACCACCTTGCCTTTGGCTTGTTTTCCAACCGACTTGAACCACGCCGAGGCTGGCGCTGCTGAAACTGCCAAAACAGCTGCCATCACGGCCAGGACGCTCAATGTCTTGAATGTGTGCATGCTGCCGTCCTCGCTTAATGCAGGGGGCGAGCCGGGCCCGCCCCCTGGTTTCGTAGATAGCCGTCTTAGCGTGTCAAACCAGCGTGGCGCCTATCTCTTCAAATGTAAAACCTACAAGTTCTGCTTTTTGGTTGGTTGTGAGTGGGCATAGGGCGTTTACTTGTTTTTGGGCGAAGATGCCTGTTACGCTACCGGCGCCTTTTATAGCGGTCGTTCCGTTCTTTTCAATTTTGACTTCATTGAGTCCGACGTTGACCCCTTCGCCTGATCCTTCTTGTTTTTCCATGCCTGCCGGTACGATAATTTCACAGGTCGGGACTTTAACGCGGCATTCAACTACTATACCTGCTGTGACAGTGACTGGGCCGGTGCCTTTCTGCGGTTGAATGAGTTGGAATTCGCATTGTGTGAGTTTGACTTCGCCGGCTTTGAATTTTGTGGAGCCTATTTCTGCTACGCAGTTTGTGCCCCATTTTAGTTGTATGTGTTGGTGGGGTCCTTCTTCGGCTAGCAGTTGTGGGTTTTTGCCGTTTTGCTTGAGGTGCTGTTTGATTTGGCCTTTTGTTTGGATGCTCCATTCGCCTTGTATTTCGCTCGCCGGGCATTTGACCACGGATTTGGCGGTGCCTTCTCCGCCGACGAATTCGCCGGAGCTGGTGACGACCACCTTGCCTTTGGCTTGTTTTTCAACCGCCTTGAACCACGCCGAGGCCGGCGCGGCTGAAACTGCCAACACGGCGACAGTGCCGGCCAGAAGTCCCAGGATCTTGAGTCTGAACATGTTGTTCGCTGCTCCTTTGATTGCTTGTGCAATGACGAGCCCTCGCCTGAGGATTCGAGCCTCGCTTGAGGATTCGGAGGCATCCTATCATTGCCAGCGAGTCGATTCAATAGAATCAATCGATCTCTAAGAAGTCTTTAGGCGTTGGTCGTGAGGGTCGTGCGGCCGCTGGGTACGTGCCGCTCGAAGCCCGGCTTGCCGGGTTTGGCCGACCAGTCGCAGATGGTGAACCGACCTGGGGTCAGAGACAGCCCTTGCCGGCACGCAAGTGGGGCTGTCACAGTAACTATGTCGCCAGGTCCTGAGAGGAGGATGAATTTTGCTCGGTTGGTCGCTGTCGCCACGCTTGTGTCCACTGTCATCGGCGCGGTTGCGCTCGCGCTCATGCTGGCTGACGCCTGCTCTCGCGACCGCGATAGGCCTGCTGTTGTGCACTGCCTGCACCGCGAGCGCGACGCTGCCGGACGGACGCGCGTGGGAGATGGTCTCCCCCCTGGACAAGAACGGCGGGGATATCCGGGGTATCGACGGGGACAGCGCGGGTGGTGTCGTACAGGCCGCCCCCGATGGCAACGCGATCACATACGTGTCGCTGGCGTCCTTCGGAGGTGCACGGGGGGCCTCGCTGGGAAGCCAGTACTCTTCCACCCGCCGCGCTGGGACGGCCTGGGAGACGGAGAACATGAGCCTGCCGATGAGCGCGCAGACCTTCGGCGCTGGCGGCCAGGGAACACCCTACGATGCGTTCTCCGAAGATCTGTCGCTCGGATTGGTGTTCGGCGGCTTGCGGGGCATAGGCGGGCGCCCAGTGGAGAGCCCGCCCCTCGCGGGGGCGCCGGCGGGCTATGAAAACTACTACCTGAATCAGATTCCCCACGGCCCTCTGCAGCCGGTCCTGAGCAAGGCGCCGGGCATCCCCCCGGAAGCGTTCAGCCTAGGGTTCCTCGGCGCTACGCAGGATTTGGGCCACATCGTCGTGAAGAGCCCGGCCGCGCTGGCCGAAGGCGCCGTCGAAGAAGCGGGGAAACCCAACCTGTACGAGTGGGACCGGGCGACCGGCCTGTTCCAGCCATTGAACGTGCTTCCCACCGGCGCCCCCATCCTGGCGAATCTCCTGGCGCTCGGCGATTCCTACGGCGCAACCGACAGGGCGATCTCCACGGACGGCTCAAGCGTCGTTTGGACTGAAGGCTCGGCGCTGTACGTGCGGCGGGGCATCGGCTCGGGTCAGCCCACGACGCTCCAGCTCGACGCGCCGGCCGGTGGAGGTCGCTTCCTCACGGCCAGCGTCGACGGCTCGAGGATCTTCTTCGCCGACACCAACCGGCTCACCAGCGACTCGACGGCGGCGGGCGGAGGCGCGGGGAATCTCGGGGGAGATCTGTACGAGTTCGAACCCGCGCGGCCCGAAGGCGAACGACTGCGGGACCTGACGGTCGACCACAACCCCACGGACAGCCGGGGCGCCGAAGTGCAGGGCGTGTTGGGGGCCAGCGAAGACGGCGACTATCTGTACTTCGTCGCCAACGGCGTGCTCGCGCCCGAAGCCTCGCCGGGGAACTGCGCACATCCAAGTGCGCCGGCGGGCGCCAGCTGCAACCTCTACCTCTGGCACGAAGGCGAAACGAGGTTCGTCGCGCGAGTTGCGAGCGGCGACGACAACGGGTCTGAACTCAGCGCTCTCGGTGTTGCCTTCGATTGGGAGCCCCATCTGGCCCTGCGCACGACGCGAGTATCGCGCGATGGGACGCGCCTGGCGTTCATGTCCGAACGAAGCCTGACGGGCTACGACAACACCGTCAGCGGCGGTGTCAGCTGCGGCACGGATGCCAGCGAAGCGCCGCTGCCGGCGCAGTGTGAGGAGGTCTTCCTCTACGAAGCCGACACGCGCCGTCTGAGCTGTGTGTCGTGTAACCCGAGCGGCGCTCCACCGGTCGGCGCTTCGGGAATCCCGGGCGGGACCGATTTCTACAACAACAAGGCGGTGCGCCAGTCGCGTGTTCTCTCCGAAGGAGGACCCGGCGAACGGGTGTTCTTCGACAGCGCCGACGCGCTCGTGCCGCAGGACACCAACGGCCAGGAAGACGTATATGAGTACGAGGGTGGGCAGGTGCACCTGCTCTCGGGCGGGAGAGGCGCGGGTGGCGCCTCGTTCGTCGACGCAAGCACCAATGGCGACGACGCATTCTTCGTCACGCGCGAACCGCTCGTGGCCCAGGACAGCGATCAGCTGGTCGACCTCTACGACGCGCGTGCCCCGCACGCACAGGGAGAAGCGGTGGGCTCCCCGGCGCCGGTGCCGCCCGTCGCCTGCGAAGGCGAGAGCTGCCGCTCGGCCATCCCCTCCTCGCCGGCGCTGGCCACTTTTTCCAGCTCTACGTTCACGGGCGCCGGGAATGCCGTCCCCGTCGAACCGGCGCCGCCGGTTAAGCCCAAGCCGAAGCAGAAGCCCAAGCCCAAAAAGCATAAGAAGGCCAAGCGCGGGCGCAAGGCGCGCGCCGGAAGGACCGGCGCAGCCCCCCCCGGGGGGAGGAGGCGATGACAGTCAGGAGCGCCCTCTTGGGCTTTGTCGCGGCGATCCTCGTCCTTGCCTTGCTGGCTTCCGCGTCCTTCGCGTCCTTCGGCTTTCAGAGTCACAGCTTCGAAAACGCGATCGTCAATGAAGCGGGCTTGCCCGATATGCAGGCCGGCTCGCATCCCTTCGCGATGACAACGAGCTTCAAGTTCAACACCAGGATTGGCCTTGGCGGCGAGGTGATACCCGATGGCGACGCGAAGGACATCGAAGTCGGCCTCCCCGCAGGGCTCGTGGGCGATCCGACGGCGACGCCGAAGTGCACGATCACGCAGTTCAACACGCGCAACCCCGAACTGTCGGGAGGCTATTCCGGCGCCGGCTGCCCGAACGACACGCAGGTCGGTGTCGCCGCCGTCGAACTCAACACGATCGAAGAAGGGGAACCGTTCACCTGGTACTTCGGCATCTACAACCTGGTGGCGCCGCCAGGTATCCCGGCGGAGTTCGGGCTCAACCCGATCGGGATCCCCATCATCCTCACGCCCAAGGTTCGCACCGGCGGGGACTACGGCGTGACCTCAGTCTCAAAGAACACTAACCAGTCGCTGCGCATCTTCGGCATTCGCGCGTCGCTGTGGGGCGTACCGGCCGATTCCAGCCATGACGCGGTGCGCGGTGAGTGCATGGGCATTGGCGGCGAACCGCGTGGCGGGTCCTGCCCGGTCGAGAGCACGCACAAGCCCTTCCTCACGCTTCCCACCAGTTGCCCCCCCGAACCGCTCACCACGTTCATCCGCGCCAACTCCTGGCAGGATCCTCTCCAGTTCGTATTCGAAGAAACCTTCGACCACGACGGTGAAGGCCGTCCGGTCCTCCTCGCCGGCTGCAAACGCCTGGACTTCAGCCCGACCGTGAGCGTGAGCCCCGACACCCACGCGGCCGGCTCGCCCGCGGGCGTGCATGTCGAAGTGAGTCTCCCGCAGAATGACAACCCCGGCGGCTTGGCCGAGTCCGATCTGAAGAAGGCGGTCGTGACGCTTCCTGCGGGAATGACGGTCTCGCCGTCGGCTGCGAACGGGCTGCAGGCGTGTACGGACACCCCCGAAGCGGCGACTGGAACGGAACCGGCGAGGCCAGAAGGTCAGATCGCGCTGCATTCGGCCGAACCGGTGCGCTGCCCGGACGCGTCGAAGGTTGGAACGGTTGAGATAGAAACGCCGCTGCTGGAAGCTCCGCTTGAGGGCTCGGTCTATGTCGCGACGCCGAACCAGAATCCCTTCCACACCCTGCTGGCGCTGTACGTGGTGGCTGAAGGCTCGGGCGTACTCATCAAGCTGGCCGGGGAAGTCCACGCCGACCCCAAGACTGGCCAGCTCACGACGACGTTTGAAAATACCCCCGAGCAGCCCTTCAGCCATCTGCACTTTTCGTTCTTCGGCGGCCCCCGCGCGGCGCTGATGATGCCGCGCAGGTGCGGCACCTACCCCGTCACCGGCGCGCTGACGCCGTGGAGCGGCAATCTCCCGGCGGTCTTCTCGGAACCCGTCGACGTAAATAGCGTCTGTGGCGGCGGGTTTGCACCGTCATTCGAAGCTGGCACGATCAGCAACCAGGCCGGAGGCTTCTCGCCGTTCGGGTTCACGCTGTCGCGCTCCGGCCAGGAACAGGGCTTCAGCCAACTCGCCCTACGCACCCCGCCTGGGTTCGCGGGGATGCTCTCCAAGATCCAGCTCTGTGAAGGACAGCAGGCCGCGGAAGGCACCTGTCCCGAAGCGAGCAAGATCGGGCACGTCATAGTCGGCGCCGGCGCCGGGCCGCACCCGATCTTCTTGCCCGAAGCAGGTAAGCCGCAGGATCCTGTGTTCCTGACGGGGCCTTATAACGGCGCGCCCTTTGGGCTCTCCGTGGTGGTGCCCGCCGAAGCTGGGCCATTCAACCTTGGACGCGTTGTCGTGCGCTCGGCCATCCGCGTCGATCCCCGTACGGCACAGATCACGATCACCTCTGACCCGTTCCCCACGATTCTCGAAGGCATCCCGGTCGATGTCCGCACGATTCATGTTATTGCCGACCGTGAAGGGTTCACGTTCAACCCCACCAATTGCAATCCTCTGAAGCTGGAAGCGGCGGTCCTGTCAGATGAAGGTGCGACCGCGCAGGTCTCAAGCCGCTTCCAGGCGGCTGACTGCGCCGCGCTTGCCTTCCACCCGTCGTTCAAGACCTCGACAGCGGCTCACCCCTCGCATGCCAAAGGCGCATCACTGAATGTGAAGATCGCTTATCCCACTGGCGCGCAGGCCAATATCGCGGCAGTCAAGGTGTCACTGCCAAAGCAGCTTCCCGCGCGGCTCACTACGCTCCAGCATGCCTGCACCGAGGCGGCGTTCGCCGCCAATCCTGCGACATGCCCGCCCGAGTCCAACATCGGGACCGTTCTCGCCACCACTCCGGTGTTGAATGTGCCTCTCACGGGTCCCGCCTACCTCGTCTCGCATGGCGGCGCTGCCTTCCCCGATCTGGTCATGGTCCTTCAGGGCCAGGGCATTACCGTAGAGCTTGTAGGGGGAACCAACATCGCCAAGGGTGTCACCACGAGCACCTTCTCATCTGTCCCCGATGTCCCAATCTCCACCTTCGAATTGAATCTGCCACAGGGTTCTAACTCGGCCCTCACGGAAAACCTGCCCAAGAAGAGCAAGGGGAACTTCTGCTCCACCAAGCTTGTCATGCCGACCGTCATCACCGCCCAGAGCGGTGCCCGTATCAAGCAGAGCACGAAGATCGCGGTCACGGGCTGTCCCAAGGTGGGCAAAACCAGGGCGCGAAGCAAGCGGGGTTAGTAGTTGGCCGGCGGCAGTTCGAGCTTCAGTGGCGCGTGTAGGAGACGCTGAGCAGGCCCTCGGATTTGGCGGCGTGAAATGCGGCTTCACGCAGTGCCACCGCATTGAATCCGGGCTGGGCGGAAAGCTGGCTGGGCAGCGAGTAGATCACGAAGATGTAGTTTTCTTCCTTGCCCTTGGCCGGGCAGACCGAGTAGTTGATCTGGCCGAGGCTGTTACGCCCGGTGATCGCTTCCGCTGGCAGGCTGCCGGCTGCAAGTCCAGACTCGGTTGGCTTCAATCCGAGCACCCCCCAGTTGGCGAAGAGCTTGCCGTTGACCGGCCTCATGTTGACCAGGAACAGGGCCAGTTCCTTGGTGTCTGTGGGAATGTTGCCCCAGTGCAGTGGTGGTGAGACGTTCCCTCCATCGCAGGTGTAGCGTGCAGGCAGTGGTGTTTCTGTCTTAAACGCCGGGCTCGACAGCGCGATTGAGGCGTTTTCGGGGGCGTGTCCTGCGCTCGACGGAGAGGTCGAGGTGCTGGCGGTTGTGCTCGCCGCCTGGCTGGCGGTGGAATTCGTCTGTGAGCCTGAGCCGCAAGCAGCGAACATCAGTGTCGCAAGCATGGCGGCGGTTATCGAGATTCGCGGTCGGGCTTTCACGGGTGGCTCCTTAGCGACCTTGGAGGCGTCAGATGGACCGCACGCTACCGGCTTCAGTTAGCGTAGTCCAAACGATTCGAGAAAATGTTTCTGGCCGAAGCCTTGACCGCCGACCGCCGCGCGCTTGCGCGTCCAATGCGTTTGGCTACGGCTAAAGCTTTCGTACCGACCTGCCGACACCGACTAAGTCTCCAACCCTCCCAGTAGCACCGGCCGGCCCGCTATCTCTCTCGCGGGCCGGCCGTTTTTGTAGGGCAACCCCGCAGGCCCGTGGAGGCTGGGCTTCCAGTCTCCCAGGGACTAGAGTTAGCATCGTGCTGGTCGTCGAGACTTCGGGCCCCGGCGAGACCGAGGCGCTAGGCGCCGACTTGGCTATGCGCCTGCGCGACGGTGACATCGTGCTCGTCAGAGGGGATCTCGGTTCGGGCAAGACGACGCTCGTGCGCGGCGCCGCGCGGGCGCTTGGGGTCACCGACCCTGTCACCAGCCCCACCTTCTCGATTGGCCACCGCTACCGCGGGGCCTCGCTCACCGTCTCACACCTTGACCTCTATCGCCTCGCGGGATTGGGGGATGAGGACCCCGGGCTGCTTGCCGACTATCTTGGGGCAGGTCGCATCGCATTTGTTGAGTGGCCCGCGGGAGACAGCGAGGAGTTGTCGGATGCCCGCGTTCGCATCACGCTGACCCATCAGGGCGGAGACCGGCGGCGAATCGAGGTCATGGAGTGATCGTGCTCGGCGTCGATACGGCCACGCCGGCGACCGCCGTGGGACTGCTGCTGGCCGATGGCAGCACGTTGGAGGCTCATGATCATCCGGCGCCGGGCGAGCGTCCAGGGCACGCCACGCGCCTGCTGCCGCTCGCTGATCGGCTGCTCACCGAGGCAGGTCTTCAGTGGGACTCCCTGCAGCGCATTGCCGTTGGCGTAGGGCCTGGCACATTCACAGGTCTGCGCATTGGTGTTGCCACTGCGCGCGGGCTGGCGCAGTCGCTGTCGCTCGATCTCGTAGGTGTCAGCAGCCTGCAGGCGCTCGCTCGTCGTGCGCTGAAGGAGGGTCAACGGGGGTCTGTGCTTGCCGCGATCGACGCGCGCCGGGGGGAGGTCTTTGCGGGGGGCTGGTCGGCTGCGGGCGAGCTTTTCACAGCTCGCGCGCTGGCGCCCGATGACCTCGGAGATCTGCTTGAGCATCAAGGTCCCGGGTCTGCGTTTGAGCATCACAATTGGCTGGCCGTGGGCGATGGGGCCATCCGTTTTCGTTCTCACTTCGAGGGTCGCGGAATCGAGGTGCCTTCTGATGCTTCGCCCTTGCACCGCATCCGCGGCGCCGACATCTGTGAGTTGGCGCTTGATGTCGAGTCGCATAGGACCGACCCGGTGCTGCCCGACTACCTGCGCCGACCAGATGCCGAGATCGCCC
Organism: Solirubrobacteraceae bacterium; assembly: GCA_025449845.1. Taxonomy (GTDB): domain Bacteria; phylum Actinomycetota; class Thermoleophilia; order Solirubrobacterales; family Solirubrobacteraceae; genus Palsa-744. The sequence continues at coordinate 38,955 of JANWIP010000007.1, read as the reverse complement.
TCCAGGGCGCGGCGGGGTGAGCGATGGCTGCCGTCCAGCGCATACCCGAGACCTCCCCATTTGAGATCCGGCGACTCGGCTATCCGGATCTGCCCCAGGTCATCGCCATCGAGCGCCGCGCCTTCCCCACGCCCTGGTCGCTTGCGATGTTCGTGTTGGAGCTGTCCAAGCCCGCTGGCATCTGCCTTGCCGCACTGCTCCCGGATGGACGCAGCCGCCGCTCGACCCTGGCCGGCTATCTCATCTGCTCGCGCTATGACACCGTCTGGCACATCATGAACATCGCCGTCGACCCCTCGCACCGGCGCCTGGGGATCGCCACGGAGCTGCTCGCCTCGCTCTATGCGCGGGTGCAGGACGCCAACGCGCGCTACACCCTTGAGGTGCGCCAGTCCAACCACTCTGCCATCCAGCTCTACGAACGCGAAGGCTTCCGCGCCGCCGGCCTGCGCCGCCGCTACTACCAGGACAACGGCGAGGACGCACTCATCATGTGGCGCACTCCCGCCACCCTCCAGGGGTCATTTCACGATGTCCCCAACCCCGCACCATGAACGTGCTTGCAATTGAGAGCAGCTGCGATGACACCTGCGCCGCCGTCGTTCAGGGCGATGGGCAGGTGCTTGCGAACGTCATCTCCTCACAGGGCGTGCACTCGCGTTTCGGGGGAGTCGTGCCCGAGATCGCCTCGCGGCATCATCTTGAGCTGATCGATCTGGTCGTCTTGCAGGCGCTCGCCGAGGCCGGACTCTCACTCGATGACATCGGACTCGTCGCGGCCACGCGCGGACCGGGACTCGTGGGGGCCCTGCTCGTCGGTTTCTCCTATGCCAAGGGGCTGGCCGCCGCGCACAGGCTTGCGTTTGCGCCTGTCGATCACCTTCAGGGTCACGTCGCCGCTAATTTTCTGCGCACCGAGCAAGGGCAGTTCGAACCTCCTTTCATCTGTCTCATCGCCAGCGGAGGGCACACGCTGATCGCGCACGTGCGCGAGCGCGAGGGGTTTGAGGTGTTGGGACGCACGCTCGATGACGCCGCCGGAGAGGCATTTGACAAGGGGGCCAGGATGCTCGGTCTGGGCTATCCCGGAGGTGCCGCGCTGGAGCGCCTGGCGGCTGGCGGGGATCCCGCGGCGTTTGACTTTCCCGCGGGCGGCGCTCGGCCGCGGGCCGGCATGGGGGTGGGGCGCATCGAGTTCGCACGCTCGCTCGACTTCTCCTTTGCGGGCCTGAAGACGGCGCTCCTCTACCGCGTGCGCGAGCTCTCCGAGAGCGAACTGGCTACGCTCGCCCCAGATCTTGCCGCCTCCTACCAGGCGGCCATCGTGGACAGCCTCATCGCCCGCTGCGAGCAGGCTCTGAAGGTCACAGGGCTCGAACGCCTGGCGGTTGGTGGGGGGGTGGCTGCCAACGGCGAGCTGCGTCGGCGGCTGGCGTCGATGGGGGCCACCGTGCATGTGCCCGCGCCCATTCTCTGCACCGACAACGCCGCCATGATCGCCTCGGCCGCGCGCTTCTGCTCGGCGCTCGCCTACCCTGCCTATCTCCCGCTCGACGTCTATGCCACCGGCGAATCGGCCGCCTGAGACCGCCGCGCGCGACCCCATCCCAATCCTTTCCCTTCCCGCCCATTCCACTGCCGACCCTCATCCTCTACACCACGCCTGACTGCCACCTCTGTCAGCAGGCGCTCGCGGCCTTAGTCGAACTGCGGGCCGAGTTGGGCTTCGAATTGGAGGAGCGGGACATCACGCTTGACGACGCCCTGCATCGCGCCTACTTGGAGCGTGTTCCCGTGGGGACGTTGCACGGCGAGGAGTTGTTCGAATACTTCGTTGACCCCGACATCCTGCGGGAGCGCTTGGGGGCTGGGTCAGCTTCGCCGGGGTCGGTGGGGCGTACTCGTGACCCCGGTCGCGCGGGCTCGCCTCGGTAGAGTCACGGTCGATGACCTTCCAGGAGCTCACCTCGCCCAGCGGTGTCGTGCACGAGGAGGACCCTTCGGCGGCAGAGCGCCTCTCGTTGGGCGTTGCCGCACGACTCTCGCGCTATCTGCAGGTGCTCACGCAGGCCAAGAAGATGGGCAAGGAGACGATCTCTTCGCAGGAACTCTCCGACTACACCCATGTCAACTCCACGCAGATCCGTCGCGACCTCTCAGGCTTTGGCAAGTTCGGCAAGCGCGGTGTCGGTTACAACGTCGAGTCGCTCGTCTCGCAGATCCGCAAGATCCTGCGCACTGCAGGGCAGCACAACATCGCCCTCTTTGGCGCCGGCCACCTGGGCAAGGCCATTGCTTCCTCGGACATCTTTGCCGACCACGGCTTCCGCGTCGTGGCGATATTCGACGTCGATCCCAGCAAGGTCGGTACCGCTGTCGGCAGCCAAACGGTGCGGCACACCTCCGAGCTGCGCCAGATGGTCGAGGACGAGGACATCGTCGTGGGGGTCCTCGCCGTCCCCACCGCCGCGGCCCAGGATCTCGCCGATGAGCTGGTGCAAGCGGGTGTGAAGATCATCTTCAACTACTCTGAGTCTCTGCTCGCGGTTCCGCCCGAGGTCACCGTCCACACTTCGAGTCCCGCCGTCGACCTGCTCTACGCGCTGTACTTCTATCTGACCTGAGTCGCCATGACCGGCCTAGACCTCGCCCAGGCTGCTGACATCTTCGCTCAGGCCGTTGACCACACCGTCGGCCTGGAGGAGGAGTTCGCGCTGCTGCACCCCGACTCGCTTGACCTCATCCCCGCCTACGAGCGCATGCACGATGCGGCTCAGGATGACCCCGTGCTGCGCGCCTCGGTCTGCGGCGAGCTGATCTCCTCGGAGATCGAGATCGTCTCCGGCGCTGGCGCCAATCTGCACGACGCCCTCGCCCATCAGCGCGACGCGCGGCGACACCTGTTCGCCTTGGCCGCCGCGCAGGGGGTTGCCTTGGCCGCCACCGGCACCCACCCGTGGGCCGACTATCGCCAGCAGCCGATCATCGACACCGAGCACTACCGTCGCGTGGAGGAGGGGCTGAAGTACGTCGCCTGGCGCAACAACACCTTCTCGATGCACGTCCACGTGGGTGTGCACGACATCGACCGGGCCGTGCGCGTCTGCGATCGCCTGCGCCCCGTGCTGCCGCTGCTGCTCGCGATCTCCGCCAACTCCCCTTACCTCGATGGGCAGGACTCGGGCCTTCATTCGGCCCGCACCCAGAGCTTCACCAAGAGCTTTCCCCGCTGCGGCGTGCCCGATGCCTTCGGTGGCTGGGGCGCCTATCGCGACTACATCGAGTTCCTCGTGCGCACCAACTCGATCGTCGAGTTCACCCAGGTCTGGTGGTCGGTGCGGCCGCATTTCCGTTTTGGCACCGTCGAGGTGCGCATCTGCGACGCTCAGACCACCGCCGCGGAGTCCGAGGCGCTCGCCGCGCTGATGGTGGCCTGCGTCGTGCAGGCCGCGCGTGACATCGACGAAGGCCGGCCTTTCGCCGATCCCGCTCCGCGCCTGATCGAGGAGAACATGTGGCGCGCCATTCGCTTTGGCCTCGATGGCAAGCTGGTGGACCTGGAGCGGGGTGTCGAGTACCCGGCGCGCGAAGTCATCGAGCGCCTGGCGGCATGGACCGCGCCCGTGCGTGGGGAGCTGGGCATTGAGCTGGCCTTCCCCGAGCGCAACGGCGCGCAGCGTCAGCGCGCCATGATCGAGGCAGGCGCCAGCCGCGAGGATGTCTTCGCGGCCACCGTCAGAGAGACAACGCAAACATACGCACAGGAGGTCGCTGTATGAGTACGCCGGAAGATATGGGGATGCGAGCGAGCATGGGCGCGGAGGGCGCACAGCCCAGCGAAGAGGAAATGCGTGCGACTTATGAGGCCGAACTGTCGCGCATCACAAGTGCCGACATGATCCTGCAGTCGGCTGCCTCGCTGCTCAACATCGGTGGCCTGCGCCTTGGCTTGGTGCCGGACTCGACGGTCGAGCGCGACCTCGAGCAGGTGCGCGACGCGATCGACGGTGTGCGCGCGCTGCTGCCGATCCTCGAACGTCATGGCCCCGAGCAGCTGCGCCCGCTGCGCGATGCGCTTTCGCAGTTGCAGATGGCCTATACGCGCGAGCTGCAGAGCGAGGCGGCGCCGCCGACGCCACCTGAGCCGGACGCGCCAGGCCCTGCTGCCGAACCGCCTGCAGCTGCCGGGCCGACACCGCCGGCAGCCTCGGCCCCCGGGGCGCCTGCACCTGGCAAGTCCCCGTCTGAGCCCGATGCTCCAGGGCCGGCCGAGTCAAGCGGCAGGCTGTGGGTGCCCGGGCGTTGAGTACGCGCGCGGCACGGTCTCACGCGTGCCGCGCGGCCTGAGCAAGCCCTTCATCCGCCTGGCACGATAGGATGCCACCGCCTTTGGCCGGATCGAAGCTCATCAGGAGCGATCCGGCCCGAAACAGTTCGCGCGAATCCTCGCGCGGCATGCCAATCAGACCGCGGAGGATTTTCAGTTGAGTAGCTTTCTGACGGACCATGGGGTCGTCGTTGCCCTTGTATGCGCCGCCGCTGCGGTGGTGTACGGCCTCGTGACCACGCGGGCCCTGCTCGCGCTCTCACCCGGCAACGAGAAGATGCAGAGCATCTCGCTCGCCGTCCAGCAGGGGGCACGCGCCTACCTGAACCGTCAGTACACGACGATCGCGGTTGTCGGCGTGGTGCTGTTCGCGGCGCTGATCCCCATCCAGAACCTCGCCGTGGCCTGCGGCTTCTTGGTCGGCGGCGTGCTCTCGGGCGCGGCCGGCTACATCGGCATGAACGTCTCCGTGCGCGCCAACGCACGCGTCGCCGAGTCCGCGCGCGGCGGTGTCGCGCCGGCTCTCAGCGCGGCCTTCCGAGGTGGCGCCATCACCGGCATGCTCGTCGTCGGCCTGGCGCTGCTCGGCGTCGCCGGCTACTACGGCCTGCTCACCGCGATCGTCGGCGAAAGCGAGCGCACGGCCGTCGATGCTCTGATCGGGCTCGGCTTCGGTGGTTCGCTGATCTCCGTCTTCGCCCGACTGGGTGGCGGCATCTTCACCAAGGCCGCCGACGTCGGTGCTGATCTGGTGGGCAAGGTCGAGGCGGGCATCCCCGAGGACGACCCGCGCAACCCCGCCACGATCGCCGACAACGTCGGCGACAACGTCGGCGACTGCGCCGGCATGGCGGCCGACCTGTTTGAGACCTACGCCGTCACCGCCGTCGCCGTCATCCTGCTCGGCGTTCTTACCTTCCACGAGTCCACGCAGGTCGTCCTTTACCCGATGGTGCTGGGCGCCGTGGCGATCATCGCCTCGATCCTCGGCACCTTCGCGGTGCGCTCGGCCAGCGGCAACGTCGAGCGCGCCCTCTACCAGGGCTTGGCGGTCGCGGGGCTGCTCTCGGCCGCGGCCTTCTACCCGGTCACCAAGTGGCTGATGAGCAATGTCAGCTTCAAGGCCGTGGGCGGCCAGGTCCAGACCCCGAGCGTCGGTGACTTCTACCTGTGCTCGGTCATCGGCATCGCCGTAACGGCATTCCTGTTCGTGATCACCGACTACTACACCTCCACGCGCTTTCCGCCGGTCAAGAAGACTGCCAAGGCCTCGATCACCGGTCATGCCACCAACATCATCCAGGGCTTCGGCTCGGGCCTGCAGGCCACAGCCCTGCCGGCGATCGTGCTCGCGCTCGGCGTGCTCGGCTCCTGGAAGCTCGCGGGAGGCGGCGTGCAGGGCATCTATGGCATTGGCGTCGCCGCCATGGGCATGCTCTCGCTGGCCGGCCTGATTGTTGCGCTTGACGCCTTCGGGCCGATTACCGACAACGCTGGCGGTATCGCCGAGATGGCTGATCTGCCCGAGGAGGTGCGCAAGGTCACCGATCGTCTCGATGCCGTCGGTAACACCACCAAGGCCGTCACCAAGGGCTACGCCATCGGCTCGGCCGTGCTCGCCGGGCTCGTGCTGTTCGCGGACTTCCAGCAGGTGCTGGGCGAAAGCAGCCACGAAGCGATCAACTTCGGCATCAACGAACCGCCCGTGCTGATCGGGCTCTTGCTGGGCGGGCTGATGGTCTGTCTGTTCGCCTCACTCTCGATCGAAGCCGTCGGCCGTGCCGGCGGCGCCGTCGTCGAGGAGGTGCGGCGCCAGTTCCGCGAGAAGCCCGGCATCATGGAAGGCACCGACCAGCCCGACTACGCGGCCTGCGTGGACATCGTCACGCGCACCGCGCAGCGCGAGATGATCCTGCCCTCACTGCTGCCGATCGTGCTGACCCTCATCATCGGCTTGATCGATCAGCAGGCCCTGGGTGGTCTGTTGATCGGAGTCATCGTCGTGGGGCTCTTCTTCGCTGTGCTTATGACCGCTGGCGGTGGGGCCTGGGACAACGCCAAGAAGCTCATCGAGGATGGCGCCTTTGGTGGCAAGGGCTCTGAGGCCCACGCCGCCTCGGTCACCGGCGACACCGTCGGTGATCCTTTCAAGGACACGGCTGGGCCAGCCATCAACCCGATGATCAAGGTGGCCAACATCGTCGCCATCCTCATCATTCCGCTGATCACCTGAGGGCATCGCCACACGCCTCTGCCGCTCTAATCTCCGTAAGAAGATGAACGGCAGAGGCATCCATCGTTCGAGCACCGTCGTGCTATCGCTGTTTATGGCGGTGATCGGGGTGGCATTGATCGTGCAGGCCATCGGCGGCCACGGCTCCGTGTTCTCCGGGCGAATGCTGCTGGGTGTGTTGTTCTGTGCTGGGGGCGCCGGGCGGCTGTACATCGAGTACCGACGGGGGCGGCAGATATGAGCACGGACGGCGCGGCACCACCGCCTGCCTCGCGCTCGCGCGTGATCCTGCGCCAGAGCATCGGCTCGCCGATGCTCTTCACGATCGTCTACGCCTCGCTGGCGAGCGCCATCTACTTCTCACTGGGAGTGGTGGCAGGGCACGCCTTAGGTCTCACCCCCGTGGTCTTCCTGGTGACCGCTCTGATGTTCGGGCTGACCGCCATGACCTACCTCGAGGGTGCCTCCCTGCACCCCGAGCGAGGCGGCGCCACGGTGTTCGCGCGCTACGCCTTCAACGAGCTCATCAGCTTCATCGCGGGCTGGGCGATCCTTCTGGATTACATAATCCTGATCGCGGTCACGTGCTACTCGGCGACCCAGTACCTGCGCGTCTTCTGGCATCCGCTGGGCAACTACACCGAGTCGCTGCTGCTGGCCTTGGCGTTCATCGCCTTCGTGGTGCTCGTCAACGTGCGCGGTTTCAGCGGCGGGCGCAGCGCCAAGCGCATCGGAATGCTGGCCGCCGGGGATCTGGCGCTGCAGCTGCTGATCATGGTGCTGGGGCTGGTGCTGTTCTTCAATCCCCACACGCTGCTCGACCCGATCCACCTGGGCTCGGCGCCGACATGGTCCAATCTGGTGTTCGCGCTGACGGTCACCACGATCGCCCTCACAAGCGTCGAGTCGGCCTCCGGCCTGGCCGGGGAAGTCAGGGCCGGGCGCGGCGCTCTGCGCCGCCTGGTGGGCAGCGGCATGGCGCTGGTGCTCGTGGGCTACGTGGGAATCGCGATCGTCGCGGTCACCGCGCTGCCGGTGCACGACGGTCATACGGCGCTCGGAGGACGCTACGTGGACGCGCCAGTGCTCGGGATCGTCATGCAGATGCACCCCCATTGGCTTGAGCAGACGCTCAAGTATCTGGTCGGCGCGATGGCCACCGTAACGCTCGTGGCTGCCGCCAGCGCGGCGATGCTGGGGCTCTCACGGCTGGCCTACTCGCTCTCCACCAACCGCCAGATCCCCAGCGCCCTGGGGGCGCTTCACCCCAAACGCTCCACCCCCTACGTGCTGATCTGCATCGCCGGTGTGATGGCCGCCGCCCTGGTCGTGCCTGAGAACCTCGAATTCCTGGTGGGCATCTACGCCTTCGGCGCGATGCTGGCCTTCACCATCGCGCATCTCTCGGTCTGTCGCCTACGCTACTCCGAGCCCGATCGAGATCGTCCCTACAAGGTGCCCTTCTCGGTGCGCGTGCGCGGCGGCGAGCTGCCGCTGCCCGCCGTATTCGGGGTGCTGGTGTCGGCCGCCGGCTTGGTGGCCGTGATGGTCGTGCACGAGCCCGCACGCTACGTCGGCTTGGGTTGGCTCGCGGCGGGACTGGCGCTGTATGTGGTCTATCGCCTCGCCGATGAAAACTCCCTGCTGCGCCGCGTCACCGTCTCACCGGACATGCTGCGCCCCGAGCAGGCGCGCGAACGCGACTACGGCTCGATTCTCGTGCCCCTGTTCGGGACCAAGCTCGATGAGGACATCGTGCAGACGGCCGCGCTGCTGGCCTCGGGGGAGCCGACCGACGACGCCGCCATCGACACAGCCACGATCGAGGCGGTCTGGATCTTCGAGATGCCCATGGCGCTGCCGCTGGAGGCGCGCCTGCCCGAGGAGCAGATCAAGCACGCCCGCCAGGTCCTGGCCCGCGCCAAGGCCGTGGGCGAGGAGTACGCTGGCGTGCACGTCGCCACCGCCACCATCAGAGCACGCGGCGCCGGTCACGCGATCGTCGAGGAGGCCCGCCGGCGGGGGGTGGAGGCGATTGTGCTGGGCGCCGAGGAGCCTTCGCGCATTCGCGGCGGAGCGCGACTGGGTGGAGGCGGCCTGCCGCTTGAGAACTATGTTGGGCGCATCACCAAGTACGTGATCGACAAGGCCACCTGCCGCGTGATCGTCACGGCGCCACCCGGGCAGGACGCGCGCTCGCAGGCGACGCTGCCCACGGCGGAGGAGCTTTCCGCTGCGGGGTGAATCCTCTAATCGTGAAGAGGGGCCCGGCTCGCCAGCCTGCCTATGCCCCCCTGGGGTGCGGCTGCCTGCGCCACCTTTTGACTGGGAATGAAGAGGGGCCCGGCTCGCCAGCCTGCGGCTGCCTGCGCCACCCTCTAAGCTCCGCCCCATGTTCGTTCTGATCGTGGGAGCGGGCCGCGTGGGGTCGGCGGTCGCTAAGTCAGCCCTGGCCGCGGGCCATCAGGTGTCGGTGCTCGACGAGGACCCCCTGTCGCATGAGCGTCTGGATGCCGGGCAGAGCAAGAGCTGGGAGGACGCCCAGGGTCAGTTCACCGTTGGGACGGCGCTTGAGATCGACGCGCTGATCCAGGCCGGCATCGAACGCGCAGAGGTATTCATAGCCTCTACCGACGGCGACAACACCAACCTGATCATCGCCCAGATCGCGCAGAAGCGCTTTGGCGTGCCGAAGGTGCTGGCACGCGTCATGGACCCCGCACGTGCCAATTGGTACGGCGAGCAGGGTCTGCACACCATCTCCCCGACCCAGCACGCGATCGAGATGTTCGAGCGCGCGCTGGAGGTCGAGCACGCGTAGGCCGCTGTGTACGCGATCATCGTCGGCGCGGGCAAGGTCGGTCGCAACCTCGGGCGTGAGCTCATCAACAAGGGCAACGAGGTCACGCTGATTGAGTCCTCGCGCCAGCGCTACCTGGCGATCGAGGAGGAGTTCGAGCACGCCGCCCAGTACGGCGACGCCACCGAGTTGTGGGTGCTCGACCGCGCCGGCATTCAGCGTGCGGACCTCGTGATCGCCGTCACCGGTGATGACGAGGACAACATGCTCGTCTGTCAGGTTGCCAAGGAGAAGTATCTCTGCGACCGCATCATCGCCCGCGTCAACAACCCACGCAACCTCGACCACTTCAAGCTGCTGGGCATCCAGCCGGCCGTATCCGCCACCGATCTGATCCTGCGCCTGATCGAGCACGAGGTGCCCCGCTACGGGCTTGTGCACCTGCTAGCGCTGGAGGAGGAGCGCCTTGAGATCATCGAGCTCGAGGTCAACCCTGGGGCGCCGGCGGTGGGGGAGACGGTGGCCGGCATCGACCTGCCCGAAGGCAGCCTCATCATCTCCGTCCTGCGCGACGGTTCAGGGTTCGTGCCGAAGGCCGATACCGTCATCGAAGCGGGCGATGAGGTGCTCCTGGTGCTCGATCCGGGGCTTGAGGAGACGATTACGCCGTTCTTCGCGCCCAATGGCAGCCGACCGCAGACGTAGGGGTTCTCGTGGGCCTCGGACGTTGGGTTCTCGGGTGCGTCCTGGCAGCAGCCGACCGTGGCTCTAGCTATTGTTGAAGTCCCGATCCGGGATGGTGTAATTGGCAACACGCGTGCCTCTGGAGCACGAATTTGGGGTTCGAGTCCCTGTCCCGGAGTAGTCTAAGGCCCGTGTTTGCGGGGCTTTGGCGTTCTTGGGTGCGCTCACCCCGAAAGCGCCGCTTCAACGTCAAATATGATCCTGGCGAACGTGATGGCTCGTATTCTGCCGGAGGCTGGATCAGATCTGTGGAAGATCATCACCACGGCCATATTCGTGGCGCTGGCTGGTGTATCACTATGCGCGTGCGGTGATACCGCACGTGAGACACCTCAGCTGCCCATCGTCTTTGACCGCGATTTCACCAGCGTATGGCTTCTGCATCCGAACGGGCCTACGCAGTTCTTGACGATGGGCAGCAAGCCGAAGTGGTCGCCCGATCATCGACGGGTCATCTTCCTGCGCAGCGAAGTCAGCGCGTCGTCGGCGAATCAGAATGTGTGGACGAGCAACGTCGACGGAACCGGCGTAAGACAAGTCACCCACGTGGTCCCTCCCAACCAGGTGCGCTTCATTGCGTTCGGTGGGCATCCCGCCGTGATCGCTTATGCCGACCATGACGGCATATGGACGGTGAGGCCCGACGGCTCAGGTGCCCATGAGATTCTTCGCGATGGTGGAGATACCAATGAGCTGGCTATCTCGCCCGACGGCTCGACCATCGCCTACGCGTACAACGGCTCGGCGAGTGCGCCGGCGGCATTGAAACTTGTCGGCATTGGTGGTGGCGCCCAACGTGTCGCCTTCCCTGGTACGTCGCATGTTTGCGGTGTCAGTTATCCAAGCTGGTCGCCCGATGGACGCTGGCTTGCATTCAGTCTCTGCGTTGACAAGGGCGGCGGGGAAGGTGGCGAGGGCATCTGGCTTGTTCGTCCCAATGGTCGGGACCTCCACCGTCTTGTGCTGGCAGGCGCTTCGCCGACCTGGTCGCCAGACGGGAAGTGGATCGCCTTCAACTTATTCCACGAGAATGCCCAGCGAAATGGCGAGCTCAGCGCCTTTGTAAAAATCCATCCCGACGGGCGTGGGTTAGTTGAGCTCACCCCGTATGCCTCTGAAGATAACCCTGCTCCGGGTCAGCCCCTGGCGAGCCAGGATCCAGACTGGTAAGCGAGGCCGCGATCAATCCCGTATGACGGCTGCTTATTGACTGACGTATCTCGGGTAGCGCAATCTGTGACTATGACCTCCAGGCATTGGCGCTGAAGTCGTAGTCGTAGGTCACCGTCGGACGTGCCCCGAGCCAGCTGCGCAGTGGCCGATGCGGAGAGCCGAACACCAATGTTTGAGTTCGCTGTGCTACTACGACGCGCAGGGTGACTGACCATTCGTACATCTTTCGTGCACCTCGGGCTGTAACGGCAACGTACTCGGTGTGGCCAGGGTCGACGTTGATTACCGCACCCGGGAGCGCAAGCGGCGTGTCCGAGCCGTCATCGGCGACAATCGTAGGCGCTGCCGCCGGGTGAGCGAGATCTACGTCCAAGAGCGTCCCAGGCACAGGTCCAGCTCCATGAACGCATTCGATGTAGGACAGCCCGGTGGGCACGTAGGAACGGAAGACCCGTATGGATGCGCCGATAACCGTCACGTCGGCGCTGGTGGGCGCCGAGAGCTGAATCATCGGCGGCCACTCGTCGGCCGCGCCCTGCGCCTCAAGCCAGTTGTTCCACACCGCACAGTGATCGCCAGATTCACTACTCGGATATGGAGGTGGTCTCGGGATGCGGTTGATCGGGTTGGGCACGAAGGCGTTGCGCACGTGCGGCATGAGGGTAATCACAGCGCGGGGTACGGACCGCCCTGACCATGGGTGCCACACAAGCAAGGAGATCGCGACGCCCAGTACGGCAACTGCAGTCGAGAAAGCCTGTAGGCGCCGCGTGAAGCCAGCACCGCGAGCAGCTGACTCGGCTACCCCGAGCTGTTTGCGCGCGATCTCGATTGACTCCGCATGCCGACGCTCCTCGGCATTATCACGCGCTTTCCACGGCCGCATCCGGCGTATCTTGACGTATCGTGTCAATAATCATCTGTTCTCCTCCAACAAGGAGGCACAGGCATTGATCGAGGTCTTCCCCCGCGGTCTCAAATCCCTGTCCCGGAGTGACTACGCTGCCTGCTCCGCCCAGTCCTCATAGAGGCGGTGGTAGCGCCCCTGAGCCTCGATCAGCTCCTCGTGGGTGCCATGCTCAACGATCTGGCCGTTCTCCAGCACGACGATGTGACCCGACTGGCGGATCGTGGAGAGGCGGTGGGCGATGACGATCGCCGTGCGTCCCGCCAGCAGGCGCCGCAGTCCCTCCTCGATGCGCCCCTCGGTGTGCAGGTCCACATTGGAGGTGGCCTCGTCGAGGATCAGGATGCGAGGGTCCGCTATGAGGGCACGGGCAAAGGCGATCAGCTGGCGCTGACCTGCGGAGATCTGGGAGCCGCGCTCGCCGACCTCGGTGTCATAGCCTTTGGGGAGCTCTGAGATGAACTGCTCGGCGCCGACGGCGGCTGCGGCTTCGCGGATCTGCTCGGCATCGGCGTCGGGGCGCCCGAAGGCGATGTTCTCGGCGATGCTGCCGGAGAAGAGGAACGCCTCCTGGGGGACGATGCCCATCTGCGAGCGCAGCGACGCACCGGTGACGTCGCGCAGGTCGTGGCCATCGACCAGCACGCGGCCGGCCGTGGGGTCGTAGAAGCGGGCGACGAGCTTGGCCATCGTGGACTTGCCCGCGCCGGTGGCGCCGACCAGGGCGACGGTCTGGCCGGGAGGGACGTGCAGGTTGACGTCATCGAGGGCCAGCACCACCTCCTCCTCCGCGCCGCGCTGGCGGTAGGCGAAGGAGACATCCTCGAACTCGATCTCTCCGCGTATGCGCCCCAGCTCGAGCGCATCGGGGCGGTCCACGATCTCCGGCTGCACATCGAGCAGCTGGTAGATCTTCTCCAGCGCCGCCATCCCCGACTGGTAGGTGGTGTAAAGCTGGGAGAGCTGCTGGATGGGGTCGAACATGTACGCCAACAGCGCCACGAACGCGACGATCGTGCCAAGCGAGATGTGGCCTTCGATCGCCTGAAAGCCGCCGAACAGGACGATCGCCGCCATCGCCACGCCGGAGAGCATTTCCACTGCCGGGAAGTAGAGGGCGTTGAGCTTGACCGTGACCATGTTGGCCTCCCGGTTGTCCTCGTTGTAGAGCGCGAAGCGCGCCTCGTGCTGGGGCTCCTGCGCGAAGCTGCGTACCACGCGAATGCCCGAGAGGGTCTCCTGCAGGTAGGCGGTGATCGATCCGATCGTCTCTCGTGTGCGGCGGAAGGCGCCGGCGGAGGCCAGGCGGAACCACAGGCTGCCGCCGGCGAGCAGCGGAAAAATGAGGAACGTCAGCAGCGCGAGCTTGGGGTCGAGCACGAGCAGGATCACGACTGCCCCCAACAGCGTCAGGCCCGACTGGAAGAGGGTCACCACCGAGTCGGTGACGAGGCTGTCAAGCGCCTCCACGTCATTGGTCATGCGCGATATCAGCACGCCTGCCGGGCGGCTCTCATAAAAGCCCACAGGCAGCGACTGCAGGTGCGTGAAGATGCGGATGCGCAGGTCGGCCAGGGCGCGCTGGCCAACCCAGCCCACGAGGTAGGTCTGCGCATAGGTCATGCTCCATACCAGCAGCGCCGAGACCAGGAACGCCACCACGATCAGGGTCAGTGCGGTGGTGTCATGCGGCTTGATGCCGTTGTCGATCGCGGCTCGCGCCAGCAGCGGCGGGGCCAGCGACGCGGCCGTGCCCAGCAGCAGCGCGGCGAACGTCACCATCACGCGCGTCCGGTAGGGGCGCAGCAGCGCGATCAGGCCGCGCAGGTTGCGCCCGCGCGTGCCTGGGCTGGCGCGCTCGCCATCCCACTGCGTGCCGCGGCTCAGCGGACCGCCGCCTGGACCGCCACGAGCGACGACGGGGCTCATATGCCGCTCACCTCGCGCTCGCGCGTTTCGCGCGTCATGAACACATGCTCGGGCAAGCCCTTTTCGACGATTTCCCGATACAGCTCGGAGACCTCCAACAGCTCGTGATGGTCGCCCTGGGCGACGATCTCGCCGCGGTCGAGCACCACGATTTCATCGGCCAGCGCGATTGTGGAGAGGCGGTGAGCGATCACCAGCGTCGTACGTCCCTCCATCGCCTCAGCCAGCGCGAGCTTGATCGAGCGCTCGGTGGTCGAATCCACCGATGAGGTGGCGTCGTCAAGGATCAATACGCGCGGATTGGCCAGCAGTGCGCGCGCGATCGCCAGGCGCTGGCGCTGGCCGCCTGAGAGCGTCTGCCCCCGCTCGCCCACGCGCGTCTGGAAGCCTTCGGGCAGACGCTCGATGAACTCATACGCCTGCGCCGCGCGAGCCGCGGCTTCGATCTCAGGCAGCGGAGCCTCGGGGCGTGCATAGGCGATGTTCTCCGCCACAGTCGCCGAGAACAGGAAGGGATCGTCGCTGACGACCGCGATCGCGGAGCGCAGCGAGCTCACGCTGACACGGCGCACATCGGCGCCGTCCAGCAGCACCTGTCCGGCGCTGGGGTCATACAGTCGCGGGATCAGCGAGACCAGGCTGGTCTTGCCCGAGCCGGTGGCGCCTACTAGAGCGATCGTGCGTCCAGCGGGCACATCGAGGTCGATATCGCGCAGCACCGCCCGCGCGCGGTCGGCCTGCGGCTCGGGCGAGCCGAACTCGGGGGAGCCCTCGTAGCGCAAGGTGACGCCGCGCAGTTGCACATGCCCGTTGCCCGCCGGCAGCGTGGGAGCGTTGGGCGGCTCCGTCAGGCGCGGTTCACGGTCGAGCAGCTGGAAGATGCGCGCCCCCGACGCGGTTGCGCGCTGTGCCAATCCGAGTGTGACACCCAGCGAGCGCATCGGCGCGATCAGCATGTTGAGGTAGAAGTAAAACGACGTGAACTGACCCAGCGTGAGGTTGCTGTGGACCACGTCGTTGCCGCCGACAAGCAGCACTGCCGCGAGACCGAGCTGGGGCAGAAAGCCGATGATCGGGTTGAAGGTGGCCTCCAGGCGGGTGGCAACCATCGACTGATCGAATACGCGCGAGACGCTGTTGCGAAAGCGCTCGAGCTGGCGGGGCTCGCGCGCAAAGGCCTTCACGACACGTACCCCGGAGATGTTCTCCTCGACGTCGGCCGTCAGCTCGCCGATGCGCTGCTGCACCTCCTGAATGGCCGGACGCGCGCGCTTGCCATAGCGCTCGGCGATCACCACCACGAAGGGCACCGGCGCCAGGGAGATCAGCCCGAGCTTGGGGTTGATGGCCAGCATCGCAATGCCCGCCAGTACGATCGTGAGAGCCGACTGCATGATGAACACCAGGCCATAGCCCAGGAAGAAGCGCACCGCCGCCAGATCGACCGTGGCGCGCGACATCAGCTGTCCTGTCTGCTGGTGGTCAAAGAAGCCGAGCTCCAGCCGCTGAAGGTGCCCGTAGAGGAGGTGGCGCAGGTCGTACTCCAGGCCCAGCGAGACGCGCCCGGCGATCATCCGCCGTGCATACATGAGGCCCCAGCGCAGCAGGGTCACCGCCAAAAGCCCGCCGGCAAGCAGCTCCAGGGTGTGGCGGTCGTGCGCTCGTGCGGCCGCGGAATGCTTGCTGGCGCCCATGTTGATCGTTTCCACCGCATGCCCCATGAGCAGGGGGACCAGCACGGTCATGATCATCGCCCCGCTGGCCAGCGCCCAAGAGATGATCAGCCCGCGCTTGTAGGGCCGCAGGAATCCGAGTAGGCGATAGAAGGTCGGCATAGTTGCTTGGTCAACGATTATTGCAGTTAGCGTGGGATGTCCGCAGGCGGGCTGCACACACGGACTACCCTGCGCCTATGTCTTCCGCGCCCATTTCCACGCCCCGAGGGGCGCCGAAGGCTGGGTTGTGCGACAGCTGCCTGCACCAGCAGGAGATACGCAACACGCGCGGGTCGAGCTTCTCACTCTGCACCCGCTCACGGACAGACCCAGCCTATCCACGCTACCCGCGTCTCCCGGTACTCGATTGTCCGGGCTACGAACCGCGCGAGAGTCCTAAATTGGGCAGCCAGGGCTAGGAGCTGGGTGGCTCCAGCAGCATCACAGCGCCGCTCTGAGGGACTTCATCGACCCAGTAGTCGTAGAGCCTTGTGCCTGTCAGTTCCTTGACTAGGGGCGCGTCGCTAGAGCGGTCCATCTGTGAGACCCGCGGGGTGTCGACGGCGAGCGTGTAGTTCAGTGGATGTCCCAGCGCCGTGGCGACGTCCTGGGAGCGGAACATCAAAGCGTGCTTGGCCGTGATTCCGGCGGCGGGTGGAATGGTGACGATCACCTGGCTGACGCCATCGACGTAGCGGAAGGTGTACAGCGCGAGCTCCAGTGCCTCACGGCTGAGCAGCAGTCCTCGCTGCAAGGAGGGCTTGCCTTGCTTGATTGAGCAGTCGCTGCCGCCGCCGCACATGCGGTACAGCACGCTGTTGCCTTCCAGGCGCGTGGGCTGCTGTCCGGAGCGGGTTTCGCCCATGGTCATGGGCTGGCCCTTCAGCTCAGGTGGACCGCCCGTGACCTGCACTATCTGCTTGCCATTGTCGAGCCGATATTCGGGTGCTACGTGCGCCGCGATCTGCTGGGCCGGATCGATGCCGCTGTTATCCGGGTGCCATGCCGACCATGGCTTGGGCGGAGCCGCTTTAGGGGCTGAGAGCAACAGTACGACGAGCCCGATCGCGCAGACCCCGAGCGCACCCAGGGCACCGAGCAGAAACTGGAAACGGGGGGCATGGGATTGCTGATCGGAAGAAGGCTCGCGGGGGCGGTCCAGCGCCAGCGATTCCGGGCTGGGGGGCGGCACGGTGGGGGGCAAACTGGGCGGCGGTGCGGTGGGGGCCGGCAGAAACGTAGCCTGCCCCGCTTGCAGCTGCGGTGGCGACTCAAGGCTGCGTAGATCGACCTTCGGCTGCGTGCCGGCGGGGTCGTAGGGCAGCAGGCTGGGGTCGGGCCGCTCGCTCAGAGATCGCAGACCAGGGTCGCCTCGGCGCTCGCTCACTGGCCGCTCACCTGCGGGAGATTCGCTCACAGCTTGGGCCAGATCGACTCGTCGTTGACGTCGATCGCCGGGGCCTGCAGCTCGGCTGCATCGAGCACTTCCACGACCTCGTCGCCATGTAGCTCGCGGCGCTCCACGAGGATGTCGGCGATGCTCAGCACCTGCGCGCGATTGTGGCGGATGAGGCACACGGCGGTGATGTAGGCCTGCCCGAGGATCTGCGCGGCGGCCCTGCGCTTGCCTGGATCGGAAAGCACCGAGGCGATCGGGTCGCCCGACTCGCGCATGCCCGCGGCGCGGTTCATGATCTGCGAGCCGATGCGCTCAAAGCGCGCCATGTATAGCTCCTCGGTCTCCCGCCGCTCCTCTTCGCTGTCAAAGCGCCGGCCGTTGAGATTGATCGGCTCGGGGCCCATGCCGCACATGCCCACCATCCAGGCCGCCCGCTGCGTCGCGCTCTGCACGTCGCCGCCGACTCCGGTGGAGTTCTCGCCGTAGAAGACGTGCTCGGCCGCCATCGCGCCCAGCGTCCACACCAGTTTGCCGACCTCCTCGTGACGCCACGAGGAGAAGCGCTCCTCCTTCTCGATCGCCTGATGATGGCCCAGCGAGCCACCGCGCTTGCGGATCGACAGGCGCGTCGAGAGCACGTCCTGCATGTAGACATGGCTGGCCACCGCGTGGCCCGCCTCGTGGATCGCGACGGCCTTGGTCTCGGCCGGTATGTAGTCGATCCCCTGCGCCGTGCCGGACTCGATCGTGGTCATCGCCTCAACGATGTCCTGCCACTCGAAGTGGGGGCGTGCGTCGGAATGCGCGAGCGTCAGCGCCATCGAGCAGACCTGCTCGATCATCGCCGGCGAGTAGCCGTTGGTGATGCGCGCCAGCTCATCGCGGCGCTTCTCGCTGTCGAGCGCCGGATCGTGGTCCACCTTGGCCAGATAGAGGTCGAAGATGTCCTTGCGGTCGTCGGCCGTCGGCGTGCGAAACCAGATGTGCCGCCCCATGCGTCCCGGCCGGATCAGCGCCGGGTCCAAGCGATCGATCGGCACGTTGGTGGCGCCGATGAAGTACAGCTGCTCCGCACGGGGCTTCGGGGGCCGCAGGCGCAGCGAGACGGGCCCGACCTTCGAGGGGACGATGTAGGTGGCATCCAGGAACGTGTTCAGGCGGTTGGTGAAGAACTTGCGCATGAACGGTGGCTCATCGACGCCATCCATCTGCACCAGCAGCTGGTTGAGCGCCATGCCGCCGCCCATGCCACCCATCATGCCGCCGGGGAACATCACGTTGGAGATCGATTGCCCGATGCGGTTGACGATTGGCGGATAGATGCTTACGGGCGGCTCAGCGCGCGCAGCGAACATCCGCTCGCGCCACGCGCGCGACTCCAGGATCAGATCGCCGCTTGAGTTGAGCGCGCCATGAGGTCCATAGAAGGCGAGATCGTGGAAGGATTCGATGCCTTCGTGCAGCGGCGTCGCCGCCGTGCCCTGGCCCAGGGCCTGACGGCGCAGGCCGACGGCGTCGATCTCGTCGATGAAGATGATGCACTGCCCGCCCCACTTGCGCGCGAGCTTGCGCGCGCGGGCGATCATCAGCGAGACCACGATCACGTCCATGCCGATGAACATCTGCGCAAATCCCGAGCCGGGCATCGTCACGATCGGCGAGTTGAAGCTGGTGGCGATGCCCTTGGAGAGCATCGTCTTGCCGGTGCCCGGCGCGCCGATGAACAGCAGACCCCGCTCGGGCTTGCCGCCGGCCTTGCGAAACGCCTCGCCGGACTGCCACAGCGTGATGACGCGTGTGACCTCCTCCTTCTGCTCGCTCTGCCCGCGTACGTCGTCCAGGTGCACGCCCCAGTCCGCATCGCCTGGCTCATAGCCCTTGAGCTGGCGTACCGCCATCAGCATCATCGGCCCGAACAGGATCCCGAAGTTGATCAGGAACAGCAGCGGCAGCTGCAGCAGCAAGATCAGCAGCGCCGAGCTATTCTGACCGCCGAAGATGCCACCGATGCTCTTAAGCGTCGCGCTCAGGTCATTGGGGTGACCCGTGAGGTTCTGGATGATGTTGATGGCCAGCAGCAGGGTGAAGAGGACCCCGACGATCCACAGTATGTGACGGAACTTCTTGCGCCAGTACCACACCCGCCGCCGCGCCTTGGCGTCCTCGGTGAGATCGGCTTTGTTCGCCCCGTACAGGCTCGGGCGGGGGATCAGCCGGTGGGCGATGATGTCGATCAGCCCGCGGAACGCGATCACCCCGATGAACGTCACCAGCAGTGCTCCCAGCAGGCTCCAGCCGTCGATGCTGTACAGCAGCGTGAACAGGACCGGGCTGGTCAGCAGCGCGACGAATGTCGCAGCGCGTGAAAGCCTGCGCCATTCGCGCGCCAGTACCGCTCGCTCAGCTTGGTCGGAGGGCGCGCCGCTGTCCCCGCTTGGCATTGGAAGAGGGTACTACGAGGCAGCGCTCAGGCCGCCAGCAGTCTTGCGTTGCGGCAGTTGGTTCAGACCTGCGCTGGAACATCCATCTCGCGCAGCAGCTTGCGCACGCGCCGGCGCGTCTGAGTCAGCTCCTCCTGGAGCTTTGAAAGCTCCGCCGCACGGTGCTCGACCAGCTCCAGCTGTCGATCGATGTGGCCGAGGGACTCGCTCAGCAGCTCGCGGCGGCGCTCTGGGTGAACGTCCTCCTCGCGCAGCCGCGCGCGCACCGTGGCGCGAGCCTCCTCGGCGCTCAACAGGGTCTTCAGCTCCTCAAGGGAGACGCCCAGCAGGTGCTTGAGGCGCATCACCTCGCGCAGGCGCTCCAGCTCCTTGGTGCTGTAGAGGCGGTGCTGGCCCGAAGGTCGTGCGGGGGCATCGGGGAGCAGGCCGATCTCTTCGTAGTAGCGGATCGTGCGCGGCGTAGTGCCGGCCAGGCGCGCAACGTCACCGATGCGCATCGGGGCCGCGGTCATGCCCCTGCTCCCGCGCGCAGCGCCGCTTCGCGGGCGTGGCTGTTGTCCGTGGCCTCAATATGGCGCGGGCGCATCAAGCACACGAGCGCTCCCACGAAGGAGGTGCCCGCAAGCACCCACAGCGCAAGGTGCATGTTGGCGATGAAGGGGGCAAGGCTCTCTTCGGAGAGGCCTTTGGCCAGGCCGGAGAAGATCGCGAACAGCGTCGGCTTGGGGACGGCCGCCGTGACGATCGCCAGTACGAAGGCGATCGACAGCACCGCGCCGGTGTTCTGCAGCAGCGTGCGCGCGCCCGCGGCGATGCCGCGGCGGTTGGCGGGCACAGTGCCCATCATGGCCGAGGTGTTGGGGCTGTTGAACATGCCTGAGCCAACGCCCACGATAAACAGCCACAAGGTGCTCTGCCAGTAGGGGCTGTGGACCTGCAGCGTGCCCATCAATGCCAGGCCGACACCAGTTACGACCATGCCCAGAGAGGCCAGCATGCGCGAGCCGTGGCGATCGGCGTAGATGCCCGCCAGGGGGGAGGCGATGAGCATCCCCAGCGCGAGCGGGATCAGCTTGATGCCGGCCGTGATCGGATCGTCGCCCTGCGCGCCCTGAAAGTAGAAGACGAACAGGAACATCAGCGCGAAGCGCGCTAGGCCGTTGATGAAGGCGGCGGCCGTGGCGGCGGCGAACAGGCGGTTCTTGAACAGCCTCAGGTCGAGCATCGGCGCGCGCGAGCGACTCTCGATCAATAGCCACAATGGCAGCAGCACGGCCGCGGTCGCCAGGCTGGTGAGGGTGACGGTGTCATCCCAGCCCGAGATGCCTCCGCGCGAAACGCCGAGCACGAGGCCGGTGAGACCGAGCACGAAGGTAACTGTGCCCAGTGCGTCGTAGCCGCGCACGCTGTCGGGCTTGGCCAGCTCGCGCAGCACCAGCGCGCCCCACAGGGCTCCCGCCAGGGCGAGCGGCACGTTGAACCAGAAGACCCAGTGCCAGGAGATGGCCACCAGTGCGCCGCCGAGCACAGGGCCGAGCACGAGGCCGACGGCGGCCACCATCGTATTGGCGCCCATCGCCAGCCCGAGCTGCTCCAAGGGGAAGGCGTCGGTGACCAGCGCCGCGGCATTGGCGAATAGGAACGCCGAGCCGATGCCCTGCAGCACCCGCCATACGATCAGCACCGTCGCGTTCGGCGCGAAGCCGGCTCCTAAGGAGGCGAGGGCGAAAGCCAGGAAGCCGGCGACATACGCGCGCTTACGCCCAAAGAGGTCGGACAGGCGTCCCGCCGTGAGCACCAGCACCGTGGCGGCGATCAGATAGGCGAGGATCACCCACACCAGCGCCAGCAGGCTCGTATGCAGCGAGCGCTCCAGGTCAGGCAGCGCGATGATGAGCGTCCCCGAGTTGGTCGCCGCCAGCAGCATGCCAAGGCTCGTGCAGGAGAGAGCCCACCACTTGTAGTTCTCGTGGCCGGCCGCGACGCCGAAGCGATATTTGTGTGAAATTGACGTGAACGTAAAGATCAGTATATCAGTGGGGAGGGGCTGCTAAAACTGAACTCATGAGCGAGCCAACCGTTGAGAAGACAGATCAGGAGTGGCGCCAGGAGCTGACGCCTGAACAGTTCGACATCCTGCGTAAGGCCGGGACCGAGCCGCCGTTCACGGGCGAGTATGTCTACAACAAGGACAGCGGCAGCTACCGCTGTGCGGGCTGCGGGGCGGAGCTGTTTGGCTCAGATACCAAGTTTGAGTCGGGCACGGGCTGGCCGAGCTTCACCGAGCCGATGGTGGCGCAAGCCGTCGAGCTGAGGCCCGACAACGGGCTCTTCATGCGTCGTACCGAGGTCGTCTGCCGCCGCTGCGGCGGGCATCTGGGGCACGTCTTTGATGATGGCCCTGGGCCCACCGGCCAGCGCTACTGCATCAACTCCGCCGCGCTGCAGTTCGCGCCGGAGTCCGGCTCGGGCTCAGCGCCCGAGTCCGAGTCCGACGCGTAGACTGGGCGAGTCATGATCATGATGGACCAGTCAGAGCGGCTAGCCAAGCCGCTGCGGTGGACGCGGGCGGGCAAATGGGCGGTCATTGCGACAGTCGCATTGCTCCTGCTGGGCATGGCCGGCCTGGGCATACACGCGCTCACGACGCCCGGACGCCCGGGCGCCAAGCAGGGTTGCATCGATGTGACCTTCCCGAGCACCTTGGGCGCGGCCGACCTTTACGCCTGCGGTGGGCGTGCCAAGTCCATCTGCGCCTCGCCGAGCGTCTACAAGGGTGTCGCGGACCTCATGCAGGCATGTGGGCGCGCAGGCTATGCCTATGACACCGCGCACACCCGCCCGACATAGGCCCGCGGCCAGCTCCTAGACAGATGTCGAAAGGGACTGGCCAAGTGTTGGCCACGGTGGCCCTAGTCGCTCCCCGGTAAGCCGGGTTTTATATCCAGACGTAACTGGTGTACTCGGCCCCGCACGCGCTGGGCGGGTGCGACCGCATCTATAAACGGCAGGAAACGGAGGCACATGACCTGGCTCGCATACCCACATTGGCTGAACGCAGGCGACAACGCGTGGCAGATGACCGCGGCGACTTTCGTTGGGCTGATGAGCCTGCCTGGCCTTGCAGTCCTCTACGGCGGTGTCATGCAGAAGCGCTGGTCGGTAAACAGCATGATGCTCACGTTCGTGGCGTTCTCACTCGTTCTCGTTGCCTGGGGCCTCTGGGCGTTCAAGATGGGCTTTGGAACTCCCATCGGCAGCGGCCACGGGTTCTTCAGCACGTTCTGGGGCAAACCAGGAAGCGTGCTGGGTCAGGCGGCTGAGGAGGGCCAGGCGGTTATCCCATCGATCACCACAGGACCGGAATTCCACTTCCCACAGTCCTCGCTTGTCTACTTCCAGTTCGTATTCGCGGCGATCACTCCGATCCTGATGTTGGGCTCGGTGCTTGGGCGAATCAGCTTCAAGGCCTGGATTCCCTTCGTGCTCCTCTGGATCACGTTCGTCTACACGATCAACGCCTTCCTCATCTGGGGTGGCGGTTACTTCGCGGCTCACGGCGCACTGGACTACTCCGGTGGTTACGTGATCCACTTGGCAGCTGGTATCTCGGGCTTCGTTGCTGCGGCCGTAATCGGGCCAAGGTTGCAGCGAGACCGCGAGGTCGACGCACCGAACAACCTATTGATGGTCGCGGCCGGAGCCGGTTTGCTGTGGCTCGGCTGGAATGGCTTCAACGGTGGAGACTCCTACTACGCGGGTGCCAACGCCTCGGCGGCGGTGCTGAACACCAACCTGTGCACCGCCGTGGCGATGCTCGTGTGGATCGCGTGGGACTACATCTTCCGTGACAAGCCTTCGCTGATCGGCTCTGTCAACGGCATGATCACGGGTCTGGTGGCGATTACGCCAGGGGCTGGTTTCTTCAACGGCTATGCGGCGATAGCCGTCGGTGTGATCGCCTCGACGATCGTGTGGATGGCGATCCGCTTCCTCAGTCGAGCTCCGGTGTTCCGCAACGTGGACGACACCTTGGGTGTCATCTACACCCACGGCATCGCGGGGCTCACTGGAGGGCTGCTGGTCGGAGTGTTAGCCGACCCGCACATCGTCGAGTACATCGGCGTGGGCGGTGCGGAAAACCTGCCAGGGCTCTCCGGTGTCGTGCACGGCAGTTGGAAATTGTTGCGCTGGCAGGCCGAGACGGCCGCCTGGGTGATCGTCTTCAGCGGCGTCGCGACGTTCATCCTGCTCAAGTTGGTCGGGATCTTCATTCCCTTGCGCCTCTCTGACGAGGAGCTCGAGATTGGCGATCACGCAATCCACGGCAACGAGGTTTACCCCTCGGACGTGCCCACACTCGGGGGACCCCACGCCCCCGCGTGGCAGCCGACCCCGGCGACGACAGCGCCGGTGGGGGGCACGGCATAACGCAAGGAAGCTACGGGCTTGCACCTCACTCCTTGGGTGCCTGACCGACATGGAGATCGACATCGCGGCCCCGCTTTCAGGCGGGGTCGCGGTGTATCTGGAGCGATATTCCGGGGTGGCGCCGAGCGCCACCCCGGCCCGGGCAGCGATGATGGCGCCGCGCGACAACACGCCGGAGCCGAAGGCGGAGGCTCTCCTCCTTTCCTTGCCTCTCTCCTGCTGAGTCAGGCGGTGAGGCCGATGGGACAACTAACGCCGGTGCCGCCCAGCCCGCAATAGCCCCCAGGATTCTTAGCCAGGTACTGCTGGTGGTAGGGCTCGGCGTAGTAAAACGGGCCGGCAGGGGCCAACTCGGTGGTGATCTGGCCGTGGCCGTCCGCCGAGAGCATGCGCTGGTAGGTGGCCAGCGACTCCTGCGCCTGACGCTGCTGAGCATCCCCTGTGAAGAGGATGGCTGAGCGGTACTGCGAGCCGACGTCATTGCCCTGGCGCATGCCCTGCGTCGGATCGTGGCCCTCCCAGAAGAGCTTCAGCATCTCTGGGTAGCTCGTGGCGGCGGTGTCGAAGGCCACCAGCACGGCCTCGGTGTGGCCCGTGCGGCCGGAGCAGACCTCCTCATAAGTCGGATTGGGAGTGAAGCCCCCGGCGTAGCCCACGGCCGTTGTGTAGACGCCCGGCGCCTGCCAGAAGATTCGCTCCGCACCCCAGAAGCAGCCCATTCCGAAGATCGCTCGCTCCACGCCCTCCGGGAAGGGGGGCACGAGGGGAGAGCCCAGAACCTCGTGACGGTCGGGGACGCTTATCGCCTCCTCACGTCCAGGCAGGGCCGTGGTGGCGTCCACCGTGGCTGGGGTCCTGGCGCGGCCGAAGAGAGACATGTCTTCAGGTTAGCGTCTGCGGGATTGTGGATAGGGAGGGGCCCGGCTTGGCGGCTACCAATCGTTGTTTGGTATTCCGCTCTATGGGCAACATCAACATTAGGAGCATCCCTCCCTCATTCCCTCCCCGACCGGCCCGCTCCCCCCGGCGGGTCGGTCATTTAATGACGCATCGCTTGATCGGCCGCGCTTACGCGAACTCGATCACGCTGCGGATGCCGTCCTGGGCCTGCATCAGCTCAAAGCCCACGTTGACCTCATCGAGCGAAAGGCGGTGCGAGATGAACGGGTCGACATCGATTTCGCCGGCCATATAGCGGTTCACCAGTTCGGGCACGTCTTCGCGGCCCTTCAGGCCGCCGAAGGAGGAGCCGCAGATGCGTCGCCCGGTGATCAGCAGGCGCGGCACCACATCGAGCGTCTCACCACGGCCGGCCACGCCGCACACCGTGCATAGTCCCCAGCCCATCCGTGCGGACTCGACGGCCTGGCGCATCACCGCCACGTTGCCGGTGGCCTCGAAGGTGTAGTCGGCGCCGAAGCCGCCCGTCATTTCAAGGATCTGCTCCACGGCCTCGGGTCCGCCGCTTATCACGTCGGTGGCGCCCTGTCCGCGGGCGAGTACCAGCCGCTCGGGGGCCAAGTCGACGCACACGATCCGCTCCGCTCCCTGCAGACGACAGCCGGCGACGGCTCCGAGTCCCACCATGCCGGCGCCGAACACCACGCATGTGGAGCCGGCGCGCACCTGGGCGGTCTTCATCGCCGCGCCCAGCCCTGTGGAAAGACCGCAGGCGAATAGGCAGGCTCGATCCAGCGGTGCCTCTGGGTCGATCCGCGCCAGCGCGATCTGCGGCATCACCGTGTACTGCGCGAACGTCGAGGTGCCCATGAAGTGGCGCAATGGCTCGCCGTCAAGCGCCAGGCGCGTGGTGCCGTCGGGCAGGTAGCCCTGGTTCTGCTGCTCGCGGATCGCCAGGCACAGGTTCGTGAGTGGGCTCAGGCAATGCACGCACTCGCCGCACTGTGGCGAGAACAGCGTCACGACGTGGTCGCCCTCGCGCACCAGCGAGACGCCCTCACCGCAGCGCTCCACTACGCCGGCGCCCTCGTGACCGAGCACCGTCGGGGCGTAGCCCGAGGGATCGACGCCCGATGCTGTGTAGAGGTCGGTATGACACACGCCGCAGGCGACCAGTCGCACAAGAACCTCGCCGGGGCCGGGCTCGGAGAGCTCCACCTCGCGCACGATGAGCGGCTTGGCGAACTCCTCCAGGACGGCAGCCCGTATCTTCATCTTTCAGCCTGTCGCGGTGACCGTCAGGTTCGCGATTGCGTGGCGGTTGGTAAGTCCTCCGGTCCCGGCGCTGAAGCCGAGATAGGCGCTGGGGGGGAGCGTCGCGGCCTGTGTCAGCACCGAGGTTCCATCGATCGCCACCGTGATTGTCGTACTGGTCGTCGTGACCGTCACGTGGTGTGTCGCTTCCTGCAGCGGCGTCAGTAGATTGGCCGTACCCAGCCAGTGCAGCAGATCTGTGCCGGTCGTGGTCGGTCCGTCGCTGACGCCCACAAAGTCGGCGGATGGGTTCACGGCATTCTTGTACTCATCGAGCGCCACCGCAAGGCCGGGGATCCCGGAGAAGCCAAGTCCGCCGCCTTCCACTCCGAGTGAGGTCGGCAAGGCGCCTTTGGAGGCGTCCCCGAATACGAGCGCCAAGCCGTCGGCGCCGCTACCGCCGCCGATGCTCGCTTCGTATTCGATGCGCAGCGCGCGTGGATCGATCGCCTGTGGCCAGAAGGCGCTGCCCGCCGAGTGGGCGGTGGCTGGGGTGAGCTGAAGGGAGGTGCCCACGAGCGTCGCGGTTCCATTGAGCTGCCATCCTCCCGCCGCGGGGTTCGGCGGCAGCGGCGTGCCCGTCGGGGCGTAGGTGTTCGTGAATTCGACCGTATTGACGCCGGCCTTCAGCGCGAATGCCGGAATCGCCACCTTGCCGCCGACGATAGGCAGTGCCTGTGCCGCGCCTCCGTTGACCGACGCACTTACGGTCCAGGTGAATCCGGCAGCCGCCGTCGGCACGGGCTCGCCGAAAATGCACGAGGCACCTTCCACTGCGCCGCTCAGCGTCGGTGTCGCGCTGCCGGCATTGGCGAGCGCCGCGGTGGTGAAGCTCGACGGGCAGGTGCCACTGAACGCGAACGTCGTGCTTGTCTGGCTTGAGTTCGCGGGGGCGTTCACGGTGTTTGTGAGCTTCAGTGTCGCCGGCGCGGGGGCGCTCGAGGCCGAGCTCACCACCAGGTGCGAGATCGCGTGGCGGTTGGTGAGGCCGCCGGTGCCCGCGCTGAAGCCGAGGTATGCGCTGGCCGGCAGCGAGACTGCCTGTGAGAGCACCTGCGTCCCGTCGATCGCCACGCTCAGCGTGCCGTTGGCGGTCGTTACCTTGACGTGGTGCGTCGCTCCCTGCAGCGGCATCGTCAGGTTGGCCGTTGCGAGCCAGTGCAGCAGGTCGGTACCGGTGGAGCTGGGGCCATCGCTGATGCCGGCGAAGTCGGCCGATGGGTTGACTGAGTTCTTGTACTCATCGAGCGCCACCGCGATGCCGGGAGTCCCGGAGAAGCCAAGCCCACCTCCCTTCACGCCCAGTGAAGTCGGCGTTGCGCCCTTGGAGGCGTCCCCGAACACGAGCGCCATGCCGTCGGCGCCGCTGCCGGCAGTGATCGAGTCTTCGTATTCGATCGTGGCGTTACGCGGATCGATCTGCTGTGGCCAGAACGCGCTGCCCGCCTGGTTGGCGCTGGCCGGTGTAAGTACCAGTTCAGTGCCTGCGATTGCGCTGGAGCCATTGAGCTGCCAGCCACCTGCTGTCGGGTCGGGGACCGTCGAGGTCGAGGAGGGGCCGCTCCAGGTGTTCTTGAAGGAGATGGTGTTCGCGCCCGCGCTGAGCGCGAACGCCGGCACGGTCAGCTGGCCGCTCGTGGCAGTGAGGGTGACTTCCGGGCCGCCATTCACCGAGGCGGTCGTCGTCCAGGTACCGCCCGCCGCGGCCGGTGCCGTCTCACTGACTGTGCACGGGCTGCCCGCGACCGCCGTCGGCAGCGAGGGCGTGGCGGAGCCTCCATTGCCAAGCGCGAGCGTCGTGAAGCTCGCCGGGCAGGAACCTGCGATGACCATCTGCGCGGTCCCCTGCGGTGAGCCAGTCGGTGCGCTGACCGCGTTGGTGAGCTTCAGCGTCGCGGGCTGCGAGGTGGGAGCCGCGTCACCGCCGATGGTGACGTTCGAGACCTGATGGTTGTCGGTGGCGCCGCCGCTGCCGCCGCTGAAGCCGAGCAACGCCTGCGCGGGGACTGTCACGGCCTGCGAGAGCACCTGAGTGCCTTCGATCCAGACGGTGATCGTGCCATTGAGGACTTCGATCTTCACGTGCCTGCTTGCGCGCAGGCTCGGAATGGCCGTGCTCGTGGCCAGCCAGTGCATCGCGTCAGGCGCCGTGGCCGTCGGTCCGTCGGTGATGCCCACGAAGTTCGCCGACGGTGCGCCCACGCTCTGGTAGGTCACGAACGCGACCGCTATGCCGGGGATGCCCGAGAAGCCAAGGCCACCGCCCTTGACGCCAAGCGATGTCGTCGTGGCGCCCTTCGTGGGGTCGGCCAGGACGAAGGTCTGCCCGTCCGCGCCGCTGCCGCCACCGATCGTGCTTTCAAAGGACACGATCAGGTGGTGGGTGTCCAGCGGCGTGTTGAAGAAGCCGCTGCCGGCGCTGTTGGCGGCCGTGCCGGTGAGCGCCAGCGTCGCGCCGGAGATCGACGCTGTTCCGTTGTGCGTCCACGAGGACGCCACCGGCGCCGGGACCGTGCCCATGCCGCTGAACTGCACCTGGTGTAGCCCGGTCGTGTCATCGCCGTTGATCTGCCACGTGCCGCTGCTGTAGCCCGGGCCGGTGGGTGTGAAGGTGACGCTCTCCGTCACGCTTGCCCCCGGCGCGATCGTGGTGCCCTCCGGCAGCGACGTGGTGGCGGCGAACGCGCCTCCGACCGGGGGCTTTGACTTGGTGAGCGTCACGGTCGTGCCGCCCGTGTTGGTGATCGTGAACGACTTGCTGACCGCCACGCCCCCGACGGTTGCCTGTCCGTATTCGTTGTTTTCGTTGGAGATCTTCAGCACGCCTGAGGAGCCGGCCGTACCGGAGAGACCCACGGCTCCATTGCCGCCGGTCGTTTCAAGGCCGATGATGTCGTTGAAGGTGCCGGCCTGCGTGGGATCGAATGCGACCGTCACCGTGATGGAGCTTCCAGGGGCGATCGTGCTTCCCGCGCTGGGCACGCCGCTCGCGCTGAACGGAGCCGCCGGCAGGTTCACCTTGTTGATCGTCAGCGGCGCCCCGCCGACGTTGCGGAAGGTGGCGCTGCTAGAGAGATGGCCGCCCACCGCGGTGCCCCCGAAGGACACGAGCGGCGGCGTGACTTCCAGCTGCGCGCTTGCCGCCTGAGCGGTGCCGGACAGCGCGAATGTGACGGTCTTGCCGGTGCTAGTGGTCGCCGTGAGCACGCCGCCGACGACGCCTGTCTGGGTGGGCTTGAACGTGACCGGCAGCGAGATCGTCTGTCCGGGCGTGAGCGTTGCGGGCAGGGCCGGCGAGGCCGTGCCGAGCGTGAACTGGCTAGAGCTCGAGGCCAGGCTTGAGAGCGTCAGCGATTCGGTCGCCGTCAGTGTCAGCGTCTTGACGCTCGTGTTGCCGAGCGTCGTTGTTGCGAAGGAGAGAGTCGATCCTGTAAGCGGGGGCGTCACAGGCGAGCCGAAGCCGAGCACATGGCCATCGCGCGTGCCAACGTACATACGTCCCGCGCCGACGCCGGGCGTCTCGAACTTCGTCGCTGTGCCAACGGGCGCGCTCCAGCGCAGCACCGGCCGACCGTTGACCGGTACGGGGTCATAGGCGCGCAGCTGCGCGCCGGCGCCCGAGCTGTTGGGCATCCAGATCATCCACACCAGCGCCGAGCCCGAGGTCGTGCCTTCGGAGGTGATCACGGGCGCGCCGGTGCCGAAGCCGAAGGCGTCGCTGGAGGTCGCCTGCAGCGATAGGGTCGGCGTGCCGGTGCCCGATAGGCCATAGCTGTACACGCGCAGGTTGCCGGACGAGCCCGAGGCGCTTTCGCCACCCGAGGCCGTCGGGATGTAGACCCAGCCGCCATCGCCGGGCCACACGCCTGGGCGCGACCAGACGCCCCCAAAGGGGCCGATGCGCTGTACGACGTTGTCCGAGCCCGACGACCCCTGACCGATCCCGCCAAGATTGTCGCGGTTGAGCAGGTAGACGTATCCCTGCTTGCCCACCGCCACCGCCAGATGCGGGATGCCCGCCGTGCCGAAGTATTCGTTGGGCAGGCCTGTGACGCCGCCGGAGGCGAAGTCGGCGTCCCACGTGTCAAGCGTTGCGGCGTCGAAGGGTGCGAAGAAGTCGGTGGCCTTCAGCGAGCCGTCGGCCTGCACACGCACGCGCACGATCGACTCGCCCAGGTTCGCCGGCGGCGTGTTGCCCGGCGCTGGCGCGGTGGGCGCCCCGCCGTTGCCGGTGCTGAGCAGCAGCGTGCCGAGACCATCGGAGGTCAGACCAGCCCCGGACTGCCAGATGCCGGCGCCCTCGGCTGTCGTATTGTCGATCCAGCGTGCCTTCACCTGGCCGGCGGTGGAGACTCCGAAGACCCAACCCTGCCAGGGGCTGTGATCGCAATCGCTGCCGAAGGCCGCGTAGACGGCGCCTTCCATCAGCAGCAGGCCCGGGCGCTGAAGCTCGGTGGTGGCCGGAAACGTGCGGCTTGGAGCGTTCTGCGCAGCGCCGCCCAGTTCCACCGGAAAGCCAGGCTTCTCCAGGCCGGTCGCGACTTCGACGGCATCCATGTAGTAGCGCGCGGGGCCGCTGGTGCCCGAGACGTAGGTCTTGTGCGTCATGTACGCGATATTCGTGGCAGGGTCGATCACCGGCGTCGCCGTCACGCCGATCGATGGCGTCAGGTCGCCACAGCCGATGTCCGCGGGGTTCCACGGGGTCCCCAGGTTCAACGGCTTGGCCCACTTCTGCGCGCCCGTTGTCGGATCCAGGCCGTAGACCTTGTTGGTCTCGGTGGCCACCAGCAGCGTGCCGTTGTCGAGCAGTGGCTGCGCGTAGACCTGGCCTTCCACATTGGCCGACCACAGCTGCCCGAACGTGCCGCCGCTGAGGAGCTGCGGCGTCAGTGAGGACTGATTGGGGTACCAGCCGGTGCGCAGGTCATCGCCGGAGTTGGTGATCCCCGACCCCGGTGCCTGCGCTGCCAACGCGAGCCACAACGAAAACGTGCATATGACGACTACCGCGCGAATCCTGCGCACTGATCTCTCCCATCCGTGGTGAGCCCCACTGCCTTCTTGACAGAGCGTTGAGTCGCGCAAGCGTACTGCTTTGGGGCCGCTTGGGGAAGACCTCGCCGAGGAATATCTTGCTGGGGGCGGCATACCTAGCCGCTGCCGGCCCACAGCCATCCCGGTCTGTGCATTGTTGCGTGCATGCGAATTCTGCCCAACAGCCTAGACTTCCGTAAGGGCGTCAGACGGCGCCCCTAATGGGAAGGGGAGCAAATGCGAGGAGTCGGTAGTGCATTGTTCGTGGGCATCCTATTGATGGTTGCCGGGATCCTCAACATCATCTACGGCATCGCAGCCGTGGGAGATGCGCATTTCTATGTCAACGACACGCAGTTCGTTTTCTCTAGCCTCCACACATGGGGGTGGATCACCATCATCCTGGGCGTCATACAGTTGACGGCGTCCCTGTCGCTGTTCGGGGGCAATGCCTACGGTCGTGTGATCGGGATCGCGGCGGCCACGCTGGGCGCGATCGGCGCACTGCTGGACGTTGGTGGAGCGCACCCTTGGTGGTCACTCGGTGTGTTCGCCATCTGCCTGGTCTGCATCCACGGTCTCGCGGTTCTCGGCGAGCCCAAGGAGGTCTGATCGGGTCAGAGATCTGATCGGGTCGCGGGAGCTCGGGGCACGCCTGGGCTCCCGCGACTTTTTCTGATCAGGGTCTAGCCGATGACCTCGGTCGACGCCGAGCTTGCACTGGTCGCGCTAGGCGCGATGCTGGCGCCTGTGACGCTGTTCCTGTCGGTGCTCGTGCTCGTCCTGGGGGAGCGGCCGATGCGCACCGGCCTGTGGTTCTATTTCGGCGCGTTTGGTGTGACGCTCGTGATTGGTGTCATCGCCGCGTTCGTGCTCGGCGGCTCTGCTGCCTCGCCCAAGCCCAACACGCCGAAGACATGGGTCGCGATCGTAGATGTCTGCGCGAGTGTGCTGGTGCTGTTCTTTGTCATTCGCTTTTTGCGACGTCCACGTAACCCCAAGCGGGTGGCGAGCATGATCGACCGCATGAGCAAGGTCGCCTCCTCGCCGGTAATCGCGATTGTTGGCGCCGGGGCCACTTTGGCTAATCCCGGGGCGTTCATTCCGCTGGCGCTCAAGGACATCTCCGAGGCTAACCCCAATGCTGGTCAGTACATCCTTGCGTGGGTTGCCTTTGCGCTCGTGTCGTTGCTCCCTCTCTCCGTTGCACTGGTGATGCTCGCAGTCGCGCCTGAGCCGACCAAGCGCAGGCTCCATGCGGCGCGGGGATTGCTGGAGCGTCATGCGAGAACCGTCGCCGCGGTGATACTCATCTTGCTCGCAGCCGTACTGATGCGAAACGGCATCGCCGGGCTCACCGGGTAGGTCAGACGAAAATCGTCTTGTACATCCGTCCACATCGGGTGTAATTGACGCACATTAATGAGAGTGTCCGAAACGTGGCTCGGACCCGATGGATCTTTAACTCTCAAAAATGGAAAAGAGGGGACCGCGATGGCTGACCTAGCGCCGAACCGAATGCTGCTGAGCGAGGTGCAGGAGGGGGCCGAGGCGATGGCTTTGCTCGCCGAGAACGAGGAGACATTCCGCGCGGTCGTCGATGCGTTCCGCGCGCGGGATGGCGAATCGATGCAGATGCTCCTTGCCCGACACAAGCTCAGTGAGCGCTGCGAGGTTATCTGTCACTGGCTGCGCAGTAAGGAATGCGTGCTGCTCTGCCTGGAGCTCTCAGGGCCGCCTGCGCTTGAGCAAGAGCCTCCTGAGGCGGCCGAGTTCGCCGAGGTGCTCGCCAAGGTCACTGCCAATGAAGAGCTCGTGCAACAGGTTGCGATCGCCATCGATGAACGCGACAGTGACGCTTGGGGCGCTCTGGTCAAGCAGAACGGCCTGGAGCGTTTCTCCCACCTGCTTTGCCACTGGGCATGCACCGTGCATTTCAGGCTCATCTGCGACGTGGTATGTCGGCCGTTGGTAGTCAAACGACCTGAGCTTGTTCCCGAGTTGCAGGCGGCGGGACACGCGATCGGCACGCTCGCTGCCGACAAGGAGACCTTTGCGGCAGCAGTGAAGGCTGTCGGCGCCGATGACTGTAAGCGCCTGGGTTCAACGCTTGAGGGCGCTACGTCTGCGCAGCAGCAGTCTTGCCACTTGATCTGCGAGTGGTTTTGCAGCTGGCGTTGCATATTTCTATGCCTGCGCGTGTGCCGCGTATTTCCGATCGAGCGCATCGAGTCGCCGATCGAGGAGATGCTGGAGTTTGCACGGGCCGGCGGCACGCTCGCTGCCAAGCAGGGGGCGCTTGAGCGTCTCAGCGCGGCCGTGCTGCGCGAGGACCTGGAGACCGTCGGCAGCCTCGTGGAGGAGTTCACGTTCGAGCGATACTGCCTGCAATTCGCTCACTGGGTGTGCTTTCTACGCTGCCAGCACTTCTGTGTCTGCGTCTGTCCTCCGCGGACGCTAGGTATTTTCACCAAGATCGGGACGTTGTACTACGAAACCGACATCAGCAGCCACGCAGGTGAAAGTGGCCTCACTGTCGCCGATGAGCGGGCGTTCTACAGCACCTTGCGCCTGAATGGCGGTATCTCCATGGTCGCCACCTCACCAGTCCTCGAATACCGCTTCGAGACGGTGCCGACCTCGCCCGACGGGACCACCAAGTCTGACGGTACGCCGATCCTGCCGGGTCCGACTCCGGCGGGCTCGTGGTCGCCGGTGCTGCCCGCACAGATCGCCGCGACAAATATCGGATCGTTCATCCGTTCGCTGCCGGTCTTCCCGTTCTTTGAGGAGATCCCCGTGTGGGTGAACAGGCCCGCGGCGCCGGGCATCTTCGTGATCACGCCCAGCGCGGATGGCTGGGTCGAACTGCCACCGATGTTCCCCACGCCGCCGATGGTTCCTGTGAGTCTCACGCAGTGGGAGTTCGTACCGGGAGGCGACCTGCTGCAGCTCATCACGACGACGCTGCTGCCATTTGTTGAAACCGTGGATGAGACGGGTGTTGTGGCCGGCGGCGCGGCCAATGCGCCGCTTCAGACCGATGTCCACTACGGGATTCGCATGCGTACTCGCAATGCTGGGACATCGGGTGACGGGAGCGAGGCCGGCACCTGTGAGCACATTGCGATCAACAACACGCGCTATGAAAACATTTCCCATCATCCCTACTGGCCCGGGGGCCTGTTCGGGCATACGCATGAGCTCGCGGTGTCCTCGATCGGGATCGCTGAGCTCGCCGAATCACCCTGCACCGATCTCGGCGAATCGCTCACGGTGAAGTTCACGGCCGCGCACGCGAACCTTGGGGCGGTGTCGGTCTCACTGGAAGGACCCGGCGGACCCTACGCGTTTGACCTCGAACCCCCTGCGGCACAGGAACCGGGCGAGAGCTGGTACGGCACAGCCATATCTTCAGGGTGGAGTTTTAAGGAACTCTCCCCCTGCGCCTACCTGCTCAGGCTCGCGGTCGATGTGCTGCTCACGACAGGAGATCCAGGGAGCGACCCGGCTCCGCTTGAAGACTACATCGCGTTCTGCAAGGGAGCCTGAGCCGCGATGTCATCGTCCATCAGGCGCAGGTATGGAGCGACAAGCTCGCCGTAGTCGGCCTTACGCGCGGCGGGCAGGTCCTTCCAGCCGGTGACCGAACCGCGGCATCCAGCCGCACCGCATAGGCAGGTGGCCGGGAAATGGTCGATCGTGAAGTTGCGCATGGCGTAGTCGAACGTCAATTCCTGCCCGGCGCCGATCGCGCGGCGGGCGATGAAGTCGAAGGCCTGCCCGTCGTTGAGCCGGACGCCGCAGTTGGGGTCGCAGGAGTGGTTGACCTTGGGGCCGAGGCCACCATGGAGCGCCCAACGGCTGGGACCGACCTGCGTTGCGTGCGAGTTATTGTCCGTCAGCGCCCCGATGAGGAAGCCGACCATGACGGTCTCGCCGGCCGCAAACGGGCGCGTGGCCAGAACTCCGTCGCCCTTGCCATCGGCCCTGCTGCGCAACTCCACGCCCTCTTCCTCGGGAAACTGGGTGGTGCTCGCCTCGCGCTCGGCGAGGACCGACGAACTGCCACCACGCGACGCGGTGGCGTCGGGCAGCGTGGACGTAAGTACATGGGGCAAGGGGAACCCCTTTCAGTAGACGCCCTCGAAAGATGAGCATAGCGCCGGTGGCTCAGCACGAGTTCGCGCCGAGCGGGGTCCACATTGACAGGACTTTTTCTCAATGCGCCCGAGTGGACTCGAGCCACCACGGGGAAATCTCCCCACATGGCCCTCAACCTCCTCAGCCCGTGTCACATGCGTCCGACCGGCCCAGATCGTCCGTCCTGTCCGGGCACATCCGCTACTTGCCGGTGCGGTCGCGGTGCTTACACCCCGGCCAGCAGCAGGGCCGGCGCTGGCCTTCCTCAAGCTCTTCCTGGGTCCGCCGAATGCGGCGCTCTCGGGTCGTCTCCTGCTTGGCGTCCTCGACCCAGCAGATGAACTCATTGCGGGCTAAGGGCGTGATGTCCTTCCAGGCGTCGAGTGCCATGGCGTCGGCGATCAGCGCCTCACGCAGGTCCGCAGGCAGCTTATGTACCACCCCACCGGGCACCCTCTGGCCGCTCACAGGCCCATGATAGTGAGCCGGGGCAAGCCCTCTTCACCATCCGCGCTCCTGCTCGTCTCGGCAGCGCCCCGTCGGGTGAGCGTGAGCCGATTGTCAGTCGGTGCGCTTGCTCATCGTGCACCTCGACGGGAGGATCCGGGGCTGATGTTGGCAGTCGCGCGCTTGCGAACTCTCGGGGACGCCCGGGGGCGTCTACAGCCACCCCCGTGATTGTGCCCTGGCCGCCAATTCTCCCGCAAGGCTCGCGGCCGCGCTAGCCTGGAGTAATGCTCACTCAGGGAGATCGCGCCGCCGAGCGCCGACGCGTGAAGCTGGAGGAGCTCCAGCGCCAGGTCAAGGACGGTTCGCTGAGGATCCGCAAGATGACCCCCGAGGAGCGCCGGCGCTATCCCGCCGTGCCGGCCAAGGCGCGCAAGTGACGAGCTTCTTCGTCGCCGGCATCAAGTCGGACGGGGCGCGCACCGAGAAGGCTTACAGCGAGTTGCGCGTGCGTTCGCTGCTCGCCGCCGGCTGCCCTGCGCGATCGCGGCGGATCTTCAAGCTGAGCTGTCGCTTCGATGGACAGGACCGGGAGATCGAGGTCGGCAGGCCGCTGTCCAAGGACGGCGATGTCGTGGTCGCGATCCTCGACCACGGACGCTTCGAGGACTTCTGCGTGCATACCGACAGCGGCAGCGAGAGCGCGCCCGCGCGCGTCGGTCGCCCCGTCTACTCGGTGACGGAGTTCTCGTGAGCGCAGAGGACGGGACCGGCGACGCTGAGATCCGCGCCCTCCTGAAACGGCTGGCACGCCCCCACTCCTCCGGCGGGGATGTCGTCGAGCGTGCGGCCCTGCTGGCGTCGGGAAGCGACTTCCCGACCGTGATGGAGTGGATCGCCAATCACGCCGGAGTGGCCGAGGCGGTGGCCCCCGAAGCTCCCAGACGAGGCCTGCACGGCCAGCGCCTTGGCCTCTCAGACGGGACCGAGCCGCGGACTCCATTGCGCTTCGTGCTGCCGGCCGACGTACTGGCCTGAACGCTCCGCGAGACCGCAGGCCGACGGTCGGGGTGCACGGTGCCCGCGAGGGTTCATCTGACTGCTGCTACGGTTGATAGATCAGGTTGGGTTGTTCACCCAACATCGCAGTGCCAGCGCTCGTAGCCTTTGCTTAGCAATCTCCGCGTTCGCAGCACTATCCACGCCGGAGGAAAATACAATGGCTACTGGAACCGTAAAGTGGTTCAGCGACGACAAGGGCTTCGGGTTCATCACGCCCGATGATCAGTCCAAGGACCTGTTCGTCCATCACAGCGCAATCGTCGGTGAGGGCTATCGCTCGCTCGCCGAAGGCGCAAAGGTCTCCTACGACACCGAGACGAGCGACAAGGGGCCCAAGGCTGGGAACGTCCAGCTGGCGTAGCGCTCTTCGGGCCCTGCCGGCGTGATCGGTACGCAGGCCGCAGGGGACGTGAAGTTGGCCCAACGGCGACTTGGTCTTCGGGTTCATCACACCGGATGACCCTGGCGTGGACGCGCTCGGTACTCCACAACAAGGAGCTAACAGACATGGCCTCAAGCGGCAAGAAGAAGACCACGATGGCAAAGCTGACCCGTGAAAGCCGGCTCCGCGAGCGTCGGCTGGATAAGCAGGCCAGGAAGGACGCGCGAAAGCTGACGCCGGCACATCATTCAGACTCGCCCGGCGACACAATCGACACAACGACCAGTGAGTCATCTCGGACAGATGCCGAGCGGCCTGCTCTGGAAACCGTCGTTCAGGCGCTCGCAGACGCCTGAACCCACCTCCCTGAGCCACCAAGAATCCCCGAGACGCCGCTCTTCGTCCGCCCGATCTACGACACGCCAAGCTAGGTGCCAGCGGCACTGGACCACGGCGTGCTGATCAAGGACGGACTCTGGTGGGGCCGGTTCTCGAATGACAGCGAAAACGGGTGGGCGCAACGGCGTGGACCGGCCCCGGCGCGACGGCTTGCAGTGGCTCCACTGCGTGTCGATGCGAGCGCATCAGCGGACCACGCCCACGCGTCTGCAGCGAATGAGTCCCGGTCATTAGTTCGTCCTGGCCCTTCCGCGTTTCCGAGTGGGCGGCGGACGGCTCGTCGCTAACCCTCCAACCAGATCGCGCCGTCGCGCAGCACTACTGGGAATGTCTTGAGCGCCCGAGCGCCGGTAGTGCCCTTCACCAGGCCAGCCAAGGGCTTAAACGCACCCTGGGGGCCGCGGGTCATCGCGCCAGTGCGCACGTCGTAGCGAGCCGCGTGCCACGGGCACTGGAGACATCCATCCTCGGCAACGTGTCCTTCGCCAAGCGAGGCGAACAGATGGCGGCAGCGATTGGAAACCGCGAACGGCTCACCACCACTGATACCGACCGCGAGCGCGCCATGCGGTGTCTCGATGACGGTGACCTGCCGCTCGCCGAGATCATCGATGCCGACAAGGCGAGTAGGAGTAGTAGTTGAATCGGCCATTGTGGTCTCCTCGCTATGGGTGACGAGGACAATACGCCACGCGACTTCTTTCTACTTCGCGGGAGCGTGGCGCCGAAAAGCGTGGGCTCCTGCGTCCGACGTGGATGCGAGCGCGTCAGCAGACGTCGCTCGCATCGCATGCTCTGGACGACAACGAGCAGCGCCCGCCCGCACCATGACGCGCTCCGGGCTTTGCGTGTAAGCGGCATCCTCGCGCCGCTTTCGTGCACCGCACGGGCTGCCATCTGGCGCTATCCGGCGTGCCCGCACGGTCGCGCGTCGCACGGGCCCTGCGAGCAGCGCAAATCCAGTCGGGAAATGTTTGGCTGTGTCACCACTTGTGTCACGCAGGTCTTGTACGCGATCACAGACACGTCATAAGTCGTCAAAAGCCGTAAGCGTTCAGTGGGGTTGGGGGGACATAACTCCGGTTCGTCGAATCTGGGTGTGTGGAGCGGGTTGAGGCGGAAGCGATCTATGACGCTGGGCGTGCGGCGGTCGTTGAGGTGCTTTTGCGGAT
>JANWIP010000006.1 GCA_025449845.1 Solirubrobacteraceae bacterium | reverse complement strand
GGCAAGCTGCTGGTGGTGCCCGGCTGGCGCGGCGTCTACGGCGAGACCCCGGCGGAGGCGAAGTCCGAGGGCGAGGACGATGAGGCCACCGATCAGCAGCTGCCCAAGCTGAACGACGGCGAGGACGTGGAGACGCGCGAGATCGAGAGCGCGCGCAAGGAAACCAAGCCGCCGCGGCGCTACAGCGACGCCTCGCTGCTCGGCGCGATGGAGACCGCGGGCAAGCTGGTCGATGACGAAGAGCTGCGCGAGGCGATGAAGGACTCCGGCATCGGCACGCCAGCCACGCGCGCGGCGATCATCGAGCGCCTGATCGCGGTGGGCTACGTGGAGCGCGACGGTCGCGCGCTGGTGGCCACCGAGAAGGGGCTGAACGTCGTGCGCCTGCTCGACGACCACCCCTTGACCTCGCCGGAAATGACGGGCAACTGGGAGCACCGCCTGGGCAAGATCGAGCAGGGCAAGGACTCGCGCGAGAGCTTCATGCAGGACATCGCTGGCTTCGCCCGTGAGACGGTGCAAGACCTCGACGCGAAGCTGAAGGACATCCGCATCCCGCGCGCCAGCCTCGGACCGTGCCCTGTCTGTGGGCATGCGATCATGGAGAACCGCAAGGGCTACTCCTGCTGGGCGCGCGAGGATCCCGGCTGCGGCTTTGTGATCTGGAAGGGCAAGGCCGGCAAGCAGCTCCCGGTCAGCATCGCCAAAGAGCTGATCAAGACCGGCTACACAGCCCGTCCGGTCACCGGCTTCCGCGGTCGCAGCGGGCGCTCCTTCCGCGCGCATCTGAACCTAGCCCAGACCGAGGACGGCAAATGGCGCGTGGAATTCAACGAGGCCTGGGCCAAGGAGGGCGCCAAGCCGCCCGATCATGAGACCGTCAAAGAGGCCGAGCCGGTGGCTGCGCAGAGCGCGGCCTAGGCAGGCTGGCTGTAGGTGTCAATTCGCGGCCTGAGCGACCGCGGACAGGTTGTTGCCGCACGTGCTCGGGCCAAGGGCGAGTCGGCTGCCCGTCGCATCAACGAACTGCGCCCACGCATCCCGGCGCTCGATGCCGCCTTCATGGCGGGGGAGCGTGACAGCAGGAGCGGTGGCAGTGTGCTCGCGGGAGCGCTGGCCTTCAGGCTGTTCGTGCCGCTGCTGCCGTTCGCGCTGCTGGTGGTGGCGATCCTTGGCTATGCCACGAGCGAAGACGCGCATACGCCCGCCTCGATATCGCAGACGCTGGGGATGCGGGAAGCGGCGCTCACGAGCATCGCGGACTCGGCAAAGCTCACGAACGGGGACCGCATCGGCGTGATCGCCTTCGGCCTGTTCGCGCTCATCACGGCGTCGCTGTCGGCCGTTCGAGCGCTGCGCGCGATCCATGCGCTGGCATGGGGACTGCCGCTGGGCCGCTTCCCACGTGCGCTGCCCGCGGCGATGGCCTTCATCGGCTGGGGAGTGGTGTTCTTCGGGATCTGGGCGCTCAGCGGCTGGGCGCGCCAGACGCTGGGGCCGGCGGGGATTCCGGTGGCGATTGCGCTGCTCGGTGGCTTCTTCGTCCTCTGGGTCGCTGTCTCGCGGATGCTGCCGCACCCGCCCGGGCTCTCCTGGCGGGCGTTCATCCCGGGGGCGATCCTGGTGGCGGTGGGGATGGAGGGCATCCATCTGGCGACCGTCCTGTACATCTCGCACAAGGCCGAACAAGTATCGGCGTCCTATGGCGCGCTCGGGATCTCCCTGGTGCTGCTGCTGTGGCTCTACCTCCTCGGGCGCCTGATCGTCGCCTCGGCCTTCCTGAACGCGACGCTGTGGGAGCGCCACAGTCGTCGAGAGTCATCCTGATCGAGCCGGGCGCCCAGAGCAGAACGCTCAGGAGCCTAGCGCCAGAAGCAGAACCCTCAGGAGCCGAATGCTCGGAAGCGGAGCGCTCAGGCTCAGGCGCCGGCGGCCACGCGGCGCCGCGGGCGATCTTGACGGCGGCGGGGCTTGAGGGGGTCGCGCTCGCTGGGGTCACCGCCGCCGGGGATCGGCGTGAGGGGGCGGGAGATGCGCTGGCGCATCCAGCGCTCGCAGTCGGGGGCGGTCATTGCGGGGCTGTGCAGAAAGCCCTGGGAGAGATCGCAGTTGTGGGTTACCAGCAGGCGCTCTTGCGCCTCGACTTCCACACCCTCGGCAACCACCAGCAGATCAAGCTCGTGGGCCATGGCGATCACGAAGCCAATCACGGTGGCGGCGTGGGGGTGGTGCATGGCCTGCTCCAGGAAGGAGCGATCGATCTTGATGGTGTTCAGCGGGAACTGGATCACGTAGCTCAGCGAGGAGTAGCCGGTGCCGAAGTCATCGATCGCCACGCGCACGCCTAGCTGGCGCAGCTGCATCAGGATGGCGGTGCTGCAAACTGGGTCCGCGAACATGCTCTCCGTCAGCTCCAGCTCCAGCATGTCCGGAGGGATGCCCGTCTCGCGCAGCGTGCGCGCTACGCAGCCGACCAGGTCTGGCGCGCTGAACTGACGCGCGGACAGGTTGACGGCCATCCGCACCGGCAGGCCGCCTTCGCGCCACGCGCGCGCCTGACGGCAGGCCTGTTCCAGCGCCCACTCGCCCACCTCCACGATCTGGCCGGTACTCTCGGCGGTGGGGATGAAATCGAGTGGAGGCAGCAGCCCGTGCTGGGGGTGCTGCCAGCGGATCAGCGCCTCAACCGCCGCCACATCGCCGCTGCGCAGGTCCATCACCGGTTGGTAATGCAACACGAGCTGGTCGTGCTTTAGGGCCTGCACCAGGCCCTCGCAAAGTTCGAGGTGGCGCCCGATCACGCACCGGGAATCGGCCCAGTTTCCGAAAACTGAAGTTTTTCCACTCTTGCTGGCCGGTCCTTCGAGCGGATTGTGTCGGGTGTGTGCGCCAGTATGGACGCCATGGCCATCACTCTCATCACCGGCCCGGCGAACGCCGGCAAGGCGCGTGCCGTGCTGGACGCCGTGCGTGCGGACGCTGCCGCCGAAGCGGAGCCGCTGCTGATCGTGCCGACGCACGCCGACGTCGAGAGCTACCGCCGCGAGCTGGCCTGCGATGGGGTTATCTGGGGAGTGCGCGTCGAGCGCTTTCAGGGGCTGCTGGCGGAGGTGATGCGGCGGTCAGGGGTAGCGGCGCGGCCGCTCACGCCCCTTTTGCGCGAGCGCGTGCTGGCGGCGGTGGCCGCGCGCATCTGCGCCACGCCCGAACTGGCGACGCGCCCGGGTTTCGTACGCTCCCTGGTGGCGCTTGTGGGCGAGCTGGAGGTCGAGCGCGTCACGCCCCAACGCCTGAAGCGCGCGCTTGCGGTCTGGTCGGGGGCCGCGGGAGGAGATGGGCGCGAGCTACCTGTGGAGGAGCGTCACGCAGAGGGGCTGCGTGCTGAGCCGCACGCTGAGGAGCTGCGCGCTGAGGAACTAGGCGCTCTATTCGCGGGCTATCACGAGCTCTTGGAGGAGCTTGGCCGCTCGGACCCCGACCAGCGCGCCACGCAGGCTCTGGATGCTTTGCGCCGCTCGCCCGGGCTCTGGGGAGAGACGCCTGTGCACCTCTACGGTTTCGATGACCTGACGCCGCTGCAGCTCGACACGATCGAGACCCTGGGCCGTGTCGCCGATGCGCCGCTGACCGTCTCGCTCGCCTATGAGGCCGGGCGTGTAGCCTTCGCCGGACGTGCCGGCGCCTTTCAGACGCTGCTTCCCTGGGCCGTCGAGCACCGCGTCTTGCCCGCGCGCGCGGAGTACTACGCGCCGATGGCGCGGCAGGCGCTGCATCACCTGGAGCGGCAGCTGTTCGAGCCGCTGCCTCGGCGGCCTTTTGGCTCGCATGAGAGTGGAGCGCAGCCGGGGCTGTCCGAGCGTGAGGAAACGGGTCGCCTGGATCCGGCCGGGGCCCTGCGTCTGCTGGAGGGCGGCTCGCCGCGCGCCGAGCTCGAACTGGTGGCCGGGGAGATCAAGGCGCTGCTCGATGACGGCATGGCGCCGCGGGACATCGCGATCGTGCACCGTTCTCCCTCCGCCGTCGCCGAGCTGCTTGGGGAAGTGCTTGAGGAGTTTGAGGTCCCCTTTGTGCTGCCTGTGCGCCTGCCTTTCTGCCGCACCTCGCTGGGCCATGCGCTGTGCGGCTT
The DNA here is from genome assembly GCA_025449845.1 of Solirubrobacteraceae bacterium. Classification (GTDB taxonomy): domain Bacteria; phylum Actinomycetota; class Thermoleophilia; order Solirubrobacterales; family Solirubrobacteraceae; genus Palsa-744. The sequence goes on along the minus strand of JANWIP010000006.1, from coordinate 169,299 downwards.
GCTTGCCGCTGCCTCGGAGGGTCTTCCTGGCGTTGCCGATGGCGGGAGGCTGGAGGACCTCCTGGCCTGGCTGCGCGCTCCCGGTCTGCTTGAGCGACCTCTGCTGGCCGACAGGCTGGAAGCCAACGCGCGGGGGAGAGGCATAACGGGCGCCGCAGGGGCCAGGGCGCTGTGGGAGTCCGAGCATTGGCCGCTTGACACGCTCGATCACATACGCGCGGCCGCCGAACGTGGGCCGCTTGCCTTGATCGAGCGCACCGAGCGTGAGTTGCGCTGGCTGTTCGCCGCACCGCGCCATGGGCAGGCGCAGGTGTTGACGGGGGCTCAGCTCGATGACGCCCGCGCGCTGATCGCTGCCATGCGCGCCCTGGAGGAGCTGGCAGACATCGCTCGCGCGGCACCCCGGCTTGCCCCCAACCCGGGTGAGCTCGGGGCGATCCTGCGCGGGTTGGAGCTGCCTGGGGAGGTTGGGGAAGAGGAGGTCGTGGCGGTACTCGACCCGCTCGCACTGCGCGCCCGGCGCGTGCGCGCGCTGTTTCTCTGCGGGCTTCAGGCAAACGTCTTTCCCGCGCCTGCCCATCCTCCGCCGTGGCTCTCCGAAGATGAGCGCCGCGGGCTGGCGGAAGCCTCCGGGCTGCGGTTGCCGCTGCCCGACTCGCCGTTGGCGGCTGAGCGCTACCTGTTCTATGCCGCCATCTCACGGCCTGAGCAGTTGCTAGCCCTCAGCTGGCACTCGGCCGGCGAGGACGGTGACTCCACTTTCCCTTCGCTCTTCATCGACGATGTCTGTGACCTTTTCCACAATGAGTTGCGTCAGCAGCGCGCGCTGCGAGCCGCCGGGGCAGCTGATTGGCCAGGTCCCGGGCAGCCGCCCGCCTCGTGGGGCGCGCGTGAGTTGGCGCTCAGCTCGCCACCCCAGGAACCACCTATTCTGCGGCCGCTCCAGGATCAGCGGCTGCTAGCCGAGCTGCGAGAGGACAGGATCTGGTCGGCGTCGTCGCTGAAGAACTGGATGGACTGCCCCGTACGCTGGTTTGTCGAGAGCTTTCTGCGCGCCCGGGACATCGACCCCGACGCTGAGCCTCTGGCGCGGGGGGGACTGGCTCATGCGGTGCTCAAGGACACGCTTGAGGGGCTCAAGCGCGACACCGGCTCCGCCCGGCTCACACCAGCGCGGCTGGCGCTCGCGCGCTCGCTTCTGCACCAGGCCCTCGACCGGCACGCCTCTGATTTTCCGCTGTCAGTCTCGCCCGAGCGCATTCCCGGCGTGCGTCGTCGCCTGGAGGCCGACCTCGAGCGCTATCTCGAATATGCCTCTGAGCAGGACTGGCCGCTTGAGCCCACTCATCTGGAGCTGGGCTTCGGCTTCGCCGAGGAGGAGTCGAGTCTGCCCCCACTCGACCTCGGCCAAGGCGTTCAGGTACGTGGGCGCATCGACCGCATCGATGTCAACGACCAAGGGCAGGCCGTGGTCTATGACTACAAGGGCGCCTACGCGCCGCCCCCCGACAAGTGGCTCGCCGAGCGCCACCTCCAGGCCGCGCTCTACATGCGCGTCGCCGAGCAGCTTCTGCACCACGAGGTCGTTGGGGGCTTCTACCAGCCACTTGCCGGGCGCGACCTGCGCGCGCGCGGGGTGCTCGTTGCCGACAGCGGCGTTGCGCTGGACTGCGTTCGTGGCGACACACGCACCGCCGAGGATGTCGAAGGACTGCTCGATGACACGCTCAACCTTGCCATCGAGGCCGCCCGGCAGGCCGATGCCGGTCGCTTGGAGGCGCGTCCCGGCACCTGCGCCTTCGGCGACGGTCACTGCCTCTACCCCTCCATCTGCCGCTCTGCGCGATGAGTACGCAGCTTGAAATCTTCCTGCCTGAGCCCGAGCCTGAGCCCGGGAACGCCGAGCGGACGCTTACCGACGAGCAGCAGCAGGCCGTGGCGCGTCGCGAGGGTTCGCTGCTGCTCAGCGCCGGCGCCGGCTCCGGCAAGACCTCCGTGCTCGTGGAGCGCTTCGTGCGCGCGGTGCTCGAGGACGGCGTCGCGCCCGCGCGCATCCTCGCCATAACTTTCACCGAGCGCTCGGCCGGAGAGCTTGCCGAGCGCATCCGCACGCGCTTTCTGGAGCTTCACCAGCGCGAGCTCGCGCGCGATACCGAGGCCGCCTTCCTCGGCACCTTTCATGGTTTCTGTGCTCGCCTGCTGCGCGCACACTCACTGCTCGCCGGCCTCGACCCCGACTTCACGATCCTCGATGAGGCTCACGCCGGGCGTCTGCGCCTCGATGCGTTTCGCGCGGCCCTGGCCGATTTTCTTGACCATCACGGGGGCGCCGCAATAGATCTCGTGGCGGCCTTCACCGCCGATCGCCTGCGCGCCATGGTGCTCGATGTCTACGCGCAGCTGCGCAGTCAAGGGCAAGCTCAGCCCACCCTGCCCCGGGTCGAGGATGCCGCGGAGGCTCGCCAAGGCGAGGATGTTGCAGAGGGTTGCCAAGGTGAGGACGCTGAGCGGGCCGATCGCGAAGGCGCCTCTGCTGCCGCGCTGCTCGACACCCTGCTACAGGGGGTCTCCCGGCGCTATGCCGACGCCAAGCGCCACCGTGGCGGCCTTGACTTCGACGATCTCGAGCTCTGCGCCAGCGCGCTTCTGCGCGAGCGCTCCGATGTTCGCTCGGCCTGGTCGCAGCGCTTTCAGCTGCTGATGGTCGATGAGTTTCAGGACACCAACCCGCGCCAGCTAGCCATCCTCGCCGCCTTACAGCGCGAGAACCTCTTCACGGTCGGCGACGAGTTCCAGTCCATCTACGGCTTTCGCCATGCCGATGTCGGGCTTTTCCGTGCTCGCCGTGCCGAACTCGCCGCGCAGGGGGCGAGCCTTGCGCTCACCTACAACTTTCGCAGCCATCCCCAGCTGTTGGCCGCGGTCAATGCCGTCTTCGCCAAGCGTTTTGGCGAGGATCATATGCCACTCTTGCCCGGCCGCCCCGCGGATGGCGAGGCATCGATCGAGCTGCTGCTGACCGACCAGCGCGCCTGGAACGGCGGCTCCGAGGCGATCGACATCGCCGGTCAGCTGCCTCCCGCGCCGCGCTGGCGCCAGGCCGAGGCGCGCCTGCTCGCTCAGCGTGTGGCCGACATCGTGGCGGCCGGCGAGGCCGCTCCCGGGGATGTCGCCGTGCTGCTGCGTGCCCTAGGCGACCTGCCGCTCTACCAGCGCGCTTTGGAGGAGCGCGGCCTGCGCACGCTCGCCTCCGTTGGCAGCTTCTGGGGCCATCAGCAGGTCGGAGACCTGCTCGCCTATCTGCGCGCTCTCGCCAATCCGCTTGACGAGGTCGCCCTCTATTCGATGCTGGCCTCGCCGCTTGTGGGGCTTTCAAGCGATGCTCTCGCTCACCTCTCGCTCGTCGCGCGCGACGCTCAATGTGAGGTCTGGGAGACGCTTTCGCGTGCGTTCACCGAGCCGCAATTGGGCGCCGATCCGCAGCAGTCTCCTGCCGATCTGCGTCTGCGTCTTGATCCAGAGGAGTGCTGGCGCGTGGCCCGCTTCATCGACTTCTTTGCTGCCGAGCGCACTCGCGCCTCCCAGCACCCCATCGCCGAGCTTCTGCGTCGCGCGCTTGACTTCACCGGCTATCAGCAGCATCTCCTTTCGCTGCCTTGGGGCTCGCGCCGCCTCGCTAACGTTCACAAGCTCCTGCGCCTTGCCCACCGTTTTGAAGCGCAGCAGGGGCGCGATCTGCGGGGCTTTCTCGATCATGTCGATCATCAGCTCGACGTGCTCGATCGCGCTGAGCCCGAGGCGCCTGTCAGCGACGGTCAGGACGCCGTTCGCTTCATGACTATTCACGCCGCCAAAGGTCTTGAGTTCCCCGTCGTCTGCCTCGCTGATCTCGGCCGCAAGCCCGGCGTCAATCGTTCGGACCTGCTCGTCGACGGCTCTCGCATTGGCTTGCGCCTCGCGCAGCTCGACGGCTCTCCTGGTGTGCCCACGCTCGACTATCAGGAACTGCTTGATGAGCGGCGCCTTGCGGAAGCCTTCGAGGAGCAGCGCATCGTCTATGTAGGCCTCACGCGCGCTCGCCAGCGGCTGCTGCTCAGCGGCGGCATCGACTTCGGCAGCTGGCCCGCCGATGTTCCCGGTGCCGCACCGCTCGCCTGGCTTGCTCCCGCGCTTGTCCCTGAGCTGCCCGCGCTCGTTCGCCAGCCTGAGCAGCCCGCCGTCAGCGAACTTGACCTGCATGGCGCTCCTGGAGTGCACCTGCGCTGCTTTCTCAATACGCCGGCCGCGCTCGGTGTCGTCTTGCGCCAGGAGTCCTTGTCTGAAAGCGACGCCAGCAAGACGTCTGCGCCAGCCTTGCCGCCGTCACCAGAATCGGATTGCGACGCGCGGCCCACACAGGACCATGGATTGGGACCCCACCCGCCCTCCTCAAACCAACCCGAGAAGGCTCCGCAGGAATCCGAGATCGCTCCGAGAGAACCCGAGATCGCCCTCAGAGAACCGGAGATCGCCCTTAGCTACACCGCTCTCTCCGAGCTCGAGCGCTGTGGCTACCGCTACTACCTGCAGCGCGTTCTGCATCTACCCGACGAGCATTCGGGGGGCCACGGCGTTGATGGGCGTCTGCGTGGGCGCATCGTGCACCGTCTGCTGCAGCAGTTTGACTTCGCCTCGCCTCGCCTGGATGAGCAGGATGTCGCGCGCGTTGCCCGCGAGCTGGGGGCTTCGCTCAGCGGCGAGCAGCAGCGGGAGCTTGCCGCGTCAATTGTGGCGTTGGGCGACACCGAGCTGGCCCATCGGCTCGCCGCGGCCCCTCGGCTACACCGCGAGCATCCCTTTGCCTTCTCGCTGCCGCCGCTTGTCAGCGGCGTCTTTGACCTGCTCGCTCCAAGCGCCAGCGGGGACTGTCTTGTCGTTGACTACAAAAGCGATCGTATGGCAGATGAAGAGGATCTGCCCGCCCTCGTCGAGCGCGACTACAGCGCTCAGCGGCTCGTCTATGCGTTGGCCGCACTGCATCATGGCGCCCCTCGCGTGGAAGTCGTGCACTGGTTTCTGGCCCGTCCCCACGACTGGGTGACGGCTGTCTTCAAGGCTGAGGATCGGGCTGGACTGCAGGAGGAGCTGCGTACTCGCGCCGCACGCGCTCGCCAGCGGGGCTTTGCCGTCAGCCCAGCTCCGCATCGCAACCTCTGTTTCACCTGCCCCGCGCGCGCCACACTGTGCTCATGGGATGCCACCGCGACCTCGCGCGAGCACCCGCCCTCGTTACCGTGAGAACATGGCCGTGAGCGCTCCTTCGGATGCTGAGCTCTTCGAGCGTGCCCGCCAGCACGGCGATCAGCACGCGCGCCAGCAGCTCATCGAGCGCTACCTGCCGCTCGCTCGCCGGCTCGCGCGGCGTTATCAGCGCGCCGAGGAGCCGCTTGAGGACCTCGTCCAGGTCGCCTCGCTCGGGCTGGTCAAGGCCGTCGACCGCTTCGATCCTGAGCGCCCCGTCGTCTTCTCAAGCTACGCCGTACCCACCATCCTCGGTGAGCTCAAGCGCCACTTCCGCGACCGCACTTGGTCCGTGCGTGTGCCGCGCGATCTGCAGGAGCTCGCCTTGCGCGTCGATCGCACCGTCACTCAGCTCTCACTCACCAGCGGGCGCTCGCCGTCGGTGGGGGAGATCGCCGCCGCCACCGAGCTGCCCCCCGAGCAGGTGCTCGAAGCGCTCGAGGCCGCTGCTGCCTACCGCGCCACGTCGCTCGACGCGCCTCGCTCCGCGCAGGGTGAGGACCCCGGGGACACGCTGGGCGACGGCATCGGTAACGACGACTCCGGTTTTCAGCGCGCCGAGGAGCGCGCCATCCTCGAGCCGCTGCTGGCGCGCATCTCCGAGCGCGAGCGCATCGTGCTTGAACTGCGCTTCGGCTCTGACCTGACGCAGGCCGAAATCGGCGAGCGCATCGGCGTCTCCCAGATGCAGGTCTCCCGGCTCATCCGCCAGGCCCTTGCCAGGCTGCGAGCGGGCTTGCAGTAGACATCGTTCGTAAGACCTCGCCAGGCTGCGAGCGGGCTTGCAGTAGACATTGCTGGCTTGACAACCGCCAGATTGCGGTAACACTGTTCCTATGCCCCGCTCAATGTGGATGGGTACGCTCACTTTCGGACTTGTCAGCGTGCCCGTCAAGCTCTATTCCGCGGTCTCCCACCGCAATGTCAACTTCCATCAGCTTCATCGCGCCGATCACGCGCGCATCTACAACAAGCGCATCTGCCCCGTTGATGAGCAGGAGGTGCCTTTCGAGGACATCGTCAAGGGCTATGAAATCGCTCCTGAACGCTACGTCGTGATCGAGCCCGAGGAGTTCTCGGCGATCGAGCCTGCCTTCACGCGCACCATCGACATCGAGGATTTCGTCCAGTTCGAGGATATCGACCCGATCTACTTCGATCAGCCTTACATCGTGGTCCCCAACAAAGGCGGCGCGCGCTCCTACCGGCTGCTGCTTGAGTCCATGCGCGACACCGGCAAGGTCGCCATCGCCCGCGTCGTCCTGCGCTCACGCGAGCGGCTCGTGGCGATCCGCCCGCGGGGCGAGTCTTTGCTGATGACCACCATGAACTTCGCCGATGAAATCGTCTCGCCGCAGGCCCTACGCGAGCTCGAAGACGCCGAAAACACGCCCATGGCCGAGAAGGAGCTCTCCGTCGCTCGCCGCCTCGTGGAGTCCATCAGCGAGTCTTTTGACATCACCAAGTACCACGACACCTATCGCGAGGCGCTGCTGGAGCTGATCGACCGCAAGGCCTCCGGCGAGGACATCGTCGTAGAGCCTTCGGTGCAGCGCGAGCCCACCGCCACCCCCGATCTCATGGGTGCGCTTGAGGCGAGCCTTGAAGAAGTGCGCAAGCGCCAGGGCGCGAGTGGCGCGCCTGTCGGCAAGAAGAACGGCGCCAAGACCAACGGCGCCGCCAAGAAGCCTTCGATGGCGAAGTCTTCCGCGGCGAAGAAGCCTGCGGCGGTGAAGAAGCCGGCGACGAAGAAGCCCGCCAAGACTAAAAGCTGATCGCGAGCACCAGTTCCTCGGGACCGCCGCTGCGCGCCGGCTCCACCCGCTGCTCGTCGGTCACCCGCTCCAGCACGTTCCCCAACCCCGGCACCACCGCCGCTGCCAGCATCCCTTCCGCGCCGCGCTCCGCCAGCTCGCCCACGCGCAGTTCCAGCTGATCCTTGTCTGTCCTGAGGGTTACGCTCAGGTGGCCATCGGCTACGTACCCCAGCCCGTGTGTCGTGATCTCTTCGCAGGCCAGCAGCGCGTCGTCCAGGCGGTCCACCGGGCAATCCGCGCGCGCCAGCACCATCGAGACCACGCGGCACAGCACGGGACCAGCCAGTGGGCCCTTCGCCAGTCGCAGCGACGCCGGGCCGGTCATCACGCCGCCATCGCAGCCAGCGAGAAGGTCATGCGCACCTCGGTCCGCTTGCGCGCATCGTGTCCCAGCTGCACCTTTTCCGCCAGCGAGGCGATCAGCGGCAGGCCCAGTCCCAGTCCCGGACTGTCTGGGCGGGGGGTGATGCCTTCGCCCTCGTCGCGCACCACCACCGTCAGCTCTTCGCCGTTGAGTGTCGCCAGCACCTCCAGCGGGCCTTCGCTGCCGTCGGGGTAGGCGTGCACCACCACGTTCGTGCATGCCTCTGTCACCGCCAGGCGGATGTCTGAGAGCGTCTGCGCGTCTACCTCGAGCACCTCGCCCAACGCGCCTAGCGCATGGCGCACGATCGCCACGTTCTCGGCGCGTGCGGGCAGCAGCAGCGCGATGTCCACCGCCTCGGGCGTACTGGCCGGGCCGCCGTCGCCTATCGCCGTGGTCTCGCGCATCATCGCCACCCCATCTCAACCGCCGGGCTTTTACTCATCATCGATGATGCTCCCCTGCCGACGCGCTTTTCACACATCCGTGACTCTCGGTCGAACGGCCATTCGCCTCTTCCGAGCGCTATGGCTCACGAGCTTGCTCACGGCAGCATACGCCAGCCGCAGGATCCATCGTCCCCGAGGTATTCCAAGGGCCTCGCAATGCTACGCTTTCAGGCTCCGCCTCAGGTGCCCGCAGTTGCCCTACGGGCAGTCCCCCACCCGTACGGGAGAACCACGCCTCCCGGGAGCACTTCCATGACTCGCCACAGCATTCAGCCCCCCACGGCCGTTGGCCTCTACGACCCTCGCTTCGAGCATGACGCCTGCGGTGTCGGCATGGTCGCGCGCCTGGACAATCAGGCCACCCATGAGGTGGTCTCGCGTGCCATTGAGGCGCTGAAGAATCTTGAGCATCGTGGTGCCTCCGGCGCTGATCCCACCACCGGCGACGGGGCCGGCATCCTCATGCAGATGCCTGATGAGTTGTTGCGGCAGGTGGCCGGCTTTGAGCTGCCCGCGGCCGGGCGCTATGGGGTGCTCATGTGCTTTTTGCCTACCGACGAAGCTGCCCGGGCGGAGCTTGAGCAGCTCTTGGAGCGGACCGTTCTGGCCGAGGGGCAGCGCCTGCTTGGCTGGCGCGATGTGCCTGTGCGCCCAGAGCACACCGGGCGCACCGCCGGGGCCTGCCGGCCGTTTGTGCGTCAGCTCTTTGTCGAGGCGGACGAGGGCCTCGACCAGGACGCCTTCGAGCGCAAGCTCTATGTGATCCGGCGCATCTGCGAACTCTCTGACAGCGAGGGTCTCTATGTGACCTCAAGCTCCTCGCGCACCATCAACTACAAGGGCATGCTCATCAGCTACCAGCTGGGAGGCTTCTACCCCGACCTTGAGGACGAGCGCTGCAAGAGCGCGCTTGCCCTGGTGCACTCGCGCTTCTCCACCAACACGTTTCCCTCTTGGGAGCTGGCGCACCCTTATCGCGTCATTTGCCACAACGGCGAGATCAACACCGTCATGGGCAACATCAACTGGATGCGCGCCCGCGAGAGCGAGCTTTCCAGCGAGCTCTTCGGCGATGACCTGCGCAAGATCCTGCCCGTCGTCAGTCCCGGCAACTCCGACTCGGCCACCTTCGACAACGTGCTCGAGCTGCTGATGCTCGGCGGGCGCTCGCTGCCGCACGCCGCGATGATGATGATCCCCGAGGCCTACCGCAATCGCACCGACCTGCCTGACGAGCTCAAGGGTTTCTACGCATTCCATGCCTGCCTGATGGAGCCTTGGGACGGACCCGCCTCGGTCGCCTTCACCGATGGGCGCGTCGTCGGTGCCACGCTCGACCGCAATGGCCTGCGGCCCGGTCGCTGGGTCGAGACCACCGATGGGCACGTCGTGCTGGGCTCGGAGATCGGTCTGCTCGACATACCAGCGCACGAAATCAAGCGCCTTGGTCGTCTGCAGCCTGGCAAGCTCTTCCTGGTGGATCTGCAGGCTGGGCGGATCGTCGAGGACGGCGAGCTCAAGCGCGAGATCGCCACCCGCCGGCCCTACGGCGAGTGGTTCGTGCGCAACTCCGTGCACTTCGACGACCTCCCCCCGTCTGAGCAGGTCACCCTCTCCGACCAGCCTCTGCACGCCCGCCAGCGCGCCTTTGGCTACTCCCAGGAGGACCTGCGCGTGCTCTTGACGCCGATGGCACGCGAGGGAGCCGAGCCGGTCGGCTCGATGGGCAACGACCAGGCCCTGGCCGTGCTCTCCGATCAGGCCCCGCCGCTGTTCTCCTACTTCAAGCAGCTCTTCGCTCAGGTCACCAACCCGCCGATCGACCCGATCCGCGAGGAAATCGTCATGAGCCTCGCCACCAGTTTGGGTACCGAGCGCAACCTCTTCGACGAGACGCCCGAGCACGCTCACAAGCTGATCCTCTCCCAGCCCATCCTGCTCAACCGCGAGTTGGAGACGCTGCGGCACGTCGCGCACGATCTTTTCGCCGCGCGCACGATCGACATCACCTGGCCTGTGGCCTCAGGGCCGGCGGGGATGCAGGAGGCGCTCGACCGCGTCTGCCAGCAGGCCCAGGACGCGATCGCCGACGGCGTCAACATCATCGTGCTCTCCGACCGGCGCATCAACCGGCTGATGGCGCCGATCCCTTCGCTGCTGGCGGTCTCCTCGGTGCACCACCATCTCGTGCGCGAAGGCACCCGCCTGCGCGCCGGCATCATCCTCGAGTCCGGCGAGCCGCGCGAGGTACACCACTTCGCCACTTTGATCGGCTTTGGCGTTAGCGCCATCAACCCTTACCTGATGCTGGAGACGCTCGACGAGCTTGTCTACAAGGGGCTCATCGCGCGCGCGGGCGCGAATGGCGCGGCGGGTGCGGGCGCAGCGGGTGCGGGCGCAGGTGCGAACGGGGACGGCGGCACGCCGGCGCTGCTCGATGCCGAGGAGGCCGCTCAGAACGTCGTCAAGGCGATTGACAAGGGGCTCTTGAAGACGATCTCCAAGATGGGCATCTCCACGATCCAGTCCTACCGCGGCGCGCAGATCTTCGAGGCCGTCGGCCTCGACCGCGAGGTCATCGACCGCCATTTCACCGGGACCGCCTCGCGCATCGGCGGCGTCGGCCTGGAGGTGCTCGCGCAGGAGGCTCTGGAGCGTCACGCGCGCGCCTATCCCTTGACCGCTGCGCCGCCTGATGAGCTGCTGCCCGTGGGCGGCGTCTACGCCTGGCGCCGCGACGGCGAGCACCACATGTGGAACCCCGAGACGATCGCGCTGGTGCAGCATGCCGTCCGCGCTGCCAACGGCAACGTTGCCGCGGCCTTGCAGGGCGACGGGCAGGCGCTCCAGGAGGTACGCGACAGCTCCGCTTTCGAGAAGTACTCCGAGTACGCGCGTCAGGTCAACGAGGACGCCTCCCGCAGGGCAACACTGCGCGGACTTTTGAAGATCGCTACTGGGGGGCGTGAGGCGATCGCTCTCCAGGACGTCGAGCCGGCCAGCGCGATCGTGCGCCGCTTCTGCACCGGCGCGATGAGCCTCGGCTCGATCTCACGCGAGGCCCACGAGACGCTTGCGATCGCCATGAACCGCCTCGGCGGGCGCTCCAACACGGGAGAGGGCGGCGAGGACCCCACGCGCTTCACACCCGACCCCAACGGCGATCGACGCCGCTCGGCGATCAAGCAGGTCGCCAGCGGGCGCTTCGGCGTGACGATTCACTACCTCGTCAACTCCGATGAGCTGCAGATCAAGATGGCCCAGGGTGCCAAGCCGGGAGAGGGTGGGCAGCTGCCCGGGCACAAGGTCGACAAGTACATCGGCTCCATCCGCCACACCACTCCGGGTGTCGGCCTGATCTCCCCGCCGCCGCATCACGACATCTACTCGATCGAGGATCTCAAGCAGCTGATCTATGACCTGCGCTGCTCCAATCCGCAGGCGCAGGTGTCGGTCAAGCTCGTCTCCGAGGTTGGTGTCGGCACCGTCGCCGCCGGCGTCTCGAAGGCGAATGCCGATCGCGTGCTGATCGCCGGCCACGATGGCGGCACCGGTGCCTCGCCGCTCTCCTCCATCCAGTCCGCCGGCGTACCTTGGGAGATCGGCTTGGCCGAGACTCAGCAGACCTTGCTGCTCAACGAGTTGCGCTCGCGCATCGTCGTGCAGACCGATGGGCAGCTGAAGACCGGGCGCGATGTCGTCATCGCTGCGCTGCTCGGAGCCGACGAGATGGGCTTCTCCACCGCTCCGCTGATCGCCACCGGCTGCATCATGATGCGCGCCTGTCACCTCAACACCTGCCCCGTAGGCATCGCGACGCAGGACCCCGAGTTGCGCAAGCGCTTCAAGGGCACGCCCGAGCATGTCGTCAACTTCTTTTTCTTCGTCGCCGAGGAAGTACGCGAGATCCTCGCTTCGCTGGGGCTGCGCTCGCTCGATGAAGCGATCGGGCGCGTCGATCTGCTGGAAGCCGAGCAGGCCGTCGAGCACTGGAAGGCGCGCGGCGTCGACCTCTCGCACATCCTGCGGCACATCAGCCTGGAGGACGGCGCGCCGCGCCGGCGCATGGAAGCGCCCCCGGCAGTGCTGGACGACGCCTTGGATTGGGAGCTTGTGGAGCGCGCCCGGTCGATCATCGAGCGGGGGCACGAGACCGGCGCTTTCGCCGATGGTCGGGTCGGCGACCCACCCGCCCGCGTCGGCGACCCACCCGCCCGCATCGTCGAGAACGTTCGCATCCAGCTGCCGATCCGCAACGTCAACCGCTGTGTCGGCGGCATCCTCTCAAGCCACATCGCGCGCGAGCATGGTGCGCAGGGGCTGCCCGAGGACTCAATCGTGGTCGACTTCGAGGGCTCCGCGGGGCAGAGCTTCGGCGGCTGGCTGGCGCCCGGCGTGACCTTCACTCTGCACGGCGACGCCAACGACTACACCGGCAAGGGGCTCTCCGGGGGTGTCCTGGCCGTGCGGCCTCGCCCCGGCATGGCAGCGGACTGGATCGCGCAGGAGAACGTCATCGTGGGCAATACCCTGCTCTACGGGGCCACCTCCGGGCGTGCCTTCTTCCGCGGGCTCGCCGGCGAGCGCTTTGCGGTGCGCAACTCCGGCGCCTCCACAGTTGTGGAGGGTGTAGGCGATCACGGCTGCGAGTACATGACCGGCGGGCGTGTCGTGGTGCTGGGCAGGACCGGGCGCAACTTCGCAGCCGGCATGAGCGGCGGCGTGGCCTACATCCTCGATGAGGACGGCGACTTCGGCGAGCGCTGCAACATGGGCATGGTCGGCTTCGACGAGCTCTCCGCCTCAGACGGCGCCGAGCTGCGAGCACTGATCGAGGAGCACCAGCAGCGCACCGGCTCGTCCGTGGCCGAGCGTGTGCTCGCCGACTTCGACGGGCTGCTACAGCGCGGGATCTTCGTCAAGGTCATGCCGCACGACTACAAGCGCGTGCTGCGCGAAACCGAAGAGGAGCAGGCCGAGGGAGCAATCGCCTGATGGGCAAGCTCGGTGGGTTCCTGCAGATCGAGCGTCATGGCTCGCGCTATCGCGACGCCACAGAGCGCGTGCACGACTACCGCGAGTTCGTCAATCCCGCGCCCGAGGCGCAGCTGCGCGAGCAGGGTGGGCGCTGCATGGAATGCGGCGTCCCCTTCTGCCACAACGGCTGTCCGCTGGGCAACCTCATTCCCGACTGGAATGACCTTGTCTACCGCGACCACTGGCAGGAGGCGATCGCGCAACTGCACGCGACCAACAACTTCCCCGACTTCACCGGCCGGCTCTGCCCGGCCCCGTGTGAAGCTGCCTGCGTGCTTGAGATCCGCGAGGGCGACGCCGTCACGATCAAGCAGATCGAGCACGCCATCATCGATCGCGCCTTCGCCGAAGGCTGGGTCGCACCTCAGCCGCCGCTGCGCGAGACCGGCCAGGGTGTGGCAGTCGTCGGTTCCGGGCCGGCGGGCATGGCCGCCGCCCAGCAGCTGCGCCGCGCCGGGCATCGGGTGACGCTCTACGAGCGCGACGAGTCGGCTGGGGGCCTCGTGCGTTTCGGCGTGCCCGACTTCAAGATCGAGAAGACCGTGGTGCAGCGGCGCGTCGAGCAGATGCTCGCCGAGGGCATCGAGCTCTGCTGCGGCGTCGACGTCGGGCGCGACATCAGCGTCGAGGAGCTGCGCGAACGCTTTGATGCGGTTGTGCTTGCCACGGGCTCGCGCGTGCCACGCGACCTGCCTGTGCCGGGGCGCGAGCTGAACGGCGTGCACTTCGCCATGGACTACCTCTACCAGCGCAATCGCTGGGCGGCCCGCGAGTTTGGGCCCGCTCCCACCGTTGCCCAGCCGGCGCCGGGCGCGCAGATCACGGCCGCGGACAAGAACGTGATCGTCATCGGCGGCGGTGACACCGGCGCGGACTGCGTCGGCAATGCGCTGCGCGAGGGGGCTCGCTCGATCGTGCAGCTCGAGCTCCTACCCGAGCCTCCCCAGCATCGTCCCGACGAGCGCACGCCTTGGCCGCTGTGGCCTTTGAAGTACCGCCTCAGCTACGCCATGGAGGAGGCCCGTCAGGCCGGTCTGGGCGAGCAGGACTATTCGGTAACCACCACGCACTTCTCGGGCGACGGGAGCGGTGGGGTTGCCGCTCTGCACATCGCCCAGGCAGCCCCCGAGCCGCCCTTCGGTCCTGTCGAGGGGACCGAGCGCGAGCTGCCCGCGCAGCTTGTGCTGCTGGCCATGGGTTTCCTACATCCCGAGCAGGGGCTGCTCGATCAGCTCGGGGTGCAGAAGGACCCGCGCGGCAACGTCAAGGCCGTCTCGCCGTATACGACCTCCGAGCCCGGCGTCTTTGCCGCTGGGGATGCGCGGCGGGGACAGTCGCTGATCGTCTGGGCCATCAACGAGGGGCGCCAGTGCGCGCGCATGGTCGATCGCTTTCTGGCTGTCAAGCGGGGCGAGGGGCAGGGCTCTCTGCCTGAAGATCAGGGCTGTGCCGGTCACGCCGATGCGGACAACGGCCCCGAGGGGCCGCCGCAGCATGTTGGGCCGGGGATCGGCGCCGGACTGTGAGCACGCTCCCCAAGACATGCATCATCGGCGCGGGCTCGTCGGGGATCGCGGCGGTCAAGGCGCTGAAGGATCGCGGGATTCCCTTCGACTGCTTTGAGAAGTCCGATCGGGTAGGCGGAAACTGGGTGTTCGGCAACAAGAACGGGATGTCCGCGGCCTACCGCGACCTGTTCATCAACGTCTCGCGCGAGCGCATGCAGTACGCGGACTACCCGATGCCCAGCTCGATCCCCGACTTCCCGCACCACACGCACATCGCGCGCTACTTCGAGGACTACGTCGACCACTTCGGCCTGCGCGAGGCGATCGAGTTTGAGACCGGGGTGCAGCGCGCCACGCGGCGCAGCGACGGGGCTTGGGAGATAACGCTGGATACCGGCGAAACGCGCACCTACGACGCCCTGCTGGTGGCTAACGGGCATCACTGGGACCAGCGCTGGCCCGAACCGGCGTTCCCCGGCTCCGGGGATTTCGAGGGGGTGCAGATGCACGCGCACACCTACGTCGACAACTCGATCTTCGCCGGCAAGGATGTGGTCGTGCTGGGGATCGGGAACAGCGCCATGGACATCTCCGTGGAGAGCAGCTACGTGGCTCGCAACACCTACCTCGCAGCCCGGCAGGGGGCCTGGATCATCCCCAAGTACGTCTTCGGGCGGCCCGTGGATCAGCTGCCCCAGAACCCACGCATACCTTTCAAGATCCGCCAGCGCATGATCCACCAGGTCGTCAAGACCACCACCGGCAACCCCGAGCGCTTCGGCCTGCCCAAGCCCAACCATAAGTTCGGCGAGGCCCATCCGACGGTCTCAGGGCGCATCCTCGATCGCATCGCGCACGGCACCATCCAGCCCAAGCCCAACATCGCCTCGCTCGAGGGTGAGCAGGTGCGCTTCGTTGATGGCAGCACGGTGCACGCCGACGTCGTCGTCTACTGCACCGGCTACAAGATCACCTTCCCCTTCTTCGACGAGGACTTCATCAGCGCGCCCGACAATCACATCGAGCTGTTTCAGCGGGTCTTTCATCCCGAGGTCGACAACATCTTCTTCATCGGACTGCTGCAGCCGCTGGGGGCGATCATGCCGCTGGCCGAGGCGCAGAGCGCCTGGGTGGGCGACTACCTGCGCGGCGAGTACGCGCTGCCCGACCCCGCGCAGCTGCGCAAGGACATCCAGGCCGATCAGGCCGCAATGCGCAAGCGCTACATCGCCTCCAAGCGGCACACCATCCAGGTGGACTACGACGACTACCTCTACGCGCTAGCTCAGGAGCGCCAGCAGGGCGCCCAGCGGGCGCGCACGCGCGGGCTCGCGCTGCCGGTGCAGCCGCACGCCGCGAGCGCCGTCGGAGCCTGAGCGTTCCAGAGATGGAAACACCGGCCCCGTGGATGGGGGTTGGGTACGCCCGCAGGCAAGATAGTCGCTAAGTTCATTTGGGATGTCTCGTTTCTGTCGTCACAGCCGCTTCATTGAGCGTTGCCCCATCTGCCGCGACACGGTGCCCGGCCTGGCGCCCGCCAGCAAGAGCTCCTCGCTCTCGGCGGGCTCCCGGCGCGCTTCCTCAAGCAGCTCCGCCGCGGCCCGCCGCCGCGCGCAGGGCGGCCGGCGCAATCTCCGCGTCTACAGCGACGGCACGCCGCGCGGGGAGGACGACGGCTACAGCTGCGCGCTCGTGCCCGGACTGCACAACTCCCAGGAGGCGCAGCGCCTCGCCGAGGAGATCGCGTACTCGTGCGCTCGCCTGGCGATCCTCGAGGACTCGCCGCCGGGCCTCTACGCCGAGGTCCGCCAGCAGGGCAGTTGGGAGCGGGCCACCTGGATGTGCTTTCTGATCGCCTACCTCTCGCCCTTGCAGGGAGACACTCCCTTTCTCGGCATTCGCAAGGCGCTGCGCGCCAGCGGGGGCGGCGATGTTCCCGACTGGCGCGATGAGGCGCAGTTGCCCGACCTACAGGACATTCCGCTAGGGCCGCGCACTTCGCATGACCCCGCACGCGGCACGGACACTCTAAGCGCCTATCTGCAGTGGGCTGAGCGCGCCGGCTCGCAGGTGGGCGCCTTCTCCGGGGACGCCACCTGGAGTGAGGAGCGGCGCTTTGAGCGGCTCTTCGAGCGACTCGCGCTGCCAGGGTTGGGGCGGATGGGGCGCTACGACATGCTCGTCACCGTGGGGCGGCTGGGGCTGTATGAGATGCGCGCCGACTCGCTGCACTTCGCCGGGGGTACCACGCAGGCCACCGACGATCTCGCCACGCTCACCGCCAAACGGCTGTTTGGTATCGGCGATCCCCTCGTGCTTGAGCGTCGTGCGCAGGCACTTGCCAAGGCGAGCGGCGTGCCGCTGGAGGCGCTTGATCTCGCTTTCGCCAATTGGGGTGTCGCCGAGCGGGCCAATCTGGGGATGCCCGCCGACGCGAGCGACGCGGCTGTGCTGGAGCGCGCGCAGGACGCTTTAGAGCTCTGAAAAAAGCCGTCCTCTCCGGTGCTTACAGTGTCACTGTCCGATCTCCACTTCGGCCAGGCTGGCTGCGCGATGCCCCTCTGCTTCATCGAACCCCAAGACGCCATTCGAGTCATCGCCGAGTCAGTCGGCCGTGAGGCACGCCGTCAACTTGTCGGCGAGGTCGTGCGCGCCTGGGTCGATGACATCCCCGAACAGGAGCTTTCCGGGCACTACGCCAAGGCCATCGCCGGTCTCGACGACGACGATCTGCATCTGCTCGCCGCCTGGCACGCCTCGCTTGAGGTCGGTCAGCCGATACCCAACACCGAATTTCTCGTGGGCGTCTTCCAGAGCCTCGGCGAGAACCGCCGCGAGGCCTTGAAGATCGCTGCCGGTTTCCGCGGCGAGGAGGCTTTCCAGGCCGGCGTCGCCGAGGACCAGGCGCTTGACACTGTGCTTCCCCGCCTTTCCCGCGAGCGGGCCATCGAGCTCGCCAATGAGTGCATAGAGCTGTATCTCTGGGATCGCATGGGCTGCGATAACTAAGAGCGCCACAACTGAAGCGCCGCGCTCTTCCAGACCGATAAGCTGAGATCTATGCCCACTCCCACGGTTGACGAGGTCATGGATGCGCTGACGAACGTGATCGACCCCGAGCTCGGCCTGGACTTTGTCGAACTCGGGCTAATCTACGGGGTGGAGGTCGATGGCGGGGATGTCAACGTCACCTTCACCCTGACGACACCCGGCTGCCCGATCGGACCGCAGGTCACAGAACAGATCGAGGAGTTCGTGGGCGAATTGGATGGAGTTGCGACGGTGGAGTCCGAGATGGTCTTCACACCCCCCTGGTCGCCGGAGAAGATGAGTGAGGACGCCAAGTTCGCGCTTGGCTACTGATCGCGTCGGCGCTCCTGCTTCTGCTGGGCTGCTGTGGGGAGTCGCTGGCCGCGGTGCCGGCCGCGGCGGCGCTGCCGAACGATCCTGCGCTGAGCACCTTCGAGACTGCGCCGGGCACTCCGGCGGGCACGCCGCTTGAGTGGTGGGCTGAGCGCGAGGCTCTGCCCCAGGCATGGGCGATCACACACGGAGACGGCGCCCTGGTGGCGGTGATCGACTCCGGGGTGGACGCGTCGCACCCGGATCTGGCCGGAAAGATCGTCTACGCCCACGACTTCGACGCTGAACCCCACGAAGGCTCGGCGCTGGTCGACCGTTCCGGACACGGCACGAGCGTCGCCGGCCTTGCGTGCGCGGCGAGCGACAACGGCATCGGCCTGGCGGGGGCCGGCTATGACTGCCGTCTGCTGATCGAGAAGAGCGACCTGAGCGACGAAAGCGAGGCCAGGGCGATCGTCGATGCCACCCGCCATGGCGCCCAGGCGATCAACATGAGCTTTGGCACCGAAGGCTCCGCGCGGGCGCCCAAAACACTGCGGGAGGCGATCCGCTATGCCTATCGCCACAACGTGGTCATGGTGGCTGCGGCCGCGGATGAAGCGGTGAGACGGCAAGGCTATCCCGCGAATGTCCTGCAGCCGGCCGGCAGCGGCCCTAGGCTGGGCTCGGGACTGGGCCTAACCGTCACCTCTGCCGACTTCGCCGGGCGACGCTCGCTGACGGCAGGCTACGGCAGCGAGATTTCGATAGCCGCCTACGGCTCCTTCCGTGGCCCCGGCGTGAGTGGCGAAGGTGCCCCCGGCATCTTCAGCACCTTCCCGGCCAACCGCACTTCGATCGAGAGCGGCATCTCCTCTTCGCTACCCGCCTGCGCCTACTGCCGCACATCGCTTGCCGGCGAAGACATCTATTCCTATCTGGAAGGCACATCGATGGCTGCACCGCAGGTGGCAGGCGTGGCAGCCATGATCCGCCAACTGGCCCCCAATCTGAGCGCCGCTCAGGTCATCCGGCTGCTGGAGTCGACGGCCCGGCGCCCGCCGGGGCGCGGCTGGAACCCCGATTTGGGCTGGGGGATACTCGACGCGGGCGCGGCGGTTTTGGCGGCGCGGGCGATGTCTCACCTCTTGCCAAAGACACAAGCACGGCCAGCTCGTGGGCGATACTCGCACCGAAATGCTCGATGTCGTGCAGGGCATCGAAGTCGCCGAGCAGGCCGAAGTTCATCTGGCCGTTGTAGGACATGATCGCCACCGCCAACGCGTGGTGCTCGGGCAGGAAGGCGACGGGATAGGCCTCAAGCATCTTGCGTCCGAGCACGTACAGCGGGAACTGCGGGCCGGGCACGTTGGTGACGATCAGGTTGAAGAGGCGCGTTGAGAAGTTCAGCCGCGAGGCCTGCGCGAGGATCGTCGGCGGCGCGAAGTTCTGCGCGCCCGCGATCACCTCCGCGCCGAGCGCCTGCTTTGACTCCTTCAGACCATCCATGGCCTGCTTGACGAAGCGCAGCCGCGCCAGGGGGTCTGAGATGTAGACGGGCAGCGGCCCGCGCATCACGACGATGCGGTTGCCCAGCTCGTGGTGCTCGTCCTTGGCGCGCACCGACACCGGCACGAGCGCGCGCAACTCCAGACCATCGGTGCGCACCCCACGCTCGATCAGGAAGCCGCGCAGGGCGCCGGTCACCACCGCCAGCACCACGTCGTTCACCGTGCACCCGAAGGTATTCTTCACCAGCCTAAAGTCCTCAAACGAGCTGCCCACACCCACGAAGCGCCGGTGCGGGCCGATATCAACGTTCAGCGGGCTCGGCGGCGCGGGGTTCAGGCCCGCCCAAACGATCTCGCCCACGCCCTCGGCGGCCTCGCGTGCATTCGCCAAGGCCCGATCGGGATGCGTGAGGGCATCCACGGTGTTGCTCACCAGCTCAAGCCCGGCCTTGGCCGCTCCGCGCAGTCCAGCTGCCAGCAGCTCGACCGTGTGCGGCTCGCGGTGGGGTTGCCACGGGCGCCCGTTGTGGCGCACCGGCGGCGGGTCGGGGGCGATGTCGAACAGCACCGTCGCCAGATCGATGCCGGCGATGCCATCGATCAGCGAGTGATGGGTCTTTGAGATCAGCGCGAAGCGGTCGTTATCAAGGCCCTCGATCAGCCACATCTCCCACAGGGGCTTGGAACGGTCCAGGCGCTGGGAGAAGATGCGCGCTGTGAGGCTTTGCAGCTGCTCCCAGCCGCCGGGGGCGGGTAGCGCGGTGTGACGCACGTGGTACTCAAGGCTGAAGCTCGGGTCATCCACCCACACGGGACGACCGCTGTCGAGGGCTGTGTGCGCCAGCTTGTGGCGGTAGCGGGGCACCAGGTGCAGCCGCCAGCGGATCTGCTCGAGGAACTCCTCGATCGATGGCGGCGGGCCTTCCAGGATCGTCAGTCCGCCCACGTGCATGTGCGAGTGCGCCCCCTCCTGGTGCAGGAAGGATGCGTCCACGGCTGTCAGGCGGTCGAGGTGGCGCGGGGGCATCGAAGATAGAGCCTACAATGTGGATGGTGAGTGAACCGGCGGCCGCGTCCCAGATCGTTGAAAACACAGTTGAGCGGCTGCTACTGGCTGCACCCCGCGGCTACTGCGCGGGCGTGCACCGCGCGGTGCAGGCGGTAGAAAAGGCGCTTGAGATCCACGGTCCGCCGGTGTATGTGCGCAAGGAGATCGTGCACAACAAAACCGTCGTGGCGCAGCTGCGTGCGCAGGGGGCGATCTTCGTGGAGGAGGAGACCGACATCCCTCAGGGCGCGATCACGGTCTTCTCGGCGCACGGGATCGCGCCTTCGGTACGAGCCAACGCCGAGACATTGAAGCTGCGCACGATCGACGCCACGTGCCCGCTCGTCACGAAGGTGCACCGCGAGGCCTTGAACTTCGCGCGCGACGGCTACACGATCGTGCTGATCGGCCATGAGGGTCACGAGGAGGTCGAAGGCACGATGGGCGAGGCGCCCGAGCGCATCGTGCTGGTGCAGACCGAGCAGGACGTCGAGGAGCTGGTCGTGGAGGACCCCGAGCGCCTCGCCTATGTCACGCAGACCACCCTGTCGGTGGAAGAAACGAGCGCGATCCTGGCGCGCCTGAAGGAGCGCTTCCCCAGCATCGTCGGCCCGCGTACCGATGACATCTGTTACGCCACGACCAACCGCCAGGCGGCCGTCAAAGAGCTGGCAAGCAAGTGCGAACTGTTGCTCGTGATCGGCAGCCGCAACTCCTCCAACTCGGTGCGCCTGGTCGAGGTCGCCCGCGATTTCGGCGCGGAGTCCTATCTGATCGACAACAGGGACGAGGTACGCGAGGAGTGGCTCACCGGCAAGCGCGTGGTCGGTATCTCCTCCGGCGCCAGCGCACCCGAGTCGCTGGTGGAGGATCTCGTGGGGTTCTTCCGCGCACGCGGCGTGAGCGAGGTCTCGACGCTGCGTACGGTGCGCGAGGACGTGCGCTTCATGCTGCCCAAGGAGATCCGCGAGGCCGTTCCCGCAGGGAGCTCCTAGGCAGCGCGAGGAGCGCGGCCTTCCGTTCAGGCTGGCCTCGCCACGTGCGGGCGGCTTGTCAAGCGCCTCCGCCTGTGTGCCGATTCCCATCATCATGCGTACGCTCATCGTCTCTGACCTGCACCTCGGTAGCCATACGCGCGTGGACGTTCTGCGCCACCTGGGGCCACGCCGCGCCCTGCTCGACGCGCTGGAGGAAGTCGATCGCCTGGTGCTGCTCGGCGATCTGCTCGAGCTGCGCCATGGTCCTCGTCGCGGCGCCCTGGCTGCCGCGCAGCCGTTCTTCGAAGCCTTGGGCCACACCTTCGCGGGGCGCGACATCATCGTTCTCGGGGGCAATCACGATCACGCGCTGGTCGAGCCTTGGCTCGCGCGCCGCGGCGAGTTCTCGCTGCCCGCACCGCTGGAGGTCGAGCAGCGCTTCAGCGCCGCCGAAGCCTCGCCGATGCTGGCGAAGCTCGCCGAGTGGGCCGCGCCCGCTCGTGTCTCGGCGGCCTATCCCGGACTGTGGATACGCGAGGACGTCTACGCCACCCATGGGCACTACCTCGACTGCCACATGAGGATCCCCACGATGGAGCGGCTTGGCATCGGCGCTATCGGGCGTCTTCAGCGTCGCCCGGTCACGGCGCTTGCCACCCCGGATGACTATGAGGCTGTCTCCAGCCCGATCTACGCTTGGATTGACGCGATGGCCCAGCAGTCGCGTACGGGAGGCGCGCTGAACGGGCAGGGGACGGTGCGCGCCTGGCGCACGCTCGGCGGGGATCGCGACTACCGCCCCAGCCGTCGTCGCACGATGTTGCGCAACCGCGCTCTCGCCAGCGGCTTCCCACTTGTGATCGCGGCGCTCAATCGCGCCGGCATTGGCCCGCTGCAGGCCGACATCAGCGGTCCCGCGCTGCGCCGCGCAGCCCTAGGCGCGATGGGCGAAGTCGTGACGCGCCTTGGTGTCGACGGGCCGGACTCGCATGTGATCTTCGGGCACACCCACCGCACGGGTCCGCTGCCTCCCGACGACCGCTCGGAGTGGCGCGCGCCCGGGGGTGCCCAGTTGCACAACTGCGGCTGCTGGACCTATGACTCCTACTTTCTCGATGGTCAGCCGGGCGAGAGCCCCTACTGGCCCGGGGGCTCCATTCTGGTCGAGGACGACGGGCCGCCGGTGCTCCAGCGGCTGCTATCCGAGCGCTCGCACGCGGAACTGGCGCCGCCGGCGGCTACGCCAAGCCCGGCGTAAAGCACGTCGCCAGGCAGCGCACCCCGTCGCCGATCTGGAGCTCCAGTACGCCCGCGCTGTGGCGTTCATGCTCGATCAGCGGGTATGCGCCAGGGTGGTTCACGGTCAGCTCACTAGCACCGTTCACACGCACCACGCCTTCTCCGTCTAGGACAGCCCACACCCCGCCGGCCTCATACGGGCCGCTGTAGGCACCCTCGCGCGCTTCGCTCGGCGGAGCCAGCGCCGCTCCTTCCACGTCCTCGGGGCGAACCGGCGGCATAAGCTCGCGCTCGATACCCAGCAGCTCCTGGATCGCCAGCTCGGTCTCGCCGTAGGCGCCCTCGCCGTAGTGGTAGTGAGTCAGCATGCCCTGCTGGTCGAACAGGTAGCGGGCAGGCCAGCCCCGGTTCTCGTAGACATTCCACATCTCAAGCTCAGGGTCCACCAGCACGGGGTACTCGATGCCCAGCCGCGCCACCGCGGCGCGCACCTCCTCGCGCTCGCGCGCCGCAGCAAAGCCAGGGGAGTGGATACCCACTACGCGCAGCATGGGCATCTCGGCCCGCGCATCCACGGAGGAGGGGGAGGGGGGGTGGGTCGCGTAGCGCTGATACCACTCTTGTATGTAGGGGAGAGTGCGCATGGAGTTCGCACGGCAGATGTCCCAGAACTCAATGAGCACCGGGTTGCCGAGCTGCTTGTCCATACGTAGCGTGGCGACGTTGACCCACTTCAGGTGGGTCAAGAACGGCGGAGCAGCGATCGTGTCTATGGGGGCGCGCAAGACCGCGGTGCTACCCGATGCTGCCGACCATCTCCAGCTGGATGAGGCGGTTGAGCTCGACTGCATACTCCATCGGCAGCTCCTTGGTGACAGGCTCGATGAAGCCGTTGACGATCATCGCGGCGGCCTCGTCCTCGGTGAAGCCGCGCGAGCCCATGTAGAAGAGCTGGTCATCGGAGATCCGGCCCACCGTCGCCTCGTGCGCGACCGTCACGTGGGGGTTCTGGATCTGGATGTCAGGCCAGGTGTCGCTGCGCGATTCGCCGTCCATCATGAGGCCGTCGCACTGCACGCGCGCCTTGGAGCCGGCGCTGTTGTGGCCCATGCGCACAAGGCCGCGGTAACCCATGATGCCGCCGTCCTTGCTGATCGACTTGGCGAGGATGTTGGAGGTGGTGTTGGGAGCCAGGTGCACGACCTTGGCGCCGGTGTCCTTGTGCACGCCCTTGCCGGCGACGCCGACGTTGAGGTGATCGGCGCGCGCGCCCTCGCCCATGAGGAAGGAGCCGGGATAGAGCATCACGTACTTGGCGCCCATCGAGCCGCCGACCCACTCGACGGTGCCGTGGGCGTCGACGACGGCGCGCTTAGTGTTGAGGTTGTAGACGTCCTTGGACCAGTTCTGCACGGTGGTGTAGCGCGCCTTGGCGCCCTCGTGCACGAAGATCTCAACGACGGCGGAGTGCATCGAGTTGACGCTGTAGGTCTGCGCGGTGCAGCCCTCGATGTAGTTGACCTCGGAGCCCTCGTCGGCCACGATCAAGGTGTGCTCGAAGGTGCCCTCGCCGGCGCCCTCCATGCGGAAGTAGCTCTGCAGGGGCAGGTCGCACTTGACGCCCTTAGGGATGTAACAAAAGGCCCCGCCCGACCACACGGCGCCGTGCAACGCTGAGAACTTGTTGTCCTGCGGCGGCACGCACTTGTTCATGAAGTACTTCTGCACTAGCTCGGGGTACTCGGTAACGGCGGTATCCATGGAGCAGAAGAGGATGCCCTGCTTGGCGTACTCCTCCTTCAGACCCTCATACACCGGCTCCTGGCGCCAGACGCCCACGACGCCCGCGAGGTGCTCGCGCTCGGCCTGGGGGATGCCGAGGTCCTCATAGGTCTGCTTCATCTCCGCCGGCACGTCGTCCCAGCTGTCAAAGCGCCCCGCCGTAGGGGGGGAGTAGAGGACGAGGTCATCAAGGTTCAGGCCGCTCAGGTCCGGACCCCAGGTCGGGACCGGCTTACGTTCAAAGATCTCCAGTGCCTTCACGCGCTTCTCGGCCATCCACGCCGGCTCGCCCTTGATCTTCGACAGCTCGCTGATCACCTCGCGGGAGATGCCCTGGCGGGCACGCAACTGACCCTGCTCGTCCTCGACGATGGGGCTCGGCTTGGTGATCCTTGTGCGGTCTGTCGTGGCCATATCGCTCCTTGTGTCTGCGGTGGCGGTTGGAATCCCGTGCGCTGCACTAGGAATTGTATCGATGTGGGAGGCCGCGCTCTGGGTGGGCCGCTCGCGCTATGCTTTACCTATGGCCAAAAAAGTAAAGGAGAGGCACGGACCCCGGGGCGCAGGGCGAGTCGCCGGCAGGTCACGCATCTCCAGCAAGCATCAGGTGACGATACCTGTGGGCGCTTTCCGCGAGGCAGGGCTGCACGAGGGGGATGTGGTCCAGGTCCAGGTGCAGGGTTCGGGGCGTATCCTGCTCACGCGCTTCGACGATCTCATCGATCGCTACGCGGGCGCGCTCAGTACGGGCGGCGAGTTGGGCAAGGCGGTGCAGGCCGTGCGTGACGAGTGGCGCTGATCCTGCTCGACACCACGGCGATCGTCGGCTTTCTCGATAGAGACGACGCTCTGCACGAAGTCACCGTCACGGCGCTGAAGGCGGCAGGCGCCAAGAGCTCCTTCGCGGCATCTGCCGTTAGCTACGCCGAGATCATGACCGGAGTCGCCCTCGGGCAACATCAGCAGGACGTGGTCGATGGCTTCTTCGCCGACCTCGTCCGCGAGTTGTTGCCGGTGGACCGCGCCGTCGCGGCTCGCGCCGGAGTCCTGCGTGGCCGTCGCCGCTCGCTGCGGATGCCCGATGCGCTGATCCTTGCCAGCGCCGATCTGCACGAGGATGTCGAGACCGTGCTCTGCGCCGACGGCGACTGGCCCAAGGTCCAAGGGCTGAGCTGTCGCGTCGAGTTGCTGCGGCCTTGACGCGCTGATAGCCGGTTGTGCGGCCCGTCGCCAACCCGGCTTGACGTTTGGGACTTGACAATTATTTCCTGGGGGTCTACAGTGGTCTTCTAATGGCGCTCTGAATGTGGGTGTCGTACATAGGATCGGGTTTGGGGCTGGGCTCGTGTTGCCGGCTTTTATATTGCTTTTCAGGGGTTTCTTGGGAGAGGGACCGGATCGGAACTTTGAGGGAGATGTTGTTCGCGTGAACTGGTTTCAGGACAGCGTGATGGGAGTGGTTGCGGCCTCTGTCGGGGGTCTAACTAGATGCGTCAGCATCACTGACGCATCTCTCTCTCTCTCTCTCTCTCTCTTGGCCGGGTCGGCTAGCTTCTAGGCCGTCTCGCCGCTATTGTCCCGGCCGCTTGGGTGGGGGGAGGTAGGTGGCGCTCATGGCCGCGGTCTCTCGCGAGGGGCACAGGCGGGGTGTGCGGCGTGCGGCTGAGGGGGCTGGTGCGGGGCAGGAGCGTGTCTCGGCGATTCAGCGTTCGCGGATGCTCGTGGCGTTGGTTGAGGTCGCGCGGGAGCGGGGTGTCACGCAGGCGTCTGTTGCGCATATCGTCGCGCGGGCGGGGGTGTCGCGCAGGACGTTCTATGAACTGTTCGAGGATCGCGAGGACTGTTTTCTTGCCGCTTTCGACCATGCGCTGGCGTGCGCCGCCGAGGTGGTGGTGCCGGCCTTTGACGGTGAGAGTGGGTGGCGTGAGCGTGTCAGGGTGGGGCTGACCGCGTTACTGCGTTTCCTGGATGAGGAGCCGGGGTTGGGGGGCCTGTTGGTGGTCGACTCGCTATCCGCTGGGCCGCGTGCATTGGAGTGTCGTGAGCGGGTGCTCGATGCGCTCATCGCCGCAGTGGACGCGGGGCGGTTTGAGGGCAAGACCGCGGGAGAAAGCCCGCCGCTCGCGGCCGAGGGCGTCGTCGGCGCGGTGTTCAGCGTTGTTCATGCCCGCATGCTCAGGCAGCGCGCCGCGAACGTCAACGGTGCCCGGGATGGCAGAGGTGCGCGCGAGAGTGGCGAGTCATCGTTCCTCGGGCTGCTCAACCAGTTGATGGGGATGATCGTCATGCCTTATCTCGGTACGGCGGCCGCCAAGCGCGAGTTGACGCGTGCGGCGCCCGCGGTCCGTGTCGTCAAGCGCTTCCAGGCCGATCCGCTGCGCGATCTGGACATGCGCCTGACGTATCGCACCATCAGGGTGCTCGTCGCGATCGCCGCGATGCCCGGTGCGAGCAACCGGCGCATTGCCGATACGGCCGGGGTCTCCGACCAGGGTCAGATCTCCAAGCTGCTCACGCGCCTGGAGCACCTCGGGCTGGTCGCCAACGTGGGGGAGGGGCCCGCCAAGGGCGAGCCCAACGCCTGGACCCTCACCCCCAAGGGTGGCGACGTCGAGCGCGCCATCCACGCCGAGACCGGCAATCAGGGCGGTCAGACGCCGTGAGCCGGGGCAGGACATATGTGGTCTTTAGCTGCTCGGGCCTCCCGGGCGGTCGTTACGTCGATAACTACGGGAGGGGACGTTGATGAGTATTCCTCGGCTGAGGTTGGCCTTTGTCGCATGGATCTGTGTCGTGCTGGGGGCGTGCATGGGCGTGTGGGTGGCGCCCGCGGGCGCGCTCACCACGCATCTGCTGCTCGGCAGCTTCACCGGGGAAGGGACGCCGGCGGGGTTCTTTGGGAATCCAAACGGCATCGCGATCGACGAATCGACCCGGGATCTGTATGTGGCGGATATCGCGCATCAGGTGGTGGACAAGTTCGATGCATCGGGTCATGTCGTGAACTTCGCGGCGCTCGGGAGCAGCGCACTGGATGGCCGTGCGACTCCGGCGGGGTCGTTTGCGTTTCCCAGCCAGGAAAATGACATGAGCCCCGCCGCGGTGGCTGTGGACAACGATCCGCTCAGCCCCGCTTTCGGCGATCTGTACGTTCTGGATGCCGGTCATGGCGTGATCGACAAGTTCAGCTCTGCGGGCGCATATCTGGGCCAGTTGACGGGTACAACGGGTGGCCCGTTCGCCACGACAGGGCCGTTCGGTGGGCCGGTTGGGGTCGCGGTCGATACGGGCGGGAACGTGTGGGTCTATGAATCCAACGGCAAGGTCGACAGGTTCGATTCCTCCGGGGCATTCGTGTCGCAGTTCGCTACCGGCTGCGAAGCCTGGCCCTCGCTGGCAGTCGACTCGAGCGACGATGTCTATGTCAACTGCGTCTTCAGCGTCCACAAGTTTGGTTCCAGCGGCATCGAACTCGAAACCTTCCCGAACGCCGGCAACCTCGCCGCGATCGCGGTCGACCAGGCTGACAACCACGCCTTCCTCATCCAAGGCGGGAGCCAGACCGTCGAGGAGTACGACTCCACCGGGGCGCCCGTCACGAGCTTCCGCGCTCCGGCCGGCGCCGTCGGCTACACAGGCGGGATCGCTGTCGATGGCGGGAGCGGCGATGTGTATATATCCAGTAAGGAAACCCGGACGGTGTACCGCTGGGGTCCGCTGGTAACGCTGGCGGATGTCGCGACCGGCGCCGCCTCGGGTGTGCAGCCGGCGAGCATCGCCCTCAGCGGCGCTGTGAACCCTGACGGGGTCCAGGTCAGCGCATGTCAGTTCGAATACGGCACGAGCACGAGCTACGGGCAGACAGCGCCGTGCGCGCAGGAACCCGGCTCAGGCACGAGCGAAGTGCCCGTCAGCGCTGAACTGTCCGGTCTGCAGCCGGACACCGCCTACCACTACCGGCTGACGGCATCGAACGCCCAAGGCACCAACCAGGGTGAAGATCGGGAATTCACGACGACTGGGCCGCCGACGGTCGATGAAGAGTCCGCGGCGAACGTGGGGCAGACGAGCGCGACGCTGCAAGCGCAGGTCAACCCGCGTGGCTTCGATACCACCTACCACTTCGAGTATGGCACGAGCACGGCGTATGGGACGAGCGTCCCGATCCCCGACGGGGATCTCGGCGCGAGTGTCGCCGATCAGGGCGCCCTCGCGGAACTTGCCGGCCTACAGGCGGGCACGACCTATCACTACCGTGTCGTGGCGGTCAACTCGCAGGGCACGGTGAATGGCTCCGACAGCACGTTCACGACGGTCGCGCCCGCGCGGATCGGCAGCGTCTCGGCGTCGGAAGTCACCGCTGGCAGCGCGACGCTGCACGCTCAAATCGACCCGTTGGGCAACGACACCACCTATCGTTTCGAATACGGTGCCAGTACGGCGTACGGGTCGAGCATCCCGGCCCCCGACGGAGACATCGGCGCGGGCACGGGGAGTATGAACGTAGCGCAGCCCATTACGGGCCTGCAGGCGAACACCACCTACCACTACCGCGTCGCGGCGACGAATCTACTCGGCACGGCTCGCAGTGGCGATCACACCTTCATCTACGACACCACGGGCGCCGGCCTGCCCGACAATCGTGCGTATGAGATGGTCACGCCGCCGCAGAAGAACGGGGCTTCGCTCGGGTTGGACTCGTTTGTGGGGACACCCCCGCTCGTCTCCGAAACGGGCTCGCGTCTGATCCTTGGGAGCCTTCAATGTTTTGCGGGGGCCGGATCGTGCACGGCGATCCGCAACGGGGATGTCGGCTCGCCGTATGCCTTCTCGCGCACCGCGGGGGGCTGGGTGGCTACGGCGTTGTCGCCGCCGGCGACGACGACGTCTCCTTTCAATACTCCGCTGGGGACGGACGCCAATACTGGCACGGCGCTGGTTGCGATGCCGACGCGGCCGGGTGGTCCGGACGATTTCTATGCGGGGGGGCTTGGTGGCGCGTGGGCGGATATCGGCCCGACGACGCCGCACTTCGGGGAGACGGGAGCGCCCCAGGGGGTGCTTACGACGGTGGACCACTCCCACGTCGTTTGGTCTACTGGATACCCTATCTGGCCGTTCGATGCCACCAACTCCAAATTTCCAGCGGTGTATGAGTATTCGGGTGTGGGTAATTCGCAGCCGGCGCTGGTGGGGGTCAGCGGCGGTGCGGGCAGCACCGACCTGATCAGCGTTTGTGGAACCGAACTGGGTGGATACTTGAGTTACCTCACCCCCATGTCGATCGATGGGCGCACGGTGTTCTTCACCGCAAATGCCTGTTTCGCAGGGTCGGGCGTGAACGCGGGGACGCCGGTACCGGCCGAAACGCTCTATGCGCGCCTGGATGAGTCGCGGACGGTTCTGATCTCAGGGCGCTCGCCGCTTGAATGCACAGGTGGATGCCAGAGCTCGCCTCCCAGCTCCGCCAGCTTCGTGGGTGCGTCCGCGGACGGCTCGAAGGCCTTTTTCACCGATACCCAGCGGCTGACCGACGGCGCGAGCGAGGATAGTCGCAGCGCTGATGCGAGAAGTCCCTGCTCTGCAACGACGGGCGCGAATGGCTGCAACTTGTATGAGTACGATTTCGCGAATCCCGCTGGGCGTAACCTTCTCGCGGTCTCGGCTGGGGACGCGAGCGGCGGCGGTCCGCGAGTGCAGGGCGTCATAGCGCTTTCCTCCGACGGGTCGCATGTCTACTTCGTCGCCAAGGGCGTGCTGAGCGGGGCGGCGAATGCGCAGGGCCAGAGCGCGAAGGACGGTGCTGAGAACCTTTATGTCTTCACGCGCGACGCGGGTCACCCGTCGGGCCGTGTGGCGTTCGTCGCGTCACTGCCCGAAGCGGACTACAACGACTGGTTGTACGGTCCGGATTACCGGGCGAATGTGACTCCCGATGGGCGGTACCTCGTATTCCCGAGCCATGGCCGGCTCACGCCGGACGCAACGAGTCCCAGCGGTGTGCAGCAGTTGTTTCGCTATGACGCGCAGACGGGCGAGTTGGTGCGTATCTCGATTGGTAACAACGGGTTCAACGACAATGGCAACGCGGGCACGCAGGACGCGACGATCGTCCCGGGCGTGGATGGCTACCTGAGCAATGGATCCAGGCGCGGTGACCCGACGATGTCAGACGATGGGTCCTATGTGTTCTTCATGAGCCCCAACGGGCTCACGCCGCAGGCGCTGAACGATGTCCCGATCGGAACCGACGTCGCTGCGCTGACGGTATATGCCAACAACATCTATGAGTGGCACGAAGGCCATGTCTTCCTGATCTCCGATGGACGGGACACGGCGTCCTTCGCGGGTACCTCGGCGGTACGCCTTGCTGGGAGTGACGCGAAGGGTGCAAACGTGTTCTTCTCCACGGTGGATCGGCTCGCGCCGCAGGACACCGATACCGAGCTCGACTTCTACGACGCGCGGATCTGCACCTCAAGCGAACCGTGCCTCACTCAACAGGCACTGCCGGTGGCGTGTCAGGGTGAAGCGTGTCGCGCGGCGCCTGGCGTGGCTCCGGTCTTTGGTGCCCCTGGGAGCGCGACGTTTGCCGGGGCGGGGAACCCGGCGGCGCAGGCCAAGCCCGTGACGAAACCCGGGAGGAAGGCAAAGCATAGGAAGAAAGCCAGGCATGGCAGGCGGGTAAAGCATAAGAGGAAGGTTCGTGGGGTGGCGGGGAATGGTAAGCACATCAAGCGGGGGAGGAGATAGTCATGGTGAAGAGGTTTGCGTTTTCCCTGTTGGCTGTATTGGCGTTGTGCTGCCTGTGCGCGGGTACGGTGTTCGCCGCGACTCCTGCGGCGGGCTGGTCGATGAACGCGTTCGCGACACCTACGAACTTCTCGGCGGCCAATAACGCCGAATGCCTGAGCAATGGCGGGGTGCCCCCGCAGTGCGATGGTTATCAGGTCACGGTGAGGAATGCTGGGAGTCTCGCGACGGATGGGAGCACGGTCACGCTCGCCGACACGTTGCCGGCGGGGGTCACGGTGCGGAAGATCACGTTTTTCTGGTCGGGGCTGCCCGCCTCGATCGGCGGCTTGTCGACCGATCTGGCGCAGTTTGGCTTGTGTACCACCAGTCCTGTGCGGTGTCAGCTTCCTACCGCGGAAGACGGGCTGCCTCCGGTCGCGCCGGGCGATACGCTCCAGATGAATGTTTATGTGACTGTTGATGACCCGGCTGCTTCGGGGTCTCTGGTGGACTCCGCGACGGTCTCGGGTGGTGGTGCGCCTGCGGTGTCCGGGAGTGTGCGGAACACGCTTGGGTTGGCCTCGCCGGTGTTCGGTGTCGCGGCCTTTAGTGCGGGTATCAATGGGCTTGATGGTCTGCCCGACACGCAGGCGGGGGCTCATCCCTATGAGTTTGCGACTCGCATCGAACTGAGCAACGAGTTCAGGGCGAAGCCCGACGGCGTCGCCGGAGATATTAAGGACGACACCGTTGAAGATCTAAAGGATCTGGTTGTGGATCTGCCGGTCGGTTTTCTCGGGAGCGCGTTGGCGGCCCCGAGGTGCACGTTCGCGGAGCTGTCCGCGGTTGCTGGGGAAAACCGGTCGGGGTGCCCGTCGAACACAGTCGTCGGACACATCTTCAGCGACCCGAGGATCGGCGGCCTTGACGCTCCGGTGAACAGCGGTATTTTCAATATGGTGCCTGAGCATGGGGTTCCGGCGGAGTTTGGTTTTACCGATAATCAGGGTGGTGCGCATGTCCTTCCGGCGAGTGTGGTTCCGACGCCGGCGGGTTATGTGTTGCGCACGACGAGCGCGGACATTCCGCAGGTCGCGCTGCTCAACATCCTCGTGACGTTTTATGGTAACCCTGCCGCCAGGGATGGGAGTGGTAACACGCCGGTCGCGTTGTTCACGAACCCGAGCGATTGCTCAGGCGCGCCGCTCGTGACGACGATTCATATGGATTCGTGGCAGAAGCCGGGGCGGACCCTGGCTGATGGCAGCCCCGATCTTTCGGATCCCAACTGGGTTAGGGGGGCTTCTGAATCTCCGCCGGTGACGGGTTGTAATGAATTGCTGTTCCAGCCGAGCATCACCGCGAGCCCGGAAAGCACGCAGGCGGACACGCCGACTGGTTTCAACGTGGATATCCATGTGCCTCAGAGCGAGGATCCGAGCGTACTCGCGACTCCTCCTTTGAAGAAGGCGGTCGTGACGCTCTCTGAAGGGTTGAGCGTGAACCCGTCTTCCGCGAACGGTCTGGAAGCGTGTTCGCTGGCGCAGGTCGGGGTGTCTGCTTCTGGTGAACCGAGCTCTGCTCGCCCGGCCTGCCCGGATGGGTCGAAGGTGGGGACGGTCGAAGTGGAGACCCCCTCGCTGGCGGGCACGCTGGAAGGCTCGATCTATCTCGCGCGGCAGAACGAAAACCCGTTCGGGAGCCTGCTCGCGCTCTACATCGTGGTTGACGATCCCACGACGGGTGTGGTCATCAAGCTCCCGGGGCGTTTGGATACGGATCCCGGCACGGGCCGGCTGACCGCGACGTTCGATGACAGCCCGCAGTTTCAGGTCTCTGAGTTGCGGACGCATTTCTTCGGTGGCCCGAGGGCCGCGCTGCGAACCCCCGTCACGTGCGGCAGTTACACCGTGGGCTCTGTGTTGACGCCGTGGTCCGCACCCGACTCGGGGCCACCGGCGACGCCATCGGGCGAGTTTGAAATCACCTCCGGCCCCGGGGGCTCTTCGTGCCCCAACCCACAGCCGTTCGGCCCGTCCTTCAGCGCGGGCACCGCGAGCAACCAGGCCGGCGCGTTCAGCGCGTTCAGCGCGACGTTCTCGCGTAACGACGGGGAACAGAACCTGGGCGGCGCCACGATCAAGACCCCGCCCGGCCTCTTGGGGATCCTCAAGAACGTGGTGCAGTGCGGTGAGCCGCAGGCCAGCCAGGGCGCCTGCGGCCAGGCCAGCCTGATCGGGCACACCACTGTCGCGGCCGGCGCAGGCCCCGACCCGTTCTACGTGCAGGGCGGCCAGGTGTTCCTCACGGGCCCCTACAAGGGCGCCCCGTTCGGGCTGTCCATCGTGGTCCCCGCCGTTGCGGGGCCGTTCAACCTCGGCAACGTCGTGGTCAGGGCAGCGATAAGCGTCGATCCGCACACCGCGCAGATCACCGTCACGAGCGACCCGCTGCCCACGATCCTGCAAGGCATTCCGCTGGACGTGCGCACCGTGAATGTCAACATCGACAGGGCCGCGTTCATGTTCAACCCCACCAGCTGCGAACCATTCTCCGTGGCTGGGACACTGACGAGCACCCAGGGCGCACAGGCGCAGGTCTCCAGCCGTTTCCAGGCCGCGAACTGCGCGGGCCTCGCGTTCAAACCGTCGTTCACCGTCTCCACACAAGCGAACACGAGCAAGAAGAACGGCGCGAGCCTGGACGTGAAGGCCAGCTACCCCCCAGGGGCACAGGCGAACATCCACAGCGTCGCGGTGACGCTGCCCAAGCAGCTACCCTCACGGCTCTCCACGATCCAGCAAGCATGCCCGGAGGCGACATTCAACGCGAACCCCGCCTCCTGCCCCGCCGGGTCGAACATCGGGACCGCCACAGCCAACACGCCGGTGCTCGCCAACCCAGTGGTCGGCCCCGCCTACCTTGTCTCCCACGGCGGCGCGGCATTCCCCGACCTCGTCGTGATCCTTCAGGGCGAAGGCGTGACGCTTGATCTGGTGGGCAGCATCAACATCAAGAAGCAGGTCACCAGCTCGACATTCTCCAACGTACCCGACGCGCCGATCAGCAGCTTCGAGCTGAAGCTGCCCGCGGGGCCGCACTCAGGGCTTGCGGCGGTCCTCCCGGCCAAGGCCAAGGGCAACCTCTGCGGCACGAGCCTGACCATGCCCACCACGATCACCGGGCAGAACGGCGCCGTCGTCAAGCAGAACACCAAGATCCAGGTCACCGGCTGCACCAAGAAAGCCAAGACCAGGAAGCACCACAACGCCAGGAAGAAGAAGTAGACGCCACCCCAGCCGGGCGTCCGCGGGCGCCCGGCTGACGCCGGTTATCGTCGCCGGCAGATGGTGAGCGGTCTTCGCCTCAGCGCGGCTTTCGCGTCAGAGGCGCCAGGCGATCGGGTTCTCCCAGCGCACCGCGGGGAAGCGCGCGAAGTCCGAGTCGGTGCTGCACACCGTCAGTCCGTGCTCCAGCGCGAGCGCCGCGAGGTGCGCGTCAGGGATGAGATCGCCGTGCACGTCGTCGCCGAGCAGCGTTGAGAGCACGGTCCGGTGGCGGTCGGTCGGCGAGGGGATCCACGCGTTTGGCTGGGCGAGCCACTGCTCCACGCGTGCCCAGGCGGCGCGCGTGGAGGTTGGGGCGTCGAGGATGCGTGGGTTGGTGACGATGCGTATGAAGCTGAGCAGCGAGACCCATGGCAATCCGACCTTCGCGGGGCGCTCGAAGGACTCCTCCAGCCACGCGCGCGAAGCTGCGTGCTGCGGGAAGGACCCGATCGAAGCGTAGATCAGGAGGTTGGCGTCGAGCAGGATCAACTGTGCTCGTCGCCCTCGGCGATCGACAGCACTTCGGCGACATTGTCGATGTTGGGCATCAGGCATTCGCCGGCATCGAGCGGCTCAAAGCTGGGTTGTGGGTGCTCCACCGGCATGCGGTCCACATTCAGGAGACCCACGCGCAGCAGCTCGTTGACCTCCTGCTTGAGGGAGTGTCGCTGTTCCCGGCGGCGGCGCTCCACGGCGACGGCCACATCGTCGTCGAGCGTGAGAGTGGTACGCATACATCAAAGAATATCAGGATTGATGCCATGATGCCGACGGCCTATCAATGGGCTGCACAAGATGAGGGCGCGCGTCCGCGGGCGCCCGGCTCAGATCGGCCAGGCGCCGTCGCCCGTGACCGCGCCGCGCACAGCCTTGAGGTTCAGCAGCGCGCACTTGCGCCGCGTGGCGCTCACGGGGATGCCCAGCAGCTCGATCATCCAGTCCGCGCCCAGCTCTTCCACCTCGCTCAGCTGCATCCCCTGCAACTCCTCGCTGGCGATCGACGCGGCGGCCTGCGAGATCGCGCAGCCGTGCCCGTGGAAGCGCAGCTCCTCGATCGCGCCGTCCTTGACGCGGATGTGCACGCCCAGCTCGTCGCCGCACAGCGGGTTGTGCTCGAGGGCCTCCAGGTCGTGGGGGTCCAGCTCGCCGAAGTTGCGCGGGCGCTTGTAGTGGTCAAGGATGTAGTCGCGGTACAGGTCGTCCATCGCGCTGGCCTCGCTCAGCTGCCCAGGCCGAAGATCTCGCGGCCGGCGTTCAGCGCGTCGATCAGCGCGTCCACGTCGGAGGGCGTGTTGTAGATGCCGACGCTCGCCCGCGCCGTGGCGCTCAGGCCCAGGCAGCGCATGAGTGGCTGCGCGCAGTGGTGGCCGGCGCGGATGCAGACGCCGCCGCGGTCTGCCAGCTCGGCCACATCGTGGGGGTGCATGCCCTCGATCGCGAACGAGGCCAGGCCGCCGCGCCGCGCCGCCTCGGGGGGGCCGACCACGCGCAGACCCGGGATCTCGCCCAGGCGCGCCAGCAGGTGGGAGGTCAGCTCGCGCTCGTGCGCTCGCACGCGCTCCATGCCGAGGGCCGACAGATACTCGACGGCCGCGCCCAGGCCGACGGCCTCGGCCACCGGGGGGGTGCCGGCCTCGAACTTGTAGGGCAGCTCGTTCCACGTGGCCCGCTGGAAGTCGACCGAGGCGATCATGTCGCCGCCCGTCAGGAACGGGGGCATCTCCTCCAGCAGCTCGCGGCGGCCGTGCAGCACGCCGATGCCCGTCGGGCCCAGGGCCTTGTGGCCCGTCCAGGCATAGAAGTCCGCGCCGAGCGAGCGCAGGTCCACCGGCATGTGGGGGACCGCCTGGGCGCCGTCCACCAGCGACAGCGCGCCGGCGGCCCGGATCCTGGCCGTCATCTCCGCGACAGGGTTGATCGTGCCCAGCACGTTTGAGATATGGGTGAAGGCCACCAGGCGCACCTTGCCGCGTTCCAACTCCTTATCGAGCTGCGCCGGGTCAAGCATGCCGTGCTCGTCCACGTCGAGGTAGCGCAGCTCCGCGCCCACCTCGTGGCAGAGCACCTGCCAGGGCACGATGTTCGCGTGGTGCTCCATCGCCGTTATCAGCACCTCATCGCCCGGGCCGACGTTCGCCCGGCCCCAGGCATAGGCGACGAGGTTGATCGCCTCGGTGACGTTCTTGGTGAAGATCGTCGTGGCCGGCTCGCCGCCCACGAACGCCGCGACCCGGCGACGTGACTCGTCGTAGGCCGCGTCGGCCTCCTGCGCCAGCGCGTACACGCCACGGTGCACGTTCGCGTTGTGGCTTGCCAGATGGTCTGACACCGCGTCGATCACCACCTGCGGCTTCTGACTGGTCGCCGCCGTGTCCAGGTAGATCAGGGGGCGCCCGTCCCACTCACGTGTGAGGATCGGGAAATCGGACCGGACGCCGAGATCGGCAGCCGTGCGGGTCTCCACAGTCATCGCGGGTTCACCACTCGGCCCCGCAGCGCGCGGCCCCCACTACTCAAAAAATAATTACCGAGTCTCCGCATACTCGCGTATGTCCTCGCTCGCTCGCGCGAGCTTCGCGGCCACCTTGGCGCGCACGAGCTCTTCCAACGGCTCGTCCTGCAGCTCGCTGAGCAGCGGCTCGAAGAAGCCCTCCACGATCACGCGCACCGCGCTCGCGCGGTCGAGACCCCGCGTCTGCATGTAGAAGATCACGGCCTCGTCCAGCTCGCCCACGGTGCCGCCGTGGCTGGCCGACACGTCGTCGGCGCTGACCAGCACGGAAGGGATCGCGTCGATGCGCGCCTTGGGCGAGAGCATCATCGAGTGGATCTGCAGGTAGGTGTGGGTCTGCTGCGCGCCCGGGTCGATCTGGATCAGGCCCTCGAAGCTCGCGCGGCTCGATCCCGTGGCCGCGCCGCGCCAGTGCACGTCGCCGCCGCTCGGGCCCGTCTCGTGCAGGTCCACCGCGAAGACGTCCAGCAGCTCGCTGGCCTCCGCGAAGAAGACGCCGCGGAAGGCCATGTCGCCCCCTGGCTCGCTCACGGCCAGCTCTAGGTGCTGGCGCACGAGGTGGCCGCCCACGAGGGCGGGCAGCCAGTGACAGTAGGCGTCGCGGCCCACCTCCACGACGCGCGTGGATGCGTCGAAGACCTCACCGTTGCCCCAGTCCTGCACCTGCGCGAGACGGCAGCGGGCGCCGTCTCGCAGGTACATCTCGAAGGCGGCGGCGCAGAGAGCCTGCCCCGTGTCGAAGTCCGGCGCGAGGTTGTACTCGTGCAGCTTGAAGTCGCTGCCCGCGTCGCCGATGACGAGCGTGCGCGCGTACATCGCCGCGCCCGCCCCGTCCAGCGCGTAGGCGATCTCGAACGGGTCCTCGACCACGACACCGGCCGGCACGTGCAGGAACGCGCCGCCGCTCCAGAGCGCCGCGTTCGCCGCCTCCAGCTTGTGGCGGTCGCTCGTGAGGCGCTTGCTGTAGTACTGCTCGAAGAGCTCCGTATGGTTTACGGCGGCATCCTCCAGCGAGCACAGCACCACGCCCTTCCCCGCCAGCTCCGCGTCCAACTCCAGCTGCACGACCGAGCCCTCGCGCTGCACCAGTCGGCCGGCGCGCTTGCGCTCGGGAAGCGTCTCCAGCACGATCGCCGGCAGCTCCCCCTGGGGGTGGTGGCGCACTTCCAGCTTGTCCAGGTCGAGCTCCTGCAGGCTGGTCGTCCAGAAGCCAGAGCGGCGCCAGACCGGCAGCTCCGTGCGCTCATATACTGCCAGGGCCTCCTCGCGCAGCGCCGCCAGGCTCTTGCCTTTGCCTCCAGCGCCCACTCCCGCCAAGGCGCTGTACAGCGTCGACTCGCGGTGCCTGCCCGGCTTGACCGTTACCGCTGCTCCGTTTGCACTGCTCTCGTTTTCAGACACTGGCGCCGAACTCCTGGCGGATCTCGTCGTAGCCTTCGCGCTCCAGGCGCTCCACCAGCTCCACGCCGCCGCTCAGCACGATGCGCCCGTCCAGCATGATGTGCACGAACTGAGGCTCGATGTAGTGCAGGATGCGCTGATAGTGGGTGATGATCAGCGCGCCCAGACCCTGCTCGTCGTGCAGTCGGGCAACGCCCTCCGCCACCGTGCGCAAGGCGTCGATGTCAAGGCCCGAGTCGGTCTCGTCGAGAATCGCCACGTCTGGCTTGAGCATCGCCATCTGCAGGATCTCGGCGCGCTTCTTCTCGCCGCCGCTGAAACCGTCGTTGAGGTGGCGTGAGGTGAACGAGCGATCCACGTCCAGCAGATCGATCGCGTGCTGTAGCTCCGTGCGGAACTCCTTCACCTGGATCGGCTCCTCGCGCTTGGCGTTGATCGCCATGCGCAAGAAGTTCGCCACCGAGACGCCGGGGATCGCGACCGGGTACTGGAAGGCCAGAAACAGGCCGGCCTTCGCGCGCTCATGCGGGTCCGAACCGGTGATGTCCTCGCCCTTGAAGACGATCTTGCCCTCGGTGATCTCGTAGGAGGGATGGCCCAGCAGCGTGTTCGCCAGCGTGCTCTTGCCTGAGCCATTGGGGCCCATCAGGGCGTGGATCTCGCCCTTCTTGATGCTCAGGTTGACGCCTTTGAGGATCTCGCGATCCTCGGTGCGCACGTGCAGGTCTGTGATCTCCAGGTCGGACATATCGCTTTTCAGGCTCCAGTTGTCATAGGTTCAATTTTTGCTGCTCGCGTGGGGGTGTTCAGTGCTGCCGGAGCCGGGGTCACCAGCAGGTCGGCCAGGGTCGTCTGCGTCAGCGTGCTCACGATCGAGCCGCGCACGCGCGTCCATAGAAGCTTTGTCGGGCACACATGCGTGAGGTCGCTCTCGCGCGCGCACACCACCTCGCCGTTGGCGCCTACCGAGATGCACTCGATCGGCGCGATCGAGCCCTCCAGCGCCTCCACCACCTCGGCCATCGTGATCTCCTTGGCGGGGCGCGCCAGCATGTAGCCGCCACGCGCGCCGCGCCGGCTGTCGATCAGGCCGGCCTTGCGCAGGCGCGCCACCAGATGCTCCAGGTAGGCCAGCGGCAGGCCATCGCGCTCGGCGATCTCCGCCAGCGGCAGAACCGGGTCAAGGCCATCTTCGGCCATGCTCGCGCGGCGGGCCAGCGCGACCATCACGCGCACGCCGTACTCGGCCTTGGTCGAGAACATCATCGCTGAATACCTACCACGGGGGTAGGGTATAGCAGGGCCGAGGTGGGGCCGAAAGCCTCGATCGAGAAGGGCCGAAGCACGGGTGTCTCATGCGCGCTCGGCGAGCGCTTGCCCGGCGGCGGCAAGAAACCCGTCGATCAGCTCGTTCGCCGCCTGCGCGCCCGTGTAAGGCGCGAGGATCACATAGGTGAGCAGCGGCAATAGGCCGGGGGTCTCGTGCGCGCGGTCGTGGCGAATGTAGAACGCCGCCAGCTCAAGGATCGAGCCGGCGATCGCCTCGCCAATCAGGCGCGGCACCTCGGCGGCCTGTGGGCGGTAGCGATAGCCCTCCTCCAGGAAGACATTGAAGGCAAGCACGTTCTCGTCCACGCGCTTTGCATCGGACGGGCCCAGCGCGTAAGCCTCGATGAAGTCGAAGTGCGCCAGCGTCGGCTGCTGGAGGATCCACGCGGTCGTGGTGCGGATCGCCTCCCAGACGCGCTGCGGCCACGCGGTCGAGGCGGTGAAGAACGCCCCCGCGCTGGCGGCGATCATCTGCTCGAACACCAGCTGCTGGCCCTTCAGGAACGCCTCGCGCTTGTCTTTGAAGTGCGTATAGAACACTTCGCGTGAAATGCCCGCGGCAGCCGCGATGTCCGCCACGGTGCTCGCCGCGTAGCCCTTCGCGCAGACCACCTCGGCGGTGGCGTGCAGGATGCGCTCATGCTGCACTCCGGCCACGACCTCATCGGACAGGCGGTGACGGCCCCGGGGCAGAGGCCGGGGCGCCAACGGACGCATCGGGGCCTTCCGCGCGACCGCGACGGAGTCGACCCGCGTGAGCTCCAGCCAGCGTGCCTTGCCCGCGGGCACCCTGTAGCAGTCAAGCCATCGCGGCAGCTCGGCCAGCGAGGACTCCGGTGTGCCCCCGGCCCTGCGCATCGACATCCCGATCAGCCGCACCGCGCCGCCCAGCACCAGCTTGACCGGTATGTCCGGCACCTCCGCGGCGTCCTGCGTCTGCGCGGCGCTCTGCGCTGCCTCCACGCTTTGCTCGATCCTCAGCATCAGCTCGTCGCGCGCGTCC
Source organism: Solirubrobacteraceae bacterium (assembly GCA_025449845.1). GTDB lineage: Bacteria > Actinomycetota > Thermoleophilia > Solirubrobacterales > Solirubrobacteraceae > Palsa-744. Next base: position 128,636 of record JANWIP010000006.1, on the reverse strand, counting down.
AGGGCGCGCGGCCCGGCGATCATCGCTTCGTGCGTGAGCAGATGGAAGGTGGCGGGCTCGCGCTGCGCAAAGCTCACCAGGGCCGTCAGAGCCGCGGCAAGCGCCTGTGGGCCATCGCTGGCAGCCAGCACCTGTGAGCCCTCGCTGCCCACGAGCGCTCGCTCGACCTCGGCCACCAGCGCAGCGGCGAGCTGGTTGTGCGCGGCGAGGAAGCAGTCTTCCTTGTCCTTGAAGTACTCGTAGAAGGTGGTGCGGGAAATGCCCGCCTCACGCGTGATCTGTGCCACGGTGGTATGCGTGTAACCCTCGCTGAAGGCAAGCGCGAGGATGGCGTGGATGGCGCGCATGCGCTGGGAGTTCACTGTGTCGTGATGATCGCAAAGATCGTGTCGGCCGGTTTGCCGACACGGTGTCAGCCGCCCTCCGCGAGTACCTGGGCGCTCTGCTGTGAATCAAGGGATGAATGATTAAGTAACTGTTACCAGTGGCGTACATGAAATGTGCATATTCACTTCACCTTTTGTTATAAAGCGCTCTCATGAAACTTCGATTTTTGATCGTCTGCTGCTGTCTGGTGGCGCCCGCCCTCCTATGTGCATCCGCTCTCGCGCAGCCTCCCAGTGTCACCACAGGCGCCGCGTCGGATGTCAGTCAGGGCACCGCGACGCTCTCTGCCACCGTTAACCCAAACGGTCTCCAAACCATCTACCGCTTCGACCTCGGGACCACCACGGCCTATGGCATCCCCGTCTTCGGCGACGCCGGCTCGGTCGCAGTCGATCAGACCCTCACAACCGCTTTCTCCAACCTGCGGCCCGGCACGACCTACCACTACCGCATCAATGCGAGCAATGCCGACGGCGCCGTCGCTGGCATCGATCAGACTTTCACCACCGCTCCTGGACCGTCGCCGCTGGTGGCGGACCCCGCGACGTTCCCGAATCTCTCCGGGCTGGCACCGCAGCCGCCCACGAAGGAAGCCACCGTTACACCTCCCAGACGCAAATCTCGCGCGCGGAAGTTGGCGAAGGCGCTGAGGGCGTGCAAGGGGAAGCCAAAGCGCAGGCGTGAGGGGTGCCAGAAAAAAGCCCGCGGGAGATACGGCGCAACCCGCCGGGCCACAATCCGCCGGGCGGCAACCCGCCGGGCCAGGCAGAGCGGCGCACACTTGCCAAGCGGAGTCACCCGGCGGGTAGCGCCGGGTGACTCTCTGGTTTTCGACCCCAGCGTCCTCGTGCACCCCGATGCCACCGCCGTGGACGCTCCCAGCGGCGCGTCGATCGATCTGCACATCCCCCCGGCCGAAGGGTCTGCTCAGCAGGCCAGCGTGGAATTGAAGAGCGCCGTGATCGCTCTTCCTGTCGGGCTCTCCCTCTCGCTCGCGGGTGCCGAAGGCTTGGCGGCCTGTGATGAAGAACAGTTCGCGATCGACTCTTCGCAGCCGGCCAACTGCCCCGCGGCGTCCCAGATCGGGGCGGCTGAAATTCACAGCCCCCTGGTGAACCACCCGCTCCCCGGCGCGATCTACCTCGGCACTCCCGCGTGCGGGCCGTGCACCGACGCCGACGCCGCCGGCGGCAGGCTCCTGCGTCTGTACATCGCCGTGAGCGATCCCCAGAGCAGCGTGTTCGTCAAGTTCTCCGGCTCCGTTGCCGTGGACCCGGGCACCGGCCAGCTGACGGCCAGCTTCAGCTTCAGGCAGAACCCGGAACTGCCCGTCGAAGATCTCGACCTCAGCTTCGCCTCGGGCCCGAGCGCGCTGCTGGCGACACCCCCCACCTGTGGCGCCTACACGAGCACCACCGATCTCACCCCCTGGCCCGCGGGCGGCGCGGAAGGCGCCTTCGATGCCACGCCGTCTTCGACCTTCGAGATCTCATGGGATGGTGCGGGAGGCGCGTGCCCTGCCACGCTGCCTTTCTCCCCGTCCTTTGGCGCCGGCACCGCCCAGGCGCTCGCCAATGCATTCAGTCCGCTGACGGTCACCTTCGGGCGCACCGATGGCCAGCAGACGCTCTCACAGGCAAAGGTGCAGTTGCCACCAGGACTGCTGGGGACGATCGCTTCCGTGACGCCTTGCACCGAGCCCCAAGCTTCGCGGGGGACATGCGACGCGGCGAGCCGGATCGGCCACGCGACGGTCGCGCTGGGCCCTGGCTCCCAGCCCGTCTCGGTGCCGGGCAGCGTGTACCTCACGGGCCCTTATGGGGGCGCCCCGTTCGGCCTGAGCATCGTCGTGGCGGCGCGGGTCGGGCCTTTCGACCTCGGGAGCGTGCTCGTGCGGGCGAGCATCCACGCCGACCCCCACGATTCCCACGTGACGGTCACCAGCGATCCGTTGCCACAGATTCTTGCCGGCATCCCGCTGCGGGTTCAGGGTGTGAGCTTGGCGATCGATCGGCCCGGTTTCATCTTCAACCCCACCAACTGCGCCCCGCAGGCGATCGCCGCGAGCATCGCGGCGGCGCAGGGCGCCACGGCGAACGTCTCCAGCCCGTTCCAGGCGAGTGGCTGCGGAGGCCTGCCGTTCAACCCGAAGCTGACCGCCTCGACAGTTGGGAAGGCCAGCAAGAAGAACGGCGCCGGCCTGAAGGTGAAGATCGTCGAGGGTGTCGCGGGAGAGGCCAACGCGCATCTGGTCAAGGTGGACCTGCCCGCACAGCTTCCCTCGCGGCTCACGACGATCCAGAAGGCTTGCACCTTGGCCCAGTTTGAAGGCAATCCGGCTGGCTGTCCCGCCGCCTCGGTCGTCGGCACGGCCACGGCGAGCACGCCGGTGCTACCAGTTGCTGTGAGCGGACCGGCCTTTCTGGTCAGCCACGGCGGCGCGGGCTTCCCCGATCTGGTTGTGGTCCTTCAGGGGGACGGTGTCACATTCGATCTGATTGGCGCCACCAACATCAAGCAGGGCATCACCTCGAGCACCTTCCAGACGATCCCCGATGTTCCCGTTATCTCCTTCGAACTGACCCTGCTCCTGGGCCTTTCTCAGCGCTAACGACCAACCTGCCGGCCGCCGCGCACTACAGCCTCTGCGGCGCGGCGCTGGCGATGCCGACCACGATCGTGGCCCAGAATGGAGCTGAAATCAAGCAGACCACGAAGATCGCGATCAGCGGCTGCCCCAAGGTCAAGAAAGCTGCCAGGAAGAAAGCCAAGCGGGCGTCGAAGCACATCAAGAGGGCGTCGAAGCACAAAAAGGGTGCAGCAGGACGGCGCCGGCGGCCCATTGGGATGCCAAGCGCCGCCCTGAAGCTGCGAACCGGCTCTACTTGACCAGGAAGCGTCCCTGCATCCAGGGGTGGATGGCGCAGATGAAGAACAGGGTCGTGCCGGGGGCGGCGGTGACCTTGAACGTGACCTGGCTGCCATGGCCCTTGGGGCCGATGACGATCGAGTCGCCGGGCGTGTCAAAACCGGCGGCGCCGACGTTCACCAGCGGGATCGGCGGAGGACCCGAGTGAGGGGGGCCTTCCGGGTTCACGCCGTGTGACTTGGCAATTTCGCCACACACAGAACAGTTTTCGATCTGCGCGAGGCTGTGGGGGACCTGCGACTGCTTGACGATCGACAGCGTGTGCTCGTCCGCGGAGACGTTCGTCAACGTCACCGTGGCGCCCGAGCTCACCGGAACCATCGCGGTCCCGAAGTGCACGCTGTCCTTGATGAAGCCGTTGACCTTGAACGACGGCCCACCCTTGATCGTGATCTTCGCCTTTGCGGGGGCCTTGCTCTTCTTCCCGCCCGCGCCCAGGGCCGAACCGCCCAGGGCGAGCAATGCGGCGAGGAGCACGAGCGGTATGAGTGCTCGCCGCGAGTTTGACAACTGCATGAAGTGCCTCCAATCGGCGCCCCGTCGGTGGCGGATGCGCCTGTCGAATCCCAATGGTGGTGCGCCGGGACATGCCTGTCGTCCCGGGCGGACATCGTACCCGCGGCGGCCAGTCGCGGCTCGCTCGTGCCCTGTTCGTGTCCGCCGGATCAGGCCACAGAGTCAGATGCGGCTCCGTCGTCCGCGATAGGGACCCATGAACAGCACCAGGACAACTATCAGTAGCAGCAGTACGAGCGGGCTGATAAAAGCGCCCCCCGCGAGGCTCAAAACGATCAAAGCGATGATCAGAAGCAGAAGCAGGTCCATGACGTCCTCCGTTCGGGTGTCCTGCGGTCAGCCAGCTAACTACCCCGCCGAAACCTGGCCAAACCCGGTGAGGGCGAGGCTGCTCCTCTCGCAGACCCTGCTATCTCCCAGCCTGCAGTTGTCGCACATCATGCGCAAGCCCCTCAGGCGTGAGCTGTTCGACGCCGAACAGGACCCGCTTGCGCCCAAGCGGGTCGATCAGGAGCACGATGGCGGAGCGGTCAAACTTGCCCCGCCCGGCGCTTATGGGCACCACCCGATAGGCGTGCCAGACCGAGCGCAGCTGAGCAAGGCTGCCGGTGAGATACCGAAGGCGCCCGGCCAGCGATGCTTCCGCGAGGAAGCGCCGCACACGCGCGGGGGTGTCCGCGGCGGGGTCGGCGCTGACCGCGAGCGCCGGGACCAGACGACCGAGGTCATCGAGGGCACCGCGGATCTGCTGGGCGATCAGCGGGCTGGCGCCGGAGGCGCTCGCGGACAGAAAGGCGAGGATCACAACCTGGCCGCGGTAGTCGCTCAGCGCCACGCGCCGGCCGCGCTGGTCTGTCAGCACAAATCCCGAGGCGGGAATCCCAAGGGGGAGCGCCGCACCGTCGAAGCCCGCAGGGAGGGAGGTACCTGATGGCTTAGAGGGAAGGGGAGAGGGGGTGGGGTTGCGTGTCGAGTCCCCGGCTGTGCTGCCGAGGATCAGCACCAGCGTCAGTCCTAGCGCGGCTACGGCCGCGGCCGCCAAGAGCGCTAGGCGGGTGCGCGGCATGAGGTGGGGTTCGGTTCCGACGCGTGGCGCCGATGGCTTGGCTGCCTGTCAGGTGCGTTTGGAGCGCGACTCCGAGACGCCTTCGCGGGCCGCAAGGAGTTCGGAAGGGGTGATTTGGAGGGCATTAGCGATCTTCACCAGCGTGGGCCACTTTGGATTGCTCCGCCCCCGTTCGATGCGACGGAGGGTGGCCACGGCGACATCTGCTTTGAACGCTAGTGCCTCTTGGGTCATCCCACGCTCCAAGCGCAGGCGACCGACGGTCGACGCCAGGGCCTGATCGGGTGTGGTCATGCCAGAAGTCTCCGTCGCTCAGACAATCCGCGCCAGAGGCTCGGCGACCTGTGCTTTACATTCGGTGGACTAGTGCCGGTAGTGAAAAGCAGGCAAGGTGGGCCTCAGGCATCCTTGTCGGAGCGAGGCGCACCAACCTCTTCGGCGGCGGCGACCAGTTCGGCGGGGGTGACATCGAGGGCATCCGCCAGCTTCACGAGGGTTGTGAACACGGGACTGCTCAGACCGCGTTCGATCCGGGACAGGGCAGACACGGTCACGTTGGAGTCGAACGCCAATTCTTCCTGGGTGGTTCCGCGCTTCAGGCGCAGCTGTCGGATGACCGACGCCAGGGTTTGGGTTGAAGCGAGCATGACATCTAACATTGTTTAGTTCGCGTGATTAAGTACAGTCCGTAAAGAGCGGCCGAAAGTATCCAGGTGTTCTTGTGCGCATACTAAACCACCTGTATGATGGTGTTTGCTTCGGCACCACGGGCGATCGTCCTCCTTCAGGGGCAGCCCAAAGATCAAGAGTTTGAGTTCAGCGATAGCTACATACAAAGGAGCGACAGCCATGACAGCGGTGAGCGTGCGGATTCCAGACGAGCAGGCAAGAGCGCTCAAGGCGCTCGCGGTGGCGAAGGACGCCTCGGTGTCCACGATTGCCAGGATGGCGATAACGGAGCACATCGATATGCACCGTGCGGAGAGGGCAGCCCAAAAGCGCTTGGGGAGCACCAGCAAACGCGGGTGGGAGCTATTCGATGAGGTCACTGGGTAAGCACCTGCCGGTGTGCCTAGCAGTAGGTCGGCTAGGGCCCCAACCCGCTATACTTTATGAAGTTCCCATGAAAGCCGACCGAGGTTTAGGAGTTTTGAGATGAGCCCCTCCGGCGCGGAGCTTCTCCGCCAGGTGAAGAACCAGATCGAGGAGATCGATCCAGGTGTCGTGCACGAGCTGATCGGCGAGGGCATCGCCCTCATCGACGTGCGCGAGGTCGAGGAGTTCGCCGCTGGGCACATTCCCGGCTCCAAGCACGTGCCCAAGAGCTATCTGGAGACACGCATCGAGGCCGCCGTGCCCGATCGCGACGCCCACGTCGTCCTGTACTGCCAGTCGGGGAACCGCTCGGCCTGGGCGGCGCGCACGCTGGTCGAGGATCTCGGCTACAGCGATGTGGCTTCGATGACAGGAGGCATCACGCTTTGGAAGGACCGCGGCTATGAGGTTGAGGTGCCGCGCGCGCTCAGCGCTGAGCAGCGTGAGCGCTACTCACGGCATCTGCTGATGGGAGAGGTAGGGGTCGAGGGGCAGGTCAAGCTGCTCGATGCCAAGGTGCTGCTGCTGGGGGCCGGCGGGCTCGGCTCGCCGACGGCGCTCTATCTAGCCGCCGCCGGCGTGGGGACGCTCGGGATTGTCGATGACGACGAGGTCGACCTCTCCAACTTGCAGCGTCAGGTGATCCACACCACGGCACGCATCGGCATCCCCAAGGTGGACAGCGCCGAGGAGACGATCCATGCGCTCAACCCCGATGTGCAGGTCGTCAAGTACCCCCTCCGCCTGAACGCCGAGAACATTATGGAGACGATCACGGGCTGGGACATCATCGTTGACGGCGTGGACAACTTCCCCACGCGCTATCTGCTCAACGACGCCAGCGTGCGCCTACAGATCCCGGTGGTCTCCGCCTCGATTCTCGGCTTCGATGGTCAGCTGTCGATCTTCAAGCCCTACGACGGACCCTGCTACCGCTGCCTCTTCCCGCAGCCGCCGCCGGCAGAGCTGGCGCCCTCCTGCGGAGCCAACGGGGTGCTCGGTGTTCTGCCGGGGACGATGGGGCTGCTGCAGGCCACGGAGGTCGTCAAGCTGATCCTCGGCATCGGCGATCCCGCGATTGGGCGCCTGCTGCTGTATGACGCGCTGGCCGCGACGCTGAGCGAGGTCAAGGTGCGCCGCGACCCCGACTGTCCGATCTGCTCACGCCCACCCGATTCCATCTCCGACGAGGAGATGGGGGTGTTCCCCGACTACGAGGCGTTCTGCGCCGCAGCCGGGTAGTCTCCGCGACCGATATGGCGACCATCAAGATTCCCCCGGTGCTGCGCGCTTCCGTAGGCGGCGAGCGTGAGGTCAACGCCAGCGGCGGCAACGTCGGTGAGATCCTGCGCGACCTGGCCTCCAGCCATCCCGCCACCGAGAGCCAGCTGTTCTCGGCGGAGGGTCAGCTCAATCGCTACGTCAACGTCTACCTCAACGACGAGGACGTGCGCGTGCTCGAAGGACTCGAGACCGCCGTTGGCGACAGCGACACCCTGGTCATCCTCCCGGCCATGGCCGGGGGCTGAAGCGCCCGGCCTGTCGTAGCAAGCCGCTCAGCGACGCTTAGCGTCCAACTTTTTTCCCAAGGCTAAATGTTTTGGCTGGTTGAACGATCACCCTGCCATGCCTTCGACAGATGGTCGTCCATTCGCCTTTGCCCGCAAATGCCTGATGCTGCTGGCGCTCGGCGCCTTTGTGGTTCCCGCCGCGCCCGCCGTGGCCAACTCCGGCCCCCAGGGGCCTGAATACTCCCTTTCGATCGTCGAGGGCGAGAGCACGCAGCCCGAATACGGGATCGCCCACACCAGCGCGCATGTGCATCCGAACGCTTCGCTGGCCGTAACGATCGTGCGCGGTGGCATCCCCGTGGCGCGCGACACCGGCAATGAAGGCGTCTGGCTCTCACAGGTTCCGCAGGTAGGTGACGTCGTGACGATGGAGTCGCCCATCGGCACCGTCGTCGGCTCCGTCGTCTATGACGGCCAGCCTTCGATCGATCCCACCGTCTGCGCGGGTTCCGTCAACTTCTCTGGACAGCGCTCCGCGGGGCAGATCGTCGAAGGCGGTTACTACTCGCTCGTGGTGAACACCGATCCTTACGGTCACACGAGCCTGCATCAGGTCAGCTCCGGCCAGGCGCAGGTGACGGTGCTCTCCGGCACCGCCTACGCCGGTGCCTTCCTCGCGCCGCTCGCGTTCGGGCAGACGGTGTGGGCAACGGAGTCCCTGCAGACGCCGCTCGCTGGTGGCGCCACCTTCACCTACTCCAGCGAGAACGACCGGCCCGTCGGTGCCTGCCCGGTGCCTCCGCCGCCGCCGGTGCCGCCCGCACCGCCCGCGCTCCTGGGCTCGCTTGCGCGGCTGCTGCATACCACTATCCACAAGCTGCTTACCTCCGGCTGGATCAACCACGTCACCATCAACCAGCCCGGCACTGTCATCCAGGACCTCTACCAGCAAGGGGGCACGCTGCCAGCGTTTGCCGCCTCCAAGCACGCTCGTCACAAGCATAAGAAGCCTGCGGCGCTGCTGCTGGCCAGGGGCTCTGCCAAGGCTGCGGCGGCCGGCACGGTATCGGTCGTGCTGCACGCCACCTCACTAGGCCGTCGCAAGCTCAAGCACGCTGGGCGCGTCAAGGCGGTGCTCGTCACTACCTTGCTCAGCACCAGCGGCGCCAAGCTGACGCTCGAACAGCGCCCCGTCACGCTGCACCGCTGACAGTCATGTTGGCACGCGTCGCGCTGACGCTGGCCGTCGCCTGGCTGCAGCCTCCGGCCGTGCTGCCTCAGCCCTCGCGCAGCGGTCCCGATGGGCCGCCGCGGCCTTACGGCTTTCAGCCCGCGCCCGGCCCCGCTGCACCGCATACACCTCATGCGCTGGCGCGCGCCCAGGATCACGCGCTGCTCTTCGGACCCTTTCCACGCGCGGGGCTCGAGCGAGGGGTGTCCGATGGTGGGCTGATGCTCAGTGAAGACCCAGCGATTCGCGCGCTCGCCATGGCCAAGGCGCGCGCCGCCGCGGCCGCCGTCGTGCGCATCCCGGTCAACTGGCGGGATATCGCGCCCGCTGTCGCGCCCACAGGCTTCCAGGCGAGCGATCCCGCCAGTCCGGGCTACAGCTTCACCCGCATTGACGCAGCCGTCCACAGCGCAGTCGCCGCGGGGCTCCAGCCACTGCTCGTGGTCTCCCACGCGCCCGACTTCGCCGAGGCGCCGCACCGCTGGCCCGACGCCTACCCCGGCAGCTGGGCGCCAAGCCCAGCGGCTCTGCATGACTTCGCAGAGGCGCTTGCTCGCCGCTACGACGGCGCCTTCCCGGACCCGCTTGCGCCTGGGCGCCTACTGCCGCGCGTGCGTCTCTTCCAGGCCTGGAATGAGCCCAATCTCCCCCGCTATCTCGAGCCACAGTGGATCGCGCTCGGGCGGCGCTGGAGCGCCTTCTCGCCGCTGCTCTACCGGCAGATGCTCAATGCCTTCTACGCCGGTGTCAAGTCGGTTCAGCCGACGGATACGGTGATCGCCGCGGGCATCGCTCCGGAGGGCGAACGCGAAGGCGAGGGGGCGATGGCGCCGGTGCCGTTCCTGAGGGAGATGCTCTGCCTGCAGACGTCTGTCCGCGCGGCCCCTATCGCCCACCTGGCTCACCCCGGGCGCTCCATGTACTCCCGGCGCTCCATGCGGTCCGGGCGCTCTATGCACTCCCGGCCCCCCGGCTGCGCGCAGCCGCCACACCTGAACATCCTGGCGTTTCATCCCCTTTCGGTGTTCAATCCCGACACCCCCGCCGTCTCCGCGCTCGACGCCTCGATCGCGGATATCGCCAAGCTCACAGAGCTCCTCCATCGAGCCGAACGCCTGGGCACGGTGCTGCCGCTCGGCCCCAAGCCGCTGTGGGTCACCGAGCTCAACTGGCAGAGCGCGCCCCAGTCCCCCACTGGTGTGCCTGCGCGCCTACAGGCGCCTTGGGTCTCCCGCGCCCTGCACCGCCTCTGGGTGGCCGGCGTTGGACTCGTCGACTGGGAGTTCCTGATCGACCCTTACCCGGCTTTGCGCCTCACCAGTCCCAGCGGCGCCAGCGTGGAGCTGGCGCGTCCCGCGGGCCTCTACTTCGCCGGGGTGCTGAACGGGCGCTCGGAACCAGCCCTCGCGCGTCCCAAGCCTTTCCTACACGGCTTCACCTTCCCCTTCGACCCGCTGCGAGTGGATCGTCGACGCGTCCGTCTCTGGGCGCTGCCAGGCCACCCTGCCCAGCCCGTCCAACTGGAACGCCGCGCACGCACCGGCGGCTGGCGGACCATCGCTCGCCTGCACGCCGATCGTTACGGCGTGCTCAACGCGCTCCTGCCGCTCCTCGGGCCTGCCAGCCTGCGGTTGTCGAGCCTTGGACTGTTGAGCGCATCTGTCTCGGTCGGCCGGGAGCGAAGCCTGTAGGGCCTGCTAGTCCGGCCAGCAGCGCCCGTTGCGTAGCCACAGGTCGAACAAGGGGTCGGTGAGACGCCAGCCCGTTACAGAGCCGTCGGTGGGGAGAATGTGGCCATCCCGCTCCAGCTCGGCGACGGCCTTGCTGGTATTGCTTCCACTCTTGGGTAGGCCAAAGCGGCGAGCTGCTTCCGCGCTGTTGAGCTTGATCGAGCCACTGGCGATCACGCTCACTATTCGCTGCTGGATGGTCGAGAAGCTCTGCCAGGCGGTATGGACCTCCTCGCCGGTCTCGGTGAACGTGGCTCGCAGGGTGGCTGTCCAGTTGTCGGTATCCGCCCGCGCGCCCTTGGGAGTGTGCATATAGAGATGGTGGGCGAGCTGCATGGCACGTTGGGGGTGTCCGCGCGCCAGGTCGAGGAGTGGTCCCAATCCCTCTCCGGGGTCGCGGCCCCCGGCCGTGAAGCGGTTTGAGATGAACTGCTCCAGCGCGTCGGCAGGCAGCTCGTGGAGCGGTACCGCGGCGGCCTGGGCGAAGAACGCGTAGCGGCGGTCGGCAAAGGTATCGCGCATCAGCCCCGGATGGGAGCCGGAGAAGATGTACGCGGCCGCGGTGCCGTGCTGCTCCAGCTCGGAGCGGAAGGTCGCGGCGACACCGGGGATCCTGACCACGTCCTGGAACTCGTCATAAGCCACCACGCACTGCTTGCCATAGCGCTCGTGCAGGCGCAAAGGCAGCCCCAGGCGCTCGAGCAGGGCTGGGGTTCGGGCCTGTGGGGCGTTGCTTGCACCGATTCCCGCAGGCGCACCGCTGAACGTTGGTTTCATCGTTCGAATCACACCTGTGTACCAGCGCTTGAAGGCCCCATCGAGCTGGCGAGCGTAAGCGCGCTCGATCCGTTCGGTTACGTCCTCGACCGTCAGCACACCGAGGAGAGTGATGAATCCATCACTTTCAGGTGATCAATTCATCACCTTAGGGGTGATCGAGTGCGCACTGTGCACCTGAGTCCGCGCGGAGGTTCGCCCACGCGGCGCTCTCGCAACAGCAGCTGGTTTACGCCGCTACGCGCGGGGTTATCTCGGCCGACGTCTCGCCGGCGGCGGGGACGTGGCTCATCGCGTGCTCGGCCAGCGCGGTAATCGTGAGGCTGGGGTTGACGCCGACGTTGGCGGGGATGGCCGAGCCGTCGCAGACCATCAGGTTCTCGTAACCGAAGACGCGCTGGTGGGCGTCCACGACGCCGCGGCTGGGGTCTGAGGCGATCACGGCGCCGCCCAGGATGTGGGCCGTGGTGGGGATGTTGAAGAGCGCCTCCGTCATCGCGCTCTGGGCGATGCCGCCGGTGCGCTTGGCCAGCCAGTCGGCTGCCTGGTTGGCGACGGGGATGAAGGTGGGGATAGGTCGCTCGGGGTCCTGTTCGGTGCTCAGCCAGAGGCTGCCGAAAGGCCCCTGCTTGGGCCGCAGCGCGATCGCGTTGTCGAGCGTCTGCATCACCAGCACGATGATCGTGCGCCGCGACCAGTGCTTGGCGAACAGCATCTGCACTAGGCGCTTGGGGTGCAGGATCATCTGGCCCAGCAGCTTCAGCGGGCGTGTCAGGCGCGTGCCGTCGCCGACCATCAGCGTATACAGCAAGCGCATCGAATCGCCATCGTGGCCGTAGCTCACCGTCTCGATGTGCGTATGGGGGTCGGGGTAGATGCTGGAGGTGATCGCTACGCGCTTGGTGAGGTCATCCGGGTAGTCCTCGGGGACCGTCACCGTGAGGATCGCCTCGCTGTTGGTGCGCACCAGCTCGCCCAGGCGGTCAGACACGGCTGGCAGCGAGCCGTTCAGACGGCAGCGCTGCAGCAGCGTGTTCGTGCCCAGAGGTCCGGCCGAGACGACCACGCCGCGGGCGCGCTGCACCTTGCGGTCCTTGCGCAGCCAGGCGCCCGAGCGCACGCTTTCCACCTCGTAGCCGTCGCTGCCGTCGCCCTTGCCCAGGGGCCGGATGTCGATCACGGTGCGTTCGGGCATCACCTTCGCGCCGCGGCCTTCCGCCAGGTAGAGGTAGTTCTTCACCAGCGTGTTCTTGGCCCCGTGGGGGCAGCCCACCATGCAGCGCCCGCACAGCTGGCAGCCCGTGCGCTCCGGCCCCTCGCCGTTGAAGAAGGGATCGGCGACGGTCTTGCCGGCCTCGCCGAAGAAGATTCCCACGGGGGTCTTCTGGTACGTGTCAGAGACGCCCAGCTCCTCGCCCAGCTCGCGCAGCAGCTGATCGGCTGGATCGTCATGGGGGTTCTGCACGACCCCCAGCATCCGCTGCGCTTCGGCGTAGTGGGGGGCCAGATCCTGCTCCCAGTCGCCCATCCCGGCCCACTGCTCATCCTCGAAGAAGGCTTTTGGCGGTACGTACAGCGTGTTCGCGTAGCCCAGGCTGCCGCCGCCTACGCCGCAGCCGGACACCACCGACACATCGCGGAAGGTCGTCAGGCGGAAGATGCCCTTCATGCCCAGCTTCGGGCGCCAGAAGTAGCGGCGGAAATCGCTGGTGGACTTCGGGAACTCATCGTCGGCGAAGCGCCTGCCGCACTCCAGCACGCCTACGTCGTAGCCCTTTTCGGACAGGCGCAGGGCTGAGACGCTGCCGCCGAAGCCGCTGCCGATTACCAGCCAGTCGAAGTCATAGCCATCCCTCATAGTGCCCTTGAGCATGTTACTGGCTGGCGAGCCAGGGTATGAGGAGTCTGTCGCGTCGCGCCCCATCCGCGTGTCGCGTCGCGTCCGTCCGCGTTGTCAAGAAGGAGGTTTGCAATGCCTCGCCATACCCCGCTATATTCTGTGAAGTAATGGCCGTTGAGCGCTTGGGGAACAAGCCGTGCGGGGGTCGCTATGGCGACGTCGTCCAGTCGATCGGCAATACGCCGCTCGTTGAGCTGCCGCGCCTTTCGCCCAAGCCAGGGGTGCGTATCTGGGCGAAGCTTGAGTCGCGTAATCCCACCGGCTCGGTCAAGGATCGGGTCGCCAAGGCTCTGATCGAGGATGCCGAGGAGAAGGGGGCGATCGCGCCCGGGCAGACGATTCTTGAGCCCACCTCCGGCAACACAGGCATCTCGCTAGCGATGATCTGCTCGCGTCGCGGCTATCGCCTGAAGGTCGTGATGCCCGAGAACGTCACGCCCGAGCGCACGCAGCTGCTGAAGATGTACGGCGCCGAGATCGTCTACTCCGAGGGTTCGCTGGGCTCCAATGGGGCCGTGGAGCTGGCGCTCGACATGGCCCAGGCCGATGCCTCCTACTACATGCCCTACCAGTACGGCAATCCAGCCAACCCCGAAGCGCACTACAACGGCACGGCGTTAGAGATCCTCGAGGAGCTCGATGAGGTCTCCGCTTTCGTCGCCGGCCTTGGTACCGGCGGCACGCTGATGGGCAACGGCCGGCGCTTCAAGGAGACATTTGGCGATAACTGCAAGATCGTCGCCGCCGAGCCGATGCAGGGCGAGCCCGTCCAGGGGCTGCGCTCGCTCGACGATGGCTTCATCCCGCCGATCATCGACCTCGGCCTGCTCGATCGCAAGATCTTTGTCACCAACACCGATGCCATCCTGTGGACGCGCAAGCTGCTCGATGAGGAGTGCATCTTCGCGGGCGTCTCCTCCGGGGCGATCGCGCGCGTCGCCGTGCGCATCGCCGGCGAGCTCGATGAGGGCAACGTCGTCTTCATCGTCGCCGACGACGGCTGGAAGTACCTCTCCAGTGGCATCTACACCAAGCCGGTCGAGGAGATCGAGAACCTCGACTCCACCGTCTGGTGGTGAGCATGCTCGCCCCAGGCGGACATACCCCGCGCGTCAGGCACTGAGCCGTGATCATCTCCCGCGAACTGCTTGACCAGCTCATCGAGCATGCTCTAGCGGACCCCGCCAACGAGGTTTGCGGGGTGCTCTCCGTCGATCCCGGCCCGCCCGCGCAGGCCGTGCGCTCCTACCGCGCCACCAATATTCATCACAGCGCCTTGAAGTTCGAGATCGACTCGCTGGAACTGCTTGAGCTATGGCAGACAATCGAGGGGGAGGGTTTTGAGATGGGCGCCGTCTACCACTCGCATGTGCGCTCCGCCCCCTATCCGTCGCAGACCGACATCAACTTCGCCGCCAGCTGGCCTGGCGTGGAGTGGATCATCATTGGGCTTGGCAATGGCGAGCCAGAGGTGTGTTCCTATCTGATTGTCGGCTCCGAGGTCAGCGAAGTTCCGCTAGAGATCGTGGCGGCAGCATGAAGCTCGTCAAGGTCGCCTACGCGCAGCATCTGCCCGAGGCCGAGATGCTTCAGAGCTTCCTGCGCGATGAGGGCATCCCCTGCATGGCGCGCCGCGCTGCCGGCTTTGATGTGCCCGACTTCCTGGCGGCTGGGCCGCGCGAAATTCTCGTCGCCGCGGAGAATGAGGAGTGGGCGCGGCGGGTGCTTGACGGCTGGCGGCCTACCGGCGATGACGATGGGCCGCCCAGTGACGGGGCCACCGTTGAGCGAGAGCCGGCTGAGCCCGGGGCCGACAAAGGCGCGCCGGTCGATCCAGCCGCGGCCTAGACGAGCGCTGTACTGCCGCGGCTTAGACGAGCGCCGGCTGACTAGCTTCGCGCGTGAGGGCCTCGATTTCCTCCGAGGCACGCTCAAACTCGCCATCTGACAGCACCGGCGTGCCCTCGAACGGCAGTTCTCGCGTCAGCTCCACCCACGAGCGCGAGCCCGCGTAGTCGTCCTTCACCTTGACCGTAACCGGGCGGGGGATGCGGTAGGTGCGCAGCAGCAGTACGTGCAGCGGGTGGCGGCGCTTCCACGCCAGGCGCTTCTCCGCATAGTCCGTCGTCCACACATAGAACGGCGACAGCGCGTCCACGCAGCGTGGGTCGGTGATCGTGAAGTGGTTGGCCACTTCAGCCCAGGCGCGAATTCGTACGCGGTCGGGCTGTTGCACCGCGCCGCCTGCCAGCGCATGCAGTGAGGGCTCGCCGTCGCTCCACACACCCTCCTCCAGCGCTCGCCTCAGCTCCGGCTGGTGGCTTTCGCGCACCAGGTCGTTGCGCTGGTGGTCGAAGGTCGGATACAGGAAGAAGCGTTCGTGCTCAAGCGCGGAAGCGGAATGCTTATCGGACTCGCGAATACCGCCCTTGCGCAAGGTCAGTAGCTGCTCGCCTTCGGCGAGGGCGCGGACGGTGACCGCCCATTCCTTTAGAGCAATTGGCATGGCTTGATTAGGACAGCAGAAAACAGGGGGTGTACGAATTTCATGACCCACCGCTCCACCAGGAATGGGGCAGCAGGCTCCCCTTAAAGATACGAAATCCGAGCGGAAATCCCAAATCCCCTGCAAATGAGGGGTTTTTTTGGTGCTCCTGCGGCGCAAACACCTTTGTGTGGTGTTTCTGAATGGGCTCAAAACGGCCTGCCGGAGTCCTTCGGGTCGGTCGCGGCAAGCGCCTACAGGCGGCGGCCTGCCAGGCCCTCGGCGGCCTCGATCAGCGCCGCATAGTCCTGCTCACCGTGACCTCTGCCAACCGCGGCTGTCAATAGATCCCTTGCGTGTGCCGCCGCCGGGAACGGCGCGCCTGCCCCCTGGGCTTCCTCCAGGCACAGCCTGACGTCCTTGAGCATGTGTGCCGTCTTGAACAGCGTCGTGTAGTCATGCGCCCGCATCGGGCCCGCCTTCATGGCCAGCTGGGCCGAGGCTCCCGAGCCGGCCGCCGTCACCTGCTCCAGCGCGTCGAGGTCGACGCCCGTGGCCTTTGCCACCAGCAGCGCCTCGGCCAGGGCTGCCGCGTTTGCCGCTCCGAGTGAGTTGTTGATCAGCTTCAACATCTCACCCTGGCCCAGCTCGCCTACCTGGACCACGAGCGTGCCCATTGTTTCCAGCAGCGGCTTCGCCCGCTCGAAATCGCGCTTCTCGCCGCCAGCCATGATCGTCAGCGTGGCCGCCTCTGCGCGCGGGGAGGAGCCGGTTACCGGAGCGTCGAGCATCGCCACGCCTCGCTCTGCCAGCGTCGCGCCGATCCGCCGTGTGTCCTGCGGGGCGATCGTTGACATGTCCACGCACAGCAAGCCGTCTCGCGCTGCCTCGATCACGCCGTCTCGCTCCAGCAGCACGGAGGAGACCTGCGCTCCGTCGACCACCATGCTCACGACCACATCGCTCTGGCTTGCCACCTCCGCGGGGGTCTGGGCTGCCACCGCTTCGTGTTCGGCCGCCCACTTGTCGGCCTTGCCCGGGGTGTGCGTCCAGACCGTCAGCTCGTAGCCGGCCTTGCGGAGATTCGCGGCCATGCGCGAGCCCATGATGCCCAGACCCAGGAAACCGATTCGCTCCGCGGGGGGTGCAATCCGCTCGGCGGTGGATGCACTCTGCTCACTCATGCCCGAATCCTCCTCCACCTGGGGTTTCAATGCGCAGTCGTGCGCCTTTGTGGAGCTTGCCTGTGAACTTTGCTGGTAATACACGGCCGTCAAGCAGGTTGCGTCCCGGCTGACCCGACTCGCCGCCCGCCGCGCCGGGCGGCCCGTGACGGCGGCGCTCGGTTATCAGCGACAGCTCCATCTCCCGCAGCGCTTCGAGCTCGCGTATCACGCCGTCTCCGCCACGCCACCTGCCCTTGCCGCCTGAGTCGCGCCGCACCGCGTACTCCACGACGCGCAGCGGGAACGCACGCTCCAGCGCCTCCACCGGCGTGTTGAGCGTGTTGCTCATCGCCACGTGGACCGCACTGGGGCCATCGGCGTCCGCGCATGCTCCCTGGCCTCCGCCGAGGGTCTCGTAGTAGCTGAACCGCTCATCCCCCAGCGTGAGGTTGTTCATCGTGCCCTGACCAACCGCTCGGCCGAACGCCTCCAGCACCACGTCGGCTACGCGTGAGCTTGTCTCCACGTTGCCCGCCACGACCGCCGCTCCGGGGCTTGCGTTCAGCAGGGAACCTGCGGGGGCCAGCACTTCAATCGGGCGATAGGCGCCTGCACAAGGCGGGATGTCGGGGTCCGTCAAGACCCTCACCGCGAAATAGCACGCCGAGCGCGTCACCGCCAAGGGGCAGTTCAGGTTGCCCTGCTGCTGGGCCGCGCTGCCGGCGAAGTCAAGCACCAGGCGCTCGCCGCGCACCTGCGCCCTGACCCGCACAGGGATGTCGCCCTGCGCTGCCTCCAGCACGTCCTCGGCCTCGTAGATACCGTCGGCGATCGAGGCCAGACATGCACGCGTGCGGCGCTCGGCGTAGTCAAGCACCGCGTCCGTTGCCTCATTCAGGCGCTCCACTCCCACCCGCGCCGCGAGCTCCACCAGCCGCCTGACGCCTACGCGGTTCGCCGCCAGCTGTGCCCGCAGGTCCGCCCGCCGCTCCGCCGGCTGGCGCATGCGCGAGATGATCTCCTCGATCCGCGCGTCGCTCAGCGGCTGGGGCGAGATCACGACTCCCTCTTCCGCGAGCGTCCTGCTGTCGGCTGGCATCGAGCCTGGAATGCGTCCGCCCACGTCGGCGTGGTGCGCGCGGCTTGCCGCGAAGCCCAGCAATAGGGGGGAGGGGGAAAGGGAGGGGTGGGTGTTGGTGTTGGCGAGAATCGGGGTTATGACCGTGATGTCAGGCAGGTGTGTCCCGCCCTTGAAGGGGTCGTTCAGGATCCATGAGCGGCCTGCGGAGTGGTCCTCGTGCAAGACCGCCTCGACCGCCGCCGGCATCGCTCCCAGATGTACCGGTATGTGCTCTGCCTGCATTGTCATCCCGCCGCTTGCGTCGAACAGCGCGGTTGATGCGTCGCGGCGCTCCTTAATGTTGGCCGAGTGGGCTGAGCGGATCAGCACCGCGCCCATCTCCTCGCACGCCGCCCGCAAGGCGCCCACGATCACCTGCAGTTCGATCGGGTCCACCACCTCAATCACCCCACTTCAGTCGCGCCGTGCCCTGCGCGTCCACCTCGCCGCTCCAGCCTGGCGGCACCCAAAGCGTGGCCTCGCCTAGCGCGCAGATCGCGGGTCCGTTCACCCGCGTCCCCTGCGGGAGTTCGCCGCGTAGGCATTGCGCCTGGACCTCGCTCCCTGCGGATATCACCGTGCGTGTCTCCTGCCTCGGCGGCTCCTCCGCGACGCTCGCCAGCTGAAGCTCAGGCGCCTTACCCCACGCCGAGGCTCTGATCGTCACCAATTCCACCTCGGCCTCCTCGTCGCGATAGCCATAGCGCTCTTCGTGCTGGCGCGCGAATGCCTCGCGCAGGGCGTCCGCCTGGGAGGCTCCGCGCTCTTCCACACCCAGCTCGAAGGACTGACCCGCGTAGCGCATCTCATACACAACGCGGCTGCGCGCGCCAGTTCGCGCCGCGCTCTGCTCGTCGCCCGCGAGTTGGCCCCGCGGCGCGCGACCCTCCCCCTCAAAAATACTCCCCGCCAGCTCCGCCTCCACCCTGTCCATCAGCGCATCGCGCTCGCGCTGAACCGCCTCATTGCTCAGTGCGCTGGCGCTCAGCATCACCGTGCGCGCCGCGTCGCGCCGTGGAGAGGCTGCCGCCAGGCCCAAGGCACACAGCACGCCCGACGCTCGCGGGCACAGGATCCGCCGCATGCCCAGCTCGCGTGCCAAGGCCGCCGCATGCATCGGGCCCGCGCCGCCGAAGGGCATCAGCGCCAGCTCGCGGGGGTCCACGCCGCGCTGCACTGTCATCACGCGCAGGGCGCGGGCCATCTCGGCCTCGGCCACGCGCACGATTCCCTCCGCACACGCCACCGTGCTCAGCTTCAGCCGCTGGGCCAGCTTCGCCACCGCGCGCTGCGCCGCTTCGCGGTCGAGCTCGATGCCGCCCGGCAGGGGGACGTCTTCGAGCAGGCGGCCCAGCAGCAGGTTCGCGTCGGTGACCGTCGGCTCTTCTCCGCCGCGGCCGTAGCACGCCGGTCCCGGGTCGGCGCCCGCCGAGGCTGGGCCTACGCGCAGGGCTCCGCCCGCGTCGCGCCAGGCGATTGAACCTCCGCCTGCGCCTACCGTGTGGATGTCAAGCGCCGGCAATGCCAGAGGGCGGCCCGCCACCTTGCGTTCGGCCGTCTCCGCCACCTCGCCGCGCTCGATCACGCAGACGTCGCATGAGGTGCCGCCCATGTCGAAGCACACCACGTTGTGCTCGCCTGCCCTGCTCGCCAGCAGTAGCGCGCCGCCGACGCCGCCTGCCGGGCCTGAGAGCACCGTCAGCGCCGCGTGTCTGCTGGCGCGCTGCGCCTCCATGAGGCCGCCGCTGGACTGCATGATCTCGGGAGTTGGCAAGGCCATGTCACTGGCCTTTGCCGATAGGCGCTCCAGGTAGCTCTTCAGCAACGGCGACAGTGCCGCGTCCACCTCTGTTGTCGCCGCCCGCTCGTACTCCCGGAAGGTGCCCACCAGCTCGCTTGACAGAGAGACGTGGGTCTGTGGCATGCGCGCTTGGATCAGCGCTCCCAGCATCTGCTCGTGCTCCGGGTTCGCGTAGGAGTGCAGCAGCACCACCGCCACTGCCTCCGGCTTGGCGTCTGCCACGCGCTCTATGAGTGCGTCGGCCTGGGTGGGGTCCAGTGCTCGCCAGACGCTCTGCGGTCCCATGCGCTCCGGTGCGCCGAAGCGCATCGCTGGCGGTGCCAGGGGCTCCGGACCACGCTCGCACAGCCGATACAGGTGTGGCCTGGCCTGGCGGCCCAGCTCGATCACGTCGGTCACGCCCTCTGTCGCGATCAGCGCCGTGCGCGCGACCTTGCCCTCCAGCAGCGCATTTGTCGCCACCGTCATGCCGTGCGCCAGGCGCCGCACTTCGCCGGCGTGGGCGTTCGCGCGGGCCAGCACTGCCTTGATCGCCGCCAGCACTCCCTCTGACTGATCTTGCGGTGTGCTCGGCACCTTCGCCGTGTGCACCGCTCCCGTCGGCGTCACCGCCACAGCGTCCGTGAACGTTCCGCCCACGTCGACTCCCAGGAGCATGCCCAGAGCCTACGCGCCCCGCCCTGGCGCTTGCCGGTGCGGGGCGTCTGTGGGCCCGTATCTAGGCTGCCAGCCGGTCCTCCGTGTCCGCCAGATGCTGATGGGACGGGCAGTAGCCGTTGTGTGGCAGCGGCACTCGCTGGCACGCCGCGCCCTTGCGGGTCGTGGCGCGGCACATCGGCTGCTTGCCGCTCACCGCGGCGTAGCCCTCCAGCGGGTTTTCCGTCATGTACTGCTGGGCCAGGCCCATGTAGCAGTACACCACCTGATAGACGCGCTCCTGCGCGTTCATCGGGAAGAAGCCGCGAATGTCGTAGAACAGGCTCTTTTCCGGCTTCGCGAAGTAGTAGCGGTCGGTCGCCAGTCGCTCGATAGCCGCCTCACAGGCGTGCAAAACGTGCTCATGGTTGCTTCTCGGAACATCTATGTAGGGAGCTAAGTCCCTGTATATGGCGCGACTGAACTGGTACATGGCGACCCCCTCGCCTCCTTCATTTTCGACCAAGGTTTTGGTACGCACCTCCGCCGATCTCAAGGACTCCATTTGTCTTTGAGACCTTCCTGCTCCCCTAACACGTCATGTGTGCAAAAGGACCGTTATCCCCACACTTGGTGTTCTCCCCTATGAACAGCATCCTCGCCTACCTAAGGCGCGCGTTAAGCCTTGGTTAATTCACACCCATGTTTGCCAGCTTGCAAGGCCGCTTGCGGCGAGCGTAACGTGGCGGTGCTCCAGTGCCGGGTCGGGCTCGGGGTGGTCGCTGCGGTGGTGCGCGCCGCGGCTCTCAGCGCGTTCCAGAGCGCATAGCGCGATCATGCGCGCCAGGGGGTGCTCGTCATTGCTGAGGCGCTCCAGGCCCTCCGGGGAGCGCTCGATGCCGGCGTCCTGCCACAGCGCCGTGCGCGTCGCCTCGCCCGCCACCGGTGGCGGTGAGAGGGCGCGTAGGGCTTCGAGTTCCTCTGCTCGCGCGGGCTCGGGGAGGGGTTCGTCCAGGGCTGCTCTTGCCGCGCGCCGGCCCCACACAAAACACTCGCTGAGCGAGTTCGATGCCAGCCGGTTCGCCCCATGCAGGCCCGTGCACGATGCCTCGCCTATGGCGTATAGGCCTGGGACCGTCGAGCGGCCTTGTAGGTCGCTCACCACCCCGCCCATCATGTAGTGCGCCGCTGGCGCCACGGGCACCAGCTCGCGGGTCGGGTCAAGGCCCGCCTCGCGCAGCGCGCCTACCACGTTGGGGAACAGCGCCGGGTCGATCTTGCGCATGTCAAGACCCACCGAGCTCGCGCCCGTCTGCGCAAGGCGCGCCTGGATCGCGCGCGAGACCTCGTCTCTAGGCGCCAACTCGTCTACGAAACGTTCGCCCGCGGCGTCGTGCAGAGTGGCGCCCTCGCCGCGGATCGCCTCGGTCACCAGGAAGCCCTCACGGCCTCTGACGCCGATCACCGCCGTTGGGTGGAACTGCAGCAGCTCCAGGTCCGCCAGCTGCGCGCCCGCCCGCTGTGCAAGCAGCAGGCCCACGCCCTGCGAGCCCGGGGGGTTCGTCGTGCGCGCCCACATCGCCGCCGCGCCTCCTGTGGAGAGCACCACGCCGCGCGCGCTCAACACCCGGCCGTCCTCGCAAGCCACACCGCGGCAGCGCCCGGGGTTCGTGGGGTGGTTCTGCTCATGGTGGCTGGGGCGGCTCTGCTCAGAGTTCGTAGGGCGGCTCTGCTCATGGTAAGCGGGTTGGTTCTCGGTCCACAACGCCCTCGCCCGCGTGTTCTCCAGCACCGCTATGCGCGGCTCCGCCACCACCAGGGCCGAGAGTGCCCGCAAAAGGCGCCGGCCCGTCGCGCTGCCGCCCGCGTGCACCACCCGCCTGACCGAGTGGCCCCCCTCAAGGCCCAACGCGAGCCGGCCTTGACGGTCCGCGTCGAAGCGCATTCCCAGCGCCTGCAGGTCGTGCACGCACTCCGGTGCCTCTCGCACGAGGATCTCCGCCGCCGAGCGGCGCACCGCGCCGCGTCCCGCGCGTTCGGTGTCCTTTAGGTGCAGCTCCATGCTGTCGTCCGATGCCAGGGCCGCCGCCAGGCCGCCCTGCGCCCAGTAGCTCGCAGTCTGCGCCAGTGGCGCCGCCGACACCAGCGCCACCTGGGCGCCCTCTCGCGCGGCGCACAGCGCCGCATACAGTCCCGCCGCGCCCGCTCCCACGACGGCCACGTCGACCTCCCTGTGGGTTTTGCTCACTTCTTCCGGTGCGGCAGCAGGATCGAGGGGATCGTCACGCCGGGAGGCGTCGTGATCGTCTGGCCGGATGGCGTTGTCACTGTGGATGCGCCCTGGGTTGTCGTGTGCGGGGTGGTGGCCGCGCCATGAGTGGCCGTGCCACCCGGGTTGGCGGTTCCCGGGGTCGTCGTTGTTGCCCTTGGCGTCTTCACGCCTCCGGGGGTGGTGCCCGTCAGGCCCGAGCTGCCGGGAACCGTGGTTCCGGGGACCGTGGTTCCGGGGGTGGTGGTGCCTGGGACCGTGGCTCCGGGGACCGCGGTGCCTGGGATGGTGCTGCCGGGCGTCGTTGGCGTAGTCGGGACCGTGGCCCCGGGGGTCGTGGGGGGCGTCGTTGTCGCGCCTGGCGTCGTCGGCGTGATGCTCGTAGCGGTCACGGTGCGCGTGATGGTTGTCGCCGCGGTGCTCCCGGAGCCTCCTGCCAGCGACACCAGCGCGGCCGCGAGCACTCCCAGGCCCAGCACGATCATCAGACCCAGCAGAACCAGCGGTGCGCGCCAGTTCGGCGTCGAAGCCAAGCGCGTACGCGCTGCCGCTCCGCAGCGCAGGCACCACTCCTGCTCGCCCTGCAGCGGCGAACCGCACAGGGGGCAGCCCTCGGCGGGCGGCGGCGTCGCGCCGGCCTGTCCACCAGGCCCCGGAGGGGCGGCCGCGACGCTCACGCCCGGCGTGACTCCTCAGCCGGCGGATCGCCGGGGCGCACTATCCGTGTCGGCGGCTCCACGATTTCTGTCGGTTCGTCCACTTCCTGTGCTGGTGCCGGGCGCGTCGTGGGGGAGATCGGCACCACAGGGGCGTTCTGCGGCCGCTCGGGGGCGTTCTGCGGTCGCGGCATCGCCGTCGCTGGCGTTGCCGGGGATGAGTTGGGCTGCGGTGTCGCTGCCGGAGGGGTGGCTGTTAAGGGCTTGGCTGATACGGGGGCAGCTGTTGGGGGCTTCGCTGCCGGGGTAGGCGCCGGTGGGGTGGCGACGGGCGTTGCCACGGGGTTTGTCGCTATCGGCCGCTCCGCCCGCCCCATCGAGAATCCGCAGTTGGGGCAGAAGTGATCCTCGCTGCCGTGGATCGCCGCGCAGCGTGGGCACGCCGTTACGCCTGCCTCGCGCAGCACCGTCACGCCACGGCGCTCGTGCAGCGCGTCTTCGATCGCCCGCAGCTCCGTGTCGATCCGCGCCAGCGTCGCCAGCTTGCCGTCGAGCAGGTCTTTGCGCTCCTGGCCCAGGCGGTGCATCTCGAATACCAGACCACCTAGGTCCCTGTAGGCCAGCTCGCGTGTCTTGCGCAGGAATCGCAGCCGGCGGCGCAGGCCGCCTCGCTCCAGGAAGCCTGGGTCCGTCGGGGGAGCCGGGGTCTCCACTCCTGCTGGGGTCTCCACGCTGGCAGGAGTCTCTGCATTCGCGGGTGGGCTCCCGGCAGCGCCCTGCGCCGGCTGATGTACGGCTGTCGCCGGAGATCCGGGCACGGGCTGCTGTCCGGCCGGCGCCGGAGCGGCATTGGGAACGCTCTGGGCAGACTTGCTCTCTTCCACCATCGAATCATGCTACCCGGCTTTAGAGGGTGGCGTAGCCGACCGGATGGCCGGCGAGCCGGGCCCTCTTCGCCCAGTCAGTTCTGCAACGCGCCCCATGCCGCCGCCACACGACGCGCCATGCGTTCGGCCGAGAATGGCTCGGCGTGCGGGCGGCCGGCTACGCGTGGGTCCTCAGCGTTCAGAAGAGGCTCCAGGGCAGCCTGCCACGCGACAAGGTCAAACGGGGTGCAGAGGGTGCCGGCCAGGCCCCGCAAGGCTTCGGGGTGCACCCCCACCGGCGTGGCCAGAACCGGCACATCGCAGGCCAATGCCTCAAGCACTGCCAAGCCGAAGCCCTCGCGTTCGGAGGGCACGATCACCGCATTGGCCGCGTTGATCCACAGAGGCACCTGCTCGGGGGGGATGCCCCCCAGCGTGAGCAGCGAGGTCGTGCGGGCGAGAGCCTGTGCGCGATCAAAGCGCTTGCTTGCGCGGGCCGGGTCGGCGGGGAACAGCAGCTGAGGGGCGTCGGGATGCAAGCCCAACTCGGCGCGCGCCTGCGCGCGGGAGATGGGCCGGAAGCGCTCCATGTCCACGCCGCACGGCAGCACCATCGCGCGCTTACGCGCCCTCGCGCCCGGGATGTCCGCCGCGAGCGGTGCCGAGGCCGCGGCCACGAGGTTCATCAGCGGCAGCACCGCGCGGGTGGCCTGGCGTGTGCGGGGGTGATGTATGTCGGTGCCATGCACCGTCAGCGCGTGCACCTTGGCTTTCAGCGCCAGCGCCGGCCAAGCGGTGAGACCGAAGTGGGCGTGCACCACGTCTAAATGCTCGCCTTTGTAGCGCTTGCGCAGCGCGCGCGCCGCTTGCAGCAGGGCCGGGGCGCCTGGGGGGAACTCGTACAGCTCCACCTCCAGCTCCGGCAGGGTGCGCAGAGCCTGCACCTGATCGCGCACGAACCGCCCGCGCTCCGGATGGCTCGCGTCCGGGAGCATGTTCGAGACCACCAGCGCGCGCAGCATGGGCGGACCGTAGCGCTCCGGCTCGCGCGCGGCATCCGCGGAGGAGAGCGCTCTGGAATGATGAGCCGGGTGACGAGTGCAACGGCAACCGATCACCGCAGCCGACCGATCGGCGTGTTCGACTCGGGCGTGGGCGGGCTGACGGTCCTGCACGAGCTGCTCGTGAGGCTGCCGCACGAGGACTTCCTCTATCTCGGTGACACTGCTCGCTTCCCCTACGGCGAACGCCAGCCGGCGGAGATCGAGCGCTTCTCGGCGGAGATCGCCGAGGAGCTCTTGCGGCGAGGCGCCAAGCTCCTGGTGGTCGCCTGCAACTCGGCGACTTCGGCCGCGCTGCCCAGCTTGAACCGGCGCATGATGCAGACCACGCTGGGGCTCGACGTGCTGGGTGTCGTCAGGCCGGAGGCGCTGCGCGCCGTGGCCGCCACGCGCAGCGGGCGCATCGGGCTGCTGGCCACGCCCACGACCGTTGCCAGCCGCGCGTATGAGGAGGCCGTGCTTGCGATCGATCCTCACGTGACACTGCACGCCGTGCCCTGCCCCGGGCTGGCCGCGATCATCCAGGCGGGGGAGCAGTTCGACGAGCGTGCCGTCGAGGTTGTGCGCGCGGCTTGCGCGCCGCTGCGCGAGGCCGATTGCGACACCGTGATCCTGGGCTGCACGCACTACCCGCTGATTCAGCCTATGTTGCAGCGAATGCTCGGCCCGACAGTCACGCTCATCAGCTCCGGGGCAGCCTTGGCGAGGCAGGTCGAGCATGCGCTCAGCACCCGTGACCTGCGCAATCCGCGCGCCGGGGAGGGGGACTATCGCTTTCTCTGCACCGGCGATACGGAGGTCTTTCACGAGTTGGGCACCCGCTTTCTGCAGATGCCGCTGGCTGCGGTCGAGCAGGTTGAGCTGGCTGGCGTGGAGGTGCTCGCGTGAGCGGCGATGCAGGAGTGGGTGCTGGCTCGGGCCCGGATGCGGGCTCCGACGCGGGTGCGGGCTCCGCCGCGATCGAGCGCAGCTACGGGCGCGGCGCCGACGGGCTGCGGCCCACCACCATCGAGCCGGGGTTCGTGCGGCCGGCCACCGGGTCCGCGCTGATATCGGTGGGGGAGACCCGCGTGATCTGCACCGCCTCCGCGCAGGAATCGGTGCCGCGCTGGATGGCCGGCAAGGGGCGTGGCTGGGTCACTGCCGAGTACGGCATGCTGCCCGCCTCCACAGGGGATCGCAAGCAGCGCGACATCAGCAAGGGACGCTTGGATGGGCGTTCGGTTGAGATCCAGCGCCTGATCGGGCGTTCGCTGCGCGGAGTGATCGACTTCGAGGCTCTAGGGGAGCGCACGATCTATCTCGACTGCGATGTGCTGCAGGCCGATGGCGGGACTCGCTGCGCTTCCATCACCGGGGCGTTCGTGGCGCTTGCCTTGGCCTGTGCGCGCCTGCGCGAGGAGGGAAAGCTCGAGCGCTCGCCGCTCACGGGCTCGGTCGCGGCCGTGTCCTGCGGCATGGTGGAGGGCATGGCGCTCTTGGATCTCGACTACTCCGAGGACTCAACCGCCGAGGTCGATGCCAATGTCGTGATGACCGGGGAGGGAGGGCTGATCGAGGTGCAGGCGACGGCTGAGCGCACGCCGCTTTCGCGGGCGCATCTGGACGAGCTGCTGGCGCTGGCTGGCGCCGGGATCGAGCAGCTGCGGGGGTTGCAGGAACAGGCCATCGCCGGGGCTGCCTGAAGCGCGTTTGACTGGGTCGCGTCGCGTGCAACTTCTTCTCGCCACTCACAACGAGCACAAGCGACGCGAGTTCGCTCGCCTGCTCGTGGGGTTTGAGGTGAAGGTGTTGCCCCAGGATGTGCAGCTGCCGCCGGAGGACGGGGAGACCTTTGCCGAGAACGCGCTTGGCAAGGCACGCGCAGCCGCGCTTGTGACCGGGGGCGTCGCGATTGCGGATGACTCCGGGATCGAGGCTGCCGCACTCGGGGGCGCGCCAGGGGTGCGCTCGGCTCGCTATGCCGGGGAGGACGCCTCGGATGAGGAGAACCTGCGCAAGCTGCTGGGCGAGGCGCCCGCGGGGAGTGGGTTGGAGTATGTCTGCGCGATTGCCTACGTCGATCCGCTCGGGGGTGTCGAGCGGGTGTTTGAGGAGCGCTGCGCCGGGCGGCTTGCCGGGGAGCTGCGGGGCGAGCGGGGATTTGGCTATGACCCCGCGTTTCTGCCGCTGGATGGGCCCGAGGGGATGACGATGGCCGAGTTGAGTGATGCGCAGAAGGACGCGATCAGCCACCGGGGCAAGGCTGCGCGCGCGCTGGAGGAGTGGCTGCGGCGCTCAGAGCAGGCGCTCAGAACAGGTTGATCGCGGCGGACGCCCCGACGGCAAGTGAGAGGGCCGCATAGCCCGTGTAGCCCTCCAGGGCCACCAGGATGGCGGTCAGCAGCGCGACCAGCACGGTGGCGATCCAGGCTCCGCGTTCGAGAGTCATCGCGGCCATCGTATTGCGTTGGGCCGGCGTGCCGCCTGCGGATCAGCGCGCTGTCCGCGGACCCGGACCAATGCGCCGTCCGCGGACGGTGTTAGCTTTTTGGACGGGGTCGGTATACATGAACGGAACGAGGAGGACGAAGTGACGAAGTCCGAGCTGGTCGATCAGGTTGCCGACCGCGCTGAGCTGACCAAGCAGGATGCTACGCGCGCCGTGGAGGCCGTTTTGGCTACCGTTGAGGACGCTTTGCGACGTGGCAGCGAGATCACCTTGTCGGGGTTCGGCAAGTTTCATGTGGGCGAGCGCGGCGCGCGCCAAGGGGTCAATCCCCGCACGGGTGAGCGCATCCAGATCGCCGCTACGCGCATCCCCCGGTTTACGGCTGGTAGCGGCCTGAAGAGCGCGGTCAAGGGGCGCTGATCGGCACCTTCGGCGACACTCTCGCGGCACGTGTGGCCGAGCGCGAGTCGCAGATCGTGCTCGGCCTTGATCCCGATCCGGCGGCGCTTTGGCCGGGTGGGCTTGAGGGTCGTTCCAGTCAGGATGTTGAGGTGCCGCCTGTGCAGCGTGCGGGTGTCGCGATTCTCAGGCATTGCTTGGCGCTGATCGATGCAGTTGCGCCCGCTTGCGTGGCCGTCAAGCTGCAGCTGGCTCGTTTTGAGGTGCTTGGCGCGACCGGGCAGACGATCCTGAGTGCCCTCGCTGCGCATGCCCGCGAGGCGGGCCTGCTGGTGATCGCCGACGGCAAGCGTGGTGATATCGACGTAACCGCGCAGGCCTATGCCGATTCGCTCTTCGGCGGACGCGAAACGCCCTTTGGGCCAGTGCCTGGACTTGGGGCGGACATGATCACCGTCAATCCGCTGATGGGGCGTGATTCGATCGAGCCGTTTGTCGCGGCTGCCCGAGCCATAGGGGCCGGTGTGTTGGTACTCGTGCGCACTTCTAATCCCGGCGCTGCCGACGTCGAGGACCTTGAGCTTGCTGGCGGCGGGAGGGTGTGGGAACGCCTCGCGGGGCTCGTGGAGGATTTGGGGGAGGATTTGGGCCGTCCGGGACTGGGAGGGACTGGCGGAGAAAGTGCCCTCAGCGGCGGAGAGGGTGGCCTCAGCGGCGGAGAGGGTGGCCTCAGCGATGTTGGCGCCGTCGTAGGGGCCACCGCACCCGAGCATCTGTTGCGCGCCCGCGAGTTGATGCCGAGCGCCGTCTTCCTGCTGCCCGGCGTCGGCGCGCAGGGCGGCCGGGTTGAGGATCTATCTCCCGCGTTCGCCCCCGGCCGCGCCGCGGGTCTGATTACGGCCTCGCGCTCCATCGCGGGGGCGCACCTGGTTGCCGGCGGCGAGCCGGCTGTGGCCGCGCGCGCCGAGGCCGAGCGCCTGCGTGAGTTGGCCTGGGGCCTGTCGGGGTAGCTCTCTCCGCTTCCGCTACCCTCTGCAAGGGCCTAACGGGCGCTGTCTAGGCGACCGGGAGCCGGGAAGGCGGATGTGAGAACGGGATGATCATCACGGTGACCCTGAATGCGGCGATCGACAAGTCGCTGTCGGTCCCCAACTTTCGCCTCGGACGGCGCCACCGCACCGTCGAGCAGCGCACGATGGCCGGCGGTAAGGGCGTCAACATCGCCCGTGCGCTGAAGGCGCTGGGGCAGCCAGTAATCGCCACCGGCATGGCGGGTGGGGCCACAGGCACACGCATCGTCGACGAGCTCACCGCCGAATCGATCCTCAACGACTTCGTGCGCATCCGCGAGGAGTCGCGCACTAACACCTCGGTGCTCGACCCGACCGATGGGCAGCAGACGGAGATCAATGAGCGCGGGCCTTCCGTCTCCGAGCACGAGGTCGAGCTGTTCCGCGACAAGCTGCTGTATCTCGCGCGCGGGGCCGCGATCGTGGTGTTCGCCGGGTCGATCCCGCGCGGCGTGGACCCCGACATCTACGCCACGCTCATCCGTGAACTGCAGCGCACCGGCGTCACGATCATGATCGACGCCGACGGCGATCCTCTGCATCAATCGGTCAGGGCCGAACCGGACGTGGTCTCGCCCAACGTGCTCGAGGCCGAGGAGCTGGTCGGACACGAGTTCAACGACGACGCCGAACGCTCGCTTGCGGTACGCGAGATCGTTGCGCTCGGTGCGCGCGAGGCGATTATGACGTTGCCCGACGGCTGCTTCGCGCAGGTGCTCATCGATGGCCAGCCGCAGCTGCGTCGCGCGCGCGTCGAGTTGCGTGAGCCGGTCGCCAAGCGGGGCTCGGGCGATGCCTTCCTCGCGGGATATGTCGCCGCGCGCTACAGCGACAGCTCGCCTGATGAGTGTCTGCGCTTCGGCGTGGCCTGTGGTGCGGAGTCGACAGGGCGTCTGGGCGCCGGGCTGATCGATCCGCGCGAGGTCCGGCGGCTTGCCGGCGAGGTGGAGCTCAGTGCCATCGAGCTGCCCGCCGAGGTGAGCTGACCAAGGCGTTTTGGGAGTCAGAAACGTCTGGCGTCAGATGTCGCCGTGCGGCCGTCTGTCGAGTAGGCTGACCGACCAATGCCGACAAACCGAATCCCCTCCATCCTCGTCGCCGCTATTGCTACGGCGGCCCTGCTCGCCGGCTGCGGAGGTAGCTCCACTGCCACCCAGTCCGCCGGCGTTTCCTCACTCACGACGACTTCAAGCGTAGCCCCGTCGACTGCGAGCTCGAACACTGCGACGTCGGCATCCACGACGACCTCGTCTGCAAAGACGTCCACCTCGACGTCGCACGGCGCCCAGTCCACGAGCTCCCAGAATGGCAAACCAACCACTTCAGGTGGCACTTCGCCCAACGGCAGCACCGCCAAGTCGCCACCCGGAAAGATCGCCGTCGCCAGCGACGCCTTTCCACACAGCGGCAAGATCCCCGCGCGCTACACCTGCGATGGCGGCAACGTCTCGCCTCCATTGCAGTGGGGCAAGCTGCCTGCTGGCACCTCCCAGTTGCTCGTGCTCGCGCTCAGCCTCACCGCGGGGGCTCAGGGGGCCATCCGCTGGGCGGTCGGGGGGATCAACCCCAGCTCCGGGGGCTTTGCCGCAGGCCAGCTTCCGCCGGGTGCGGTCGCGGGGCGCAGCAGCAATGGACACGTCGGCTGGGCTGGGATCTGCCCGGAAGGCAAAAAACCGCAGGCCATCCTCATGCTCGTATACGCCCTTAAGCATCCGCTCAGCCTCACCTCCGGCTTCGATCCTCGCACCGTCCAGGCCCAGCTCCGTGGCAACACCCTCGGCTCGGGGATTGTCTACGGCGCGTACAAGCGACCCTGAGGCGGCTCTTGGCGGTGTGTTGATTAGCCGCCGGCCACGTCGCGACGGAGAAAGACGAGGTATGCGGCGAACAGTGCCGGCCCCGCATACAGCGCGCAGACCCACAGCGAGTGCCAGATGGGCGCCCAGTCGGTGGGAGTGCGCAGCAGGCCGTGCCAGTTCTCATACTGTTCGTGCAATAGGTAGGGGCGGATGCCTTCAAGTCCCGGGATCTGCGCGATGATCAGCAGCACGATGGTGAAGCCGATGGTGCCCACGACGGCTGCCGCGCTGTTGCGCGTGACGGTGGACAGCAGCACGCCGATGCTTGCCACCGTCAGCAGCGGTATGAGGTAGACCGAGTTGGCGGCGAACACCAGCAGCAGGGCTTCTGGGGCCGAAACGACCGTGCCGGAGTAGGTGACGACGTGGTTGAAGCCCCAGGAGGCCACGCCGCCGACCGTCGCCACCAAGGCTGACAGGAACACGGCGATCGTGGCGTAGGTCATCGCCGCCAGCGCCTTCGCCGCGAATATCTGGCCGCGATTGACCGAGCGCGTGAGGATCGTCTTCAGCGTGCCGTTGCCGTCCTCGGCCGCCACGATGTCCCCGGCCACCAGCGCGGCGGCCAGCGGCAGCATGAAGACCGAGAGGAACAGCAGCATCAGCACCGGCGTTGCCAGGCCGGACTGGCCGATCTGCGAGGCGAAGATGTTGTCCGCGCCGTGGTCGTGACGCTGATGGAAGTTCTGAAAGATCACGAAGAACAGGGGTAGCACGATCACCAGCCCCAAACCCAGGTAGGTGCGCTTCTGGGAGATCAGCTTGCGCAGCTCCCAGCGGTAGGCAGTCAGCGTCATGTTCTCTCCTGGCCTGAGCCTGAAGCTGAGCCTGAGCCTGAGGTCGGGGATGGGGATGGAGTTGGGGATGTTGGGCCTTCGGTCAAGGAGAAGAACAGATCCTCAAGCGTGGCCAGCTCCGGTGTCAGGGCAAGGATGGCTATGCCCTCGCGGCCGAGCGCCACCGACAGCGCTCCGACATCGCGCTCGTCCGCCTGCAGACGCACGTAGCCGTCAACGCTCGTAGCCTGCTCAATGCCCCCGTGGGCGCTTGCCAACGCCAGTGCGCGCTCGTTATCGCTGGTGCGCAGGCGGTAACCCGCCCCGCCCTGGCGGCGCAGCTCGCTAAGGGCGCCCTCGTAGACCACTCGACCTTTGTCCACGATCGCCACCCGGTCGCACAGTTCCTGTACCTCGGGAAGCTGATGGCTAGAGAGCAGCACGGTGATGCCTTCGCCCGCCAGGCGACGGATCAACTCGCGCATGTCGCGCATCCCGGCCGGGTCCAGGCCCGTCGCCGGCTCGTCCAGGATCAGCAGGCGCGGGCGGCGCAGCAACGCGGCGGCGATGCCTAGACGCTGGCGCATACCGTGGGAGTAGCCGCCGACCTTGTGCTTGGCGCGCGGCGCCAGATCGACCACCTCAAGGACCTCGTTAATGCGCTCTTTCGCGCCGGCCCCGTCGAGCGCCGCCAGCAGTTCCAGGTTCTTGCGGCCCGTCAGGTAGGGGTAGAAGCGAGGGGCCTCCACGAAGCCCGCCACGCCCTCAAGCGCGGCGGCGCCGCGACGCAGGGGGTCGCGCCCGAACAGCTCTACCTTGCCCTCCGTGGGCGTGATCAGGCCGAGGGCCATGCGCAGCGTGGTGGTCTTGCCCGCGCCGTTGGGGCCCAGGAAGCCATACACGTCGCCGGTGCGCACGTTCAGGTCGATGTGGTCGACCGCCAACACATCGTCGTAGCGCTTGACCAGGCCGCGCGCCTTGACCGGCTGCGTCTCTTCGGCGCCCGCTGGCGCAGACGCGGCGGGCAGGGTCGCGGTAGCCGCCGACGCGGCGTCGCTCACGGCTACAGACCCCGCGCGAACGCCTCGATGGCAGCTGGCGTGACCGAGCCAACGAGCAGGTATCTGACGCCGCTGCGCTCAAAGCTGAGCAACGTGCCCAGGGCCGTGGGCAGCTCGGTGGCCGTAGTCCCGTTGATGTTGGCCTGGGGCAGCCCTTCCGGCAGGGAGGCGCTGGGCTTGCCTTCGGCATCCTTGGCCTGGCCTTCGATCACCGTGATGCCGGCCAGACCTTCGCCATGGGTGGTCACCTTCGGGGTGTCGGCGCCGCTGTGCCCCGGCTGGCCCGTGGGAGCGTGCCCGGCGGAGTCGCCTGCGGCCCCGCCTGCGGCACCCGCGGAAGGTTCGTGTTCGGGAGGGGTGACTTCCTGCACCTTGGCGCTCGCGGGCGGCGTGAAATCGAACGTCGAGCTGGCAACCGGGCCGTAGGAGACTTCCGTCGCCGCCAGTTCGAGCACCGGAGCGGAGCTGGTGGTCGAGTAGACCGCGGCGCGCAACGGCACGCCATGGACCGCGTCCCAGGAGAGCTCCGCGCCACCAATCAGGCCGCCGTCGCGCGCGGGGGAGATGCGCAGCGTGTAGGCGGGCTGTCCGGCGATGTTGGTGGGCGTGGCGCCCGAGAAGGTCGCGTGGGGCGTAGCGTGCGCGATCGCTTCCTGGATTTCCTGCACCGTCGGGATCGCGTGGTGACCAGCCGCGTCGCCACTGGAAGAGGAGCTCTGAGCTTCGTCTGAGCCCTGCTTTGGGGTGTAGCGGTACAGCGTGTTGGAGGATGCGTCGTAGAGGGACACGGTGTGCCCGTCATACAGCAACTGGCTGTCGCCGTTTTCGGACTGCAGCTCCAGGCGCGTCCTGCCGTCGGCGGCGATCCACAGTCGACCCGAGGCGCCTGTGAGCAGTGGGCTTGAGGCGAGCTGGCCGCCCGTGCCGCCACCGCTGGCCAGGTTGGCGCCTTCCACAAGATGGTTGGTGAACTGGATGCGCGCGCTGACGCCCTGGATAGGGTTCCCACCCACCCGCGTGGCGAGCGCGTCGTGAACGGCTTCCGGGAGGGGCTTCGGGGGTGGCGTGGGGCCTGCACCGACGGCCATCGCCAGGGCCGTAATGCCGATCCCGATGGCCACCACCAGGCTGCACAGCAGCAATAGACGAGAGAGGGGGAGACGGCGCAGGATGTTCATCTGAAGCTCATTTCGTGATCGGGAGATAGAGGGGCCCGGCTCGCCGGCCTTCGGCCGCTACGCCACCTATGATCGAAAATCGAGGTACCCGGCTCGCCGGCCTGCGGCCGGTTGCGCCACCCTCGAAGGAAGATCCACCCTCCAGGCTAGCGCGCTAGATCAAGACAACCTAAGGAATCCTGGAACAAACCTAAGGAATCCTGGAGCGCTCGCACATCTCCAGGCGGCCCTTCCGGGCCGCCCTCAGGTATCTTCCGGCGCACATGGTCATCGGCGTCGTCCTGTTCTGGGTCATTCTTGGCCTGACGGTGTTCTTCCTGGCAATGCGCGGCGGGCCGCGTGGGGCCCGTAATTCGCTGCACACCGAGTCCCGGGCGGGGCGTCGCCTGGTGACGGCGGGGGTGGTGCTGCTGTTTGCCTTCGGGCTGGTGGTGCCGGCGCTCGTCCTGGCCTTCAACGGCCACAACAAGGCCAGCGTCGGGGTCGGTGGCGTGCATCTCAGCGCCGAGCAGCAGCACGGCCGCGAGCTGTTCGCGGAGTCTTGTGCGACCTGCCACACGCTGGCGGCCGCCAATGCCGTAGGTCGCATCGGGCCCAACCTCGACGTACGTCTGGGCAGCTCGATCCCTACCGAAGCCGGGCGTAAGGCGCTTGTCCTGAATGCCATCGCCGAAGGGCGTGCGCGTGGGCTCGGACAGATGCCGGCCTTGCTTTATCAGGGGCATGACGCCGAAGCTATCGCCTCTTTCCTGGCTGCCGTCGCCGGTCACTGAGAGTAAGTCTCCGTAAATAGCGGCACAGTCGGAATTTGCCGCCGCAGGCGTCGTTAGCATCGTCAGCGATGGCAATGCGAGCCGAGGCCCGCGCTTGGTGGGCCGAAGTCGAGGATGTCAACATGCGCGAGCGCATCGAGCGCCGCCGGGTGGCTACCGAGCGCATGGCACCGCGTCGGCGTCGGCCCATACGCAGGCCCGTGGAGCGTGTCGGTGGGCGCCCCGACAGGATCGCCGGCTGGGCCGTTGCGCTGGGGTGCATGCTGCTGATGGTTGCGATTGTGAGTGGCCACGGCTAGAGGCTTGCGGCGGCCCTTCCCTTGGGCTGCCCCTCTTTGGCCAACCGTCGATACCGGTCGGTAGGTCCATCCACTACGCTCAGCGCCAGATGGCCGAACTGCCGAAGACCGTCGCAGACGTCAAGGCGCTCGTGGAGGAGCGCGACATCCGCTTCATCCGCTTCTGGTTCACAGACGTTCTAGGACAGCTGAAGTCCTTCTCCATCAACTCGCTGGAACTCGATGACGCCTTCGAGGCGGGCATGGGCTTCGATGGGTCTTCGATCACCGGCTTCAATGCGATCGAGGAGTCCGACATGATCGCGATGCCCGACCCCAGCACCTTCGCGGTGCTGCCGTGGCGCCCGGAGGAGCAGGGGGTAGGGCGAATGTTCTGCGACATCATCACGCCTGAGCGCACGCCTTATGAGGGTGACCCCCGGCACGTGCTGCGCCGGGCGCTTGAGCGTGCCCATGGCATGGGCTTTGACACCTTCAACGTGGGCCCGGAGCTTGAGTACTTCCTGTTCCGCGACAGCCGCTCCACGGAGGTACTCGACCGCGGCGGCTACTTCGATCTGACGACGCTGGATGCAGGCTCGGACGTGCGCCGCGAGACGGTGCTGGCACTCGAGCAGTTGGGCATCCACGTGGAGTACACCCACCACGAGGTCGGCCCATCGCAGCACGAGATCGACATGCGCTACGCCGACGCGATGAAGATGGCCGACGACTGCATGACCTACCGCATCACGGTCAAGGAGTACGCGATGAAGTACGGCTGGCACGCCACCTTCATGCCCAAGCCGCTGTTCGGCGAGAACGGCTCGGGCATGCACACCCACCAGTCGCTGTTCACGAATAACCAGAACGCCTTCTACGACCCCGAGGATCAGTACTTCCTCTCCGATATCGGCAAGGCCTTCATCGCCGGCCAGCTCAAGCACGCACGCGAGATCTGCTCGATCTTCGCGCAGTGGGTCAACAGCTACAAGCGCCTGGTGCCCGGCTTCGAGGCGCCCGTATACGTCGCCTGGTCGCGGCGCAACCGCAGCGCACTGGTGCGTGTGCCGCTCTACCACCCCGGGCGCGAGAAGGCGACACGCATGGAGCTGCGCTGCCCCGATCCGGCGTGCAATCCGTATTTGACTTTCGCCGTGCTGCTGCAGGCCGGCCTGGAGGGCATCGAGAAGGGCTACGAACTGCCCGAGCCGATGGAGAAGAACCTCTATCACCTCTCCGGCGAGGAGCGCCGGCGGCTCGGCGTCGAGCAGCTGCCGGAGACGCTCGGCGAGGCGATCGAGATCACGGCCGAGTCGGAGCTCGTGCTGCGCACCCTAGGCGAGCACATGTTCAACCGCTACATCGAGATCAAGCGCCAGGAGTGGGAGGACTACCGCGTGCAGGTCACACAGTGGGAGCTCGATCGCTACCTGTCTGTGCTGTAGGGGAGGGAAAGACCTCCGCCTTCGGCTCCGGCGTGTGGGCCGCGTTTGTCGTGGTCTAGCTCACGCTGGTGAGCCGGGCGCCGCCCCAATGACCGGGGGCACCGCGCAGGCGATCCACTGCGCGGGGAAGAGATACAGCTGCATCGCCTGCAGCAGGTGACCGAAAGATGAGGGGTGGCGCGGCGCGATCTCGTGCAGCAGCCGCAGCACGCCCACGGCCTCGCGTTCATAGTCCAGCTCGCCCGTCGCTCGGGCCAGGCGCAGCAGCCCCAGCGCCGCCGCGGAGGCGCCCGAGGGGATCGGGGAGTCCTCCAGATCCTTGCGCCTGACGATCAGCGCTTCGTGATCTGAGGCCGTTGAGAAGAAGCCTCCGTGCTCAGGGTCTCCGAAGCGCGCGATCATCTCATCTGCCAGCGCTCGCGCCTCGCTCAGCCAGCGCTCCTCGCAGGTCGCTTCGAACAGCGTCATGAAGGCTTCCAGCAGGAACGCGTAGTCCTCCAGGTAGGCGCCCAGGCGGGACTTGTCTTTGCTGTAGGTGCGTAGCAGCCGGCCTTGCTCGTCGCGCAGCTCGCGCAGGATGAACTCTGCGCAGCGCACGGCCGCGTCGAGGTAACGGCGCCCGCTCGCCCCGCCCAGCACCGCGCCGGCGTCGGCCAATGCCGAGATCGCCAGCGCATTCCAGGCGGTCAGGCGCTTGTCGTCGAGACCCGGTGCGGTGCGCTGTCCGCGCACCTCCAGCAGGCGCGCGCGGATGCGCTCCTGCGCGGCCTGATCGGGTCGAGGACCGCGGTCCTCCAGCACGTTCAGCCCTGGCTCGGACGATCGAGACCCACCCGACCCCTCTACGAAGTTGCCTTCCTCCGTGGCGCCCAGCCAGCGGATGGCCACCTCCGCGTCCTCGCCCAGCACGGCCTTCATCTCAGCAACCTTCCATACGTAGTGCGTGCCCTCCACGCCCTCCGAGTCGGCGTCCAGCGCCGAGTAGAAGCCGCCCTCAGGCCCCTGCATCTCGCGCAGCATCCAATCCAGCGTGTCGCGGCATACGTGGGCCAGCTCCGGATCCTCTGACAGGCGATATCCGTGCAGATAGCAGCGCGCCAGCAGGGCGTTGTCGTAGAGCATCTTCTCGAAGTGCGGCACTGTCCAGGTGGCGTCCACCGCGTAGCGGTGAAAACCGCCGCCCACCTGGTCGTGAATGCCACCCGAGGCCATTGCCCGCAACGTGAACAGCGCCATCTGCGCCTCTGTGCCGGTCGGGCGGCCATCGCTCGATGCTCGCGCCAGCAGAAACTCCAGCACCGGGGCCTGCGGAAACTTCGGCGCCTGGGTGGGCGGGCTCCCAAACCCTCCCTGCACCGAGTCGAAGGACGTGCGCAGCTGACCTACCGCGTCCTCCAGCGCGCTGGCCTGGATCGGCTCGTGCGAGGGTTGCAAACGCGCCCCTCCACCGAGGCGCTCGCGTAACTGCTCGCCTCCGGCGCGGATCTCCTCCTTGCGCTCGCGCCAGGTCTCCGCGATCGCCTGCAGCACCTGCGTCCACGCCGGCATGCCCGGGCGCTCCTGCGGTGGGTAGTAGGTGCCACCATAGAAGGGCACCTGCTCAGGCGTGAGGAATACGTTCAGCGGCCAGCCGCCGTGACCGGTCATGCCCTGCACGGCCTCCATGTAAAGCGCATCCACATCGGGGCGCTCCTCACGATCCACCTTCACGCACACGAACTCCTCGTTCATCACTGCCGCCACGCGCGGGTCCTCGAAGGACTCATGCTCCATCACATGGCACCAGTGGCATGAGGAGTAGCCGATCGAGACCAGCAGCGGGACATCTCGCTCCCGCGCCCGGGTCAGGGCCTCGGGCCCCCAAGGGAGCCAATCCACCGGATTCTCTGCGTGCTGGCGCAGATATGGGGAGGTCTCCAGGGCCAGGGCGTTGGGCATAGGTTCAGCCTAGCTATCCCGGGCTTGGCGCCACTGCTGCCGGCGGGGGCTCTTGATGCCCGAGGCAGTCTTTGCCGCCCCGTGACCAGTGCCCCGTGATCAGTGCCCCTGCCCAGTGCCCCGTGATCAGTGCCCCGTGCCCCGTGCTCAGTGCACTCTTGCCAGGCCGGGCAGCGGGAAGGCCACCGGGGCTGAAGGCCATTCGCCGCCGGCGAACCGCGAGAGCTTCACTTTGCTCAGCGCCACGTTGAAGCGCTTGCCACCGAGGTCGCCGCTGACATGCTTGCCGGCGCCTACGCGCACGCTGCCGGGCGCGGCTGCGGAGCCGCTGATCAGCACCGTGGCGGCCTGCAGGCGGCCACCTTTGACCGGGATCGTGCCGCTGAGCTCGACGCCCGGCACGAATGAGAGGCGGTGCAGCAGTACGGCGCCGAGGCGCAGGCGCGCGTAGCCTCCGCGCAGACCGCCGAAGCTCGCGCCGCTGGGAAGCGCCTGGTTGGCCTGCAGCGTCGCGCCGATGACCTGGCGGTTGAGGTCGAGAATCGTGTCGAGCACCGCCGTCACCGTCCGGCCCGCGCGACCGGGGACACCCGCGGCGGGGTTCACGGATTCAAGGTGCGTAGGGGTGATCGGCGTGGGGGTGAAGATGTTGGAAGCAGGCGCGCAGACCTGCACCGGCAGGCCGCCGAAGAAAGCCTTGACCGCGAGCAGTGCGCAACCGCTGAAGTCGGTGCCCAGCACCGAATGGCCGGTGTAGGGAACCACCAGCAGCTGCGCGTCGGGGATCGTTGCCGCGACCTTGCGCGCGCCGCTCGTGGGGGTGCGCAGGTCCTGGGCGCCCGAGAGGATCAGCGTGGGGACGTTGGGCGGTGGGCCAACCACCGGTGGCGGCGGAGCGGCGTCTGGCCAGTCCACGCAGCCAGGGATCGTGCCGGCTTCCAGCGCCAGATTGGCATCGAAGGGATAGAAGGCCGTGCTGGGTAGCGCCCGCAGCGCCGCGTTTGCCTCCGCTTCGCGCGCCGCGGGCGGATCGCCCCGGCCCCACGGGAAGGGCGCCTCCTCGCAGATCGTCGTCGCGTTCAGTGCCGTGTCGATGCCCTCGCTGTTTTCGGTGGGCTGGCGCGAGGGGATCGTCGGTATCAGGCCATCCGCCAGCAGGGTCAGACGCACCAGTGGGCTGGCGTCGCCTCTCAGGGCCGAGCGCACCGCCGCCGGCAGCAGCGCGCGCAGCGCGGGATTCAGATCACCGGCCTGCAGCACGCCCAGCAGATCGCTCTCGGAGGTGCTCAGCACATGGCGGTGGCCGGAGCCGTCGTACACTGCCGCGCGCAGCGGGTGGTTGTGCAGGATCGCCGCGAGGTGCGCGAGGTCTGCCAGCGGTGTGGCAGTGATACCGCGACAGGCGTCTTCGCTGCAGAGCTCAGCCAGCACCGGGTTCATCGCTTGCAGCGTCGCCAGTGAGAAGGGGTCCGGGCCGTCCGTTGGCTCCACCGAGTCGAGCACGAGTGCGGAGACGTTCTGGGGGTAGCGCGCGGCGTACTCCAATGCGACCTTGGTGCCGTAGCTGACGCCATAGAGCACAAGCTTTTCGTAGCCCATTGCCTGGCGTATCGCCTCGATGTCTTCCACCGAGGTCTGCGTCGTGTACTGGCCTCGCGCCGCCCCGAGTTGCAGCGCGCAGCGTTCAAACAGCTTGCCCACAGTGGCGATGCCCGCCGCGCCGGCGCTGCTGCTAAGCGCGGGGCAGCTCAGCGGCGCTGAGGCGCCCGTGCCGCGCTGGTCGAACATCACCAGATCGCGTGTGCTCAGTGCCGGGGAGAGGGCCTTGGTGATAAAGCCCGCCAATGGCAGCGCGGCCTGACCGGGTCCGCCGGCGAGCGCGATCACCGCTTCGGTGCTCGGTGCGCCGCCGGCCTGCATGCGCTCCACCTTCAAAGGGATCGTGCCGGGCAGTGCTCCGCTGCGATCGAGCGGCACCGTCACCGTGGTGCAGCCGAAGCCCTGATTGTCGGTGCAGGGCGAGAAGCTAAGCGCCGAGGAGCCAGCGGAGAGGGCGGGTGAGCTCGCTAACAGCAGCACGGGCAGCAGAGCCCCCAGGACCCACGTGGTGACTCGCCCGCGCATCAGAACCGACAATAGCGGCACTCGCGCCGATGGAGGGGAGGATGTGAACATGGTGGCCACCCAGCGTTCCGGTCAGCGAGTGATGGGCGCCGAGCTTGACCTTGCCCCGCGCGGCGGCGGACCCGCCGATGCGCAATTCGAGCTTGTCCGAGCTGATCCTGCCGGAGAGGGTGATATTAGGCACGAAGCTGTAGTCGTGAAAGACATACCCCTTGCCATCGAACCGCACCGAGCCTGAGCGTAGGCCGCCGATCTGGATACTCCCCAGGCTGCTCAAGGACCCCGAGTTGAGCGTCGCTCCAAGCTGGAAGGACAGCTGGCGGGTGAAGTCTGAAAGCGTCAGCACCACTGCCTCCAGGGTGCGTCCGGCCTTGCCCGCATTGCCCTTCGCCGGCGGCACCTGCGCCAGACGCAGCGGCGGCAGTGGTGGGGGACGCAGGAGCGGCGGTGGCGGCGCGGCAGCGCACGGCTTAACGGCGCGCGCTGCGAACAGGGCCTTGAGGGCGTCGCTGCCACAGGTCGTGGGCTCGTCGCCCAGTACTGAGTGTCCGGCGTAGGGGACCACCAGCAGGTGTGCGTCAGGGATCGCGGCCGCCACTTCCTGCGCATTCGCAGTCGGCGTGCGCAGATCGTTGGTGCCACTCAGGATCAGCGTGGGCACGTTGGGCAGCGACCCCTGCACAGGCGGGGGGTTGGGGCTCGTGAAGGGCCAGGATGCGCATTCTTCAAGCGAACCGAAGGCGAGCATGTTGGCGGCGGTGAAGGGTGCGCTCGCCGCAGGTCCCAGCGACTTGATGTGCTGGACCGCTTCGGCCAGGCGTGCGTGGGGGCTGACGGCGCGGTTCCATGGGAACTGCTGCTCTTCGCATGTCGTCGCGTAAAACAGCGGATTGTCGTCGTCTTCGCTCCCGCCTTCTTCGCCACTTGAGGCGTCCACGAACAGGCGCGCCAGCGGTGCGGTGTCGCCATTCGCGACCGCTCGTACATAGGGGATGAATTCCGCACGTACCCGCGGCGAGAAGTCGCTCGCCACGAGGATGCTCAGCAGGGAGTTGGAGTTGAAGCGCACCTTGTGCGGCTGGCCCTTGCCGTCCAGCACCTCGCCGCTGAGCGCACCGCCGTGCATCTTGCGCACGACCTTGGCCAGGTCCGCCACCGGTTCAGGCGTGATGTGCGCGCAGAGGCGATCCACGCATAGCTGGCGCAGGACGCGAGGCACCGCCGCGAACGTGGACTTGTGCAGCGGGTCGGGGCCGTTCGGTGGCACGACCGAGTCCAGCACCAGCGCTTCGACGTGTTCCGGGTAGGTCTGGGCGTACTCCTCGGCGACCTTGGTGCCGTAGGAGGTGCCGTACAACACGAGCTTTTCATAGCCTCCCGCGACGCGAATCGCCTCGATGTCGGCGACGGTATTGGCACTGGTATAGAAGCTGCGCGTCGGGCCAAGCTGGTCGGCGCAGGCTGCCGTCACCGCCCCCGAGGTCTTGTAGATGCTGGGGTTTTCAAAGGCATGGCAGGAGAGCGGATGGGACAGGCCGA
Organism: Solirubrobacteraceae bacterium; assembly: GCA_025449845.1. GTDB lineage: Bacteria > Actinomycetota > Thermoleophilia > Solirubrobacterales > Solirubrobacteraceae > Palsa-744. The sequence goes on along the minus strand of JANWIP010000006.1, from coordinate 86,560 downwards.
TACCGCGCTGATCGAACACGATCAGATCGCGCGTCGCCGCGATCGAGCCCAGCGTTTCGGCGAAGTCTTCGGCGAACGGCAGCGCCGGCTGTCCCGGCCCGCCGGCCAGAGCCACGATCGCGCTGTGCGCTTCGCCCACCGTTGCGCGATGGCGGCGCACAGCCAGGTTGATCGTGCCCGGCGTCAAGCCCGTGGGGTCCAGCGGGACCGTCACATGACCGCACGCGAAGTTGTTGCTGTTGCCGCACGGCTTGAAGGCGATCTGTGCGCTCGCAGACAGGGCCAGCGCGCCTAACACGGCGAATGCCGCAAGGAAGGCGATGGCGAGCTTTCCCAGGGCAGATCGCATCAATTGGAATCTAGTCGATCAGACAAAGGACTGCGCTGATGATTGTCAGCGCCATCGTTGTGGGATGGCGTGGCGAGCAGCATGGCACGTGACCTGGCGCACGCAGCGGTTGCCCGCTAGGGTCTCGCCGATGGCCGCTCGCGAGACCTTCACCGCCGCTGGCGCCCCGGCCGCGATCGGTCCTTACTGCCACGCGGTGCGCGCCGGCGACCTCCTGTTCTGCTCGGGGCAGATCCCGCTCGATCCGGACAGCGGCGAGTTGGTGGGAGCGACCCCCGCAGAGCAGACCCGGCGCTGCATGGAGAACCTGCTGGCCGTCTGCGACGCGGCGGGTACCACGCTTGCGCGCGCCGTGCGGCTCACCATCTACATGACCGACCTGCAGGCCTTCGCGGAGGTCAACGAGGTCTATGGATCCTTCTTCGCCGCCGATCCGCCCGCAAGGGTGACCGTCGGTGTCGCCCAGTTGCCCAAGGGGGCACAGGTCGAGATCGACGCGATCGTCGCTCTGTAGCCCTGGTTGCTCTCCAGCTCTGGTTTCTCTCCAGCTCTGGCGGTCTCTAGCTCGGGCTTCAGCTCTCCCGCAGCAAGGCTCGCTTGACCTTGCCGCTCGCCGTCTTCGGCAGTTCCCGCACGAACTCCACCACCCGCGGGTACTTGTAGGGCGCCGTCTCGCGCTTGCAGTGCTCCTTCAGCTCTGCCACCAGCTCCGCCGAGGGGGCCAGGCCGTCGCGCAGGACGACGACGGCCTTCACCACCGCCCCGCGCTCCTCATCGGGTGCGGACACCGCCGCCGCCTCGGCCACTGCCGGGTGGGACACCAGGGCGCTCTCCACCTCGAAAGGGCCGATGCGATAGCCCGCCGAGACGATGACGTCGTCGTTGCGGCCCTCAAATCGCAGGAAGCCCTGCTCGTCTTCGCTCACCACGTCGCCCGTACGCCACGGCTCGCCCGCGGAGCGGTCCTCCACGATCCAGCCCCCGTTCTTATTGCGCCGCGCGCCCTCGCCCAGGTAGCCCAGGAAGAAGGTCGGCACGCTCGCCGGCTCCACCACCAGCTCGCCCGCATCGATCGCCAGCCGCATGCCCGGCAGCGCTCGGCCCATGGAGCCCGGCCGGATCGGCTCGTTCAGCGGAGCTCCCGTCAGCTGGCCGGTCTCGGTCTGGCCGTAGCCGTCGCGGATCGACAGGCCCGTGGCCTGTAGCCACACGCGCAGCACCTCCGGGTTGAGCGCCTCGCCTGCTGCCACCAGGCCGCGCAGGGGCTGGTTGGGTCCACCACTTCGCCTCTGTGCTCTCGCCTCTTGCTGTGCTCCTGCCCCCCGCAGCGACTCCAGCCGCCCCGACTCCGCGCGCTTGGCGATCACGCGGTACTCCGTTGGCGCCATGCACAGCACGTTCACCCGCTCGCGCGCGAGCAGCTCCAGGCGCTCGTTCGGGTCAAAGCGCGCATCGTGCAGCAGCGCGGTCGCGCCTCTCAGCCACGGCGCGATGAAGACGTTGCGCGCGCTCTTGCTCCAACCGCTCGCCGCTGTACACCACACGAGATCGCCCGCTCGTGCGTCCAGCCAGTGCTCGGCCTGGATCTGCTGGCCTAACAGGTAGCGCTGGCCGTGCACGACGCCCTTGGGCTCGCCGGCCGTGCCGCTGGTGAACGTGATCAGACAGGGGTCCTCGGGGGTAAGCTCCACGCAAGGGGCCGGCTCGGCAGCGTACAGGGATTCGTCCGGGATGCTCAATACCGGACAGCTCGGCCCGGCCGCGCCCAGCTCCGCCACGTCGCGCTCGTCGGCCAGCACCAGCGTCGGGTTGGCCGCCTCCAGACGCAGACGCAGATCCTTGGCGCGCAGCTGCTCGGTGCACGGCAGCACCACCGCGCCAACACGGAAACACGCCACCATCGCCATGACCCACTCCGGGCGATTCCCGATGACCGTCATCACCACGTCACCCCGGCGCACGCCAAGCTTGGTCAATGTGCCTGCCAGCCGTGCGCTGAGCTCTTGGATCTCGCCGAAGCTCCATTCCCGGCGGCTGCCATCGCGCGCCAGCTCCAGCAGCGCCAGTGCTTCGGGCGGGAGTCGATCGATCACATCGCGTGAGAAGTTCACGCCGGTATTCTCCTCTAGGAGGGTGGCGCAGGCGGCCACAGGACGCCGAGCCGGACCCCTTCATATTCCATCCCACGCTGAAAACCGACACTGGAGCCTCAGAGAATGGCTGTAGCCGCCTCCCCTTTTTCGCAGTCTGACGAGCAGAAGGCCATCGTCGAGATGGTGCGGCAGTTCGCCGACGAGCAGATCATCCCCAACGCCGAGCACTACGACGGCAAGGACGAGTATCCCGAGCCGATCGTCGAGCAGATGAAGGAGCTGGGGCTGTTCGGCATCACCATTCCTGAGGAGTACGGAGGGCTGGGGCTCGACCTGACGACCTACTGCATGGTCGTCGAGGAGCTATCGCGTGGCTGGATCTCGATTTCAGGCGTCATCAATACGCACTTCATCGGCTCCTATCTGCTGATGAAGTACGGCTCCGAGGAGCAGCGCCAGAAGTATCTGCCGCGTATGGCCACTGGGGAGATCCGCGCTGCCTTCTCGCTGTCCGAGCCTGAGCTCGGCTCCGATGTGCAGGCCATCAAGACGTCCGCCAAGAAGGTCGAGGACGGCGCCTGGGAGATCAATGGGCAGAAGATGTGGGTCACCAACGGGCTGATGTCTGCGCTCGTGTTCGTGCTCGTCAAGACCGATCCCGACGCGCAGCCCAAGCACAAGGGGTTCACCTGCTTCATCGCCGAGAAGGAGCCGGGGGTGGGGGAGAACACGGGGGACTACGCCGGTCTGAATGTGCCGCCCAAGATCAAGAAGATGGGCTACAAGGGCGTTGAGTCCACCGAGTTGGTGTTCGACGGCTACAAGTGCCCGGCCGAGAACGTGCTCGGCGGCGAGGCCGAGGGCCTCAACAATGGCTTCGCGCAGATGATGGACGCGCTCGAGGTCGGTCGCGCCAATGTCGCCGCGCGCGGAGTGGGGCTTGCACAGCGCTGCCTGGAGCTGGCGCTGCGCTACTCACAGGAGCGCAAGACTTTCGGCAAGCCGATCTCCCAGCACCAGGCGATCCAGTTCAAGCTCGCCGATATGGCCACGCAGGTCGATGCCGCGCGCATGCTGACGCGCCGCGCCGCGCAGATGAAGGACGCCGGCGAGCGCTCGGACCTGGAGGCGGGGATGGCCAAGCTGTTTGCCTCCGAGGCTGCCGTCTTCTGCGCCACCGAATGCCTGCGTATCCATGGCGGCTATGGGTACTCCAAGGAGTATGAGATCGAGCGTATCTATCGCGACGCCCCGCTTTTGTTGATCGGTGAGGGGACTTCGGAGATCCAGCGCATGGTCATTGGACGCAAGCTCTTGCAGCGACATAAGATCTAGGCTCACGCCGGGGGATCTACGGGAGGAGGAGTGAGATGGCCGAGGATGCCAAGGCATTGATCGAACTTGCCGTGCGCCGTTTTCTCAAGGAGGTCCCCGCGCTTGAACCGCTCAAGCTCGTCGTCGGCATCGAATTGCGCGGGCGCGGCGACGTTCAGCACTTTCGCCTTGAGATGCCAGGCATCAAGGTCACCAAAGGGGCGGCCGCCGATGCTCGTATGCGCGTTGAAATGCGGCGGGAGTTCTTCAATGTGATGGCCAAGGAAGCCAAGGTGCCCGATTGGGTAGAGGCCTTCACCTATGGGCAGGCGAAGGCTTCCGGGCCCGAGCAGTTCGTGAAGCTGATAGCCAACGTCGTGGAACGCCAGCAGGAGCGCCAGCGGGCCCGACGGGCCAAGCCGCACGCGAGCTAGATGCCCGTTGAGCCGCGTCTTCTAGTGGTAGGCAGTGATCTGCTGCGCCAGGAACGCCAGGGACGCCAGCAGGAAGAAGCACATCACGTACAGGGAGAAATTCTCGTTTTTCACAGCTGCTCCGTTTGAACGATAGCGCTCACCACGGCCAGAGGGTGGCGCACCGAGAGGGTGGCGCAGCCGGACGCAGGCCGGCGAGCCGGGTCCCTCGACTTTCCCAATGAGCCGCAGGTCGACGAGCCGAGCCCTTCGGCATATCCGATCACACGAGCACGGCGCCGTCGTCATACAGCTTGAGGATCTTCACGAGATCTGGACCCCGCCCGCCTACTGCGTCCATGCACAGACGGCACAGCACGCACTCATCGAGGTTCTTCTCGACGATCTCAAGCTTGCCCCCGTCGGCCGTGGCGAAGATGTCCACGGGGCATGCCTCGGTCAGCTTTGTGGCCAGCGCAGCGTCTGCGGCGGTCTCATCGGCCACCTCGACGGCTATGAACGTGCCGTCCTTTCTCATACCGCGCTCCTCTCTGCGATCTTGTCCCCGATCAGACTGGGGATGTCCTCGATGCGCTCGGCGACCGTGATGCCGGCCTGGGCCAGGCGCGCGATCTTCTCGCTCGCCGTGTCCTCTTTGCCTTCCACGATCGTGCCTGCGTGGCCGAAGCTCATGCCGGGCATCTCGTCCATGAAACGACCCGCCATGAAGGCCACGATCGGCAGGCGCGAGTTGTGCTCGGTCACCCACTTGGCCAGCTCGGCCTCCATGCGCCCGCCCGGCTCGGTGTAGATCACGATGCCCTGCGTCTGCTCGTCGGCCTCGAACAGCGGCATCAGCTCCGCGTAGCTCTGGCCGATGATCGCGTCACCACCGATTGACACGGCTGTGGACTGGCCGAGGCCGGCCGCGCTCAAGGTCGAGGACATCTCCGTCGTCATGCCACCACTGCGGGAGATGACGCCGATCGGGCCGGGCGTATAGGCCTGCGCGGCGTTGCGCGCCGGGCCACCTATGCCGCCCATCTTGATGACGTCCGGCACGATGATGCCGAGGCAGTTGGGGCCGATGATGCGCGCGCCTCTGAGGGTCGCCAGCTCCACCATCTCCGCCACGTCGCGGCGGGGGATGCGCTCAGTCACGATCACGATCAGCTTGACGCCGTTCTCAATCGCCTCGAATACTGCGTCCTTGGTGAAGGCCGGGGGGACCGTCACGACCGAACCGTCGATCGGCGCGCCATGGTGGGCAACTGCCTGCGCCACGGTGTCGAACACGGGGACGCCGTGCACTTCGCGGCCGAGGCGGCCGGGGGTGACGCCGCCGACGACCTTGGCGCCAGCACCGTAGTCCAGACACTCGCGCGTCAAGTTCACGGCCTCGCGGCCCGTGATGCCCTGGACGATGAAAGTTGTGTCCGCGTCGATCAGGATGCTCACGTGTGCCCTCCGGGTATCAGGCCTGGCGCTCCGGTCTCAGAGGCGGCGGTGGTGCCCTGGATCTTCTCGACGGCCCTGCGGGCAGCCTCGTTGAGGGACACGCTGCGGTCGGCGTACTCCACGCCGTATTTCTCAAGGATCTTGAAGCCCTCCTCCTCCCACGCGCCTGGGATGCGGAAGATCGCGATCTTCTCCGCCGGGTCGTGACCGAGCTCAAGGCAGGCCTTGATGACGCCGCGCGCCACGATGTCCACTCGCGTGTTGGAGACGATCGACATCATCACCGCGATCTTGTCCACGCCCGGCTTCTGCAGCACCAGCTTGGCCAGGCCGCAGGTCTTCGACACGGAGGGGTTGCCGCCGATCTCGCAGTAGTTCGCTGGCTGGCCGCCGTGCGCGCGCACCGCATCAAACAGCGTCAGCGAGCCACCGCCGGCACCGATCACGAGGCCGAGGTTGCCGTCGAACTCCGTCACGTTGCCTGCCACGCCACGGTGGTCCTGTGAGTCCACTGCCTCGCCCGCCAGCTCGAAAGGCGTTGCCTCGCGCGCCTGGCGCGTCTCCTCGTCGCCCACGCCGAGATCCTTCAGCAGCTTCTTGTGGCGACCCCGCGCCTCGTTCTCGATGTCCATGTGCGCATCCAGCGCCACGAACGAGCCGTCCTTGAGGCGACCTAGCGGGTTGATCTCCGCCAGCGTCATGTCGTTCTCCACGAACAGCTTCGCCAGGCGGGCCACGATCGGGGTGAGCTTGTTTAGTGCCGAGCCGGTGACGCCGGTGGATGCGATCACCTCCTTGGCCTCGAAGTCGCCGAAGGGCAGGATGTTCGAGAAGTGCTTGCGGCCGACCTTGTCGGGCTGCTCCTCTGCCACCTGCTCGATGTCGATGCCGCCGACGGGGGAAAAGATCATCACCGGCTGCTTGCGCGTGCCGTCCCAGACGACGCCTGCGTAGTACTCCTGCTCGACCTCGGCCTTGGGGTCCACCAGGACTCCGCGGGGCATATGGCCATTGATCTCGAGCGCCAGGATGTCGCGGGCGTAGGCTTCGGCTTCCTCGGGGGTGTCGGCGAACTTCACGCCGCCGGCCTTCATGCGCCCGCCGGTAAGCACCTGGGACTTGATCACCGTCGGACCGCCGATGCGCTGCGCGATCTCGCGCGCCTCGCCGGGATCGGTCGTGAAGCCGAAGTCGGTGACCGGGATGCCTGCGCGCTTGACGACCTCACGCGCCTCGTACTCGAAGAATCTCATTTCGGCGCGGAACCCTACACGGACTACGGGAGCAACGTAAACGTCGGGTGCTGCGCGGCCGTGGTGGTGCCCGCAGCGTCGCCGCCCGAGAGGGTCAGCTGGTAGCTGCCTGGGAGGAGTCGGCGGGTGCCGTCGAGGATGCCTTCGAAGTGGATGCGGTTGCTGCCGGCGTGGGCGGGGAGGGTAAGGGTGCCGGAGGTGGAGGAGTAGCGGGTGCAGCGGCGGGGGTGGTGGCGCTTGGGGGAAGGGGCGAGGCAGCTGTGGTCGGCGAGTTGGCCGGGCTGGGTGCGTTGGAAGCTGAGGGTGACGCTCGCCGTGCTGGAGAGCTGGAAGGAGATCGTGGTGCCAATGGGGGTGTTCGGCTTGCCGTGGTGAGGGCGGCCGGCGATCTTTGCGGCGTGCTTGCCACGGCGAAAGCGTGTGGGGCTCAGCTTCAAGGCGCTGATCACCGGGCCTCGACCTGTGCCGCTGCCGATCGATGGGGGATTGCCGTTGGAGGACGGGGTGGTGAAGACCACAGGGTTGCCGCTGCCCATGCCCTGGATGCTCGCCGCGACGAGCATCACTGTGTATGTGGTGCCGGGTGAGAGGCCCGTGGCGGTCGCTGAGACTGGGATGGGGGTGCCGCCGTTGCCGAGTTGCTGCGCGCATGGGAATGTCGAGACCCCGGACGCCGCCGGCGAGATGGCGAAGGCACAGCTCATCACCTGCCACGCGTCTGGGTTGACCGTGCCGTTAAGGCCCGCGGTCGTAGCGGTGATGGCGCCTGGTGCGGCGGTGATGACCGCCGGCATCGCGGGAGTCCAGGTGAAAGTGGCTGAGGGCTGGGCTCCTTCCGCCGTTGGCAGCAGCGAGAAGCCCGAGATGCCAGCCGCGCCTGCGGGAATGCCCGAGGAGCCGCCGCCGCCACCCCCGCCACCGCCACTGGTCACGATGAACGATGGGTTGATCGTGCCTTGGCCGCCGCCTCCTCCGCCACCACCGAAGATTCCTCCTCCGCCCCCGCCGCCGCCACCGCTGAAGTCATAGCCGCCGAGTCCGCCCGTCCCAAGCTGCCCTGCCGAGGGGCAGCCGCTGTCGCTGATGGGTTCGCACGCGGAGGACGGGCTGCCCGCGGATCCTCCCGCGGATGAGGTTGCACGCAGCCCCCCGCTACCGCCGGCTTCGCCGCCATTTCGATCGACCGGCGCTGCCAGTCATATCGGCTGCGCCACCGTTGCCGCCCGCTATCGACGGCGGTGATTCCCCGTGCCCGCCACCCCCACCGCCGCCACCTGCGACGAGCAGGCGCGAAGCGAGCGATTGCTGGACACCGCAGCCAGACGGCGGCGCGCTCGCTGAGCAGCGTCGCACGTCAGATGCGCCGCCTCCGCCTCCGCCGCCTTGCTGGGTCCCGAAGGTCTGGCGAAAGCCACCTTCGCCGCCGCCGCCATAGCCACCGGGGTCTCCGGTGCTCGAAGTAAGCGGTACCCCGTTGCCTGCCACCTCGGCATACAGGATTTCGCCGGGGCTTACCGCGAGTGTTGCGGTCACGGTCGCGCCCATCCCACCGGGCGCCCCGTCGTCGCCCGCTGCGCCGCTTCCTCCGAGGAGCGTCAACTGCACGCTCGTAACCCCGGGCGGCACCACGAACTGCTGCTCGCCGGGGGTCATGAACGACTGTGAGACCGGCGCCGCGGCGCTCGCTGCCGCCGGCAGGCCGAGCGCGAGTGCGCCGAGCCACGCCACGGAGATGCGAAGTCCGCGCTTCATCCTCTTCTCATCGGCAGCACCCAGGCTTGGCGTGAACCGTGAAACCGTGGGCAGGGGCAGGGGCAGGGGCAGGGGCAGGGGCAGGGCTCAGCGTGAGAAGCGTGGGCAGGGGCCAGGCTCAGCGTAAGAAGTGTGGGCGGGCCAGGTTCAGCGTGGCAGGCCAGGTCAGCGTGGCAGGCCAGGTCAGCGTGGCCTAGACGCCGGCCGGCGCGAACCCGTAGGCCTCGGCTAGCTCTGGGTCCTTGCGCGCGAGCATCTCGGCCAGGCCAACCATCACCTGGCACTGCTTCCAGGTGGCGTCGTCCTGCATCTTGCCGTCGATCATGTGCACGCCGCGGCCGTCGGGGATCGCCTCGATCACCTTCTTGGCGAAGGCGACCTCCTCGGGGTCCGGCGAATAGACACGCTTGGCGATCGCGATCTGCGCGGGGTGCAGCGACCAGGCTCCGACGCAGCCCAGCAGGAAGGAGGCGCGGAACTGCGTTTCGCAGCCCTCCTCGTCCTTGATGTCGCCGTAGGGGCCGTAGAAGGGCAGCGCGCCGACCGCCGTGCAGGCGTCGACCATGCGGGCGATCGAGTAGTGCCACGGGTCCTGCTGGTAGCTCGGGCGGACCGCCTCTGGATTTTCGGGGTCTGGGTCGGCGATTGTGCGGTAGCCGGGGTGCCCGCCGCCCACGCGGGTCGTCTTCATCCGCCGCGAGGCCGCCAGGTCGGCGGGGCCGAAGCTCATGCCCTGGATGCGCGGACTGGCGGCGGCGATCTCCTCCAGGTTGGCCACGCCGAGCGAGGTCTCGAGGATCGCGTGCAGCAAGATCGGGCGCTCAAGCCCTGCTTTGGCCTCCAACTGCGCCAGCAGGCGATCCACGTAATGGATGTCCTCGGCGCCCTCGACCTTGGGGACCATGATGACCTCAAGCTTGTCTCCGATCTCGGTGACCAGTTCGGTGATGTCATCGAGCATCCAGGGGGAGGCCAGCTCGTTGATGCGTGTCCACAGCGCGGTGTCGCCGAGATCCATTTCGCGGCCGACCTTGATCAGCCCGGCACGGGCCGCGAGCTTGTTTTCGACTGGAACCGCATCCTCCAGATTGCCCAGCAGGATGTCCACCTTGGGCGCGATATCGGGGACCTTGGCCACCATCTTCTCGTTGGAGAAGTCGAGGAAGTGGATCATTCGGGACGGCTTAAAGGGAATCTCGCGGGCGGGCTCGGGGGCGCCGATGGCGAGGGGGTTGAAGAAAGCTCGTGGATTACGCATAGGCTGAGAGAATATAGAGGGCCCGGCTCGCCGGCCTCTCAGCCCTATTGACTTCAGTGGTGCGCCATGATGCGGCACCCAAGATCCAGCAACAGGAGAGTGCATTGAGTACCGAGACGACCACCGTTGAGACAGACCAGGCCGCCCGTGAGGCCAGCGGCGCCCATCCCTATGGCCGCTATCTGGAGGAGTTCGAGGTTGGCGCCATCTACAAGCACTGGCCTGCCAAGACCGTCACCGAGGCCGACGATCACCTGTTCTGCCTCATCACCATGAATCATCATCCGCTGCACATCAACGATGTCTATGCCTCCCGTTCCCAGCAGGGGCGCAACGTGGTCGTGGGGCCGCTGGTGTACTCGCTGGCGCTCGGCATGTCCGTCAGCGATGTCTCCGGCAAGGCGATCGCCAATCTGGCCACTGAAGAGCTTAAGCACCCGGCACCCGTCTTCCATGGAGACACGCTCTTCTGCGAGTCCGAGGTGCTGGAGAAGCGCGAGTCTCAGTCAAAGCCCGACAGGGGCACCGTCAGGGTGCATACGCGTGTGCTCAACCAGGACGGCGTGCTGGTGGCGGAGTTCAAGCGACTCGTGCTGGTGCCCCGCAAGGACCCCGCGGCTGCCTGAGTCGGGTCCTGGCGACCGTCTGGCCGAGCCCCGCGGCTGTCCGGGTCCAGAATCCCCGGCCGTCTGGGTCCCACCCCCGACGGAGTCAGTCCGGTACCCTCCATGGATCGCCTGTACCGCGATGCGAGCCAGCATCGCGTGCGTCGCGGGCAGGGATGACACCCGCGACGCGTTCCCGGCGAGTACCCCACAGCGATCACCGAGGAGCCGCATACACGTCATGGAGACCACTGCCACCGCCACCGCCAATACCGAGAACAAGCGCCTGCTGAGCTGGGTCGAGGAGACCGCGGCTCTGACCGAACCGCAGGAGATCTACTGGTGCGACGGCTCCGCCCAGGAGTACGAGAACCTCTGCCAGGGCTTGGTCGAGGCAGGCACCTTCCGCAAGCTTTCTGACGCCAAGCGCCCCAACTCCTACCTGGCGCTCTCGGACCCCGGCGACGTGGCACGTGTGGAGGACCGCACCTTCATCTGTTCAGCGACCGAGGCCGATGCCGGCCCCACCAACAACTGGCGCGAGCCGGCTGAGATGCGCGAGGCGCTGGGTGAGCTCTTTCAAGGCTCGATGCGGGGTCGCACGATGTACGTCGTGCCCTTCTCCATGGGCCCGCTCGGCTCGGACAAGAGTCAGATCGGCGTGCAGCTGACCGATTCGGCGTATGTGGCCGTGAGCATGCGCATCATGACCCGCATGGGCCAGGCCGCGCTGGACGCGCTTGGCGAGGAAGGCGAGTTCGTGCCTTGCCTGCACTCCGTGGGCATGCCGCTGGACACCGACCCTGCCCATCCTGCCCCCGGGCATCCCACGCAAGACGTGCCCTGGCCTTGTAACGCTGAGAACAAGTACATCGTGCACTTCCCCGAGACCCGCGAGATCTGGTCCTTTGGCTCCGGCTACGGCGGCAACGCGTTGCTGGGGAAGAAGTGTCTGGCACTGCGCATCGCCTCCGTGATGGCTCGCGATGAGGGCTGGATGGCCGAGCACATGCTGATCCTCAAGCTGATCTCGCCCGAGGGCGACGTGAAGTACATCGCCGCGGCCTTCCCCAGCGCCTGTGGCAAGACCAATCTGGCGATGCTCATCCCCACGCTTGATGGCTGGACAGTCGAGACGATCGGCGATGACATCGCCTGGATGAAGTTCGGCGAGGACGGTCAGCTGTACGCCATCAACCCCGAGGCCGGCTTCTTCGGCGTGGCCCCTGGCACCGGCGTGCAGACCAACCCCAATGCCATTCACACCATCGCCAGCAACTCCATCTTCACCAACTGCGCCCTGACCGACGACGGTGATGTGTGGTGGGAGGGCCTCACGCCCGATGCTCCCGCGCATCTCGTGGACTGGCATGGCGAGGACTGGACCCCGGCATCGGGGACCCCAGCCGCGCACCCCAACGCGCGCTTTACCGCTCCCGCCGCCCAGGACCCCGCGATCGCGCCCGAGTGGCAGGACCCCGCCGGTGTTCCGATCGACGCGATGCTCTTCGGTGGTCGCCGCTCGACCGTCGTGCCGCTCGTGACCGAGGCGCTCGGCTGGGAGCACGGTGTGTTCCTCGGCTCGATCATGAGCTCCGAGAAGACCGCTGCCGCCGCCGGCAAAGTCGGCGAGCTGCGTTTTGATCCCTTCGCGATGCTGCCTTTCTGCGGCTACAACATGGCCGATTACTTCGGGCATTGGCTCCAGATGGGGCGTCGTCCCGGCGCCAAGCTGCCGAAGATCTTCTACGTCAACTGGTTCCGCAAAGGTGAGGACGGGCGCTTCCTGTGGCCTGGCTTCGGCGATAACTCACGCGTGCTGGCGTGGGTGTTCGCCCGCTGTGCTGGCCACGGCGCTGCCCGTGAGACGCCGATCGGCATCGTTCCGCCCGAGGGCGTCGAGGGCATCGACACGCGCGGCGTGGACGTCTCACCGGAGGCGATCGCCGAGCTGCTGCGGGTGGACATCGGCGAGTGGCGTGAGCAGCTGCCCCATTTCCACGAGCACTTCGCGAAGTTCGACAACCTGCCGCGGGAGTTGCACGATCAGCTCAAAGCCTTGGAGCAGCGGCTCGCCTGACGCGCCGCTGGGGGAGGGCCGTCGCTCAATGTGAGCGGCGGTCAGTAGAGGTCTGGCGGTCAGTGGCGCCGGCGGTCGGCGGTCCTGGCGGGTGCCGGCGGCCAGGACAGGCTATTCGTGGCCGTGCGGCTCGGCTGCGGCTGCAGGGGGGCGTGACTCCTCGGCCAATGAGGTGATCGTCAGCTGGCCGCGCGCGGCAGATTCCAGGACCTCGGTTGCCTCATCCAGCGAGCGCGCATACAGCTCGACCAGCAGATGCACGATGATCCGCGCGTCGTCTTCGTGCTTGTGGAAGCGCACGTGCGTGAAGAACTCACGCACGCCGTGATCGCCGAAGGCCGCGTAGGAGAGGGCGTCGCCGGCCTCGGGCCCGGAGCAGCTCTCGACATCCTCGGAGTCCACTGCCACAGTGCACGAGGCAACCCAGGGAGTACCCGCGATCATTCGTTCCCAGCGGTCCTCGATCGGCTCTACGCGGCCGTTTGAGAAGCCCAGGTGGGGCTGATCGTGCATGCAGTCGAGGCACTGCACCACGGCCTCCTGCAGCTCGTCCACCACTTCTGAGCGCTCGCCTGTCTCCGGGTCGATCTTGTGGATGCCCTCGTAGTGCACCTGCACCTCGAGATCCTGAGACCAGCAGCGGTAGCAGCGCAGCCAACTGTGAGCGATCAGCTCTGGGGCAGAACCCTCCATGAGCTCATTGTATGCGTCGTGGAGGGTGATCCTCGTTCCGGCGACCGCGAGCACGGAACGGGGCGCCCACTTGGGCGCCCCGTCTTTGCGTTCTCAGCTGCTGTCTGCCATTCCGGCGGCTAGTGCCTGCGGTGCCTGTGGCCGTGCTTCTTGAGCTTCAGCTTGACCTGCACATCCCCGATGCGGGTCACAGGCTGTCCGCCGGCGCGGTTCTGGAACGTGGTCGAGGTGACTACGTTCAGCTTCTTGCCGGCCTTCAACGCCTTCAGTGCCTTCGCGCCGGGGTTGATGACTATCGAGTAGGTGCCGGGCGCCGGGATCGCAAGGATCGTCGTGCCGAACACCACCGGCGCGTTGTTCACGCACCTGTGGCCCTTCTTGACGAAGCCGTGCCTGCACCTCGCCGACCTGTGCCTGGCCGCTTCGGCGAGTGCCTCCCTCACGCGGGCCAGTGTGGCGCCCTGCTGCACGATTCCCGTGGTGGTCGCCGTGCCGGGAGCCGGGAACTGGGCTGTCACCACGATCTGGCCTGTCTTGGAGTTGAACTGCGGGTTGCCGACCGGAGTGAACAGGCTGTTCGGCTTCGGCGGCGGCGGAGGCACCGGGTTCGCCACCGTGAGCACCTCTCCGCCGCAGGTGCTCTGCGCCGGAGCGTGGCTTTCGTCGCCGGAGTAGGTGGCCCGGAAGTAGTACGTTCCGAGCGGCAGACTCAGAGCGCCTGAGGCCCCGGCGGACCCCCCGGCCACCTGCCGGGTGTCGGTGCCGACGGCGAATGCCCGGATCTGCTGCGTGCACCCCGCGTCCGCGAACACGGTGTACGTGACGACGCCCGTAGCCGTATTCGCGTTGGTTCCGGTGATCGCCGCAGTGTCGGTCACCGAGGTGGCCGGCAGCACGGTGATGCTCGGGCCGCTATGCCCGCCGCCCGCGAGGGTCGTGCTGACTCCGATCTGCGGTCGCGGCGGTGGCGTGCCGAATGCCATCGCCTCGGCACCGCATGCGGTTACGGCGTTCGTGTTGTAGCTCGGATCGCTGGGGGTGGTGCTGCCGGTGCTCGTGAACGTCGCCTGCCAGTAGTAGTTGGCATCGGTGGGGAGGCCTACGCCTACCGGCTTTGACGACGGGATGAGACCGCCGGTAACTGTCGCCGAAGCGGGTGTGGCGTCGCCGCCGCTCACGAGCTGCTTGCAGGCAGGGTCTGAGTAGACCTTGTATGCAATCGTGCCAACAGCCCCTTCGTGGTGGGGGCCCACGAGCGTCGCCTGATCGGTGATGTTGGTGGGCGCCGGGGCGGAGATCTGCGGTTCGTTTTCGGGTGAACCGCCGGCCAGGGCCGTCGTGAGGTAGTCATTGCCGCCCACCGGAATCACGACCTTGCTGGTTTCAAATGGGGAATCCAGGCCAAAGTATGCGTACTGCCCTCTCTGCAGGGCCGGCGTGAATTCGACGGTCCCATCGTCGGCGCTGTAGCCCGGCGCGAAGGCCATGCCCGGCCCGTAGTAGTCGAAGGGATCTTCGTTGCTGCCACCCGGTCCAAAGGGGCAGCCGCTGGGGACGGCTCCGACGCCAGGGGTGCATAGCCCGTCGCCCTCGAATCCAAAGAGGTTGTCGCCGGATTCGGCGACCCCGATATGCAGAGAAGCCAGCGGAGTCGAGGAGTCGTTCTGCACCGCGACCATCTCGTCGTCGCCGCCGAGGTCGTAGAACTCCTGGCTGCTGTCCTGGTAAATGACGTTTCCGCTGTCTGTGACGTCGATCAGGAAGGCACAGCTGGTGCTCTTGCCCACGGCGGGGCACTGCCAGAACGGTGGTGAGGTGGGTCCGCCGGGTGGGCCAAACGCCGCGCCCGCGATCGACGGGCTGAGGCCGGCCGCAAGCACGGCGAGTCCTCCCACGGCCAGCGCTAGCGTCAGCAGACTTCTGAACTTGCTCATCGACACGTACCTCCTCGTCCCGCGGCTCACAGGGATGACCGGGGCACTGATGGTTGCCTCCAAGAACTCGAACAGGCTATACCGTCGGGCACTCGGATCGATTGCCCTGGACAGATTGGTGACGTCGCCTCTTTCGGTTGCGTTCGTCCCTCTCGCACTTGTGGAGGGCGATGACAGATTGGTTATCCGAAAGTAAACGAATAACCCGAGATCCCCGGCGCCAGGCTCAGCGTCAGACGATGCTGTTCGTTGTGAGGCAAAGACACCAGTGAGTACAGGCGTTCGCCGGTGACCGTCACCTCTCCCTTGTGCACATCCGCGCCCGCCAGCGCGGCGGGGATCGGGTGGCCGTCGAGCAGCACCTGCATCTGGCGAGGACGGTTCCCTGCCGAGCTGAGCACGAGGTAGACATCTTTGGCCTGCACCTCTGCATCGATCGTGGCGCCGGAGACGGCTGTGGCAGGCTGACCGGCGATCTTCCAGCTGCCGCCGTAGGCGAATGCGTTGGGCGCCAGTTTGGTTGAGGCCGAGTCGCCATAGTCGTGCAGGCCAGATATCGGGCCTTTCGTCCAGCCCTGCGCTCGCGCCGTGCCCAAGTAGGTCTCAGGCGTGGCTTCGCT
The DNA here is from genome assembly GCA_025449845.1 of Solirubrobacteraceae bacterium. GTDB lineage: Bacteria > Actinomycetota > Thermoleophilia > Solirubrobacterales > Solirubrobacteraceae > Palsa-744. The sequence goes on along the minus strand of JANWIP010000006.1, from coordinate 70,738 downwards.
GCTAGGCGTGATTGCGTCCTTCGGGTGGCTCATCGTGCCCACGCTGTCCCCGGCTTCGGCCAGCAGCGCGCGGATGGCGGACTCCGTCTTTGCGTAGTCGCCCTCGCCGATCGCGACATAGCGCACCTGGCCGCTGGCGTCGATCAGGTAATCGGCCGGCCAGGACTGGTTGCCGTAGGCGTTCCAGGTGCCGTATTCGTTGTCCTGCACCACTGGGTAGTGGATGCCGAAGCGCGAAATGGCACTGGCGACGTTGGACGCATCGTGCTCGAAGGCGAACTCCGGCGTGTGCACGCCGACGATCGTCAGGCCATGCGGGGCGTAGGTGGTGTTCCAGGCTTTCAGGTAGGGAAGGGTGCGCAGGCAGTTGATGCAGGTGTAGGTCCAGAAATCGATCAGCACCACGTGTCCGCGCAGCGACTTCATGCTCAACGGCTGGTTGCCCTCAGTGTTGAACCAATCCTCGGTTTCGGTGAATTCCGGCGCTGGGCCAAGGTTGGGCAGTTGCTGCGCTGCTGCCAGCAGGCTTGCCTGGCTGGCGTGGTGTGCGACGGTGGGAGCCGTCGAGGAGGCCAGGAACTTCTGCTGGTGCCCGCTGACCTCGCCCAGGCGGCTCTGGACCGCATGGGAACTCTCAAGCGATGCCGTCAGGTTGACGTTGGGGATGTGCTGCGCGATGTACTGGTCGAAGCTCACATCGACGTTGGTCAGGATCGCTACTGCCGTGATCACCATCACCGCGCCGAGCGTTCGCTGCAACGCCGGGCCGCGGCCGGCGGCGCGCACGCGATCGAACAGGCTGCGCCCACCGAGCGCCAGCGCCAGCAGCACCAGCGCTGAGCCCGCCGAGTAGGCGATCGCCACCGCCACGCTGCGCCCACTCGCGGCGCTGACCGAGATTACGGCGGCGAGGATTGGGCCGGCGCAGGGGGTATAGACAAAGCCGAGCGCCGCGCCCACCACCAGGCCAGATGCGAAACCGTCCCCGCTATTGCGCGGACCGAACGCCGCCAGCCGCGACAGGCGCGCCTCCAGACGGTCGCCTATTGCGGGAACCATCAGCGCCACGCCTGAGCCCAGCAGCACCAGCACCGCCAGCAGGCGTAGCGGGTCTGAGCCGAGGCCCACGCCGCCCACTACCTTGGCGATCCCGACGATCGTGACGGTGAAGGTGACGCTCAGGCCGAGCACCACACCGAGGGGGCGTCGCCTGCCGCCTGCACCCGCTGTCGCCAGTAAAGCCGGCAGCACCGGCAACACGCACGGTGACAGCGCGGTCCCGGCACCTGCCAGAAATGCGAAGAGCAGGAGGACGATCATGTCCTACTCAGCCTATTTACGTTGCGCCTTGTGCGCGGCGATTGGCCAGGCGATGCCGATACGCAACATGGCTCTATGCGATGCCAATGCGCAACGTAGCCTCGAAGTCCGTCTTGGGAATCGGACCGAGACAAGGCGAGGTGGCGCCCGCGGAGCGGTAGCGCTCAAGGCCCGCATGCACGGCGGACTCATCGCCGACGGCCGTGAGCTGCTCAAGGAAATCCTCGGAGATCGCTGCCTGCATTGCCTGGACATCGCCGCCGGCGGCGTCGAAGCGCTGGATGTCGGCGTCAAAGCCCGAGCGCTCCAGCATCGCGCGGTAGAACGGCAGGCCGAAGTAAGGGAGCAGGTCGCGGCGCATCGCCGCGAAGGCATCGGAGGTGTCCTCCACGAGCGCCGAGGGGACGGCGGGCACGATGTCAAAGCCCTCCAGCGTCAGGCCGGCGCGTTCACGGCCCGCGGTCACCTCGGGTATGACCACGTCCGCGATGTACCGCGGCGAGCACAGCCACAGCAGCACGCCGTCGCCGATCTCGCCCGCCAGACGCAGCATCGCGGGGGACAGCGCGGCGATGTAGATCGGCAGCTCGGGGCGCGGGTCCAGGCCGCCGAGATGAAAGGCCGTGCTCCACTTCTCGCCGGCCGGTGGGTCCTCACCGCGCAGGATCGCCCGCACGATCGAGGCGTATTCGCGCATCTCCTTGACCGGTCGGTCGATGCTCTGCCCATGCCATGCCTCCACCACGATGCGGTGTGAGACGCCCAGGCCGAGCGTCAGCCGACCGCCCGAGAGCTCGTCGATCGTCGCGGCCGTCTGCCCCATCGTCGCGGGGGTGCGCGTGTAGATCGGCACCACGCCCGTGCCCACCCGTATGCGCTCCGTGGCCAGTGCGTACGCGGTCAGGACCGTCAGCGACTCGCGCCCGGCGATGTGCGTGACGTAGACCGTCTCATAGCCGAGGGACTCGGCGAGCCGCACGCGCTCGATCGCGCTGTCCAGCGAGCGTGCTGCGGGGATGAAGCAGCCGGTGGCCATTCGCGCCGCACAGCATATGGGAGTTCTCAGCGCTTGACCATCACGTAGACCAGGCTCAAGGCGAAGCCGATCTGGCCGAACGCGAGCGCTGTGCCGAGGTTGGATGCGCCCAGCGCTGCCGCGAAGGCGCTGGCGAGCGCAAAGGCCCCGAACATGATCAGCAGGTCGCGCGTCATGCTCGCCTTGACCTCCGACACCGAGGGCTAAGAGGGAGTCTCGAACTCACCGGCCCATCCTCCCCTCCAAAAGATTTACCAGCGTGGCCTCATCCAGTCCTTGATCCTGCTCCGCGAGCCAGGTTTGCGCCGCGGTGCGGCCGCCGAGCGCACGCACTCCTTGCAGGCCGTGCTCGTTGGCGAACTCCGTCAGGGCGCCTGCGCGTCGCGCTCGCAATCGTCGCTCGCTCAGGTCGAGGTTTTTGCGGTGCTCTTCGAGGGCTGCCGCCAGCTCCTCGACGCCGCTGGCCGGGGGCAGCGAGGAGACGGCCACGACCGGAGTGGCGCGGGAGCCCAGCGAGCGCAGCGCCGCGCTGAGGTCGCGTCGTGCGCTGATCGCTACCTGACCGAGATCGGACTTGGTCACCACCAACACGTCGGGGATCTCCATGATGCCCGACTTCAGGAACTGCAGCGCATCGCCGCTGCCCGGCTGCACGACCACCGCGACCGTGTCCGCCACGTCCGCGATATCGGTCTCGGCCTGGCCCACGCCGACCGTCTCGATCACCACTATGTCGAAGGCGGCGGCCAGCGCCTGCGCGGCCGCGCGCGTGCCCCAGGCGAGACCTCCCAGGCGCTCGCCGGCAGCGGTCGAGCGGATGAACACGCCGCGGTCTGAGGGGTCGAAGTCGATGCGCGCGCGGTCGCCTAGCAGCGAGCCGCCCGACTGCCGCGAGCTGGGGTCCACCGCGAGCATCGCCACGCTCTTCGCCTGCACCCGCCATGCGTGCAGGAGGGCTGAGAGCAGTGTGGACTTACCTGCGCCGGGGGGTCCCGTGATGCCGACGATGTGACCGGGCGCCTCCTGGCCCAGCGCGGCGGGGGAGACCTCGTGTAGCAGTGCCGCCGCCTGTTCGCGGTCGGCTGCGGTCGTGCTCTCCAGCAGGTTGAGCGTCGCGGGCGCGGCGCTCAGGTCACGCTCGCGCAGACGCGCGCCCAGCGCGGACCCTTGGTCGCTCACGCCGCGGCGGGGATGCCCGCGCCCACCAGCTCCACGATGTCGCGCATGATGCGCGTGATGTCGAAGTCCTTCGGGGTATAGACGGCGGCTACGCCGGCCTGCTTCAGAGGGGCCACGTCCTGCTCGGGGATGATGCCGCCCACGACTACCGGCACATCGACGCCGGCCTCGTGCAGGGCATCGATCACGGCCGGGATCAGCTCGCGGTGGGAGCCAGAGAGGATCGACAGGCCGATCACGTGCACGCCCTCCTGCAGCGCTGAGGCCGCGATCTGGGAGGGGGTCAGGCGGATGCCCTCGTAGACGACATCCATGCCCGCGTCGCGCGCGCGCACCGCGATCTGCTCCGCGCCGTTTGAGTGGCCATCCAGGCCCGGCTTGCCCACGAGGATCTTCGGGCGGCGCCCGAGCTGCTCCTGCAGGCGCGCGACCTCCGCGCGCAGCTCGGCCAGGTCCTCGTCGCCGACGGCGCTGCCCGCCGCCTCGCCTACGCCCGTGGGCGCGCGGTAGCTGCCGAAGACCTCGCGCAGCGTCTGTGCCCACTCGCCTGTCGTGGCTCCCGCGCGGGCGGCCGCGATCGTGGGGAGCATCAGGTTGTCGTGCGCGGTCAGGTCCTCCGCGCGTGCCACGCGCGCCAGCTCGGCCAGCGCCGCGTCAACTGCTGCCTGGTCGCGCTCGCTGCGCCAGCGACGTATCGCCTCGATCGCCTCGGCCTCCACCGCCTGGTCAACCACGAGGATGCCGCCTTCGGCGTCGTCAGTCAGGGGGGAGGGCTCGGTCTCGGTGTAGCGGTTCTGGCCGACCACCACCTGCTCGCCGGACTCGATCCGGCGCAGGCGCTCGCGATGGGAGTCCACCAGGGCTCCCTTCATGTAGGGGACCGCCTGCACCGCGCCGCCGTGCTCGGCCACCACCGCCATCTCCGCGCGCGCGCCCTCCAGCAGCTCCGCCACGAGGGCATCCATCACCTTCGATCCCTCGAAGATGTCGGGGTACTCAAGGATGTCCGTTTCAAACGCCATCACCTGCTGGATGCGCAGCGACCACTGCTGATCCCACGGGCGCGGCAGGCCCAGGGCCTCGTTCCAGGCCGGCAGCTGGATCGCGCGGGCGCGGGCGTCGCGGCCTAGCGTCACGGCCAGTGTCTCCAACACGATCCGCTGCACGTTGTTCTCCGGCTGCGCCTCCGTCAGGCCCAGCGAGTTGACCTGCACGCCATAGCGGAAGCGCAGCTGGCGCTCGTCCGTGACGCCATAGCGCTCGCGCCCCAGCTCTTCCCACAGCATGCCCATCGCGCGCAGCTTCGCGTGCTCCTCGATGAAACGCACGCCGGCGTTGACGAAGAACGAGATGCGGCCGAACACCTTGCCCATCAGCTCATCCGCACCGGGGCCGAGGCGTTCGCGCGAGGCGTCAAGCACCGCGATCGCGTTGCTCATCGCATAGGCGATCTCCTGCACCGGCGTCGCGCCTGCCTCCTGCAGGTGGTACGAGCAGATGTTGATCGGGTTCCACTTCGGCACGTGCTGGACGGTGTAGGCGATCATGTCCGCGATCAGGCGCATCGACGGCGCGGGCGGGAACGCGTAGGTGCCGCGCGCCAGGAACTCCTTGATGATGTCGTTCTGCGTCGTGCCCTGTAGCTGCTCCTGGGCCACGCCCTGATCCTCGGCCGCCACGATGTACAGCGCCAGCAGCCATGCGGCGGTGGCGTTGATCGTCATCGACGTGTTCATCTCGCCGAGCGGTATGCCTTCCATCAGCGTCGCCATGTCGCCGCGATGGGATACCGGCACGCCGACCTTGCCGACCTCGCCGCGCGCCAGCTCGTCGTCGGGGTCATAACCCGTCTGCGTGGGTAGGTCGAAGGCCACCGAGAGGCCGGTCTGGCCCTTGGCGAGGTTGCCTCGGTAAAGCTCGTTGGATGCCTTGGCGGTCGAGTGCCCCGCGTAGGTGCGCATCATCCAGGGCCGCTCGCGCTCGGGCAGACGTGGGCTGTGCTCGCCGCTCATCGTTCCCAATTGTACGTGGACTTCTGTCAAGGGCGGCGCGCGCGGTCTATCCTGGCGCGGTATGCCACAGACGATCGAGCTGCCTCGCACCGATGGACCCGGCACGGGGTTGGATGGTTCCTGGCGTGTGATCGTTCGCAATGACGACCACAACACCTTCGATCACGTCGCTCGTACGCTGGCCAAGTTCATTCCTGGTGTCACGCTTGAGCGCGGGCATGAGATCGCCAACCAGATCCACAGCTCAGGGCAGGCGATCGTCTACACCGGCCACAAGGAGCCGGCCGAGCACTACTGGGATCAGCTCAAGGGGGCTGGACTGACGATGGCGCCGTTGGAGAGGTGCTGATCCAAACCACCGCCGGCGACCTTGTCCCACCAGCCGTACAGCACCGGCACCTGGAACCAGCTTGAGTGGCGCGCGCGGAAGTCCATCATCTCCGGCCCCTCCCAGTAGCGCTCCCAGTCCAACGCCTTCTCGAAGGCCACGAACTGATGGATCTTGTAGCGATCGTCGCGCGCGCGGTAGACCGCGTAGGAGGTGGCGCCGTAGCGCAACGACACCGCCGCGATCTCATTGATCGCCTCCTCCAGGCCTTCACCGCGAAAGCCCGTGGCGTACCACGGGATCACCACTGTGCCGTTGGCTGGGAAGAAGGAGCCGGAGCCGGCCATCTTAAGCACCCACCTCCGCGCGAATTGCGCCCGGACCCTCGGCTGTCTTGCCCTGGCCCTCGCTGTCGGCGCCGACGAGGATCGAGATCTTGCCCAGGTGCTTGTTTTCGAGCATCAGCTGATGCGCTTCGGCGACGCCCTCGAAACCGAGCGTGCGCCACAGCACGGGGCGGATCTGGCCGCTCTCGATCAGCTCGTTGGCCTTCATGCACTCATACGCGTTGGCGAAGTGCGAGCCCAGGATCTCCTTCTGCTTCATCCACAGGTAGCGCACATCGAAGTCGAGGTTGAAGCCTGTCGTGCCCGCGCAGATCACGACCTTGCCGAAGGGCTTCACCGTGAACACCGACGTCGGGAAAGTCGCCTGGCCGACGTGCTCGAAGACGATGTCGGGCGCGTCGCCCAGGATCTGCTTGACGCGCTTTGAGAATTCGCGCGACACGCCGAAGCGGGCCTTGTCCTCCTCGGGGGTCTCCTTGCCGGTGCGCATCATCCCGGAGAACTCCGCGCGGTCGATGTAGTCCACCGCGCCCAGGCGCTTGACCAGCTCGCCCTTCTCGGCGCTTGAGACCACGCCTACGCAATGCGCGCCCGCCGCTGCGCAGAGCTGCGTCGCGAACACGCCCAGGCCGCCCGCGGCGCCCCAGATCAGCACGTTCGCGCCCGCCTGGATCTTGCAGCGCGTGATCAGCATGCGGTAGGCCGTGAAATACACGAGGCCGTAGGAGGCCGCCTCCTCCCAGTTCAGCGCCTTGGGCTTGGGCAGCAGCTGCTGCGCCTGCACCTTGGTGAACTGCGCGAAGGAGCCCCACGTCGTCTCATAGCCCCAGATCTTCTGCGAGGGCGCGGCCATTGGATCGAGGCCATGCACCTCGGGGTCCTCGTAGGAGGCCTGGTTGCAGTGCACCACGACCTCATCCCCCGGCTTCCAGCGGGTCACGCCGGCGCCGACCTTCCACACCACGCCCGAGGCGTCCGAGCCGCCGATGTGGTGGCCGTACTCGGGATGATCGCCGTACTTCATCACCGACACCGGCTTGCCCAGCGCGGCCCATACGTTGTTGTAGTTGACCCCTGCCGCCATCACCCGCACAATGACCTCGAATGCGCCCGGCTCGGGCACTTCGATCTCCTCGAGCTGGAAGGCGTCCTTCGGTTCGCCCTGGCGCTCCTCGCGGATGACCCAAGCCGCCATCGTCTTGGGCAGCTCGCCCGGCTCGGTGCTTACCTCTGATACCTGCTGCAAGTCGATTGCCACGGTGTCGTTGAACCTCGCGTGTCGGGGACGTTTGAAGGGGTACCCGCAATCCTACCCTGGGTCGAGCCTTGGGCGTTGGCGGGGACCTTCGTTGGCGGGGCCCTTATACGTGGACGACCTCGGCGGCGGCCTCCGATGTCTCGGTGTGCGTCGCCCCCACCGGATCTCTGGACTGGACCGCGCCGCCGCGCGAGGGCACCATCGCCCGTGCTCGCGGCGCCACCAGCGTCCACGCCAGGACCGAACCCAAGAGTGCGACGGCGGCGCCCACGCGCAGGCCGCTCTGGAGCGCGTAGACGTAGGCGATGTGGGTCGCTTCGAGCACATGCGGGGGTACGCCGTGCAGGACGCCGCCCGAGCCCAGGCTTTCGGTCAGCCGCGAACGCCCTGCCGAGGGCACTCCGGGCAGCAGCTGGTCGATCTTGGAGCCGCCCAGGCTGGCCACCAGCGCGCCGGTCACGGCCACGCCGAAGGTGCCGCCCACCATGCGGTTCTGGGAAAGGATGCCCGAGGCTACGCCCGCCTTGGTCTGCTCGACCGAGTTCATCGCAGCCGTGCTCATCGGCGACATCGTCAGGCCGATGCCGATGCCCATCAGTATGAAGCCGGGCAGCAGCGTGCCGTAGCCGCTTGACACCGTCACCTGTGAGAGCAGGAAGAGCGCTCCTGAGACGAGTAGAAGGCCAAGCGTCATCAGTGGTCGGGGTCCCACGCGGTCGGCGAGACGCCCCGCCAGGGGTCCCATCACGATTACCAGCACCGTTGAGGGCAGGAAGCGGATTCCGGCCTGCAGCGGCGTGTAGTCACGGATGTTCTGCATGTATAGGGCGAGGAAGAAGAACATCGAGAGCATCGCGAAGCTGACGATGAACGCGACCGCGTTCGCGCCGACGAAAGTGCGCGCGCGGAAGAAGCTGAAGTCGACCATCGGCACGCGGCGGCGCAGCTCGATCTGCACGAAGCTGACGAGGCCCACGATCGCGATCGCGAACAGCGCCAGCTCGCGCGTCGAGCCCCAGCCCCAGCTGTTTCCCTCCACCAGCGCCAGCACGAGCGCGGCCAGGCCGGTCGTGAGCGTCAGCACGCCGGGGATGTCAACCGTGCGCTCGACCGTCTCATCGCGCGACTCGCGCACGGCGAACAGGGCCACGACGATCGCGCCCACGGCGACCGGCAGGTTCAGGAAGAAGATCGACTGCCAGCTGACGGTTTCCACCAGCAGGCCACCGAGCACCGGCCCGATCGCCAGCGCCATCGCCGACACTCCCGCCCACGTGCCGATCGCCTTGCCGCGCTCCTGCGGTGGGAAGGCGTTGGTGATGATTGACAGCGTCATCGGCATCATCAGCGCCGAGCCGCTGCCCTGGATCGCGCGCCAGACCACCAGCCAGGTGTCGTTGGGGGAGAAGCCGATCGCGGCGCTCGCCGTCGCGAAGATGACGACGCCGATCAGGAAGATCCGCCGCCGTCCGAAGATGTCGCCCAGGCGCCCGCCCGTCACCAGCAGCACCGCGAAGGACAGGGTATAGGCGTTGACCGTCCACTCAAGCGTGGTTGTCGTCGCGTTCAGGCTGCGCTGGATCGAGGGCAGGGCCACGTTCACGACCGTGTTGTCGAGCATGATCATGAACAGCGCGAAGCACATCGCTCCCAGCGCCCACCAGCGGCGGTTCTCCTCCGTCATCCTCATGGCGTTGATCCTCTTGGTCACGATCTGGCTCCTTTCTCAGGCGGATGCGGCTGTCTTGGCCGGTGCGGCTGCCTCGGGCGGCGGCAACTGTGAAATCTCGCTGGGGCTGGGGCGTAGCGCCGCCATCTCCGGGCGGTCGGCGAGGATCAGCTCAAGCGCTCTGGCGAGCGCCTGGGACTCCTCGTCGCTCAGCGATGTCAGGAACTCCTGCATCCCGATCAGGCGCGCCTCGTTGAGCGTGCTCGTCACCGTGCGCCCGGCGTCGGTCAGGCAGATGCGCTTCATGCGCCTGTCCTCGCGGTCTTCGTAGCGGTCCACGAAGCCGCGCTCGTACAAGCCGTCCACGGCACGGCTCATCGCGGGCAGCGAAACCTTCATTGCTTCCGCCAGCCCCTTCACCGACGGCTGGCTTGAGTCGATGTCCATCGTGCACAGCGCCTTGATCTGCGTGAACGACAGATCGAGCTCGGCGATCGCGTTGAACGCCCCTACGTTCGAGGTCCGCATCAGATAGCTCGCCAGGGCAAACATGTCCCGGATCAAGACCTCGCGGGAAACTTGCGTGGGGGCAGAGGTTGCTTGCATGCATGCAAGTATAGCTAGGTGCGCAATCATTGCGTGTGTGACATGGATCACACAGCTGGAGGCGCTCTAGCTGGAGGCGCTCTAGCTGGAGGCGCTCGTCAGTCCGCGAGCGAGTCCGTCGAACGGCAGTTCGACCACCACGGCGCTGACGCCGTGATCTCCGACGCTCACCGTCGCGCCCGGCTCCGCCTCACGGCGTACAAGGGCCAGGGCGATCGGCCCTCGGCTGGGGGAGAGAGCGACGCTGCTCAGGTGACCGACCGAGCGCTCGCCCAGGTGCATCTCATCGCCAGGCACGGCTAGGGCCGACAGGCGCAGACCGCGCAGGTGGCGGTTGGGCTTGCCTCTGTAATGAAGACGAGCGACTGTCTCCTGGCCCACGTAACAGCCCTTGGTGAAGCTCACCGCGCGCTCGTTCAGCCCGGCCTCCTGGGGGATTGTGTTGTCATCGATGTCCACCCCGTAGCGAGGGCGGCCGCGCTCCACGCGCACGATCTCGGCGGCCTGTTCGCTCACGGGCACCGCGCCCCCCTGCTGAAGCGCATCGCGCACGAGATCGTGGTCGTCCGCGTTACAGAGGATGTCCACACCCGCCGCCTCGGTGGCAATCAACCGTGTCGGGTGCCCTGCTGCCTGGGCGAATACGTGGGTGTGCTCCGTCTCCGGCAGGGCATCTGGCTCGATGCCGGTGACGTTCGCGGCGATCTCGCGGCTGCGGGGACCGACCAGTGAGAGCAGACCGCGCTCCACCGTGCGCTTGTGCAGCTCCACGTCATAGCCCACCTTGAAGCGGCGGATCATGTCGAACAGCGCCTGCAATGCCACCCGTTCGGTGTCGAGCAGCAGTTCGCTCGGCGGGCCCTCGGGTTCCTCGCCCACGGCCAGGATGCGCAGGTCGCCGAGCATCTTGCCCTTGTGGGTGAGGAAGGCGGCATAGCGACCTTCGCCGGGACGCAGCTCGGCCAGCTCGTTGGTGACCTGGCCGTTGAGGAACTCCACCGCACCGGAGCCCGTAAGCGCCAGCTTGCCGCGCTCTGAGCGATCGACCAGTCCGCAGCTCTCGTTCAGCACGCGGTACTCCTCATTGAGAAGGTCCGTATCGGTGGCAGCCATTGATTCGAGCATAGCCACGGCGGGTTTCAGGATGTGGTGGGGATAGGCTTCACCTCATGAGCCTGGCTGACACCTTCCAGCAGATCATCGACTCTCTCCCGCAGGACTGGACCGACCTCGAGTTCGATCTGCGCATCGCCGACGAGTCGCGCTACGTCGATGCCGCTATCTACCTGGCCACCTGCAACGCCCAGCCCTACTCCCATCACGACTGGCATTGGCGTGTGCTGGTCGCCCACCATTTCGGCCATGCCGCCGCCGCGCCCACCGTGCACGGTGCGCTCCAGCTGCTCGACGATGCCGGGATCGAAGGGGAGATGGTCGTGCGCGAGTTGCGCGAGGGGCGCGTCGAGGTCACGCAGATGTGGGGTCGGCCGCATTCGGTGCGCGACGAGTTCGCTCGCCTGCGCGCGCAGTAGGAGCCTGGCGATATGACGCGGGTGAGGGCGGCGCGATGACGCGAGTGGTGGCGCTCGTCCCCGACCTGCTGTTCGGATCGCAGGTGCAAGGGCAGTTGATCGTCGCGGGTCACGAGGTGGAACTGGTCGGAGATGCGCAGCTAGCACGAGAGCGGCTGACTGAGGCCGACTTGCTGGTGGTCGACCTCACCAATCCCGATCTGGACGGCGCGGCACTGGTGCGTGAATGGTCTGAGGAGGGTGTGCTCAAAGCGGTGAGCACCTTGGGCTTCTACGCACATGTCGACCCCGCAGTGCGCGAGCGCGCCTTGGCGGCCGGCTTTGATCAGGTGGTCCCCCGCTCGCGCATGGCGCGCGAGGGGGCGGAGCTGGTCACGCGGCTGGCGCTCGACAAGCCTGTCTGAGCAGGCGCTCACCCTGGCGTAGTGGCGACCGGGTCATCCCCGTGCTCGATCCGCCGCGCCTCGCGGGGATCGAGAGGGATCAGCGCTCCGTTGGGGACCCGGTCGGCCAGCGTCGCCCCGTGTTCGAGGTGCAGTGAAAGGGCGAGACGGATCACGCCACCGTGGCAGACCACGAGCGCCGGGGCCTCGGCACGCCTGATGTCATAGATCGCCGCCGCCACCCGCACGCCCTGCTGGGCGAAGCTCTCGCCGCCGGGAAAGGCGAACATCGGGTCGCCGTCGATGAACCGATCGAACTCATCGGGCGCCTGCGCCTGGATTTCGCTGAACAGGCGGTCGGTCCAGTCGCCCGCGTTGGTCTCCATCAGCCGCGCGTCCTCGCGGGGTTCGAGACCGATGCGCTTGGCCACCGCGTCGGCGGTTTCGCGCGCCCGCAGCAGCGGGCTGCACCACAGCGCTCCAAACTCGTGCTTGGCCGCACGCTTGGCCAGTTCCTGCGCCTGGCCGCGACCCGTCTCATCGAGCGGCACCGGTAGCTGCCCCTGGAAGCGACCCTCAAGGTTGTACGCCGTCTGGCCATGACGGGCCAGGTAGACGCGGGGGGGAGCGGCCATGGCTGCTCAGGATAGGGGTTGATCTGCCGCCTGGCTGCGTTTGACCCGGGCCTACTGGGATGTGACCGGGGTCAACGGGGATGAATCTCTACTCGGCGATGCCCTCGGCCACGGGCGGCGGCTCCTCCTTGGAGCGCCCGGGCAGATACAGCCACTCATACAGCACCGCCGCGATCGCACCGCCGATCAACGGTCCCACGTACCAGACCCAGCCGTTGGCCCAGTGATCGCCCACCAGCTGCGGGCCGAACGCGCGAGCGGGGTTCATTGCCGCGCCCGTGAAGGGGCCACCGAAGAGGATGTCGATCGTGATCGTCAGGCCGATCATCAGCGCCGCGATCGACTTGAAGGCGCCCTTGGGATCGACGGCCGTGGCGAACACGACCGTCACCAGCAGGAACGTCAAGATGCCCTCAAGCGTCGCGCCCGCTGCCGCGTCCACGCCATGGCCCAAGGCGGGAACGCCAAGGTTCACCGCTTCGGTTTCGCCGCTTGGCAGCAGTTCCTTGAGCAGCAGCGCGCCCAACACGGCGCCGGCCAGCTGGGCCACCCAGTAGACGATCGCCAGTGGCGGCTTGATGCGGCGCGTCAGCAGGAAACCGAAGGTGACCGCCGGGTTGAAGTGGGCTCCGGACACACGAGCGTAGGCGGCAACCATCACGGCGATCGCCACGCCATGCGCGATCGCGATGCCGATCAGCGAGGGGTCTTCGATGCTGTGAGCGGCGATGATCGAGCCGGCTCCGATGAAGATCAGGGTGAAGGTGCCAATGAACTCAGCTACGGCGAGGCGTGCGGTGTCAGCGGTGTCTCTGGACATGGCCCGCAAACTACGATTCGCATCGGACGGATCTCGCGGGCTGCACCTCATACACTGCGAAGCCATGCGTCGGAGGGTCACCTATTCACGCAACCTGACGCTGTCGCTGTCGCGTACCTGCCAGTGCTACTGCAAGTACTGCGCCTTCGCCACGCATCAGGCGCACCTCTATGAGCCCGAGGAGGTGCTGCGGATCATCGATGGCGCCGCGCGCCGCGGCATCAAGGAGCTGCTCGTGCTCACCGGCGAGCGCCCCGAGGTCAACCCGGGGGTTGCCGCCAAGCTCACCGACTACGGCCATGCCGACTTCACCGCCTACGTGGCGTGGGCCTGTGAACGCGCGCTTGAGCACGGCATCTTGCCGCACACCAACCTCGGTGTGCTCTCAGGCGAGGACCTGGGGCGCCTGCGGGAGGTGACCGCCTCGCAGGGGCTGATGCTGGAGTCGGTCGCCGAGCGGCTGATGCAGACCGTGCACGCCGGCTCGCCCACCAAGCATCCCCTAAGGAGACTGGAGACGATCCGCGCCGCCGGTGAGCTTCAGATTCCCTTCACCTCGGGAATCCTCGTGGGCATCGGTGAGACCGAGGAAGAGCGCGTGGCCTCGCTGGAGGCGCTCGCCGCCGTGCACGCCGAGTACGGCCACATCCAGGAGATCATCCTGCAGAACTTCGTCCCGCACCAGCGCTACTACGGGCAGGAGCCAGCGCAGATCGCAGATGAGGCAGCGCGCGAGTACTGGCGCACCGGCATTGACGGCGGTGGTTCCACTCGTGCTCGGCCTGAATTGCCACTGCCCGCCTGGGCCAATGGGGGGAAGGACGCAGGCGGCAAGGCGATCTCCATCGCGGACATGAAGCGCCTGATCGCCGAGACCCACAGGCTGATGCCCGACGTGGGCATCCAGATCCCGCCCAACCTCGCCGACTGGTGGCCCGAGCTGGTGGCGGCCGGCGCCACCGACCTCGGCGGGCTGTCCGCCAACGGCGATCACATCTCCCCGGAGCACCCTTTTCCCTCCCCACATCAGGTGCGCAAGCGCCTGCAGGCCGAGGGCTACGCCTTGACCGAGCGCCTGTGCGTCTATCCGCAGTACATCGACCAGGGCTGGATCGCCCAGGGCGTGCTCGACACGATCAAGCTCAAGTACTGGTCCTTCATCCCGCGCAGCGGCTCCGGTCGCCAGGACCCACCGTTCGCGATCAACTCGGATCTGGTGCCGGGGGCCATCGCCAAGGGGCGCGATGGGGAGTGGCTCCAGGCCGAAGAGCTGACGGCCCTGTTCGCCGAGACGCGCCCGGAGGCGATCGAGGACATGCGCCAGGCCGCCGACGAGCTGCGCGCTGAACTGGCCGGCGAGACCGTCACGTTCGTCGTCAACCGCAACATCAACATCTCCAACGTCTGCACCGTCGGCTGCGCCTTCTGCGGCTTCGGTCAGGGCAAGCGCTCGCCCGATGCCTATCAGCACGACGAGCAAGAGTTCGTGCGGCGCGTGCTGGAGGGCATCGACTACGGCGCCTCGGAGCTGTGTATCCAGTCAGGCATCCATCCCGATTGGTCCTTCGATGATTACCTGGGCTGGCTGCGCCTGGCCAAGACCACCGCACACGACGCCGGCACGGAGCTTCACCTGCACGCCTACTCGCCGATGGAGATCGCCCATATGTGCGATATCTCCGAGCTGCCTCCCGCTGAGGTCTTCGCGCAGCTGCGCGACGCGGGTCTGGGCTCCACGCCCGGCACCGCGGCCGAGGTTCTGCACGACGGCGTGCGCCAGCGCATCAGCCCCAACAAGCTGCCCGTCGCGCGCTGGGTGCAGATCATCGAAGCCTCTCATCACGCCGGCCTGCGCTCGACCTCCACGGTCATGTTCGGCCACATCGAGGAGCCTTGGGAGCTGGCCGAGCACATGCGCGTGATCCGCGAGTTGCAGGAGCGCACCGGCGGCATCACCGAGTTCGTCCCGCTCTCCTTCATTCCCTTTCAGACACTGCTCGGGCGCACCCACGGCGTGGAGGAGATCTCGCGCGAGGAGAATCTCAAGCACACTTCCGTCTTCCGCCTGGCGCTCGGGCGCAGCATCCCTAGCCTGCAGGCCTCGTGGGTCAAGATGGGCCTGTCCGCCGCCACCGAGTCGCTGCGTTGGGGTGTCAACGATCTTGGCGGCACGCTGATGGAGGAGTCCATCAGCCGTCTCGCCGGTTCCTATCACGGCACCAAGCTCGACCCCGGTCAGCTCGTTGCCGCGGCGCACGAGGCGGGCCGGCCGGCGGCGGAGCGCACCACGCTGTATGAGGTCCGGCGGAGCTATCCGCTGAAGGGCGCCGGCGAGGTGCCGGTCGCGGCCTGAGCGGCCTGAAGGGCGCCGGCGAGGTGCCCGTGGCTGCCTGAGCTAGGCGGGACGCTCGATGAAGCGTTCGATTGATTCGATCATCTGCTGGTGGTAGTTGATCCCCGCCACCAAAGTCGCCTCGGCCCCGCGCCACCGGTCCATCGGCTTCACCTTCTGCGCCGCGCGCAGGTTCTCCAGATAGCCTTCCAGCTCGGCCAACTTGCCGCGGTGCCAGTCGCCCCGGCCGGCATAGACTTTCCGCGGATCGGCGCCCGCGAGCACCTTCAGCATGCCCTCATCACGAAACTGTGACGGCGCCGTCACGGGGGAGTCGGCCCAGTCGTGCAGCGCTTGGCGACCGGTGTCGGTGAGCGCGTAGCGCTTGCGCCGACGCCCGCCCGACTCCTGGCTCTGTGAGAGGTAGCCAGCCTTCGCCAGCCTTGCGGGCTCGTCGTAGAAGGTCGTATGCGGCACCGGCCAGAAGTTCTGGATCGAGCGGTCCAGCGCCTGCTTGAGATCATACGGCGTGGCCTCGCCCAGCAGCTGCAGCAGGCTCATCACGGCGTAGGAAGTTGTTGTGAGACGGGTCGTCTTGCTTTCCATGGTTCGTCCTGTATAGTTCGGCTCGAACTATAGAGCGTGCGTGTCGCCGCACCGCCGGGTGCGAGCAGAAGGAGCTGAGATACATGGCCGATTCAGCACAGGCAGGGAGCATCTTCGCTGGTGCTTCGGACTACGACGTAGCAGTCGCCGGCGCCAGTCTCGCGGGCTGCACCACGGCGATCCTGCTTGCCAAGGCAGGAGCGCGCGTGGCGCTTGTTGAGCAGCGTCCGGACGCGAATGCGTTCAAGCGCATCTGCACGCATTACATCCAGTCCTCGGCTGTGCCCACGCTGGAACGCATGGGTCTGTTGGAGCGGATGATGCAGGCGGGTGCGGTGCGTGGGCGCGCGCGCCTATGGACGCGCTGGGGGTGGATCGATCCGCCCGCACGGAGCACCGTGCCCAGCGGCGTGAACCTGCGCCGCGAGAAGCTCGATCCGATGATTCGGCAGTTGGCTGCCGAGACGCCGGGGGTGGATCTGATCCTCGGCCACACCGTGCAGGAGCTGGTACGTGAGGGAGGAACGGTGTGTGGCCTGAAAGCCCGCAACTCACAGGGCGAGACGCTCACGCTGCGCGCCCGCCTCGTCGTCGGCGCCGATGGGCGCGACTCGCGCGTGGCCAAGCTTGCGGAGGTGAGCACCAAGACGGTGCGTCATGGGCGTTTTGCTTATGGCGGCTATTTCGAAGGGCCCCCGCCGGTCACGGCTCCCGACCCCGCGCTGTGGCTGCTCGACCCGCACATGGCGGCCGCCTTCCCGACCGACAGCGGCCTGATCTTCTATGCCGTGATGCCCACCAAGGACCGCCTGCCCGAGTTCCGGGCTGACCCCGAGGCGGCGCTGAAGGCGTTCGTCTCCGCCGTACCCGAGGCCCCGCCGATCCTCGCTTCGCGCCTGTTTGGAGAGGTCACCGGCAAGATCGACATGACCAACGTCATCCATAAGCCCACCGCGCCGGGTCTGGCGCTCACCGGTGACGCCGCGGGCGCGCTGGACCCGCTGTGGGGCGTCGGTTGTGGCTTCGCCTTCCAGTCCTCGGAGTGGCTCGCCGACAGCGTCGCGCCGGCGCTGACGGGGGCCGAGTCTCTGGAGCAGGGCCTTGAGCGTTACCGGCGTCGCCACGCGCGCGGGCTGCGCGGGCACACGATGACGATCCTCGACTACTCCAGCGGGCGCAAGCTCAATCCCGGCGAGCGCATGCTGTTCTCGGCGGCGACGTATGACGAGCGCACGGCGCGGGTCTTCGAGGCCTTCGGGTCGCGCAACATCGGGCCGGTGCGCATGCTGGCCACGGGGGTGCCGCTTGCGGTGGTGGCGCAGGCACGCCATTCGATCTCGCGGCGCAGGGACAATCGCTCCAGCCGCGCCGGGCTGGAGAGCGCCTGATGGGCACTCAGGAGGACTGCGACGTGGCGGTCGTGGGGGCCAGCCTCGCCGGTTGCGCGACCGCGATCTTCCTTGCGAGGGCTGGCGCTCGCGTGGCGCTGGTCGAGAAACGACCCGACCCGGCGGCCTTCAAGCGGATCTGCGGGCACTTCATCCAGTCCTCGGCGATGGCGACCCTCCAGCGGCTAGGGCTGCTCCAGGCGATCGAAGAGGCGGGCGGCCTGCGCTCGCGTGTGCGCATCTGGACGCGCTGGGGCTGGATCGAGCCAGATACCGAGACGCTGCCGAGCAGCATCAACCTGCGCCGCGAAGTGCTCGACCCGCTCGTCCGTGCAGCGGCCGCCGACACCCCCGGGGTGGACCTGATGCTCGACCGCACCGCGCGAGAGCTGCTGCGCGACACCGAAGACGGCCGTGTCTCGGGAGTGCGCATCGAGGACCGCCAGGGCAATGCCACGCAGCTGCGGGCGCGTCTGGTCGTCGGCGCCGATGGGCGCGATTCGCACATCGCCGAGCTCGCCGGGGTGCACTCCCGCACGAGTCCCCACCGCCGTTTCAGCTACACCGGCTACTTCGAGGGGCCGCCTCCGGTGGGCTCGCCGAACGGCTCTATCTGGATGGCCGACCCGCAGTGGGGCGCAGCCTTCCCCACCGACGACGGGTCGACGATGTATGCGGCGATGCCCACCGAGGAGCGTCTGCCCGAGTTCCGGCGCGACCCCACCGCCGCGCTCATCTCATTCGTCGCCGATCTTCCCGAAGCGCCCCCGATTCTCGCTTCGACGCAGGTCGGGCCGACGATCGGCAAGCTTGAGATGCCCAACGTCATGCGTACCCCCACCGCTCCGGGGTTGGCACTCGTCGGCGACGCCGCGTTCGCCACGGACCCGCTGTTCGGTGTCGGCTGCGGGTGGGCCTTTCAGTCGGCTGAATGGCTCGCTGACAGCGTTGCAGCGGCGGTGGCCGGTCCTGGAGGAACGCCAGGCCGGGAATCATTGCGGCGCGGGCTGAGCGCCTACCGGCGTCGCCACGCGATCGGGCTGCGCGGCCACGCATTCCTGATCCATAGCTACGCCACCGGGCGACCATTCAACCCTGGCGAGCGACTGCTGTTCTCCGCTGCCGCCCGGGACGCCAAGGTGGCCGGCATCTTCGAAGCCTTCGGCACGCGCAACATCGGGCCGACCCGTTTGGTGACCTCAGGTCTACCACGGGCACTCGTGGTCAACGCGCGCCATGCGCTGCGTCGCCGCCCGGCCGCAACGATCGCCCCCGTGCGAGCAAGCGGGTCGGTGCGCGCCACCAGCGTCGCCGTGCCGGCCGGGCATACCCACACCAACCGGGAGAGCGTACAATGAGTGACATCGAGCGCACGCGTCTGGAGGTTGGCGGCACCCGTACCCGCGTCAACATGGCGGGACCCTCGGATGCGAGCGAGGCCGTGGTGTTCGTGCACGGCAACCCCGGCTCCGCCGATGACTGGGAGAAGCTCGTCGCGTCCGCCGGCGAGCAGCTGCGGGCCGTCTCCTTCGACCTGCCCGACTTCGGCGACACCGTGGCGCCAGCCGGCTTCCAGCACACCGTCGAGGGTTACTCCGCCTTCCTCGGGGAAGTCATCAAGGCGCTTGGCATCGAGCGCGTGCACCTCGTGCTACACGACTTCGGCGGACCGATTGGCCTCGCCTGGATGGCTGGGCACCTCGATCGCGTCGCCAGCATCACCCTGATCGATATCGGAATCATGCCCGGCTATCGCTGGCATCGCCTGGCGCGCCTGTGGCGCACGCCGGTGCTGGGTGAGATCTTCCAGGCGACCGCCACCCGCTCCGCCTTCCGCTGGCTTGTCGCACGCGGCGAGCCGCAGGGGCTGCCGAGCGACTTCACCAACCGCATGTATGACCACTACGACAAGCGCACGCGCAGCGCTGTGCTCGCTCTCTACCGCGCCACGCCCGAGCCTGGTGAGGGGGCAGCCGAGTTCGCCGCGCTGCTTGCCCCCCGCGACATTCCCGCGCTCATCATCTGGGGCGAACACGATGCCTACGTGCCCTCTTCCTACGCGGTGCGCCAGCGCGACGCCTTCCCCTCGGCCGAGGTGCACGTGCTGTCCGCCTCCGGGCACTGGCCGTTCGCCGACGCCCCCGACACCGTTCAGCGGCTGCTGGTGGATTTCCTCAGCGCCCGCCTCAGCGGTGGGGCGGATGCGGCGTCGCAGGGCGCGGCGGCTTCTTAGCCGAGCCGACGACTTCTCATCGAAACAGGTCCTCCGCTGCGGGGCGCAGCAACGCCACCGCTCCCGGCCCGTCCTCGTCGGTCACATACCGCTCCAGCCCCCCAAGGATCACGACCGGCTCGCTTGAGTCCTTTGCCCGCGCCAGATCAGCTGTCGCGGCGATGGCGTCGGCCACCGCCAGCCATGTCGCACGAAGCTCCAGGCCGGCGCTATCGGTGCGACCGCGCCAATCCTCCAGCGGGGAGAGGCCGGCGCAGCCGATCGCAACATCGCACTGGCCATGGCGCCAGGCGCGGCCGAAGCTGTCGCTGATGAGTACCGCCGGGGCCGTGCCGGTCAGCTCGCGCAGGCGCGTGCGGATCTTCCTTGCCGAGGCGTCGGGGTCCTGGGGAAGGGTTATCAGCGTGTCCCGGGCCGCCGCGTTTGAGGCATCCACGCCCGCGTTGGCACATACGAAGCCGTGGTGCGTGCGGCAGATCAGCACACCATTTGCCGCGCGCACCACCTCTTGGGACTGATCGAGCACCACCTGTACCGCGCGGGGGTCCCTGCCCTGCTCGGCGGCCAGTGCCTGTGCGCGTGGGGTGGGGGTCACCTCCGCCAGTGCCACCACCGCGCCCTCGGACTTCGATATGACCTTGTGCGCGATCGCCACGATCTGGCCATCAAGGTCTTCTGCCTCCAGCGCCGCCATGATCAGCGCCGCCACGTCATCCCCGGCCCGCACCTCAGGCAGGCCGCTCACGCTGCGGGCTTGCAAGGTGCTCAACGGGCGCTCACGGCGGACCGGTGCTGTCCCACGAGCCCCAACACCGTCCGTGTGCGTGGCGCTCTCACCGTCTCGCCCGCCAGTCGTTCACGCAACGCCGCCAGGTCCTCGCCCGTATCGATGTCCAGCAGCAGCGACGCCGGATGCTCCAGACGACATGCCAAGCCTGCCGCGCGCGCCAGCTGCTGGTGGCGCGCACAGCTGCCAGGGCCGAAGCTGGGGGAGATCGCGTGCGGCGGCGTCAGCAGCAGGCCATTCGTGCCTGTGCCGTGACGGTCAGGGACGATCACCACTTCGCGCGTGGCGCTGTCGGCTAGCAGCAGCGCATCCAGCTCGGCCGGGTCCAAGGCGGGACAGTCGCCGGGTATGCACAGCGCCCGCTCGGCGCCTTCCGCCAGTGCGCGCTCCAGGCCCAGTGTGACGGCCGCGCTCTGGCTCTCCTCGGCGCTGTCCTCCACAACCACCGCGCCCTGATAGCCGGCGGCAGTAGCCACGGACTGCTCGCTGGTCACGACAACTGTCAGGTCGATCGACGCGCAGCGGTGCAAGGCCGTGAGTACGTCGCCCACCATTGCCCGCGCCAGGTCCAGTCGCAGCGGATCGGCCACGCTCGCGCCCAGGCGCTGCTTGGCGCGCTCGAAGCGCTTCACGGGGAGGATCGCGGCGGTGCGCATCGGCTCTCAGAGCCTAGCCCGCCAGCGTCTCGGCGAACTCCAGCACCTCCTCGGCTACGCTGGCACGAGCGGCCGCGTCGGACATGCGCGTGCTGATGCGCAATGCCCGCGGCCCGCCCTCCGGCGGGGTCTCGTCGGAGACGATCCCATCGAGCAGCTCGCCGTAGAAGTCGCGTACCCCGGTGGCGTTGCAAGCCAGCCCCGCGAAGGCCATGAAGGATGCGGTGGGACCCTTCAGCACCTCCCCATCAACGATCGGGCTGACGGCGATAACCGGCGCCGTGGCCGCCGCCAGCGCCTCGTGCATTCCGGGCACCGCAAGGATCGGCGCGATCGATGCCATTGGGTTGGACGGTCCGATCACGATCGCCTTGGCGCCGGCGATCGCGGCGAGCACCTCATCACTTGGTCTTGCCTGCTCGGCGCCGCGGAACTCCAGACCCTCGATCAGGCCCTGGCCCTGCTCACGGATCATGAACTCCTGGAAGGAGCACCAGCCGCTGGCGCCGCGCACCCATGTGTTCACCAGGTCATCGCTCATGGGCAGCACCTTGGCGCGCACGCCCAGCGCCTCGTTTAGCCGCGCCAGGGCCATGGTTGGAGACACACCCTCGCCCAGCAGCCGCTTGCGCTCGATGCACCACGCCAGGTCACGGTCGCCGAGGTTGAACCACACGTCCACCCCCAACGCGCGCAGGCCGTCCATTGTGTTGAAGGTGTCCCCGCGCAGCCCCCAGCCGCGCTCGTCGATCGCATCGGCCAGCCAAAAGCTCACCAGGTCCGGGTCGGGGGAGACGTAGGAGCCATAGATCTCGATGTCGTCGCCGGTGTTGGCCACCACCGTCAGGTGCTCAGGTCCGACCACGTCCTGCATGCCGCGCGCTAGCTTGGCGCCGCCGGTACCGCCCGCGAGGACGACGACGTCCCCGGTCACGAGGACATCTACTCCCACAGCTCCTCCGGCAGCCCCGTCAGATGAAGGCCCGCGTGGGTCTTGTAGCGGGAGTTGACCGCGATCAACATCGCCGTGAGCGACTCCGTGATGCGCGCCATCTCAAGGCGCCCGCAGTCCACGCAGCGCAAGCCATCGATCTGCTGCAGGAGCTCGGCGGCCTCGCGCTTGTCCGCGCGCTTGTCGCCGCAGACCAGCACGTCCTCTGAAAGCTCATGGCCGAGGTCGCTGAGCGAGGCGGCGCTGACGGTGTGCAGCGCGCTCACGACGCGCACGCCTGCGCCGGCCATCTCCTGCGCCTGCTGCGCGGCCGAGCCCTGCCAGACGCCCAACATGCGCGTCGCCTTGCCGCTCACGGCGGCAGCCAGCGGTACCGTCGCGTCGATCAGAAGCTGGCCCTCGCGCCAGGCGTCTTTCAAGTTTGTCAGCGTCTCGGACTGGCTGCGGAAAGGCACGCTCAGCACGACGCGCTCCGCCTCGCCGACCGCGCGGGAGTTGTCATAACCCACGAACTCGCCCTGTGGGACGGCGTCCCGCGCGCGCTGTGCGGCCTCTTGCGCGCGGGCCTCGTCGCGCGAGCCGATCACCACCGGCACGCCCGCTCGGCCCAGGCGCACCGCCAGCCCGAAGCCCAAAGCGCCCGAGGCGCCGACTATGCATACGGGGGCTGGGGCCACGGCGGCCGAGTATACGAGCCGAGCGATCTGTCGAGATATAGGCACAACCTGCGGGGAACAAACTCCTGATCTGCCGATAGAAAAAGTCCTCATCTGTCCGGGCGGTGGACGCCTGCCACCGCGCGGACGGCTAGGCTGCCAGCCATGCGTCTTGAGGGCAAGATCGCGCTCGTCACTGGCGCCGCCTCCGGAATCGGTGCCGCGACCGCTCGCCGCCTCGCGGCAGAAGGAGCTCGCGTGGCGATCGCCGACCTCAACGAGGAGGGCGCCCGCGCAGTGGCCGGCGAGCTCGATGGCCAAGCGGTACTGATGGATGTCACAGACACCGCATCGGTCAACGCGGCCGTCGCCGATGTCACCGAGACGCTGGGACCGATCGACGTGCTCGTCAACAACGCCGGCACCGATCTCTTCTCCTTCTTCGTGAAGACCGACCCGGGACTGTGGGACTTCGTGCTCGGCGTCAACCTGCGCGGCACGCTGGCCGTCACCCACGCGGTGCTGCCCGGCATGCAGGAGCGGCGCAGTGGCGCGATCGTCAACGTCGCCTCCGAGGCCGGCCGCGTGGGCTCACAGGGCTCGGCCGTCTACTCCGCCGCGAAGGCCGGCGTAATCGGCTTCACCAAGGCGATCGCGCGTGAGGCGGCGCGTTACAAGGTGCGCGTCAACGCCGTCGCCCCCGGGCCGATCGAGACGCCACTGCTGAATGCCGCGCCAATTGTGTACGGCGAGGTGGGAGAGCGCCTCAAGCAGGGGATGATCGACGCCACGCAGCTTGGGCGCGCCGGGGAGCCTGATGAGGTGGCTGCCGCGATCGTCTTCCTCGCCAGCGAGGATGCCTCGTACATCACCGGCCAGACGCTCAATGTGAGCGGCGGCCTTTCGATGTCGTAATCGTGCGCCCCGCAACGGTCAGCATCAGGGAGGTCGGGCCGCGCGACGGCTTTCAGAACGAGCCCGAGGTCATTCCGACGGCGAGCAAGATCGAGCTGATCGACGCGCTCGCGCGCACCGGCCTGCGACGGCTGGAGGTCACCAGCTTCGTGCGCGCCGATGTGATCCCGCAGCTCGCGGACGCCGCGGAGGTGCTGGCAGGGATCAGCGTGCCGGAGGAGGTTGCGGTGAGCGTGCTGATACCCAACGAGCGCGGGCTCGAGAGCGCGCTGGAGCAGCGCGAGCGGATCGATGAGATCAACGTCTTTCTGTCGGCCTCGGAGACACACAACCGCAAGAACGTCAACCGCTCCATCGATGAGTCGCTGGCAGGGCTGGAGCGCGTGCTTGGACGTGCGCGCGAGGCGGGGCTGCGCTGCGAGGGCGTGATCTCGACGTCCTTTGGCTGTCCCTACGAGGGTTACGTTCCCCCAGAGCGCGTGCTTGAGATCGCCGCGCGCCTGCGCGACTTCGGTGCGCAGGAGATCGGTTTCGGAGACACGACCGGCATGGCCAACCCGGCGCAGGTGGGGGTCTTCTTCGCGCTCGCGCGCGAAACGCTCGGCGAGCAGGTGGAGCTGACGGCGCACTTTCACAACACGCGCGGAGCGGGGCTCGCAAACGCCTTCGCCGCCTGGCAGGCCGGCGTCTCCAGTTTCGAGTCGAGTTTCGGCGAGCTGGGAGGCTGCCCCGTGCCCGCCGGGGCCACCGGCAACGTCGCCAGCGAGGATCTCGTCAGCATGCTGCACGAGATGGGGGTGCAGACGGGCATCGACCTGGATGCGCTGATCTCTTGCGCGCGCCGTGCGCAGGAGATCCTGGGACGGCCGCTCGGCAGTCATACGCTGGTGGCTGGGCCGGTGGACTGGCACTGAGGCGGCCCTGGACTCGGCGCGCTGCTGCGTCCTCACCCAGAGGGCACGGGCGGGCGCCTCAGAAGTTCTAGCCGGCGACGGCTCCCTCAGCCTCGCGTGCCGCCTGCGCGGCTTCGCGCATCGCCGCCACGCAGAACTCCTGAACCGAGACCTCCAGCTCCAGCGTCTGCGCCAGCGCAGGGCGGGCGGAGGCGTCCATTACGCGCTTGGCGCGCCCGACGGCGATATGCGCGTTGGCGAGCAGTTCGTCCACCAGGACCTGAGTGGCCGCGTCCAGCTCTTGCGCCGCGACGACGCGGTTGACGAGGCCGATGCGGTAGGCCTCGGCGGCGTCGATGCTGGCGCCGGTCATGATCAGCTCCTTGGCGCGGCCGAGCCCGACGACCGCTGGCAGGCGCGAGCTGCCGCCCACGTCGGGGATGATCCCGAAGCGGACCTCGGGCAGGCTGAAGCGGGAGTCCTCGGAGGCGACGCGCAGGTCGCAGCCGAGCGCGACCTCCAGGGCGCCGCCGACGCAGGTGCGATGGATCTGGCAGATGACCGGCTTGGGCATCGCTTCGCAGAGGTTGGCGCAGTCCAGGAACGTGTTGC
This sequence comes from Solirubrobacteraceae bacterium, assembly GCA_025449845.1. Classification (GTDB taxonomy): domain Bacteria; phylum Actinomycetota; class Thermoleophilia; order Solirubrobacterales; family Solirubrobacteraceae; genus Palsa-744. The sequence goes on along the minus strand of JANWIP010000006.1, from coordinate 45,583 downwards.
GAAACGGTCGCAGCACGCTGGGCTCGCCGGCGAAGGAGGCCAGCTCGCCGAGGTCCACGCCGGCCGAGAAGACCGGGCCGGCGCCGCGCAGCACGACGCAATGCACCGAGGGCGCGTCCCCCGCCGCGCGCAGTGCGTCCCTCAGCTCCATGAGCAGCGCCTGGCTCATCGCGTTGCGCTTCTCCGGACGGTTGAGCACGACGTGGCGGACGGCGTCGCGGTCTTCGGTTGTGACGAGGCTCATGGCGGCGTTCTCCTATCGGTGGGGGGGTGAGCGGGTGACGGCGACCAATGGCTGGGAGGTGCCCGTGCGCGGTCGGGCCCTTAGCTCAGATCCAGCACCGGCGTAGGCGCTTCGATCTTCTCATCATGACCCTCGCGCGGCACGATCGCGGTGCCGACGGCGAAGAACTCGATGGTGTGGCTACCCCAGCCGTGGCTGGTCTCCTGCAGGTCCACGCCGACGATGCCCTCGGCGCCGATTTCCTGCGCCTCGCTCTGCATGCGCCCCATGGCAAGCTCGCGCGCGTCATACAGCGCCTGTGTGAAGTTCGACAGCTCCACGTTGCGGCCGGTCTGCGCCATCGACTGCATCATGCCGCGGTGGGCGACGTGGTAGACGCAGCTGCCCATCACCATGCCCACCGGGCGGTGGCCGGTGCGCAGCAAGGTCCAGAAGTCCTGGCCTGAGAGGTCGCTGGTGAAGGGGCGTCCGTTGGGGGCACGGTGCATGACACCATCGCGGTGCTTGACCGCCGTGCCGATCGCGATGAACTCGGCCATGTCCTGGCCCCACTCGTAGCGACCGATGTCCAGGCGCACGCCCACGACGCCGTCGGCGCCGAGCTGGTCGGCCTCCTCCTCCATGCGCGTCATCGCTAGCTGGCGCGCGCCGTACATCGCTTCGGAGAGGACGGTCATCTCCTGGCTCTTCTTCCAGCCCGAGATCTGGATGCCGATGTGGTAGATCGAGCTGCCCACGACCAGGCCCAGCGGATCGAAGCCAGCCTGCTTGATCAGCAGAAACTCATTCACGCTCAGGTCTGAGGTGAATAGGCCCTGCTTGTTCTGCTCCAGGCGTGCACGGCCCGCCTCGGGGACGCCCTCCAGGGAGGTGGGGTCGTAGGCGGACTCGCTCTCGCTTACATCGTCACTCTTGCTCATGCAGGGTCAGCTCCTTCGCTAGCTGGTCAGATCGATTGTCATCTCCGGCGGCCATGGCTTGGCGCCGGCTGTTTCCTTGATGGCCGTGCCGATCGCGTGGAATTCCACGACCAGCCCGTTGCGCTCACCGCCACCGCCGAGCGAGCGGCCGCCGCCGATCGTGTGTCGGCGCGCGCTGTGCTCGATGCGTACGCCCACGATCCCCGCGGCTCCCATCTGCTGCGCCTGCTCGCCCATGCTCTGCATGACCTGCGCGCGCGCGTTGTAGAAAGCCTGCGTGAATTCCTTGAGCTCGTAGTTGTAGGACGCGCCGCCCAGCGCCGAGGAGCCACCCAGTCCGCCCAAGCCGCCGCCCACGGCGAGCATCGAGTTGAAGGTGTAGGAGGCGAAGAACACGCTGCTCCACGCCGCGATGCCGGCCGGCTCCATGCCCGCCTGCACGAGCTTGGCGTAGTCGCTCACCGAGAGCTCCGTCAGGATCGGCTCACCGGTTGGCTCGGCTCCCGCGCGGTGCACGGCGGTGCCCAGCACCAGGTACTCGATGGCGCCTTCGGCCCAGTCGTGCGAGCCGATGCGCAGCTGCACGCCGACGACGGCGTGCGCCCCCAGTTCGCGCGCCTCGTTGGCCAGTCGCCCCAGCGCGTTTCCGCGCACCTCGTTCCATGCCTGGGAGAGCGTGTCCAGCTCGGTGAGGACGGTGCCGCCCATCATCATCGGCCACGTCGAGCTCTGATAGCCGACCTGGTAGATCGAGCTGCCCATCACCTGGTGAATCGGTTTCAGCCCCAGCTGATGGCACAGCGCGAAGCCGCTCACGGAGAGGTCTGAGGTGAATGCCGTGCCGGCGGCCATGCTCTCAGCCCACCAGCTTTTCCAGCATGAACGCCGCGCCGATGGCCATGCTCAGCCCACCAGCTTTTCGAGCGCCTCGCGTGCCTGCGCGCTGCGCTGCGCCTCGCTCTGAAGCTCGCCCGTCAGCGCCGCTACCCAGTCATCCGGCTCCAGCGGCTCGCGCTTGATGGAGATGCCCCCGACCTTGCGCTCGCGCGAGCACTCCACGCGCTCGTCCGCCGCGTTCAGCTCATAGGAGCATCCGCCAAGGTCCACCTGCAGGCGCCGCACGCGCTTCTCGCCGCGCCCCAGGAGCCCCCCGCCATGGCGCTCCACGCGCACGCGCCCAGGCAGCGAGGACTCAAGCTTGGACGCCAGCACCTCGACGGAGATCCGCAGGTCTCCGCCGTCGGCACGCAGGCCGGCGGCGGAGAGATCGAAGGTGTCCTCGCTGCTCACCTACGGGAGGCTAGTGCAACAGCTGCAGCGTGTTATTGCCGTCATCCACCAGATACACCCCCTGGCGCTGAGGCGCGAGAGCGAGGCCGAAGAGGGCGCCTTCGCCAAAGCCGGTGTCGAAGGGCTGGAACTCGGCCCCGATGGGGGTGGTCTCGACGAGGTTGCCATCGGCCCCGTTGGTCGTGAGGATGTCGCCGTTGGGGGCAACCGTCAGCCCGAGCGGGCTGTTGAGGTAGCCGCCCTTGGCCACCGTTTCCCCAGCGCCGCCCAGCGGCGTTGTGCGCCAGCGGGCGTTGGGCACGGCCGCGAGGCGGCTCTGCAGAGTGTCGGCCACGTACAGCGTGCCGCCGTTACCCAGCGCGACACCCGTAGGGCCGATCACCAGCGCGGCGGGGTCGGTGCGCTCGGGGAAGCCTTCGGCGATGACGTCCTCGGCCGTGACTTCCGGTGCGTGACGGGCACTGGTGTGGATGCGGATGCGCACGACGGCGCCGCCATTGGTGGGCGTTTCCCCGGAGGCAACGGTGCCGTTGAGAACGTTGGTGACGAACAAGGTGCTGTTCACCCCGTCGCCCACCGCGGTCATATCCCAAGGGCCGTTGATGGGTCCTCCGGAGATCGTCTCGACGACGTTGCCGGAGCTGTCGAGCACGATCAGGCAGCCCGCCTGCGCGGTGGCCGCCATGCCGTTGGTGGTGGGCAGGCTGCCCACGACGACGAAGCCCCGCGGCAGCACGGCGAGCGCAGTCGTCAGGCCCACCCCGCCGGGGCAGGCGCCGGGCAATGACTTGGGGTCGATCTGGGCAAACTGGGTGAGCGTGCCCTGAGGCGTCAGCTGCACGATCGTGGTGCCCGTGCCCTGAAGGTTTTCGCCGTTATTGAAGTTGCTGATGAGGATGTTGCCACGCACCAGCGCGCCCACGCTGCGGGGCACGGTGACGATCCCGTAGGGGTTGACGTCGCCGTTGGCCGGGATCGTGGAGCCCAACTGGGAGAGGGTGTTGAACTGGCCGATGAAAGGCCGGTCGAACGCCAGGGCGCCAGCGGGTGTGAGCGCGAGACATGCGAGCAGCGCCGCCAGCGGCAGCGCCAGACGATTGGACATGGTGATAGCTCCTTCGCGTAGATGGCTCTCAAACTCACAGACGCCAAGACCGGCACGGAACTTCCATCCCGCGGAATCCCGTCCCACGTACTACGTACTAGGCTCCACACCCCAACAAGCACACCCCCAACAAGAGCTGACGCGAGCGGAGGTTTCATGGCGGAGATCAAGCAGGTAGGAGTCCTGGGAGCCGGGCTAATGGGCCACGGCATCGCGCAGGTGGCGGCGCAGGCCGGCTATGAGGTGGTGCTGCGCGAGGTGGATGAGCAGACGCTGACCAAGGGCATCCACAAGATCGAGAAGCAGCTGGCGCGCGCGGTGGAGAAGGGCAAGTCCACGCGGGAGGACTCCGAAGCGGTGCGCGGGCGCATCCACGGCACGGTCCACTACCGCGACCTGGCGCCCTGCGACCTGGTGATCGAGGCGATCACCGAGAGCTTGGCGCTGAAGCTTGAGATGTGGCGCGAGCTGGATGAGATCGTCAAGCCCGAGGCGGTCTTCGCCACCAACACCTCTTCGCTGGCCGTGATCGACCAGGCCGCCAGCACCGGCCGCCCGGGGCAGTTCGTGGGGCTGCACTACTTCAACCCGGCGCAGGTGATGAAGCTGGTCGAGGTCGTGCGCTGCGTCACCACCACCGACGCCGCTTTCGATGTCGCGCTCCAGTTCGCCCGCTCCGAGGGCAAGCTGGCGATCCCCACGAAGGACAAGGCCGGGTTCATCGTCAACCGCCTGCTGGTGCCCTACATGCTCGACGCGATCCGCGCTTATGAGGAGGGCGTGGGGTCGGTGAGCGAGATTGACGACGCGATGAAGGCCGGCGCGGGGCACCCGATGGGACCGTTGGCGCTGTCGGACTTCGTGGGCCTCGACACCCTTGGCTCGATCTGCGACGTGCTCTTTGACGAGTTCCGCGAGCGCCGCTTCGCGCAGCCGCCCACACTGCGCAAGATGCTCTCCGCGGGCTGGTTCGGGCGCAAGTCGGGGATGGGCTTCTATGACTACTCGGGCGAGGCGCCTGTCTCCAACCCGGGGATCTAGGGCCGTTGCACAGCCGATATTTTTTATTTGGATGGGTTGGTTGGTGGCGTGAGCAGGCTTGACGCCGCGAACGAGCGGGCTTTGTCCGGCGGTCCCGCGAGGCATCGCGAGAAGGCGCTCGAGCAGGGCAAGCTGCCAGTGCGCGAGCGTGTGGCGATGCTGCTGGATGAAGGCTCGTTCGCCGAGGAGGCGCTGCTGGCCAACTGGCAGGAGGAGGGACTGGGCGCGGACGGGGTGGTGACGGGCGTCGGAACCATCGACGGGCGTGCGGTGGCGCTGATGGCCAACGACCCCACCGTGAAGGCCGGCTCGTGGGGTCCCAAGACGGTCGAGAAGATATTGCGCATGCAGGAACGCGCGATGGCGCTGCGCATCCCGATGGTCTACCTGGTGGACTCCGCGGGGGCGCGCATCACGGAGCAGGTGCAGATGTTCCCGGGACGGCGCGGGGCGGGGCGGATCTTCCACAACGAGGTGCGCATGTCGGGGGTGCTGCCGCAGGTGTGCGTGCTGTTTGGCCCCAGCGCGGCCGGCGGCGCCTACATCCCCGCCTTCTGCGATCTGGTGATCATGCGCGAAGGCAACGCCTCGATGTACCTCGGCTCGCCGCGGATGGCCGAGATGGTGATCGGCGAGAAGGTGACGCTGGAGGAGATGGGCGGGGCCAGGATGCACACGGGCGTATCCGGTTGCGGACATCAGCTGGTGAAGAGCGACGAGGAGGGCATCGCGATGGCGCGGCGCTATCTGTCCTTCTTCCCGTCCAACTGGGAACAGCCGCCCCCGGTTGGGGTCGCGATGCAGCCACCCGCGCAGGCCACGCCGATTGCCGAGCTGATACCGGCGGACGAGAACAAGCCGTTCGACATCAAAGGGCTGATCGAAGGGCTCCTCGATGAGGGCTCGTGGCTTGAGATCCATCCCCGCTGGGCGAAGGAGCTGGTCGTGGGCTACGCGCGCCTGGATGGTCAGGCGCTGGGCATCGTGGCCAACCAGCCCAAGCACAAGGGGGGAGTGCTGTTCGGCGATTCCGCCGACAAGGCAGCCCGTTTCATCAATACGTGCAACGCGTTCAACATCCCGCTGCTGTTCCTGGCGGACGTGCCGGGCTTCATGATCGGCACGCAGGTGGAGCGCCAGGGGATCATCCGCCATGGCGCCAAGATGATCAGCGCGGTGTCGCAGGCGACGGTGCCGAAGATCTCGGTGGTCGTGCGCAAGGCCTACGGCGCGGGGCTGTACGCGATGGCCGGCCCCGCCTTCGAGCCCGACTGCTGCCTGGCGCTGCCCGGCGCCTCGATCGCGGTGATGGGGCCGCAGGCCGCGATCAACGCGGTCTACTACAACCAGTTGCAGGCGATCGCCGGCGAGGAGGAGCGGGCGGCGAAGGTGCAGGAGCTGCGCCAGGAGTACGCCGAGGACATCGACCTGCTGCACCTGGCCAGCGAGCTGGTGATCGATGCCGTGGTGGAGCCCGCGGACCTGCGCGCCGAGCTCATACGCCGCTTCGCGCACGCTCGGAACAAGCTGCGTGAGTGGCCCGCCAGACACAGCGCTGTCACGCCCGTCTGACGGAGATCGCAGGAGCTGGAGCAAAGGCCCAATCGGCCGGTGTGAGACCAATCGGGCCTTCGCGTTCACGGATGGCCCAGCTTCGGGTGGCTGCGTTCTCCGGGTCAGGTTATGAACATGTAGCTCCCACCTTTGCTTTCCAGCTTCTCGATACCTTTGTATTTACCGTTGAACTGGGTTCCTTTGTCCATTCCCCTGCAGTTGGTGCCTCCTACGTACTTTATGCCTGCCACTTCAAATTTGGCTTCCAGCTTGTTGTTCGCGATGTTCAAGAACGAAACTTTGCTGAGACTTTCATTTGTCGGGGACGTAATCACGATTACACATGCGGGGGTCCCGTATTTTATTTCAAATGTGCACGAAAATGGAACGCCAGTCGTCACCAGGCCGACCTTTGTTTCATGTTTGTCGTCGGGCGCCTCTTCCGCGAGGTCCGCTGGCTCGTCGAACGACCATGCACAGTGACTACCGGTGATTGTCGCCACTTCCCCCGAAGTAAAGTCCGTGCACGTCGTATAGGTGATAATCACCTTGACGACCCTGCTCTGGTGCGGCCTCGACGGGTATGTCGGAGCCCCAACGCCGCCGGTCGGGCCGGATCCGTCCAGCGAGGCGCCTGAGCATTTGAATTCACTCACCGCCGTATTGAAAATGTGAAGCCCACCAGTCGGAGGGTTGCCTTTGATGGCATGTTCCGCCGCATGGTACTCGTCCGGTTTATCCGTTAGGACAACAAGGCCCGTCTCTTCGGTAGTGCCAGATTCAAGCACTCCTTCCGTGCCTTTTTTGACTCCGAGCGTTTCGCATCCCGCATTTGCTTCATATGTCAAGTCAGTCAGATATATACCCAGGAGCGGTTCAAAGGATTCTTCCGCCGCTTCTTTTAAATTGGCGTATTCCACTAATTTAAGTTGTGTGGTTTTGGTCGAGGGAACTTTGATTTCGCAGGAGGATACTGTCACGGTGCATCCGGTTTCTATCGCAAGTGTTTCGGCTGGGTTAAAAGTGAAAGTGCAGGGGGTCATTTTCGCTGCGAGCCCGACGACTTTGCATTTTTCAAAAGTTACCGTGATTTTGACCGCTGTGGTGCTGGCTACCGTGCCTTTTCCACTGCTGTTCGCACAGCTCACGGGAACACTGTTGACAGTCAGGACACTTGCTTCTTTGTCCGTCGTTTTGACAGCACTCCCAACTTTTGAAAATTCCCTTACCGCGAAGGCAGGGACGACAGATGCGCCGTAGGCGCACATCAGGACCGCGAGTCCAACGGCTAGCTTAAGCCTTGTCATTTCAAGGGCTCCTTTTTTTGATGAGGACGGATCCAACGCGTCGACCAAGAAGCCCTCTCAAAGCAACCAGCGCGCCGAGCGTGCTCGCCGCGACGGGGCAACGCGAGAAAGGCCCTGGACGGCTTTACCGCCTTTCAATTGAACAGCGCAAGGGCTAACACATCGACCGGGGCCCACGCAAGGCCCGGTGCACGGTCGATCCTCTTGACCGCGGCTCAACCGCCGACTGGGGGTTCTCGTGCGAGCATGGCTCAACCGCCGGCTCTGGGGTCTCGCGCGAGACATAGGCCGAACTGTTTCCGACTGACGGTCTGGGGCGGGTCGGCGCGACGGGGCTGCCGGCCTTCCCCTGGGCCTGCCTCTCCCCGCGGCGGCGTCCTGCGTGTCTGAGCGCGGCTGCCGGCCCTCCCCTTCCCATTCCTTTCCTCCATCGTGCACGGGCGCCCGCACTCCAATAGATTTCCCTCCATGGACCCCGTCGATCTCGCCTTCGCAGGCGTCGCGCGTCAGGCCGAGATGATCGCCGCCGGGGAGCTGTCCGCGCGCGACCTACTGGAGGTCTACCTGGAGCGCATCCAGCGCCTGGACCCGATGCTGAACGCCTTCCGTGTGGTCTTCCGCGAACGCGCGCGCCTAGAAGCCGATCAGGCCGACGCCCGGCGGGGAGCCGGCGCCACCCCCGCCCAACGCCCGCTGCTAGGCGTGCCGATCGCGGTCAAGGACGACATTGAGGTGGCCGGCGAGGTGACGGCGCTCGGCACCAACGCCTACGGCGACCCCGCCGCGGCCGATGCCGAGGTGGTGCGCCGCCTGCGCGAGGCGGGCGCGGTGATCATCGGCAAGACCAACGTGCCCGAGCTGTGCGCCTGGAACTTCACCGAGACCGCCACCTGGGGCGCGACGCGCAACCCCTGGGAGTTGCAGCACACGCCAGGAGGCTCCAGCGGCGGCACCGGCGCCGCTGTGGCCGCGGGCCTGGTGGGTGCCGGTCTTGGTTCCGATGGCGCGGGCTCGATCCGTATCCCCGCGGCCTGGTGCGGGCTGTTCGGGCTCAAGCCTCAGCGCGGCCGCGTCTCGATGGCGCCTCATGCGGAGACCTGGCACGGCCTCTCGGTGCGCGGCGCCATCACCCGCACGGTGGCGGACTCGGCGCTGATGTACGACGTCATCTCCGGCACCACCTCCGTCGATCGTGAGCATGCGCCGGAGTTGCAGGGAAGCTTCCGGCAGGCCATCGCCACGCCGCCCGGGAAGCTGCGCGTGGCGCTCTCCACGCGCGTACCGCCCGGCGTGCCCTCGCGCGTGGATGCTGAGGCCAAGCGCACCACGCAAGAGCTGGCGGAGCTGTTGCGCTCGCTCGGCCACGAGGTCAGCGAGCGCGACCCCGACTACGGTCCAGCCGCCTTTCCAGCGGTGGTGCTGCGTTACTTCCGTGGCCTGCATGATGAGGCCTACTCACTGGCGCACCCCGAGCGCCTGGAACGGCGCTCGCGCACGCTCGCGCGCCTAGGCGGACTGATTCCGTCGGCGCTGCTTGAGCGCTCACGCGCGATGGAGGGGCAGTTGCGCGCGCGCATCAATCAGGTGCTCGAGGATAACGACGTGCTGCTGACTCCCACCACCGCCACGCCGCCGCCGCGCATCGGGCGCCTGGAGGGTCGCGGTGGGCTGTGGACCGTCAACGATGCGGCCACCATGGTCCCTCATCTGGGGCCCTTCAACGTCACCGGCCAGCCCGCCTGCTCGGTGCCCGCGGGCTTTGACTCCGAAGGGCTCCCGCGTGGCGCACAGCTCGTGGGCCGGCCGAACGCCGAAGCCACTCTGCTTTCGCTGGCGGCGCAGATCGAGGCCGCCCGCCCGTGGGCGCAGCAGCGCCCGCCGCTGTTCTCGTGAGCCGCGAGGATCGTGAGGCCCGTGAGGGTAGTGAGGCTCACGAGGATCGTGAGGCCGCGGCGGGCTCGGCGACTGCCGAGCCTTCACCGCAGGCGCTGTGCGAAATTGCCGTGCGGGCTGCCCGCGGCGCCGGCGCGCTGCTGCTGGAGCGCTTTCAGGGTGGGGAGCAGCAAGGGGTGATGAGCAAGAGCACTCCGACTGACCTCGTCAGCGAGGCAGATCTCGCCGCCGAGCGCGCGATCCGCGCGATGCTCGCCGAGCTACGGCCCGAGGACGGCTTCCTCGGTGAGGAGAGTGGCGGAGAGTCGGGCAGCAGTGGCCTGCGCTGGGTGGTGGACCCGCTCGATGGCACCGTCAACTTCCTCTTCGGCATACCCCAGTGGTGCGTAAGCGTGGCCGTGCGGGACGAGGAGGGTTCGCTGGCAGGTGCGATCTATGACCCTTGCCGGGGGGAGCTGTTCACGGCGGTGCGCGGTGAGGCCCCCAAGCTCAAGGGTCCCAGCGGCGAGCGGGCGCTGACCTCTCCGCTGCGCGATGAGTTGTCCACCGCGATGGTGACCACAGGCCTGGCCTACGACGCGCGCGTGCGTGCCGCGCAGGCCAAGGTGCTGGCGCGCCTGATCCCGCATGTGCGCGACATCCGCCGCTTCGGCAGCGCCGCGCTCGACCTCGCCTGGACGGCGGCGGGTCGCTTTGACGCCTACTTCGAGCGCACCGTCAAGCCGTGGGACATCGCGGCGGGCACGCTCATCTGCGAAGGCGCGGGCCTGGCCGTGCTTGAGTTGCCCGAGCGCGAGGACCTGCCCTGGGGCATCCTTGTGGCACCCCCTGCATTGTGTGCGCCGCTGCTGGAGTTTGTGGACAGCGCAGACTAGTGCTCGGCGATGGGTCGGCCGGGCGCCTCGGGAGCGCCTGGAGGCAGTCGGCGAGGCGATGCGCCAGGGTGGACGCCACCGAAACAGTCAAGCCGGGGTCGAGGGTTTGGTGCGAATGCTTCTGGAGTCGTTGGGCCGTAGGCAACGGCGAGAGGTCTTGGCACTGTTCAGGTCGTAGGCTATCGGGATTAGGGCACAGTTTCGCATCAGAACATAAAGAGCGGCCCCAGCTGCCTCCGTCGCCGAAGCGATAGAGGCAGCATGGAGCCGCGAAGCCGAAGGGGCACTATTTACGGAAGGCCAAGAAGCGGTAGCTCGCACGCCACCTGAGGTCGTACCAGCCAAGGCTGAGCTTCCGGCTGACAATGCCCTCCCAGAGGTAACCAACGCGGCGGCTACCGTTCGGGGCCGTCCAGACGGAGCCGAGGGCGGCGACCGGGAACTGGCGTTGCACCTTGGGGTACTGCTCACCGAAATGAGCCAGCTCTCGCATGGTGCCGGGGCGTAAGCCCATTTGCTCTAGTTCGCCTAAGACGTCATCGCTCTCGACAATGTTGTCGAGGTGAACGAGCGCAACCTGGACCACAACCTCACTCGCCACCATCGGGAAGTTCTCCTCGGTGATGTTGGGGTTAACATAGTCGTAGTTCCCGGCTGCCACCAGTTCGGCTAACGACCTGACGTGGTCGATGGCAAGAGGGAAAACAACGGGAACTGTCGGCGTAGTGCCCACTGGCCCACCCATTTCTGCACCTCCTTGGCTATCTTGCTTGTTTCCGGGCCTGATGCTCAGAAACACGCTTGGAGAGCCAAGGTGGATTCAGAGAGTGATTATATAATGATCCGCTAGTTTCGGCAAGTGCAAGCGACGGTCAGGCTCGTCGCTCAAGGCTGTTGTACGACGTGAGCAGCTAATCTAGTAGTAACTCAGGCGTAGGGTGGGGTAGATTGTGCTCAGTTGAGTCGAGCTCAATTCCTGACCACTGGGCTCCGTCGATCGAGGTCGGTAGGTGAGCAGCGGGGACATCGCCAAAAAAGCGGCACTGGTTGAGCTGTTGCCGATATTGTGATCCCTCAGACGTGCGCTTTAGTCCGAGTGCCGCAACTTGGCCTCGTAGGATCGTTTGTGGTCGAGAGATCACAAGCACCTGTTTTGCCCGCGTCAGGGATACATACAACAACCGTAGCTGCTCTAGCTCGTGCTCCTCCTCAGTTAGTCCAGTGCTATCTCTGTCGTACGGTCCAGGTAAAGCCTCGTCACAAAGGCCGACGATGTATACGAAGTCAGCCGTTAGTCCCTTAGCTCCCCACAGTGTCACAATCTGAATATCAGGTTGTTCTTCCTCTTGTCCGAGCGGCTCGCGGATCGAGATTCGGTATCTCAGCTTTTGAGCTAACGATTTCAATGTTAGCTCTACATTCTCATCCTGTTCTTGTAGCATACGCTCGGCTTCCTGCCGGAGCCTCTCAATGTCATCTCGTGCAAGGTCGGGTTCCGCCGAACTCTCCACAATCCATCGATCAGGATCAAAAATATGTGCAACCAAACTGCCGGGTTCCTCTGTGGTCGGGAGTTCTTCTAAAAGAGCCTTGAGGCGCTGTAGTCGACGGAGTATATTTCGTCTTCCGCCACCGACAAGATCACTCTCGCGGAGACCAGCCACTTCAAGAGCCTTCGTGACGTTAAGTACACCCCGCTCCGATCGAAGATTTGCATAGGCCTCCGTATTCCGCTTTGGCGCCTTCCACATCTTACCCTCCGCATCGGGCTCCTTGTAGGAAACCCAGTCACGCAGGGTTGCGGCATCGTTCGGATCAGCTACAACTGAAAAGAAGATAAATGCCTCGCGTGCAGGCCACGTCTCTAATACATCCTCAGAAAATACCGTCTGAGCTCGAATCTGATTATCAATTTCTCGGATTGTATTACGAATGTTATAGCCCCACTTGCGACGTGTTACTAGGACGAGATGTTTGCCATCGGGTCGCGCGCGAAAGACTCTTACGATTTCTTCCGATAAGCGTCTGTGTTCATCCTCCGGCGTCCTGAAGTGAATCCGGTGTACCTGGCCACCACTGCCACGAACGTCGCGTAGAGGCTCATGGTAGATAGCCATTACGTCGTTCGCAAGCAAAACAATCTCTGATGGACACCGCTGGCACTCATCCATCGGGCTGTCAGCAATTGACGTATTGACCAGTTGCGGTAACGCATCGAGACCGTAACCTTCATTGCCGCGAAAAGCATAGATGGACTGCTTCTTATCACCAAGTGCAACTACTTGGCTGCCGTCCGCGCGAAGACCAAGCACGAGCTTGGCCTCAGTCTCAGTGAGATCCTGAAACTCATCAATTATAATATGATCATACCTATGCTCACTGAAGTCGCCGCCACGCAGTTGTGCCTCAATGCGACGAGGCAGATCACCAACTAGTGCGGCACCGTGAGCCGTAAGCCAATAACGCACCGCTTGGCCAAGGGCGGTATGGTCGTCTATGCCCGCCTCATGTTCGCGTAAGGCTCTCATCATTCGTGCTTGCTTATGGTCATAGTGTGCATCGAGTTCAGGGTGCGCGTTGCGAATATCGTAAATCATGGCTTCGGTCTCCTGCGGCAGTAGATAGCGGGGTGGGGTGGTCGCCAGCCGTCCGGCCAAACCATGCACAGTCGTGACTATCGGTGACTCCAAGCCGTAAGGCTCTAGCTCCGCCTCTATCTCCTGACGCAAATCGGCCGCTATGACGCGGTTAAAAGCGCAAACAAGAACGCGGCTCGGAGTAGCGCCAAGACCATCTGGGTGAAGGAGCCGAAGCACACGCTTCCTAAGACCAAATGTCTTCCCAGTGCCAGGTCCGGCGGCTACGCGAAGTACCGGATGGTCGTCATTGATCAGCGGTAAAACTTGTGTACCGCGTACATCTTGCTGCCAAGGAACACTGTGATCGTCATGCATTATGCCCTCGTCCACTTTATTAGCACTCTCATTGTAAGACTGCTAGACGTTCTGGGTCAAATCACTTCTGCGTAATGACGAGAGCCGACGCCCATGCACCGCCTATAATCCATGACCTGAGGGCGTCGGGTCAAGCCTTGTCTCTTACCGAGTGATTTGTTTAGTTGTTCTCTGGCCGGTCGTGTGGACTAGCCAGTTCGTCAGGGTTGCGCGGGCCAGCGCCTTGCAGGACAGCAAGTAGGCGCTCCAGCCACTCTTGGGCGCCGATCTCCTCCATGAGCTTGACGTTGGCTCGTACCCAATCAGCCTCCGACACTAGCGGCTCATGCTCTACGGCCAGGTCGGGCTCGATGTTTATGGCATAGAACGGGTTGAGGAACATATTTGTGGCATCGTCTTCATTCATGTGGGCCTCCGTGTGATGGGTTCATTATATAGGAAGTCGCTGGGTTGGCTATGTGTGCTGGTGTCGCTCTGATCGGCGCTTTCACACCTTGCCCTATCGCCCTGGCTCATGGCTTCATCGGGTCCTTACGTACATAGTGGCCGAGGTCAGCCCCGGCCCTGACCCGAATGGAGTGTGGATGGGTATTTTCTTGGTTAACTCTCAGCGGGACGAGGTGTATCAATATCTGTTGGTTGACGTGGGGGCAATCGCGGACATGACGACCCTCATCAGGGGCGGCGAGCTGCACCTGGCGCGGCGGTTGCGGGTCCGGTTCGAGGAGGATATGCGTTTGCTCGATCAGATTGGGTGGGAGCCCAAGGGCCGCAAGGACGTGTATGCGATCACGCTGGCCTCGGATGAGATCAGAAGTATCTTCCGGCGGCTCTTGGCCTATGTGCTCCAGATCATCGATGAGCCGGGGGCGAAGTCGACCGTAGTGCTCAGTCGGGCCGCGGGCATGGCCGAGATCGCCAGCATCGTGCTGAACGAGCTGCCGGGCGGGACGCGGCGCCCCGTGTCGTAGGGAGGCCATGAGCCGCCGCGCCCTGATCCGAGCGGCGCGGCGGCTCTGCCAGCCGACTATATGGCGATCTCGTTGGCCCGGATAGCGGCTCGGCTGGCCCACACGAACTCGCCCTGGCGGTGGATGAGCCCGACGCCGTGCAGGCGAGAGAGAGCGTCGGTGGCATCGGCGGAGTCGCCGTATTCACGGATGATCTCATCGACCGACCAGGGGCGCTGGATGTCGCCAGTGGTGAGCCAGAGCAGGATGTTCCCGTCGGCGTACTGATCACGCTCGGCCGGGGTGAGGGTAGAATCAGTTTCAGGCATAAGGGAGCTTCGTCCTCCTTGTGTCGAGGCTCCGGCGCGGGGCTACTACCCTGCGTCGGAGCCGCTTTGATTAGAGCGCCCCACACTAAGAGTGTGATTGATGTGATGTCAAACTGTGATATTCCGCCTCTGTGATGTCAAGCTGTGAGGCAAGGGCTCGCCGCTACAGAGCGGATAATCAAAGCCCCCGGACGCTCATGGTGAGCGCCGGGGGATGTGTCGCGAGGATCAGGCTGTAGGCGCCGAGCCCGATGATGAAGGGTGATTTGGGGCGCAGGCGCGGAACTCGTGAAGCTCACCGGTAGCGAGCATTTCGGCAAGGCGCTCGGTCGTTATATCTAGGGGGCCAAATATTGGGCGACTCCCGCGATACATATATGTGCGCTCGGCAGTGATACCTGTCCGATCGCCATGCTTCCAGGGTCTGGCGAGAACAGCCATTTCCCTGCCCACAAGCAACACGGCGTCCTCCGGTACCTCGAATGTTGGGTCGGTCTCGGTTGAGGTGCCACTGGTATCGCTCAAGGTCTGTACCTCCTGCTCTGTCTCGCCTGTCTCCGAACCCGATGCTCGGAGACACACATAACAGTCAGGATGTAGCGCATCTATTGTGCGGCCGCTGGTAGCTCTGTGTCAAGATTAGCTGTCTTGTGTAGCGACTGACGCAACGCCTGCTCCAACTCCCACCGATACATCTCTTCAGCTAGCGCTCGGAGTAGTATCTTCTCGTTTTCTTTGCGGAAACTTTCCGACTCCACATCACGATATGTGGCGGCCTCCTCTTGACGCGTCTTCAACAAGCGTTTCGGCTCGTGAAACGTAAAGAGACTCGCCAACGCTTCTTGGTCACCTTCTAGGACGGTTCTTTCGGTCGCTTCCTCAATACGCTGACGAATCGCCGCATTAGTACGACGAGCGGGCTGCCCCTCATAGCGAGCGTGGTCTGCTGGAGGCGGTGTCAGGGAACGAACCGAGGGCAGCGCACGCAGGCCGTGTAGTGGGAGAGCTTCCCAGCGCTTGAGGTTATGAACGATCTGGTTGAGGTCGCCCTCAACATCAAGAGGCGTAGGAAGGTCAAAAGGGTCCACGAACAACTCCATAAAGAGCTTGAGTGAGCGGGGACCCTTAGAACCTGCTTCACCTGAAGCAGGTTCTCAACCCTGACCGGGATAGTAGCTTGACAGGTTCTTCGGACGGAAGCAATCGGCTCTCATCCAGTCGCTTCCACGGGCATCCAGTCGCGTCCTCTGACCTCCGCCGGCTCCCTTTGGGCGTTGCGCTTCGGCTGCTCTCATGGCTCGCAATAGCCACCAGCGTGAAAGGAGCCATTCGATGAGCCAGTACCTCCCCGAACCCCACAGTGGGCTCTTCCCCGCCCGCATCAACCGCCAGCTCGCCAAGCAGGACGCCCAGGCCGCTCTCGTCAGCAACCAGGACGCCTTGCGCATCCGGCGGTCGGTCAGGGCCGCCCGTAATGGCCTGGTCGGGATCGCCGAAGTCGGCTCCTTGGCTGGAGCCTTGGCAAATGAGGTTCCCTGGGTCGCGCGCCAGCTCGAATCCGCTTCCAATGCCACGACGGTAGTCATTATCGGCCACATCCACCGCTCCGGAGACTGAAGCGATGGAGCTTTTCCTCATCATTGTGGCGTTCCTGCTGTGCTGGCTCGTCTACGCCGTCGTCAAAGATCTGGCCACCGAAATCAGTAACCGCGAAGACGACCGCATCATGGCTGCCTATCGGCGCGAAGAAGAAGCCTGGGCGCATCACTACCACCTCGCGGCCATTGAGACCGCACAGCGAAACGGCATGAAAGAGCTGCGGCGCATCGCCGCCGAGGCCCAAGGCGAAGTTGTCGAGGGAACGTGTAGGGAGGAGCGCTCGCTATGACTGAGCGCGAACAACGGCTTCTTCGTCATTCCAAAAGGGAGCGACGGGCGGTTGTGATCCTCGCGGACGCAAATGAGCGCCTGCGAGACGACCTACTCCGTAAGGAAAAGGAACTCTACGAGCTGATCGACGCCAACGCCAACCTGCAAGTTGAGCGTGACGCCACCGACGTGCTCTTGGGAGCAGCGATGGACGATCTGCTCGCCAACAACAGCCGTCCTAAGGGGCGGTTGTGAACAAGCTAATCCAACTGCTTCTGCTTGTGTTCGCCGTGCTCGCAGTCCTTGATGCCGCCGCCCCCGCGCTCGGCCGACTTGCCGGAGCCCTGGTGCCACTCGTAACAGTCCTCTTCATTGGCGTCGCTGTCTTGCGCGCCGTCTGGTTCTACACCCGTTGACGCAAAAAAGTTCTTGACAGGCCCGTAAGCTCCGGTCAATACTCAGGAGGTTCAATACCGAACATAAACCGAACAGGAGGTGAAATTATGAACAACTAACAAGGGAGGAGGTATTATCTATGGCCACACGGCGGATCAAGGTAAAGGGGGTTAAAAAACGCGAGCTTTCGATGTCCACGGAAGAGCTCAGCTATCTGTACTACTTAATGGGAAAATCAGAGCTGCGCGCCAGAAGAGAGCGCGAGGCGAGAGAGAAAGCCAAACGCCGGGAGCGTAAGCATGAACGGTGATCTTGTCCCGGCGGTGGTGGCTGCCGGCGGCGGCTCGGCGATGCTGGCCGGTATCTGGGCTCACGAGTATCGGCGCGACGCCGCGATGCGCGCCAGCATGGTACGCCTCGGCGCGCGGTTTCCGCTCGGAGCCGACCCGGCCAGCGCCAAGATCGCGCTAAGCGGTATCGCCGGTAGCTCCCGGTCGATGGAGTGCGTGTTTGAGGTGGCGATGACCTCCGAGGGCATCGCTCACGCCGTATTGGTTCCGGCGGCGGCGAAAGACTCGGCGACCTCGATGCTCCGGGCGGCCCTGCCAGGCCTGCGTTTGACAAAGGAGTCCGCCCCGGAGGGCCGCGCCACGTTCGCGCTGAAAATCTTTGCGCCCACGCCGGTGGCGTTGGTGACGGACAATCCGCAGGCGACGCTGCCGGTGCTGGCGGCGCTGAGGCTGGCGCCGGGCGAGGAAATCGTCGTGCGCTGGGCGGTACGCCCGGATACGGCCGGTGCTCTGCGGAGCAGCGAGCCGCAAGACCGCGCCGCCAAAGAGGCCGAGCGCGTGTGGCGGCAGAAGACGATGGGGCTGGGGCCGGGGTTCCGAGTAGCCGGGTTAGTGCTGGTGAGAGCCGAGCGGCCGTCTCGCGGCCAAGCATTGAGCGCGCACGTGGCCAGCCTGATCCGTAGCCGGAGGGGTTCTCTCGGTGCGCTGCGCCTGACCTCGGAGTATCGCGGCCGCAGCCTGGACTCGCTCCCGAAGACGACCCGCACGAGCGGCTGGTTGAACGCGGCCGAGCTGCTGCCCTGCCTGATGTGGCCGGTCGGCGACCAGCTGATCCCCGGCGTCGAGGTCGGCGCCGCGCGGGAGCTGCCGGTTCCCCGACGGGTTCCGCGTGAGGGGCGACGGCTGTTTATCGGGCGCAGCGGTAGCGGTACCGAGCGGCCGGTGGCGCTTTCGGCCGAGGCCGCGTTGCACCACACCAGTGTGGTGGGGCCGACCGGCGCGGGCAAGTCGGAGCTGCTTGCCAGTGGCATCTTGAGCGATATCGCGGCCGGTTCCAGCGGCGGGGTGGTGATCGACCCGAAGGGACCGGATCTCATCAACACGGTTCTGAATTACGTCCGGCCGCAGGACGCTCCCCGGCTTGCCGTGCTAGACCCCGGCGATTCCCGGCCTATCCCTGGTGTGGCGCTGTTTTCGGGAGGCGACCCGGATCTGCGGGCGGAGGCGTTGACCGGCGCGCTGCGCGCCACCTTCGCCGAGGTGTGGGGCGTCAGGAGCGACTACTACATGAGGCTGGCGGTTCGCACGCTAAGCGAGGTGCCCGGTGCCACGCTCGCCAACATTGGCGATCTCTTCTTCAACTCGTCCTACCGCCGGGCGGCAATGGCGCGGCTCAGTGACAGCTTCCAGATTGCCGCCTGGCAGCACTACGAGCAGCAGCTCTCATCTGCTGCCAAGGCCGAGCACGTCCAGGCCCCGATGGCGCGCGTTCAGGCGCTTTTGAATATGCCGCGCGTGCGAGCGGTGCTGGCATCGCCCGCGCCGACATTGGACATCCCCCGGCTGCTGGCCGAAAAGAAGTGGCTGTTGATCAGTCTGTCGCCGGGCCAGCTGGGGGAGGGGCCGGCGATGTTCGTGGCCAGCGCGCTGGCCTATCTGGTGTGGAGCAGCATCGAGGCGCGTTCCGCCCTGCCACCGGAGCAGCGCTCGCCGGTTTCGCTGGTTGTCGATGAGCTTGCAACGCTGACGCGCGGCGTCCCCTTCTCGTTTGAGCTACTCGCCGAACGGGCGCGCGGGCTGGGTGCCTCGATCACGGTCAGTTTGCAAACGACGGGGCGCGTGCCTGAACCGACCCGCTCCAGCCTGCTCGGCAACGTGGCGACCCTGATCACGTTCCGTGCGGCGGCGGAGGAGGCCGCTCGTCTCAGCCGCGAGCTGCCCGGCCTCTCCACCCAAGACGTGATGTCGCTCGGCCGCTTCGAGGTTGCGGCCAGGGTCGGCGTCGGTGTTGGCAGCGAGGTGGCGGTCGTCACCGGCCGCACCGAGGCGCTGGGTGAGCCGACCGGCCAGGCCGAGGCCATCCGCGACCGCTCGGCGGGCGAGTACGGAGCACCGACCGAGCCAGATGGCGGCGCGCAACCGACCCCGCCAGAGGAAGACACCGGCGAACTCGGCCGGAAGCGGAGGCGCGCGTGAGTCCGCTCGCCCGTCCGGTCGCGTCGCGCGCCCTCCACCACAACCCCAACAACGACGGGGGCATTCGCCCCTCCCAGCCAATACAAGACCTGCGTCCCCCTGGACGCAGCCTCCCCGCCCCGCCCACCCCTTCGCCCGACCACCTATCCGACCGTGACCTGCACATCCTCGCCACGGTGGCGCGCTTCCGCGTGATGAGCGGCGCCCAACTACGGGAGCTGTACTGGCCGGAGGGCTCACCCGCGACCCGTGCCCGGCTGGCGCGGCGGGGGCTGGCGAAACTAGCCAAGCTGGAGCTACTCTCACCGCTCGCTCGCCGAGTCGGCGGGGTGCGCGCCGGTAGCGCCGGTCTGACCTTTGCGCTTGGGAGTAGCGGCCAGCGGCTCCTTGCCGCCGGCTCTCCCGCGCGGCGGGTACGGCGTCCGCACACACCCGGCGTGCGCCATCTCGCGCACACGCTGGCGGTCGCCCAGCTCTATGTCGACCTGAAGGTGCAGCACCCACGAGCCGAACTGCTGGCCTTCGACCCTGAGCCGGATTGCTGGTGCTCGTATCCGGGGCCGTATGGAGCCCTACAGCTCCTCAAGCCCGATGCCTACCTGAAGCTCGGCATCGGCGACTACGAGCTGTCGTGGTTCCTAGAGCAAGATATGGCGACCGAGGCGCCGGTCACGATTGCCGGCAAGGCGCGGCGCTACCTTGAGTGCTGGCAGACCGGCACCCTCCAATCCGAGCGCGGCGTGTTCCCCCGTACCGCCTGGGTCGCACCGGATACCGCCCGCGCCGAGATCATCGAAGAGGCGCTGAGGCGGCTGCCGACCGAAGCTCGCAAGCTGTTCGTCGTCACGACCGCCGCCGAGGCCGCAGTACTCCTGACCACCGAGGCACGCTCATGAGCACCACGGCCAAGCTCGCCTTGTATGAGGACGACACCCAGGCATGGGGGCTCATCGAGGCCGACGCGCTCGCGCTACTAGCGAAGCTCCCTGAGAACTCTGTCGACGCGATCGTCACCGACCCGCCATACGGCCTCGGCTTCCACGATGAGTCGTGGGACAGCTTCCGCGCCACAGGTCCGGATGGGGAGCGGTTGAGCCAGGGCGAAGCGTTCGAGTGCTGGACGGCTCAGTGGGCGGCTGAGTGCCGGCGGGTGCTCCGGCCGGGCGCCGTCATGGCGGTGTTCGGGGCTCCCAGAACCTTCCATCGGCTGGTGTCGGGTATAGAGGACGGAGGGCTGGAGGTGCGCGACCAACTGCTGTGGCTGTACGCGCAAGGCGTCCCCAAGGCTCGCAAGCTGCCCGGCGGGCTCGCTTCGATGCTCCGGCCTGGATACGAGCCGGTCTTGTTGGCCCGCAAACCGCTTGCGGGCAGAACGATCGACAACATTGAGGCTCACGGCACCGGGGCGCTCAACATCGAGACGAACCGCGTGAACGGCTACTGGCCGGCGAACCTCGCCCTCACCCACGCTCCCGCCTGCGCCGAGGCCGGCTGCACCAGCGACTGTCCGGCGGCGATGCTCGATGCCGCCCGCCCCGATCTACGGCCATCCCGCCTTTTCTTCTGCTCAAAAGCATCCAAGGCCGAGCGCGAGGCCGGATGCGACCAGCTGCCCCTGGTAGACGACCAGCTCTACAGCCGTCCCGCCGTGCGCCTGCGGCGCAACATCCATCCCACGGTGAAGCCGCTGGCGCTGATGCGCTGGCTGGTAGGCCTCGTCACTCCACCGGGCGGTTTGGTGCTCGACCCGTTCACCGGGAGCGCCTCGACCGGCGTGGCGGCGGTGCTGGAGGGTAGGCGGTTCCTGGGTATCGAACGGGAGGGGCGGTATGTGGATATCGCCTGCGCGCGGCTCACCCATTGGGCGCATGAGGCAAGGAAGCCCTCGTGAGGGCGGGGCGGTCTCACGGCCGGCGGAAGGACCCAGGTCTTTCTGCCTGCCGCCAAGGCCGTTCAACCCACCAAAGGAGGAACCAGCACATGGCCACCAAGGCCGAGGGAATCTACGACCGGGTGAACCAGATGGTCGCCGACGGCACCGACAAGGCAGACGCCTTCCGGCAGATCGCCGACGAAACAAAGCGTCCTTTCGACTCCGTGAGAGGGAGTTATTACTCCCACAAGAAGAAGATCGAGGGCGGTGAGACCAAGCCGCGCACCAAGCGGAGGACCACCACAGCGGACGACGCCGTCGCCGATGCCCGTGCCGCATTCGAAAGGGCAATCGCGTCAATCGACAAGGAGGTGGAGACTGCCAGGGAGCGGGCCAAGGAGGCTGCGGCCGAGTATGACCAGATTCGTGGCTCAGCCGAGGAACGCAAGGCCGAAATCACGAAGCGCCTGGAGGCGCTGAAGTGAACAACGCAGGCCGGTCTGGACAATCGTCTGGACCGGCCTGCACCTACAAAACCACAGGTTGCTTAACTCACCACTTAACGGGAAAATGGTTAAGCCAAATTAACCGAGAAAGGAGGCCAGAAAGTGAACGACACAAGAGCAGCAAAGCCAGAGATAACGGTCGGCTATCTGCGAGCCGCTACCGGGAACCCGGCAGACAGTCGAAGGAGCATCGAACGCCAGCCTGGGCTGTGCCTGGCGCTGGCACGGGAGCTGAACCTGAACCTGTCCCGCGCCTATATCGATTATGGCGCCTCCGGCATGAGTGCAGACAGGCCGGGACTCACCGGCATGATGCACGACCTATCGCGTGGCGGGGCTGACTTTGTCATCACCGCCGACCTCGCCAGGCTGGCACGCGACGAGCGCCTGTCGCGGTCGCTCCAGAACCAGATCGACCGTGCCGGCGCGACGCTCCTCACCGCCACGACACCACAACCAGCAGGCAAACCGTAATTACCGAAAGGAGGAAGTAATGTCACACATGAAAGCAACATCATCAAAATCCCTGACCGACCTCTCGTTTCCCGATGCACCCGCCACGGCGGTGGTGTATCTGCGGGTATCGAGCGACGGCCAGATGAACAAGGCGCATGACCCGGAGGGCTACTCGATTCCCGGCCAGCGTGAGGCGTGCCAGCGCCACGCCGCGCAGCTCGGTGCGGAGATCGTCGCTGAGTTTGTCGAGTCCGGGCGCTCTGGCACCAACACGCAGCGTCCGGCGCTCCAGTCCATGCTCGCAAAGCTCCCTGAGCTTCGCCCCACCTATGTCATCTTCTACGACCTCTCAAGGGTGGCGCGCGATGACTTCGACGCGCTGTGGCTGCTGCGCGAGATCGAAAGTAACGGCAGCAAACTGGAGTCGACCCTGGAGCGCACCGACAACACACCGGCCGGGCGGCTGCTCTACACCATCATGGCTGGCGTCAACGCCTTCCGCTCTCGTAGCGACGCCGAGAAAGTCAAGATGGGGCTGTCCCGCAAGCACGCCGATGGTGGCACGCTCGGCAGGGCTCCAGTCGGCTACATCAACACCCGCGAGCGGATCGACGGCCGCGAAATCCGTACCGTCGCTATTGACCCGGAGCGCGCGCCGCTCGTGCGGATGGCGTTCGAGGCCTACGCCGGCGGCGACTACTCGATCTCAAGCCTGCGCGACAGGCTTGAGGAAGCCGGTCTGCGGAGCCGCACGACTCCCAAGTGCGCTCCGGCGCCGCTGTGTCGTAGCAAGGTCCACAAGATGCTGCGCGATGACTACTACATCGGAGTCGTGACCTGGGACGGCGCCAAGAACCCCGACGGCCGTCACGAGCCGCTGATCGACCGGGCGACGTTCGAGAAGGTTCAGGAGGTGCTGGAGTCGGCCACCCTGCGCGGCAACCGCACTCGCAAACACAAGCACTACCTGAGAGGCTCGATCTTCTGCGGCTACTGCGGCCGACGCCTGGTCTACAACCGCGTATCCGGCAACGGCGGAACCTACGAGTACTTCGGCTGCCTCAGCCGCCAGGGACGCCAAGAGCGCTGTGAGGCTCGCCACCTATTCACCTCCGACGTCGAGCAGGCCATCGAGCGCTACTACCGCCGAGTGCGACTCACAGCCCGCCAGCAACAGACTGTCCGCCGAGAGGTCGAGGAGTACGCCGGGGAGCAGATGCAGACCGCCGTGCGCGAGTCCGAGCGCCACGCCCGCCGCCTGCAAGAACTCCAGCGCGAGCAGCAGAAGCTCCTGCACCTGTTCTACAAAGGCAGCATCGACGAGGACGTGCTCGCCGCCGAGCAGAACCGCATCGAAACCGAGCGCACCGAGGCCCACCGCTGGGCCGAGGTAGCCGCCCAAGACGCCAACGAGATCAAGGAAACCCTCGATGAGGCCCTGGCGCTCCTGAGCGACCCCCACATCCCCTACCAGCAAGCCACCCCGCACCTCCGGCGGCTCTTCAACCAGACGCTCTTCGAGGCGCTCTACGTGCGCGCTGAGGGCGACGTCGAGGCCGACCCCGCCCCCTGGGTCGCCGCAATCCACCAACTCGCCGGATCACCCCTCGGCAGTCAGGCACGCCGCACAGACGACCCTGACCCCGTTTTTCGGGGCCAGGGTTTGAATAAGACCCAAATGGTGCGGGCGAAGGGACTCGAACCCCCAAGGGCTTGCGCCCACTGGCTCCTAAGGCCAGCGTGTCTACCAATTCCACCACGCCCGCGGGTGTATCCAAAGGCTTCCATGAGCAAGATTGCACATGGAAGCCGCCTGAGATTGTATGGTCATCCAGACGATGTCCAGCGCAGCCGCCCGCAAGACCTCTGCCAGCGTGTCGATCACGCATCCCAACCGCGAAAAGGCCGTGGTGCAGGGCACGCGCGCGACGGTCATCCTGCTGCTGCTGGTGAGCGTGGGGTTGATGTTGCTCATCACCATCGGTGGCTGGGCAGCCCTGCAGGGTTCCTCCATCGGCTTGCAGCTCGTCTTCGTGGCGATCTACCTGCTGCTGGCTTTCTACGCTGGGCGCTGGAACCGAGGAGTGTTGCCGGTGGCCGCGGCGCTGGCGGTGCTGCTGATCATCTTTGCCTTGACAGGTGCCTCTGGGTGGTTCAACCGCAACGGCGTTGGCTTCAACCAGCCGATGCTTAACGCCGATCTGCTGGGCTTGTTGACGCTGCTGCTCGTGCCGGTGCAGATTCTGCTCATCGCGTTCGCCATGCGCGGCTTGCAGCAGGGCTGGAACGTCGAGCTGGAGCAGCGTGTGCCCTCTGGCGCTGAGGGTGACTACGGCGATCCGACGCCGCACCCCGCCTGACCTCCGACGGCCTGCTGGCATATATTGGATCGACCGCGTGCGGCGGTGGCGGAACGGTAGACGCGGGGCCCTCAAAAGGCCTTGTCCGCAAGGGCGTGTGGGTTCGAATCCCACCCGCCGCACCATTTGATCGACGCCCGCAGTGCGCGTGGCTCGTCGGCAGAGCGAGCCGATGTGAGGGCGCGAGTCGGCACAGCGGCCGATGTGGGTCGTCGCGAGGCGCCGCGAGTCCGACCATTCGGTCTTCTGGCAGAATTCGGCTTTTTCTTGTGTTTGCGCAGTTGTTGAGTTCACAGGCGACGGACAGGATGCACGGCGCACACATGCAGAGCACAGGCGACCGCGAGATAGATGGACAGCTGGAGCAGTTCGGCCAGAACATTCGCAGCGCGCGCGAACGGATCGGCCTGTCGCAGGACAGGCTGGGTCTCGACCGCGCGGCCGTAAGTTTTCTGGAGCGAGCGGAGCGCTCGCCCGACTTGCCCACGGTGGTACGCGTGGCCCATGCCGTGGATGTCACGCCGGCGGCGCTGCTGAAGGGCGTCGGCATCACCGGATCGGGCGTGCGCGGACCGCGCCACGAGCCCGACCCCTCCGCTAGCCCCGCCAGCCGCTTCGGCGTCAACCTACGCTGGGCGCGCCAGCGCGCGGGGATCTCCCAGGAAGCTCTGGCCTTGAAGGCGGAGGTGGACCGCGCGGCTATCAGCGTGTTCGAGCACGGTCGCCGCGATCCCAATCTGCGTACGATCCTCAAGCTGGCACGCGCTTTGGAGGTGCCTGCCGCGGTGATGCTCGGCGGCGTGGAAAGCAACGAAGCGCCGCTCAAAAGTTCAGCGCGTCAGCTCGCAGCGCGGCACGCGTCGCCCCCACCCGGGCGCCGCGACGGTAAGCGAGACCGTCGGCGATAAGACCTCGCAGGGCGGTCTCGATCGCCTTGCAATCGGCCGGACTTTGCGGATCACGCTCGCAGGCGAGAACTGTTTGGCGCACAGGAACGGCGCGGGCGCCGGCAGCCACGAGCGTGTGCAGCACGACCGCTGCCAGCAGGTCGGGGTGCTGGGTGTCGCTCGATCGCTCTGGCGCTTGGGCCACAGCCGAAAGCTACATCATCTTGCAGACGGTTGTCTGCTGGTCTGATGTCTGTCTGCGGCTGGGCGTGGCCCGCGATAGCTGGGTGTGGCCCGCTTAGTTGGCCCGGCTTGACTGTGGGCCTGGCCTCCGGCTTGACTGTGGGCCTGGCTTATCTGTTTGCCTACGGGTTTGGCGCCAGCGTCTCGCGCCGGATCGTCCAGGGGGCCCGCACGGGGTTCAGGAAGTAGGGCGGGGACTCATACTGGAGGCGGTCGTCGTAGTTGTAGTTCTTGGCGTATCCGCTGACGACTACGCCGCCACTGTGCGTGCCGACGGTCCCGCGGAAGATCTGGGCGATGGCGCCGCGCACCGTCAGGCTCCCCATCGATGAGCCGCAGCGGAAGTTATCGACGATGAAGGAGTGGTTGACAGCGAGGATCGCCGCGTAGATGGTCGGATTTGTCAAGGCTCCCCACTTGTTGGGGTCTTCGGCGGCGCTCAGGGTGGGCGCATCGCAGCTGCCTTCGTTGTTTTCGTATTCGCACACGTGGTTGCCGAGATACTTGTCTTCTTCGTTGCACTGGTTACGGCTGGCGCCGTGCGCTTCATACGTTTCGGCGACCGGGTGGTAGACCCGCACGAAGTTGTTCGCGATCAGGCCCAGCACGGCGTTGGTGATCGGCTTGTTTTCGCCGTTGACCGGCGTCGTGATGCTGCCGTTGATGACGATGTCATTTTCGGCGGCGATCGTGAGCTGACCCGTGTAGTTGCCGCTCACATAGGCATTGCCGCATTCTTCGTCCTTGCTGTACGTGGGTCCGAAGGGTGTGTAGGCCGCCAAGCTGGAGCAGGCACCATTTGAGACGTAGATCACGCCACCGGGCGGCAGCGGGACATTGAGCTTGGTGACATATTCTTTTTTGACCGGTTCCCAGTTGGTGACATTCATGGTGGTGCCATTGAGGACGATGATCGTCTTGTTCGTGTAGTGGTAGGCCGGTTCCACGACGGTCTTCAACGAGTTGTTGCTCGGTGGTGGTTCGATTGACTGAACACTTGCCTTGGGGATCAGCGTGCCCACGTATTTGGCGTTGTTGGTGCAGCCCCCGGTGGCAACCGACCCACCGCGGAATTCGACCACGTCCGAGGGACCGCGGCCGAAGGTCGGTTCGTTGCAGATCGAGGCGGTGTCCTCGGTGTGGATCGGACCATTGATGCTATCGGCGCTGATGAAGCTGATCGTGGTGCACTTGCCGGGTCGTTCGGCGCGGAAGGCTTCACAGGCCGGTTCGGCCGGTTCGTAGGTGACCGAATCGGCCGTCTCATACTTGGTGTAGTAGATGAACTTGAGGAAGCCGCCATTGCTGAAGGTCGCAACCAGCGTGCGCTCGCGGTTGCCGGAATAGCCGGTCGATTGGATGCGGAAGGTGCCGCTGTTGGCACCGGCCGTCTTGGTGCCCGACTCGATCATCGTGGACACGGGGTTGAGCGGGTCGCATTTTTCGTCGGTGGTGGGCGCGCTGGCCGCGGGCAGCAGCTGGATCGCGTATTCCTCTTCGCCTGCGCCGGGCACCGGCACCTTGTGGGTGGGTGGGGCGCCGGCCTGGTTGAGCGAGTGATTGGAGGCGGCTGGCCCTTCGGTGCAGTAGGTCCAGTAGTTGACGTCCTCGTTGAGGTGATAGGAGTAGTCGCTGATGCCTGCAAGCGCGGCGTAGTAGGCCTTCTTGGCATTGGTGTCCGAGTGTGTGAGGTGGATGTCGCCCTCGGCAGCCGCGAAGGCGCCGGCCATCAGCAGGGAAGAGACCAGCAGCACGGTCAACGTCACGATCATCGTAAAGCCGCTCTCGCTCCATACTCTGGCGGGCTGTACAGCAGGTCTACGGGGGCGTCCAGAGGTGCGGGAGTGTCCAGAAAGAGCGGGCTTGTTCGTGGTGGGTTGGTTCGTCGTCATGCGCATGGTGTGTTGCTCCCGCCGGCAGACGCCGGGTCATAGCGGAGAACCGCTGTATTGGTGAAGTCGACGGTGCGATCGGCAGTTGTGCGTTCGGAGCTGGGGGCGACGGTAAAGGCCACGGTGACCTCCGCCGTAGCTTCGGCGTCTGTCTTGATGAGGGGGGTCGTCTCTTCGGTGCTCGAAAGGTTGCCGCCGGCGTACTTGTAGTAGCTGAAGACCGGCACCGTTTTGCCTTCCAGCTTCGAGCTGGAGACGCCTGTCAGGATGGTTTCGGTGCGGGTGGGTGTCGAGGGGAACGTCATGGTGGTACCTTCCACGGGGCTGCTCACATAAGAGGCGTCGGTCAACTTGCCTGTTGCGGTATTCAGTTTGATTTCGTGCATCGTGACGGTGGTGAAGGAAGCGTTCGCGCCGGTCTGGCTGATGAAGCGCAGATTTGTTTCCGTACTTTCAGGCTGCACGGGCGTGAATGGATCGGCGATGCAGCTGGAGTGCAGCTCCAGCAGGATCTTTTCCATCGCCAGCCGCCCGCGTTGATCGGCGTCGGTGCGTTCGGTGATGCGCGAGGACTGGCTGATCGAGATGTCGAGGACCGAGAGGGTGGCAAGGATCACGACCATGCCGGTGACCATCGCCACGAGCATCTCCACGAGCGTGAAACCATGCTCGGCCTGCAGGGTGGCGGCTGGGGCGGCGACAGGGCTCATGGGCAGGTCGCGCCTTCCGGGGCGGCGCCGAGGTAGATCGGGGTGAGCGGCGTGCCCGTGATGAGGTTATTGGCGACGGCCAGGGTGAACTTCCTGTTCTTGACTCCGATCCTCGCGGTCACGCAGAGCGAGTAGTTGCCAAAGGGCATGTTGGGGTGCGGCAGCCCGCCCAGCGGGGTGCTGGAGATGGTGCGCGTCGTGTTGCAGTTGATGCCGGTGTCCTTCAGGGTGCCCGTCGCGTTGGTCACCGCCACGCCGCGTTCGGCCGATGAGGTCCCGCTCAGCACTTCCACCTTGATCGGTGGGACCAGCACGTTGATCGAGCTCGTCGCGCCAGCGGCGACGGTGCTGGCCTGGGCTGCGAGGATGGCCGCCGGAGGCGCGTCGGCGGTGCAGCTGCCGGCATACACCGAGTAGGTGGAGCTGAAGGGGAAGATCGTCGCTGGAGTCGTGACGGTGCGCGCGTAGGTGCCCAACGTTCCGAACACCCTGAACCACGGGATGCTCATGTTGTTGTTGTAGATCAGGAACTGGTCGCCTTCTACCGCGACATTGCCGTTTTCGACAAAATTGATCTTCAGCGCTCCCGCCTGGGCGAATTCAAATGTCTTCTTGGTTGTCGCGCCGGTGGTCACCGAAGCGGTGCGCTTGGAGGGGGGCGGTTCGCTGTTGCCGTCCTTGTCGACATAGCCGGTCTGGAAGGTGTTGACGCTGTATTCGCCTTCCTTCAAGGAAGAGAAGATCACGCAGCCATTGGCGCCGGTGACGGCGCTGACCACGCCGGCTGAAGGCGAGGGCCCGGTGGCCTGAACGGTCATGCCAGGGACGCCGGCGCCGTTGCCGTCGAAGACCTGCACCAAAAGCTCGCCTCCGATCGGCGGCGTGATCAGCCCGGTCTCAACCACCGGGGGGCGGCTCTTGAGTGCCGGCCAGGTGACGGTCGAGGTCGTGCGCACGTAGCTGGCGCTGCCGGCTTCCTTGACGCAGCTCGGGGATTCGGTCGAGTCGGCGAGGAATTCGCCCGTCGAGGTGACCGAGTAGTGGGTGCCGTTATAGATGACGGTGCGCGTTTCGTTCAGCCCCGAGATCTGGTTGATCTGCAGGCTGCGCAGCCGATCCTCGTCCTGCTGGGCGAGCGCATCGGCCTGCGCGTGTGCGCGCTCGTCGCCCGTGGCGCGCTGGGTGACATCAAAGCCGGTGAAGGTGGCGATCACGATCAGCGCAACGATCACGGCGCTGATCAGCACCTCCAGCAGCGCGAACCCTGCCTGGGCATCCATGGCAGGCAGAGTGGCGCCGCTTGACGGGCGCGGTCCGTCAGAGAGGTCGCGCCGTGGCCAAGAGCTGGCAGCGGCGGTCCTTGGAGGTGCCCCCGCCGAGGGTCGATCCAGCGATCGCGATTTCCGCCGCGTGCGCTGGAGTCTGCCGAAGTATGTACGGATCATCACAAATGCCAAAGGGTCGTCGTCCCGATGGGCTTCGGCATGCCCCGAGCGCTGCTTTAGCTCTTTGGATGCGGCTCAGGCGGATGGGCAGAGATCGTCTAGACGATGCAGCGGAGCGCTAGGCGGTACAGCCGAGCGGCTTGGCGCGCGGCACAGTGCCAAGCTCGCGCTCCAGGCTGCGCGGCGATCAGCGGGGGACCGAGGAATCGAACCTCGAGCAAGGGTTTTGGAGACCCCTATGTTGCCGTTACACCAGTCCCCCAGAGGGCTTTGGATTGTAGGGGTTGCAGGCGATCCGCTGAATATCCCGACCAGGCCGCGCTGCCGGCCACGCTGCCCATTTGCCCGGCTGGCCAAGCCCGTCTGCCCGAGCCGCCCTGCTCATCTGGCTGAGGCTCACAAAAGACGTACCCTGATCGTCGATGCGATGGCTTGTGGACGGAATGAATGTGATCGGAACGCGGCCCGATGGATGGTGGGAGGACCGTCACGCGGCGATGGTTCGCCTCGTGGGCCTGCTCGAGCGCTGGGCCATCGCCAACGGCGAGGACGTGACGGTGGTGTTCGAGCAGCCTCCTCGTCCGCCGATCTCCTCGACCGTGATCACGGTCGCGCATGCACCCCGTCCGCGTCGCGATTCGGCGGATGACGAGATCGTGCGTCTGCTTGCTGTGGAGCCTCAGCCTGGGACGGTTCGCGTGGTCACCTCCGACCAGTGGCTGGCCGATCGGGTGCACGCGACAGGTGCCACGGTACAGGCGTCAGAGTCCTTCCGCATAGAGCTCGACGCCGACTGAATATTCAGCCGAACGTCGTTTTCGCGCCAACTTTGCCGTATGAAGGCCGAAATTCCCGGTCTGAGGGCAGATACGTCCGCCAGCTGTGGTGAGTTGAGCTGGTTCAAGAAATCGGATGGCCCCGACGCGGGTGGTGCCGCGCCGGGGCCGTGCACGGAAAGGGCGGTTCTTCCCATGCGAAGTGAGCGTAATGGTTGCGAGCTGAAGGATGACGAGATTGCCGAGCGGGCGATCGTGCTGCAGGTGCTGCGCGACGACCGTGATGATGAGCGCTGGGTGCGCGTGGAGCTGGAGGGCGAGATCTATGACATCGAGCCCTTGGCAATCAGCGAAGCGCTGGAGCGCCTGCGTGAGGCGGGGGTGGTGCATCTATCGGGCGAGCTGGTGTGGGCCTCACGGTGTGCCCGCCATCTGGATGCGCTGGGGATGGTCTCGATATGAGATCAGTCCCGCTTCCCGCCCTGGCGATGCTCTAGGCCATTGATGCCGGCGATCAAGATGTCGCTCACGAGTTCGGGCGCGAACAGACCATGCTCAACGACCCCGGGCGTGCCGGAAAGGCGGACCGCGAGGATCGCGGGGTCTGCGATGGCACCGAAGTAGTCTGCGATCAGGTTGCCCTCAGGGCTGGGGGCAACCTCGCGTAGTCGCGCTGAGCCTAGTGCCCGCAGAGTGCTGTGCGCCCCGAAGCGCAGGATCTCGACCGGCACTGGGGCGCTCACGGTTGCGACGGTCTTCTCGGCAGAGGCAATCACGACGAAACGTCGCGCGGCGGCCGCGACGATCTTCTCGCGCGTGTGCGCGGCCCCGCCGCCCTTTATCAGCCAACCCTGCTGGTCGATCTGATCGGCGCCGTCGATCGCGATGTCCAACTCCCCCAGCTCGTCCAAGGTGTCCAGCCGCAGGTGCAGGGCGCGCGCGGCGCGCTCGGTTGCTGGCGAGGTTGCTACGCAGCGCACGTCGCGCAGTCCACGGGCGGCAAGCGCCGGCAGCAGATAGGCGACCGTCGATCCGGTTCCCAACCCGAGCCGAGCTCCGTCCTGTACCAACTCGGCGGCGGCCTCGGCGGCGGCGCGCTTCTGACGCTCCGCCTGCTGCGGGTCAAACTCTTGAGGGCCTGAAAGCGGGCGCGTGGGTGCCATCCGGGGAGCGACCTTATCGCGCGGCACTTCTTGGGGTCACGCGGCGCCCGCTTGGTCACGTGAGGTCACGTGGCAGCGCGCTGGGTCACGAGCGCTTGGGGTCACGTGGTAGCGCGCTTGAGGTCACGCGGCACCGCTTGGGTCAGCTTGCGGCCCAGCTCATATCGAACAGCTCCAGCCGTCCGCCTCCCGCGCTCTTGGCACGGTACATGGCAATGTCGGCCTCGCGCAGGAGATCCTCGGGGTCGCAGTCAAGGGCATGAGATATCGAGACGCCGATGCTGGCGAGCATCGCCACTTCAGTAGAGCCTGTTGAAAAGGGCGCCTCCAGCGCGCAGAGGATGCGTTTGGCGACCGCGAGCGCTTCTCCCTCGCCCTCCAGGTCCTCGGCGAGAACCACGAACTCATCGCCACCCAGGCGTGCGGCGGTGTCGCTGTCGCGAAGTGTCTGTGTGATCCGCTCCGCGACGGCAATCAGCAGATGGTCGCCCGCGGCGTGCCCGAAGTTGTCGTTGATCGCCTTGAAGCGGTCAAGGTCGATAAACAGCAGCGCAATCAAGCCCTGGCTGCGTCGCAGACGCCCCAGTGCTTGCCGTACGCGGTCCATCAGCAGCAGGCGGTTAGGCAGCTTGGTTAGTGGATCTCGTAGTGCTTGACGTTCCAGCCACATGCGATCGGTGACGTCTTTGGCCGCGGCATACCAGTGTTCTCCGTCACAGCGCGCGCTCCACAAAAGCCAACGCCAAGAGCCGTCACGGTGGCGATAGCGGTTGGTGAAGTTGACGAAATGCGCCGAGCGGTGACGCCCTGCAAGTGTCAGGGCGATCGTCTGCTCCAGGTCGTCGGGGTGTATGAGCTCATGCATTGGTCTTGCCATCAGCTCCTCGCGCGACCAGCCCAGTGCTTGTTCCCAGGCCGGGTTGAGTAGCGTGAAGCGGCCGTCGAGCGTGATCGCCGCGAGCAGATCGTTGGTCATCTCAAACAGCCGTGCGATCTGGTCTACGTCGCCGCGCGCGGCCACGGCCGGCGAGGGTTGCCGTGACGCCTGCGAAGACCATCGCGCAAGGTCGATGGCTGAGGCGGAGTGGTGGAGAGCGGGGTCGCTGTTTGAGGACATGCTTAGAGGCAATGGGAACGCGCTTACTGCTGTCGAGACGCGTGTATTGCACTCATCAAGTCGGCCGCCGCGGACCCTAGCCAGGCGTTGCGATTAGGCAATGGACGAATGACCTATCGTCAAGGGCCGCTGCCGGCCCAGAGCTCCTAGGCGCCTGGGAGAGGCTCGGCGGCCGACGACGGCGATGCGGTCGCGGCATCCAACCCGCCCGCCCCCTGGGAGGTGCTTTTCAACGGGACGTCCTCGCCTCGTAGGAAGCGCCAAATGGACAGGCAGGCAAGGATGGTCATGATGATGGCGCTGCTGACGCACCACGGGCAGATGGCGTGGATGGAGAAGAGCTCGCGACCGGTCAGATAGATGGAGAAGCCGAAACCACCCACGGTTAGGACCACTGCGATCAGCCTTGTCGTCTCGCTGGATGGCGTCAGCAGCACGCCGAGGATCAGGATGTAGCCGATCAGACCGATGAGCGCGACGGGAACGCCAGCAAGCTGCGAGTACTTCGAGTGCTGCACCGTCTCGCAGCCGCCGTGCAATGGGCAGATGGTGGTGCCGCCCGAGTAGTGGGCGATGGTGAGGTAGGTAGCCACGCCCAGGCCGAGCAGGGTCAGGCCGATCATCGTCCTGCTGAGCGCTCGTGTGCTCATGGCGAGGCCGGCTTACCCCTTGAGGAGCTTGTTGATCGCCGTTTCAAACACCGCGGGTTCGGTGAGCGACGTGGGGCTGTAAAGCTGCGGTGTCGTGCCCGTTTTATAGAGCAAGAAGGAAGGAGTGCCGTTGAAGCCGGGGACGGGCAGATTGGCGTACTGCGAGCCGTAGACCCGAGCGAGCTGATTGTCGTTGTTGACCTTGCCTTCGACCGTCGGCGAGAAGCGTTCGGTGAGCGCCTTGTTGACGTTCAGACCCTTGACGCCGCTACCGATCTGGGTCAGGAACTGATCGGTGACATAGCCCGAGTTCTCCTGCTGCTGGTTGTTGTAGAAGAGATCGGCGTACTGCCAGAGGAGATTCTGCTGCCCTGCGGCCATGGCCATCTTTGAAGCCTTGATCGAATCTGGGCCGATGATGTCGAAGTTATGGAACTCCATGCGCAGCTTGCCTTCACGTACGTACTTTCGGACGAGCGAGGGGAAGACACTGAGCGTGTACTGTCGGCAGAAGGGGCACTGCAGGTCGGCGTACTCCTGGAGCGTCACAGGCGCTGTGGAGCTGCCCAGTTCGGCGCCTTTCTGCGGGATCCCCGTGAACCTGGCCTGTACTTCGGCCGCGTGCGGTACGGAGGAGCCGGTCTGGGTGGCCTTCAGCTTGTGGGCGCCTCCGCTGCTGGTGGCTACCACGATGACCGCGATGATCACCACGACCACGCCGACCACGCCTCCCAGCTGCATCAGCCGGCGGCGCTGTGCGCTGGCCTTCTGGGATTCCTCGATCGCTTTACGTTCGGCGCGCGCCTGCTCGCGGCGCTCCTTGCGTGTCAGGTCCGGATCGGTGCCAGGTGTCGAGCTCATGGGCCTACTTTTACAGCTTTCGGTTCAAGATTGCCTAAAACGATGCATCTCGACAGCTTCGTCCCGGCGGTCGGGGTGCGCTCAGCGAACATCATGGCCACACTATGGAGCTAGATCAAGCCCCCGTAGCTCAGCTGGATAGAGCGTCGGACTTCTAATCCGAGGGTCGCAGGTTCGAATCCTGCCGGGGGCATCGCAAAAGGGCTGCAAATAGGCGCTTTTAGATTTGGGCGGTTTCGTTCAAAGGGCGTTTTTGTCCCAAATCTGTCCCGAAGGTCTGCTAGGCTCATGGCCTGAATCAGAGGGTTGTTTCGGACTCCACCTCGGTTGGAGGGGCCATGAACGGCAGCGTCAGACCAATCAGCGGACACGTTTTCAGGGTCGATGGCAAGCGCGGGCCGCGCTGGTATGCCAAGTACCGGCTGCCCGATGGGCGCCAGGTGCAGAAGGCGCTCGGGCCAGCCTGGACGCAGCGGGGGCGCCCGGCGGAGGGGTGCTTCACGAAGCGCACCGCCGAGGCGTGGCTGCGCGACGTGCTCGACCAGGCGCACCGGGGGACGCTGTCGGGGATGGTGCGCACGGGCGCGACGTTCGCTGACGCCGCTGCCGAGTGGCTGCGCTACGTCGAACAGGAGCGCGGGCACAAGGCATCCACGCTCGCCGACTACCGCTCGGTCGTGCGCGCGCATCTGCTGCCGGCGTTCGGCGATATGCCGCTTGAGCGGATCGACTCGGAGACAATCGAACGGTGGCTCTCCGGGCAGCTGCGCGACGGCGAGCTGTCGCGGCGAAGCCTGCAGAAGTTCGTCGTGCTGCTGAACGGCATCTTCAAGCGCGCGCGCAAGGTCTGGAAGCTGCCGCAGAACCCCGTCGCCGACATCGAGCGCGTGACCGCGCCGCAGCGCACCGACATCGAGTTCTATTCGCCCGAGGAGGTCCACGCGCTCGTGCGGGCCGCGCACGACAAGCAGGACGGGGCGCTGTTCTTGACGGCAGCCATGACCGGGCTACGAATGGGGGAGCTGCTCGCGCTGCGCTGGCGCGATGTGGACTTCTCTGCGCAGACCGTGCGCGTCACGGCGAGCTATACCGTCGGGAAGCTCGGCACGCCGAAGTCGGGGTTGGGTCGGGCGGTCCCGCTCGTTCAGGAGGTCGCGGAGGCGCTGGCGCGGCTTGGTAATCGGGAGCGCTGGACCGGGCCGGACGATGTGGTGTTCGTCGGGCAGACGGGGGAGTATCTGGACGGGTCGGCGCTGCGCAGGCGCTTCAAGCGGGCGCGGGATGCGGCGGGGCTGCGGCCGTTGCGCTTCCACGATCTGCGGCATACGTTCGGCAGTGTCGCCATCCGCACAGTGGACCCGCGCGAGCTTCAGGAGTGGATGGGGCACTCCGACTTCTCAACCACGCAGATTTACATGCACTACAGGCCGCGAGCGGACGCAGCCAGGAGGCTGTCCGCGGCGTTCGGGGCGGTCGATGGGGACGAGCGCTGGCTGCGCCCGCCGTCTAGTGCGTCTACCGACAGAGGGCGTCCGGCAGCTGGTGATTGAACAGTCAGAACGGGCGGTTGAGTGGATCCCTCCAGCCTTCGCTGTCCTGTCTACCGCTGTCCACGACCACCGGCTCTGGAGTCGGGTTAGTTTTCAGCGCTTTCCTCAGCGTCTTGACAGCTTCGATGGCCTCCTCGCCTGGATCTGGGGAGTCGTTTACGAACTTCTCCAGAATGTCGATGGCCTCTTTAGTCGTCATGAGATATGAATGCTCCTGATTGTGGTGTTTTAGGAAAACCCTTCGAACGGCTTCTCCGAGGGCCATACGGGCCCGGTATTCCCTGGACTCAGGTCGATTTTTGCAGACAAGATGTCAGCGGCCCCGGTCGAGGTCGTGGTCTCGTATCCAGGTGGGCCAGGAGGTGCGTGAGAAGGGGTCGTCGAGATACTCTGGGTCGTAGGGATTCTCCCAAGTGCGGACGGGTCGCTCTCGTTGGGTGGTGGTTGAGGTGTGCGCTCGGCTGCGGGTCATGCGCTGGGCGAGGCGCACGATGGGGTCGAGGTCTTGGCGGTCGGGGGCGAGGTCCTGGCGGGCGATGTGCCAATCGGTGCGTTGGCGTGCGCGTGTGGCCTCGACGTAGGCGGTCTCTTTGCTGGTTTGCCATCCGCCGGTAAGGACGATGGCGCGCTCGACGGTCGCGCCTTGCTGGCGGTAGACGTGTTGGGCGTAGGCGAGGCGGATCGATTTGAGGTCGTTGGGGGCGAGGGTGACGTGGCGGTCTGACCCGTCGAGGACGATGCTTGCGCTGCCGTCGGTGTAGAGGCGGGTGATTTCGCCGCGGTGCCGTTCTCGACGCGGGGTGCTCGGGGTGGGCGGTGTTGGTGGGTGAACGCGATGAGGTCGCCTTGGCGGATGCCGTAGTGGACGTGGGGGAGTTGGGTTTCGTGCTGGCCGAGTTCGCCGTGTTCGAGGCGGAGGTGTTGGGCGCGGGCATTGAGGCGGTCGATTTCTTGGTTGGAGGCGTCGGCGATGAGCGCGATGTCGCGGATGGGGTGTTCTCGGGTGAGCTGTGCCCATGCTTGGACGGCGTTCTCGGCGGCCTGGTCGTGGGTCTCGGCGACGTGGAGCGCTCCGCGCGAGGCGTAGTGCGCGAGCGCGCGGCTGGGTTCCCCGTTGCGGAGTGCTCGCCAGGCGTGTTGCTCGGCGGGGTCTTTGGTGCGGTGGATGGTCTGCAGCTCTGCGGTGGGGGCGTGGTTGGCGAGGCGGTAGAACATGCCGCCGGGTCCGATGGAGGGGAGCTGTTTGCCGTCGCCGACCGCGATCAGCTTTCCACCGGAGCGCTCCACGAGCTCGGTGAGCGCGGCCATGCGGGTGTGGTCGGTCATCCCGGCCTCGTCGAGGATGATCGTTGTGTCCGGTCCGACGTGAACGGTCCCGGCTTGCGCGCGGGTGATGAGGGCGTCGAGTGCCATCGTTTGCTTGTGTAGGGCGGGGCTGTCGGTGGCGAGGCGCTCGGCGGTGGACCATGACACGGCGACGCCGATCGTTTCGCGGGCTGCGAGCTGCTCGGCGCGTGCGGCGGCGTCGATCACGACGCCCTTGCCGGTGCCGGCGGGTCCAACGAGCACGGCGACGCGCTCTGGACCGGTGAGGACCGCGAGCGCGTGCTGTTGCTCGGGGCTCAAGGGTGCGGAGATACGCTCGGCGACTTCGCGGGCGGCGTTCTCGCGTATGGCTTGGCCGACGTCGCGTCCGGCTGGCTGGGCGAGCTGCGTGGCGCGGCGTTCGATCGCTGCTCCTGTGCGCGGATGGCGAGGGTCGTCATCTGCCCGCCCTGCAGGGTCAGGATGCGGCGGTCGCGGACCATTTCTCTGGCGACTGCGAGGGCCTGCGCTGGTGGCATCTCCGGCGGTTTGCTCCAGCGCGACGGTGCGCAGCTCCTTCGCCTCGAAGATCGCCTTGTGCTCAGTCAGCCTCGCTTCGATGCGATCCTCCACCGGCCGCTCGTGCTGCGGTGGCTCGTTGAACGCGATCAATCCCACGGCCTGGTCGGCGCCAAAGGCGTGTTCGTGCCCGGTGTCCCGCCACGCGCGTTCCAGATCAGGGCGAATCGTGAGGGTCTTGGTGGCTCGGTTCTCGAGTGCGAGGTTGCGCAGCTCCCCACGCTTCGGTGCTCGGCCGTAGCGCGCCCGGAAACGCTCCGCCGCACGGGCGACCTCCCTGGAGCGCCCAGAGAACGACTCGCACAGATCGCGCGGGACACCATCGACCTCGAAGTACTTGCCGCCCTTCCCCGTGTTCTGCTCGATCCCATAACCCTCGTAGGCCAGTTCCTCGGCCAGCGCGGAGCGGTAGAACGCGCCCAGCTCCCTCGCCGCGCGGAAGACGGGGCGTGAGGCGACGGCGACGATCCGGTCGTCCTCGCGGATCGCACCGGTGATCACGACGTGGCTGTGAAGCTGCGGGTCCGGCGCCAGGCTATCCGTAACGCCGCGGGCCGTGGTGTGCCGGTACTCCGCTGCGATCACGTCCCGCGCGGGCTCTTCGACCACCTGGCCGCTGTAGCGGCGGCGCACGACGGGCACCTGTTCCCGCAGATACGCCATCGAGCGTTCCACGGCGCGGGTGTGGGCCTGCTCGATCGTCTCCCGCTGCCACTGGTCGGTGAGCGCCCACATGACCGATACGGATTTGGGGGCGCTGAACGTGATGTCGATCCCGCCGCCGCGGCCACCACCGGCGCCCTCGCGGCGAACCCACTCGCCGGTGGCGGGGTGGCGGCCTTCCATCAACGCGAGAAAGTCATCGCCGTCCACTACCTCGCCGGTGGTGATCCCCAGGCGCTCCAGGGTCTCGGCCGCCGCGAGCCACCGCCCGGCGGGCTCCGTCATCTCACCATCTGGCGTGAGGTAGTACGCGCCGTGTTCGTGTTCGACGGTCTTTGACTCCAGGTATTGTGCGTAGCCGCTAGCGCGGTCTGCGGGGATGCTGGCAGTGCTCACCACGCCCCTTACTGACCGCGAACACCCGAAACCGGCCAAAAACTTTTGGCAGCACACAGACAGCGGCTCGCTCGGCGTGCATCTGGTCTGCCGTTGCTTTTGCTGTTGCTGTTCGGCTGTCGCGGTGTGTGATGGCCTCGCGGAGACGACGCCCTTGGCCGGCGTCGCAGCGGACCGGCTCGTCAGAGCCGGTAAGGCCAGGCGGAGAACAGCGCGACAGCCGAGAGAGCCGACCGCAGGGAGGCGCTTCAACGCGGGCGCAGCCCGCGTGCAGACAACGGGAGACCACGGCCGCAGATGTCGCTCACTGGTCGAGCAGCGTCGTGCTGGCGCCCGGCGGCACGACGTCTCGAAGAGGCGGGTCCAAAAACTCGTTGGCCGCTTTGGGCTGTTGACGGTCAGTAAGGACATGGACACCGCCCGATCGACACCAAACCCGGATCCCATTCAGCTCGACGCGCCACTCCTTCGCCCGGAGGAGGCCGCCCGCCTGCTCTCCGTGAAGACGAACTGGATTTATGAAGCCGTGCGGACAGGGCGAATGCCCTGCCTGCGCATTGGTCGCCACATCCGCTTCACGCGGTCAATGTTGGAGGAGTGGCTGGGGGACAGCATCGAGGGCGGCGCCTAGTCGTAGTCTGCTGGCGAGGTCGCGGGGTGGGAATGCGTCCAATCATCTCGCCGTTACATGCCCTGCGCCACTCTCTGCAGCAAGTCTGCCTCAAGCCACTTGGCTGGCTCTATTGCTTGGCGAGCGAGG
This sequence comes from Solirubrobacteraceae bacterium, assembly GCA_025449845.1. GTDB lineage: Bacteria > Actinomycetota > Thermoleophilia > Solirubrobacterales > Solirubrobacteraceae > Palsa-744. The sequence goes on along the minus strand of JANWIP010000006.1, from coordinate 6,178 downwards.
CTCTGTCTCAGGGCTGACCAGGTTAGGTAGTTATCAAGTTTTGTTTGATATTCTTCGCCTCGAAGAATTTTCAATTCGATCTTGACCATCTTGGGATGGGGATGTATACTACCTCGTAATCCCAAGCTCTAGGAGTTCAGATGGCGACCACGGATATAGCTTCAGGTAGTGCCGCAGGGTTCATGTCGTTCATGGACTTCATGGTCCAGAAGGGTTATGGGACTTCTGGATCAATCAGCCTCTTGAAGTCTGCCGCAAAGCAGGTCTTTAGCGTCGTTGAGGGCGAGGACTTCGGTGGCTTGGATGTTCGTAGCTTCGACATCGACGACTATCTGGCACGATTCGTGAATCGATCGATGGGCAGGTACTCAGCGGACAGCTTGGCTGCGTACCGCTCCCGATTCCGTAGAGCGGTTGAGTCGTATAGGAGCTATTTGGCAGACCCCAATTGGAAGCCAGCGGCTCGTTCTACGAATGCCCGTGGGACGACGGCGCCTGGGGCGGCGACGAATAGCAAGAGCAGCAAGTCGAAGAAGCCCGTCCGAAGTGATCAAGAGGTGGTGCCGGAAGCGCTAGGGCAAGGTTTGGCGTCGGTCGTCACCTACCCGTTTCCGTTGAAGTCGGGGCAGATGGCTCAGCTTCATCTTCCGACTCGCCTGGATCGCACCGACGCTGAGCGCCTGACCGCGTTTATTCGTGCGCTCGTGTTCGACCAGTCGCGCCAACTCCCTCCTGGCGACGGTGAGGTGCAGTGATCCCGGCCGTCTGTGGGGATGCTCAGTTAGGCGCTAACGGTGATGCGCAGAGGCTCGGCGTCCCCACGAGGTGTTGCGTCGGGCCGCTCTTCGAGGTCGCCGAGTGCGAGAAGATAGGCATGCAAGGCATCGGCGAGCATGTCCTTGGCCTCCTCGTGCGAAGGAGCTGCCGTGATAACTCCGGGCAACTCATCGATTGTGGCCTGCACCCAGTCATCCTCGACCGTCTCGAACCGCGCGGTGAAGGTCAGCGCTTGCGTCATGTAAGAGAGAGTAGAGCAATTTGGACGCACGGCCACTCGCTCTCTGCGGCGGAGGCTGTTCGCCCGCCTGTGTTGCCGCGTGTTCTTGTACGCCGCCGTCAATGCTGGGATTGGCGTCATGATCCGCCGTCGTGATCTCGAAGCGCATCTGCGCAACCATGGGGCGTCGTTGTTGCGCAATGGACCCAAGCACGACGTTTGGATCTCTCCCGGTGCCTCCAGGCCGGTCACGGTTCCGAGGCATTCGCGCATACCGCGCGGAACCGCGCTTGCGATCTGCAAGCAGCTTGCCGTCCCGCCGTTGCCAGGCAGGGGTAGGTGACGATGCGCTTTCATGGTCTCCTCGACCCTAGAATTTCAGGACTCTGTCCCGAGCCCGTCCCCGACTCGGCAGATGTGACCCCTGTGGACCCGATCGAGCCCGATCGAATCCGGCTCTACAAAGCATAAAACCCCTGCAAATGAGCAACTTCTAATCCGAGGGTCGCAGGTTCGAATCCTGCCGGGGGCATCACGGCGTCTCTGACCCCAAGGGGGCTCAAGAACTCTCTGAGGGGGCTCAAGAAGGGCTCTCAGGAGTAGTGCTCCTCCAGCCCTCGCCAGTGCTCCATGTCATGCCCCGGGACGATCAGCGCGTCGGGCTGTTCGCGGTCATAGGCCTGGAGTGCGCTGAGGCTCTGCTCAAATGCCTCTGCGTCCTCTGAGCGCCAAGGTCGCTCGCCATCCCTGAGGGTTGCCATGGTGTAGATGGCATCGCCGGCTATCAGCGCCTCGCGCGAGCTCAGGCGCAGGATCACCGACAGGTGTCCGCGGCTGTGCCCGGGCGTGAAAGCGAGCGTCACCGAGCCATCGCCAAACACGTCCAAGGTCTGCGCGAAAGCACCACGGGACTTAGAGGCGTTGGAGGAGCGAGCGGGAGCGGTGCTGAAGTCAAGCGTGCGATAGCTCAGTCGGGGATCCAACTGGGTGGTGCTGTAGCCGCGCAAGACGCCGCCGCGCCCGCGCGCGGACTGCCACTCGGGCTCTGAGACCAGCACTGTTGCGCCAGGAAAATCCGCCAGACCGCTGGCGTGGTCGAAATGCAGATGCGTCATCACGATCACAGCAACATCAGCAGGGTCGATCCCCCGAGCTCTCAGCTGCGCGGCAACCGTCTGCTCGGGACGCATACTCACGTCGCGCGCCATCAAACGCCCGACCGGACCAAGATTGCGACTGCGCTCGGCCCCTGGGCCGTCGGCTATCGAGCCGTGAAAGCCCGTATCGATCAGCAGCAGCCCCACGCTCGGGTGCTCGACGAGGAAGGCCACGATCGGAACGCTTATGTTCTGCTCAGCCGGCACGCCGATGCCAAGCGCCTTGAGCGTCGCCGTAGGTCCCTTGGCGCGATGAAACCAGCCGATGGGCCCCTTCATCTCAGCGCATAACAGAGGATGCAAGGTGACGCTGGCCCCTGCTTCGCCGCCAGGCAGGGGAAGCTCGGATGGAGTGGCTTGGGGCTTGGGCCGTGAACTGTCGCTCATCCCCACAATATGGCAAGCTCGACATCATGACGTCCGCCGGGCAAACTGAGGATCTGCGTGAGCGACTGCGTGAGCTTGTCGTCTTCGAGGGCGATCTCGCCCATTTTGATGTCTCGGACTCGCCGCCTCACCCCGCGGAACTCTTCTTGCGATGGCTGGAGGAGGCGATCGAGGCGAGAGTGCGCGAGCCACACGCGATGACGCTTTCGACGGTAGATCCCGAGGGCCGGCCGACCTCGCGGGTGCTGATCCTGAAGGGGCTCGGCGACGGTCGCTGGGAGTTTGCCTCCAGTCGGCGCAGTCGCAAGGGCAAGGAGCTGCAGGACAACAGCTGGGCAGCCTTGAGTTTCTACTGGTCTGAGCTTGGGCGCCAGGTACGCATCCGCGGGCGCGTGCTTGAGGCGGGTGCCGACCGCAGCGCGGATGACTTCTTGGCTCGCTCAACTGGCGCGCGTGCTGAGGCACTTGCCGGCACCCAGAGCGAGGTGCTGAGCGACAGTAGCGATCTAGAGGAGGCGCTGTGCGAGGCAAGAGAGCTGATCGAGCGCGACCCCGGCGTGGTGGACGAGCAGTGGACCGTCTATGGGCTGGTGGCCGATGAGGTCGAGTTCTGGCAGGCCCACCCCGAACGCCGCCACGTCAGGCTGCGCTACCTCTTGCGCGATGGCTCGTGGGAACGGGTACAGCTATGGCCATGAGCGACGCTTCCAGGCATTCCGGAGGGTCTGGGGTCTCTCCGGCCTTCCATATAGAGCTGCGTCAGTTCCCGCACAATCTTTGCCACTTCAACCTGACCGAACATGAGCTGCGCACAACGATCGTGGAGCCTTGGGCGCGGGAGGAGTGGATCGAGTTGGGGGAACGCAAGTGGAGTCCCCATCAGGCGAAGCTCACCGTGCTTGAAGGCCCACATCTGCCCATCGAGGAGCTTTCGATGGGCCGTGGCTGGCGCAGCGCTCAGCGTGAGAGCGAGGATGTCACCGTTCGCATGCTGGCGACCGCCAAGAAATGGGTGGAGGGAGGCGCTCAAGCTGCTGCGAGTGGGCAGGGCGATGCATCGGCAGCGCAGAATGACGGGCTGCTGGCCGACTCGCTTGGTCTTGAACTGCTCGCTCAACTCGGCTCCGCCCCCGCGCCGTTGCGGCGCGCCTGGGAGCTTGCGCTCGCGCGCCATCCCGAACGCAGCGCCAGCCAGTGTCTCGCGTTGGCCGAGGGCGCCATCCTGTCTTTGCTGGGATCGGGGTTGATCGTGTTGGCGTCGACCGATGGGTCCGGGGGGACGCAGGGGCAGGTCGATGAAGGCGATGTGCATACACTGCTGCGCAGCGTCGACAGTTGGACCGGGCAGCAAGTGAGCGTGGCCCGCCGCTAGTCAGCATGCCGCCGGTCGGCATGGCCCGCCGCTAGACTCAAGTGCTCTCGCTTGGTGGGCGTAGCTCAGTTGGTAGAGCTCCGGGTTGTGGTCCCGGTGGCCGCGGGTTCGAGTCCCGTCGCTCACCCTCAAAACAAGAAGTCCGTGCGACCGACTACCCGCGTCGGCTTCTCACCCGTGGCCCGACTCGATGGCGACTACGCCTGAGTGCCCGTAACCTTGGGGTGTCATGGAGCGCATACCCGCCGTCCTCATCGAGTTCCCCGCTGATGATCCCGAGCGCGCTCGGCGCTTCTGGGCGGAGCTGCTCGGTGTCGAGCTTGCGGTCCGCCGAGGTTCAGAGGGAGAAGGCTGGCAAACGCCCTCAGGAGCTCGAGTGGTTGGCGTTCATGCCCGCGGACGTGGCCCAGGCGATTCCTTTTCGCTGCCCTACTTCGCGGTGAGCAATGTCGCTGAGGTGCTGGAGAAGGTCGAGACGCTCGGGGGGAGTGTGGTCCACCCAGGCGAGCAGTGGGCGATCTGCAAGGACTCAGAGGGGAGCCCGTTCGGGCTGACCCAGGAATCGCCTTGCGCCGATGCCTGACGCCACGCCACCGTCGGCCGCGCAGGTTGCGGCTGAGCTGAAGGCTCTGATCGCCGCCGAGCGGGCTGGCGAGCCCTTCCTGCGCGTTCGTGCCGGCGATGGGTGCCAGCGGATCTTCGGGCTGCCTGTAGGTAGTGAGCGAGCGACGATCGGCCGCCATTCCGACTGCGACGTGTCACTTGCTTGGGATCCCGAGGTTTCTCGGTTGCACGCGCTCGTGGAGCGAGTCGGAACGGAGTGGACTTTCATCGATGACGGGCTTTCGAGTAACGGCTCGTTCATCAACGGGACGCGCGTGGTCGGCCGCCATCGGCTGAAGGACGGCGACCGGCTCTGTTGCGGTGAAACCGTCCTGGTCTATCGCGATCCGGTCGCTCGTGACCTCGCGTCCACGGAGCGCGGGTCCTCACCACCGGACTCGACGACATTCACCCCGACGCAGCGCAATGTCCTGGTCGCCCTCTGCCGGCCAATAAGCAACTCGGCCTCCGCCACGCCGGCCACTAACAGGCAGATAGCCGAGGAAGTGTTCCTGAGCGTGGACGCAGTCAAGGCGCACCTGCGTGTCCTGTTCGAGCGATTTGGACTCAACGAGCTGCCCCAGAACGAGAAGCGTGCCCGCTTGGCAGCCACCGTCATAGCCAGCGGCGTGCTCTTGCCCCGCGACTTCTGAGCGCAGCGTCCGGCGTGGCGCGCGCCTGCAGGCTCTCGGTCTTCTCGACCGCGCGCCGCAGCGCCATCCCTCCAAGATCCGCGCCGCTGCGCATAGCCACCCTTGGGGCGTCGTTCACACCTCGCCGTTGCGGATCGTCATGGTGGTCCAGGCGCCGAGATGGATGCGGTCGCCGTCGGCAAGCGGTACGGGCGTGTTGAGCGGGATTGGAGTGGGATCGTCGTTCAGAGTGGTGCCATTGCTCGAGCCCGGGTCCATGACCGCGTAGGATTCGTCATCCTGGCGGAGGAGGATCGCGTGCAGATGCGAGATGGCGGGGTCCTCAGGCGCTCCCGAGAGGTCGATCTGCGGTCGTGTGCCACGCGTTGGGCTGTGCCTGCCGATTCCGATCTGGGGCTCCTCGAGTACGAACCTGCGGGGCGGGCAGTGGAAGGGGAAGTCGATCTCATGCGCCGTGACGCGCTCGAAGTACTCGCGGTCCGCCTCGACGAGGGCCTCCCAAGATCCCGCTGTGGCGGACGTCGAAGGGGCGGGGGCGCTTGATGCAGCGGACTCGCCGGTGGCGAAGTTATATCCGCAGTCCTCACAGAACTTGTCGCTGCCTGTGCGCGGCGTTCGGCAGTCAGGACAGGGCTCGGCGGGTAAGCTCGGCTTCGTGTCGGGAGAGACCTCGACCTCAGCGGGGTGCGGCCCGGTGTAAGCACCAGCTGGTGGCGTGGCCCCGGCAGGCGGTGCGCCGGAGCGATGCTCCAGGGGCGCGCCGCACTGGTCGCAGTAGTCGGTGGTCTCCGATAGGTGCCCGTTGGGGCAGGTGACGCTCATCGCTCGGTGTGCAGCGGCGTGGTGGATGGTCGGGCGGCGGGCGTCATACACCGATTCCCTGCACGCGTACCGTCTTTGTGGAGCGCGTGTCGAGCGCCATCTCCTCGGCGTCCTGCACGCGGGATCTGAGACGGACGGTTCCGGTGTGTGCGTCCTGCACGTCCACGACGCCGGCGAGTAGTTTCAT
>JANWIP010000005.1 GCA_025449845.1 Solirubrobacteraceae bacterium | reverse complement strand
GTACAACACCTACAGGCCACACTCAGCACTCCGCGGGCTCACACCCAGCGAATACGCAGCCATCGAGACAGAGAACAAACAAAACCAACCAGAACACGCATAACCCCTGAACCACTCACCGGGACCCCATCACCGAGGGGTTGACCTTGATCAGCGCAAGATCGCTGTCGGCATCGGCGCCGACAACCGTCGCCGTCCGCGCCAGATTCGAGGCCTTGCCGGGGCTCACGGTGATGCTCGTGCCTTCGGCGATCACATGGCTATTAGTGAGGATCAATCCTTCGCCGTTGAGCACAATCCCCGTCCCCGTGTCCTCTCCACCGGCGGTGACAGCCTTGATCGAGACAACCCCGGATGAATCTTGCTGGTAGATCTGGGTCGCCGTGAGTGTCCTGGATGACACCTCCCGCCTGACACCAGCGGTCGAGCCGGTCGCTGAGGAGACGGTCGTGCCTGTGGTTACCCGTCGGCCGTTTGAGCCACCGGAAGCGATGAAGAACGCACTGGCGCCCAGCGCTCCTGCTAGCACGGCAGTCACTATGGGGAGAAAGAGACGCTTCACGAGATACCTCCGAGATCGGGGACTCAGTGTGCGCGCCGCTCGTGTACGGGCGCTAACGCGTCCTGAAATTGCTGCTAACGAAACCCGAAAAGCTTGCTAACGGGATACGAAGCCGCGCATAAGCAGCTAGAGCCCGCTGCGGGCAGGCTCGGTGAGGTCGCTCTAGCGCCTCCTGGCCGCTAGGCTAAGAGCGTCTTGGCGACGTGGCGGAGTGGCTACGCAGCGGCCTGCAAAGCCGTCTACACCGGTTCGATTCCGGTCGTCGCCTCTGGACGAATCACAAGTAAAGAAGCCGGTTACAGCATAATGCTCGCTGGAAGCGTGCGGACTAGCGTCTTAGGCTCCCCAAAGGCTCCCCTAGCGACAAAGATGATAGACACGGCGCCACGAGGCTCCCGGGTACCCCTGTCGTGCGTTGCTTGCTCCGGCCCGTGCCAAAACTTTGGCGATGGCGTTCGCTTGGAGTCGCGCTGCCTATCAGCCAGGCCAGCGAAGCACGGAGCGAGCCGTACACAGCCGCCGGCCCCGGATGGCACCGCGCGAACCGGGACTACGGTCGTGTCGGGGCGAGCTCGCGCGCGTCGGCGGCATCGAGCATCGTCTGGGCGCGCTTTGCGCCCTGGGAGAGCAGCATGCCTGTGAGCGCAAGCTCCGCTGCGGTGCTCTCATCCCACGGCCGTATGCCATTGCCGTCGGCTACGCAGCGTCCCTCGGGCATATCCAGATCCTCATAGTGGATCATCTCCATCGCCTACCAAGGGTAGCGCGAGAACCAGCTGGCGCCAACTTCATGCCATCAGTTCCACGATCAGCCTCGCCAGCGGATCGATCGTCCTTCGCGCATCGTCGCGCATCGCCCATCCCAAGCATTCGTCATGACGGTCCAGAACAGCCCGGAAGTCGACCGCGGGCAACCCGACCGAGGCCAGGCCGACGATCAGTGCTACATACGCCGAGCGCAGGTTGCCGTCGGGGAACGGGTGCGTCTTGAGGATCGCCGCGTAGAGCTCAGCGGAGGGGGTGGCGCCCTCGATGGCTTTGACCATGCCGTAGCGAGTTCGCAGCGCAGCTCTACTCGTGTTGAACGCCTCGCACGCCGCGCGCAGATCCTCCAAGATCGCAGACCGACCTATCGTTCCCTCGCACGGGCCAATCCCGCATCTCGCCACGGATCTCGACGGGAACGCCGAACTCGACCGACTCATGATCCTCACGCACCCTTCCGGCGTGAGACTCGAACGTTGTCAGGAAGATCGCTCGATGCCAGCCGCAGATGCGCTCGACCGCCATCGGAGTCGCACGACGCTCGGCGTCGATGGTGGCTGCATCCAAGACTCGCGTCAGACGACGTGTGGCCTCCGCCCAGGTCTCCTGCGGGGACATCGCCCCAGACCGGTAGAACGGCGCATCTGGACTATCCCGGAAACCCTCGAAACCTTGTTGCGGCTGTCCCGGTGGCTCCACGGTCAGTCTTCCTTGCTCCATAACCGAGACAGCTTCGCCGCAGCGTCTGGGTCGGGAGCGTAGTGCAGGTAGCGCTCGGTCGTCGTGATGCTCCGGTGGCCCATCATGCGCTGCACCTCGTAGATGTTGAAGGCGCGGATCGCCTGGGTTCCGAAGGAGTGGCGTAGGTCATGAAAGGAAATGTGCGGCAATCCCGAGCGCTCGGCCGCACTGATAAAGCGACGGTAGAGGTTGCTGCCGCAGATCGGCTCGCCTGGCTTGTACTGGTGCTCGAACACCAACGCCTCCGTCGCCTTTCCCTCGCAGAACGGACGCAGCGTGGCACGCACGTTGTCGCTCATCGGCACCGACCGTACGCGCCTGCCCTTAGTGCCAGCGTGGCCCCCCATCCTCGTATAGCCGTCCTCGATCCGCACCACGCCTACATCGAAATCAACGTTGCCGACCTTCAAAGCGCGAATCTCGCTGAGCCGCGGTCCGGCCTCGCTCGCCAGCGTGAAGATCGCCCCATCTTCCGGGGAGCGCGCCGCGGCGATCAGCTTGCGCACCTGCTCGGGGGTGTAGAAACGCAGCTTGCCCTCGCTCTCGGTCATGCTGGCGCTCCACGGCCATGCGAGCGCCGGACTCGACGGGTGTATCCCCAACACGCCTCGCACCACGCGCCGATGGTGGTTGAGGGTGTCGGACGTGCGCTTGGCGGCGAGCAACTCCCGTCTACACCGGTTCGATTCCGGTCGTCGCCTCTCTCGTGGACGGTTTTGGCTTGGGCTTCAAGATGCCTGGAATGCCGTGTTTCGGCGTAACGGGCCATTTGTAGCCGGAGCCTCTGTCTTCCCGCGCCTCGCGCTCGCTCGCTCAAGCGGGCCATACGCCCGAGAGGCGCGATAGCGCCCCCCGGGGCTGTCGTCAGAGGCGCTTAGTTGCCTGAGATGAGAGGAGCGACAGCTCCCCAAGCCGGAGCGGCCCGGTCTTTTTCGGCGGCGGCTTCTCAGATTGAGGCTAACGCGGCCTATCAAGCCCTATCTGCCATGTCCTTGACGAGGGTGATTCTTGGCTGGCGGCCTATAACTCGGCGTAACCAGGTAATCAATTGGCCGCCGTCACAAAGAAACTGAGCGCTCTCGCCAGGCGCAAGCTCGACGAGAAGCTCTGAGCTCTTTGAGAAGTCAATCTGAACCTGCAGCTCGTGACTGCCACTAGCAACCTCGAATTGCTCGTGATGACCGGTCCGTATGCGCCCGATCACCACACCATCGAGAACAACTTTGAACGCCCTCGCACCCCACAGCCAGCGCCTAGCACGAAAGATCCGGATGTTCGCACTCGTCATAGCGCTGCAGTGTAGCTCGCCGTGCCAGGAGACCGTTACGCCTACTTCACCTTGACCGTAAACGGCTCCGGCTCAAAACGAGCAAGGCCAACGAGAAATGCTCCTCGGGTCAACATCGCCTATTTCACCGCGTGCCCTTTGGCGTTGATACCGAGCTGAGCGGGAGCGCGAGCGCTACCCACGAGACCCAAGATACTCAACGCGGATGGCAAACCCGGCGCGATGCTCCTCGCCCGGGGAAAGCACGCGCAACCCAGCACCAGAGCGCAACGCATTGGCCGGAGCTGTCATCGGCTCGAAGCAGATGAACTCTCCCGGCCGGGGCGCAAAGACCTGCGCGCATGGATAGCCCTCCATGAATTCGAGCACCAGGCGACGCGTGCCATCCCCGACCTCGAAGCGAGCGGGATCGGTGACCACGTCGAACCCATCGTCGAACTGCTGCTCGGCCAGTTCGAAGTGCTCATCCGGCAATGTCTGCTCGGGGCTTACCGGGATCTGATGAGCATCGAGCGCCAGATGGCGCATCGGCGGCAACTGCACGAGCCACTGCTCGCGCGGTACCCCCGGCAATGACAGGTACGGATGAAAGCCAAAGGCAACCGGAACCACATCATCGCCACAGGCTTGCACGGTCACCTGGATCTCAAGTCGTCCATCGGCAAGGCTTGCCTCGTACAACAGCTCATGGCGGAAGGGAAACACCTCGAACAGCTGCGGCTTGTTCTCACTCCAGCTCAAGCGCGCGGCCAGCGATTGTGCGTCGGGACCGGGCGTTTTCGTCAGCTCCCATCCCAGCCGCCCTCCGATCACGCCGTGGATCGGCAGGCCGTTGTCATCGAGCGCCACGCGAGTCCCGTCGCGGGGAACCACTACCGTCCGACCGTCGACGCTGTAGTCAAAATCGGCGAGCCGGTTGGCCCAGGGGTAGAGCAGCGGTATGCCCATCGTCTTGCCCCGCTCGGCATAGGCGGCCACACCGGCATTCTGGGCGAGCAACTCCTCCCCCTCATGGCGCAGCGAGCAGCAGAGCATTCCGGCGGCGGGGACGAACGTCGCCTGCAACGACGCGCCTTCATCGTGCAGCTCAACGGTCTCGAACGCCTCCCTAATCGTCATGGAGTGGCGGAGGACGAAGCCGCCGACGATGAAGCCGCGGATGCTGAGGGCTGATCGGCCTGCTCGGGTGGGGCCTGTACGCGCGCACGAAAGACGTGGAAGGACCAGCCCTGGTAGATCAGGACAATGGGGAAGCAGACCGCCGCGACGACCGTCATGACCGTGAGTGCGTAAGAGCCCGACGCGGCATTGTTGACGGTCAGGTTGAACGCCGTACTTGTACTTGAGACCATCACGTTCGGGTACAGATCAATGAAGATCGACCCGATCGTGGCAGCGATCGCGGTAGCTGACGCGGCAAAGGCCAACCCCTCGTGATGGTCGGAGCGGGCCAGGCGCGCCGCGAAGATCACGGCGATCAGGGCGAGCACCTCGACGGGTCCCGGCACCTGGGTGTGCCCGACCACGATGCGCGTCCAGATCACGAAGCCCAGCACCAGCGCTACGGCGACCCACCCCAGCGGACGCGAGACGGCGCGAGCCCGCTTGCGCACATCGTCCGTGGTCTTGAGCATCAGGAACGTCGAGCCGTGCAGCAGGCACAGCCCAAGAATCGTGAGGCCGGTCCACAGACCGTAAGGCGTCAGCAGGTCAAAGAAGTTGCCGGTGAAGTCGTGGCTGCTGTTGATCGGCAAGCCGACGAGCAGGTCTCCCAGCCCCACGCCCAGCAGCAGCGGGATAAATAGGCTGCCCAGCGTGGTGCCCCAGGTCCAGGTGGCGCGCCAGCGGGGATTCTCGCTCTTGCCCCTGAACTCGAAGGCGACCCCGCGCGCCATCAGAGCCATCAAGATCAACAACAGCGCCAGATACAGAGCCGAGAACATCGTTGCGTACCAGGTTGGGAACGCGGCGAACATGCCAGCCCCCGCGACGACCAGCCATACCTCGTTGCCGTCCCAGAAGGGCCCGATGGTGTTGAGGGCCACGCGTCGCCCGGTCTCGGTCTTGCCCACGATCGTGTGCAGTACGCCGACCCCGAAGTCAAACCCCTCCAGCACGAAGAAGCCGATCCAGACGACGGCGATGATCACAAACCAAACGGTGTGGAGGTGCATCAGATTCCTAGTGGAGATTGTCCATGTCGCAAATTAACTAGTAAGTCAACGCCGGTATCGCACCGGCCGCTGCCCCGGCGCCCTTTGACTCGCTGTCTGTTTCATCCTCGTAAACCAGGCCCTTGCGCGAATAGCGCAGCATCAGCACCAGATCGGCGGCGCCGAGCGCGGCGTAGATCGCCACGAACACGAACAGGCTGATCCAGATGTCGGTTGAGGTGACAGATGGAGAGTTCGCATTGATGGTCTTCATCAGGCCCTGCACGATCCAGGGCTGGCGGCCGTTCTCGGTCAGCATCCAGCCAGCGGTGTTCATCAGAAACGGAGTGACGACCGCCCACCCCGACAGGCGCAGGAACCACTTGGAGCCCTCAAGCTTGCCGCGATGCAGCAGCCACGCGCCCCACAGAGACAGCATCAGCACCAGCGAGGCGATGTAGGCCATCACGCGCATCGACCAGTACTGGATAAACACATTGGGCACATAGTTGCCTGGGCCGTACCTGGCCCTGTATTCGGCCTGCAGCTGGTTGAGCCCGATCACCTTGCCGTTCCATGAGTTCGTGGAGAGCAGCGAGAGCAGATGCGGGACTTCGATGATCTGCGAGGGCGTCTGATCATTGTTGCCTCCGCCGATCTGAAACAGCGAGAACGAGCACGGCTGGCAGGTGGTCCACTGCGCCTCAGCCGCAGCGATCTTCATCGGCTGGTACTTGGTCTCCACCACGCCCAGCTCGCTGCCGACGAACAGGGCAAGCATGATCGTGGGGATCAGTACGGCTAGCGACAGCGAAGCGCTGACCTTGAAGGTCTCCACCTCCCGCTGCTTGCGCAGGTGCCAAGCTGAGACGGCGAGCATTATCAGCGCGCCGGTGACCAGCGATGCCAGCAGGACGTGCACGTAGCCCCAAAGAAACGTCGGGTTGGTGAACAGCGCTCCGATGTTGTTCAACTGCGGCTGACCAGCCTTGTTGAGCGTGTAGCCGACCGGGTGCTGCATCCAGGAGTTGGCGGCCATGATGAACATCGCCGAGAGCATCGCGCCGATCGCCACCAGCCAGATGCAGGCGAGATGAACGCGCTTGGGCAGCCGGTCCCAGCCGAACAGCCACAGCCCGAGGAAGGTGGACTCCAGAAAGAACGCTGCCAGGCCCTCCATCGCGAGCGGCCCCCCGAACACGTCGCCGACGAAGCGCGAGTAGACCGACCAGTTCATCCCGAACTCGAACTCCTGCACGAGGCCGGTGACGACGCCGATCGCGACGTTGATCAGCAGCAGGTTCCCGAAGAAGCGCGTCAGGCGCTTGTACTCGGGCTTATTGTTGCGATGCCAGGCCGTCTGCAGGATGGCGACGAGGAAGGCGAGCCCAATCGTCACCGGCACGAACAGGAAGTGATAGATGCTCGTAGTCGCGAACTGCCAACGTGCGAGGTCGTTGGTCATTCCGGAAGGACTGTACCTCTCTCGCGGCGCCACAGCGCGGCGTAGCGTCCCCCGAAACGGATGAGATCGGCGTGCGTGCCGCGCTCCACCACGGAGCCCTCCTCAAGCACCAACACCTCGTCCATCTCCTCCAGCCCGGCCAGGCGATGCGTGATCAGCAGCGTCGCCCGATCGCGCGTGAGCGCCAGCAGATCGGCAAGGATCGCGTCTGCCACCTGAGTATCCAGGTGCTCTCCAGGCTCATCCAACAGCAGGATGGGGAAGTCGGCCAGCAGCGCCCGGGCAACGGCCAGACGCTGGCGCTGGCCGCCCGACATGCGCGCTCCGCGCTCCCCCACCTCGGTGGCCAGCCCGGCGGGCAGGCCGTCTGTCCAGTCCAGCAGCCGGACCTTCGCGAGGACAGCCCGCAGCGCATCCTCTGTGGCCTCGCGCCGGGCCAGGCGCAGGTTCTCCTCGAGCGAGTTGTCGAAGATGTGGGCGTCCTGGGCCACCAGCCCAACCACACGCCGGTAGGCGTCGCTGTCGAGGTCCGCGATCTGCTCGCCGTCGAGCGTCACCGAGCCAGCCTCGTATGACAGAAACCTCAGCAGCACGCCCGCGAGCGTTGACTTGCCGGCGCCGCTGGGACCCACCACCGCCACACGCCTGCCCGGCTCAAGATCAAGGTCCAGCCCGGCGAGAGCCCATCGCTCGCTATCGGGATATCTGCTGTGCAGGTCTCGCACGGTCAAGGTGTGTGGCGACGAGCCAGGCGCGAGCGGATGCGTGGGCTCTGCCACCGCGGGCACCGTGTCGATCACCTCGAACACCCGCGCGGCCGCGCGACGTACACGCTGCAGGGCCTGCGTCGCCCCGGGCAGGCCTGTGACCAGCTCGAAGGCCACCAAGGGGATCAGCGCGATCCCGGCGAGCAGCACACCTTCAAGGCGCCCTGCGCGAACGGCCGTGACACCTACGAGCAGCGCTCCCCACATTGCAAGACCTGAGCAGAGGCTTGTCAAGCCCTGGCCAATGCCCGCGGTTCGAGCGCTTGTGCGTGCGATATCGGTCAGCTCAGCATCGGCTGCCAGGGTACGCCTCAGTTGCGCTGCCGTGGCCCCATTGGCGACCAGCTCCGGAGCCCCCTCCAGCAGATCGACCACCGCAGCCGTCAGCTCTCCTCGCGCCGCCGCCTGTCTCGCCTCCGCGCGTGCCGCCAGCCGGCCCGTCAGCCATGGCACCAACACGCCCGCGAGGAGCAGCGCCCCTAGCAGGATCACGCCTGCCGCCGGCAACATCCACCACACGAGGCCGACCGTGGCGCCTCCGACTATCAGGGCGATCGCGAACGGAGGCACCACCCTCAGCATCAGGTCCTGCAAGGAGTCAACGTCGTGCACCAGGCGCGCCAGCAGCTCACCGCTGCGAAACGCAGGCAGGCCAAGCGGTGCCAGCCGCTCAAGCCGTTCATAGACGCTGACCCTCAGGTCCGAGAGGACGCGGAACGCCGCGTCGTGGCCGACCAGGCGCTCTCCGTAGCGGCACAGGCCACGGGAGAGCGCGAAGAACTGCACACCTACGATCGCCAGCGCGACGGCCGACTCCTGTGGGCGCTGCGCCGAGCGGGAGATCAGCCACGCCGAGGTGGCCATCAGGCCAATTGCTGCTCCGAGCGCGCTGGCTCCGAGCAGCGTGGCCAGGGCCAACCGCCCAGCGGCGGGGCGCGCGATTGCGAGCGTACGCGGCAGCGGGGCCTGCGGGCCACGATCCTTCTCGGCCACACCGGCCAGGTCTGGAGAACGCGCGATTTTCGTGCCGGAGCCCGCAGCCGTCCTGCCAGAATCCGCAACCCCAGAACCCCCAGCCGTCATGCCGCCACCTCAACCGAGGTGAGCGGGAGAACCCGATCGGCCAGCGCCACCAGCGCGGGGCGATGCGCGACAAGCACCACGGTGCGCCCAGCGGACAGACGCCGGATGGCCTGCAGCACCTCATGCTCGGTCTGCCCATCAAGGTTGGCCGTCGGCTCATCAAGCAGCAGCAGCGGCGCATCGCGCAGAAACGCCCGCGCGAGCGCCATCCGCTGTCGCTCGCCCGCCGAGAGTCCGGCGCCCCGGTCCCCCAGCACGGTCTGGGCGCCCTGGGGCAGTTTTGCCACCACATCGGCGAGCCCCGCCGCAGCGATGGCCGCTCGGACCTCCTCGTCTGAAGCGTCACTGCGTCCCAGGCGGACGTTCTCGGCGATCGACACCGCAAACAGATGCGGCCGCTGGGGCACCCAGGCAAGCCGCGAGCGCCAGGCGTCGGGGTCAAGCTCGGCGAGGTCAGCGCTCCCGACACGAACCGAGCCGTGCTCGGGTGAGAGGAAGCCGAGCAGCACACTCAGCAGGGTCGACTTGCCACACCCGCTGGGGCCGACCAGCGCCACCGTCTCCCCCGCCCCCACCGTCAACGAGACGCCATCGAGCGCCGGCTCGGCGCGTCCGGGATAGGTGAACTTCAGCCCTTCAACTACAAGACCCGTGTCCGGCGGGTCGGGGACCTCAGTGCGAGTCCCGCGTGGCGCCTCTTGCTGCTCCAGCACCGCGAACACCTGCTCCGCCGCGGCGACTCCCTCGGCGCTCGCGTGGTAATTGGCCCCCAACTGGCGCAGTGGCAGGTAGGCCTCGGGAGCGAGCACCAGCACGAACAGCGCGGTGCGCAGGTCAAGCTGCCCGTCCATCAGCCGCAAGCCGATCGCGACCGCCACCAGCGCCACCGAGATCGTCGCAACAAGCTCGAGGATCAATGAGGAGAGGAAGGTGACGCGCAACGTCGAGATGGCGCTCCTGCGATAGCGATCGGTGATCTCGGCAATGGCCTGTGCCTGAGCCCTCGCCCGTCCGAAGATCTTCAGCGTCGGAAGCCCGGCAACCACGTCGAGGAAGTGACCCGCCAACCGCTCCAGCGTGCGCAACTGCCGGTCCATGCGCTCGCGCGTCGTGGCGCCTACCAGCGCCATGAACAAAGGGATCAGCGGAATCGTCGCCGCGATGATGAGCGCCGACAGCCAGTCTTCAAACAGCACAACCGCAAGCACCACGAGCGGGACGATGACCGCCAGAAAAAGCTGCGGCAGGTACAGCGAAAAGTAGCCGTCGAGCGCGTCCACCCCGCGCGTGGCGAGGATCGCCAGCTCGCCCGTGCGCTGCTCGCGGGAGCTGTCGAGCCCGAGTGCCGCCAGGCGCTCCAGCAGCGCGGCGCGCAGCTGAGACTTGGCGCGCGCGGAGGATCGACTCGCGGCCAGCTCAGCTGCCCAGGCGATCACGGCTCGTGCCAGCACCACGCCCAACAGCACGATCAGCTGTGTCCGCATCTGCGCCAAACCCTTGCCACCGAGGAACGCGCCGGCCACGACATCCGCCAGCAACCAGGCCTGCACGACGATCAGCAAAGCACTGCAAACACCCAAGCCGACCGAGACGAAGAGGAATGTCCGAGTCGCGCGGGCGTAGCGGAGCAATCTCTCATCAAGAGCCCTCACGGGGCCATCATGACCGAAGTTAGGCGCCCTCGGAGGAGCGCTCGATGCTGGCCAGCTCGCCCTCGATCACCTGGTTCTGGGGTTTTCCCAAGCGGGTGCTGATCCAATCGATCAGCACCTTCAAGCGGCTGCCGGGCCCGCCACGGCTGAGGTAGTACATGTGCACCGTGAGGTAGGTGAAGAATGCCGGGCGCCCTGAGAGTTCGCGGCCACGGATTTCACACACGGCCTTGCCTCGACCGACGACCGCCAGCGCACCCTTGTCGAGGTAGTGAAATGGCGTCGCGGCCCCTGCGCCACCACCGTGGATTCCACGGGCCACGTGACGCGCCTGCTGGATTGCGACTGTCGCCAGCCCTGGCAGCGGCTTGCCGCCCGAGCCTGCCAGCAACGAGGTATCGCCGATCACCGAGATCTCTGGATGGCCTGGGAGCGTTAGATCGGGTTCGATCTGCACCCGACCCGCGCGGTCCGTGTCCGCGCCCGTGGCCTCCGCCAGCGTCTTGGCAAAGTCGGCCGCCCGCACCCCGGCGGCCCAGGTCACGGTCCGCGCGGCAACTCTCTCCTCCTTTTCTCCCACCTGCATCACTACACCCCGCTCGTCAATTGAAGTGACCCGGGCTCCCTCGCGGACGCTCACCCCCAGCGCGGCCAACTCCTGCGCGACCTTGCCCGAGAGCCGCTCGCTAAACGCGGCCGTCAAACGCTCGCCGGCGTCGAGCAGGATCACGCGCGCATCGCGGGGATCGATGCGCGTGAAATCGCGTTTCATGCCGTGCGTGGCGATGATCGCCAGCTCCCCGGCAAGCTCCACGCCGGTGGGACCGCCGCCGATGACGACGAAGGTCAGCCACTGCTCCCGCTCGACCGGGTCCTCGCAGCGCTCGGCCTGCTCGAACGCGCCGTAGATACGGTTGCGCAGGTCCTCGGCATCGGCCAGCGTCTTCAGACCGCAGGAGACCTCCCGCCACTCGTCGTGGCCGAAATAGGAGGTCTGCGCGCCACACGACACGATCAGGCTGTCGTACTCCAGCTGCTCGCCGCGGTCGAGTGCAAGCGTGCGGCGCTCGACATCCAGTCCCGTCGCTTCCGCCATCAGGACGGTTGTGTTGGCGTTGCGTCGCAGCGCCGTTCTGATCGGCGTGGCGCACTCGCCTGGAGAGAGACCGCCACACGCCACCTGGTAGAGCAGCGGCTGGAAGAGGTGGTGGTGCATGCGGTCCACCAACGTCACCTCGACATCATCGGCGTGGCGCAGTGTGTGCGCTGCCGCCAGGCCACCGAAGCCGCCCCCGACGATCACCACTCGCCGCCGGCGCGAAGCCTCCCCCTCAGCCGCCATCGGCGCCCAGGCGCTGCAGCAGATGATCGCCGACGCGCAGGGCATTGGCCATCGCCGTCAGCGCCGGATTGACCGCGGCGATGCTCGGGAAGAAACTGGTGTCGACCGCGTAGAGGTTGTCGAGCTCGTGCGTGCGGCAATCGGTGTTCAACACCGAGGAGGCGGGATCGGAACCGAAGCGGCAGGTGCCGGCCTGATGCGCCACGCCCGCGACGGGGATCTTGTTCTCAAGGTAGGCCCAGCGGGGAATCAGATGGTGCTCGTGCATACCCAGATGACCCAACAGCGAGCGCAGCTGCTTGAACAGCCGGTCCCTGGCGCCGTCGTTGCTCGCGGAGTAACACAGCTTCACGTTGCCCTTGCCGTCGAGGCTCACGCGGTTCTCCGCCTGCGGCAGATCCTCCGTGGAGAGCCAGAAGTCGACCGCGTGCGTGGCGACCTCCTCCAGCGAAAAGGTGGGCGCGAGCTTGGTCATCAGCGGCTGCTCGCCGCGATACATCTCGGCCACCGACTTGCCGACCATCTGGATGTTGCCCATCGGGTACTCCCACTCCTTGCTCGCGAAATAGTAGTCGTTGACGCCCAAGGTCTTCTGAAAGACCGTCGGGTTGGGCTCCTTGGAGAGGGCCAGCACGGCCTGACTGTCGTGGAACATGTAGTTGCGCCCGAGCTGATCGGAGGCGTTGCCCAGCCCGCGTGGGTGCTTGTCGTTGGCGGAGCTGAGCAGCAGCTTGGCGGTGTTGGCTGCGCCACACGAGACCACAACGATGTCCCCCGCATACGTCTCGCGGGCGCCTTCGCATTCGACCACCACCTCGGTGACGACGGTCCCCGACGGATTCGTATTGAGCGCCAGCGCCGTGGCGTTGCACAGCAGCGTCACGTTGGAGTGCTCAAGCGCCGGGCGCACACCCAGCACCTCGGCATCAGACTTGGCGTGCACCAGACAGGGGAAGCCGTCGCAGGTGGAGCAACGCACGCAGGCGCTGTAGGGCATGTTCTGCTCGCGCAGCAGCACCCCGCAAGGCGCGTGAAAGGGGTGCAGGCCGGCAGCCGCGAAGGCATCGGAGAGCTGCTGGATGCGCGGCTCGTGCGACACCGCCGGGAAGGGGTAGGGCGCGCTGGCCGGCGGTTCGGTCGGGTCCTCGCCACGCACGCCATGCACCTGATAAAGCTGCTCGGCCTTGGTGTAATAAGGCTCCATCTGCTCATAGGAGATCGGCCAGGCGGGCGAGATGCCACCGTGGTGGCGCAGCTCCCCGAAGTCCTCGGCGCGCATGCGATACAGCGCCGCGCCGTAGAGCTTGGTGGCGCCACCCACGTAGTAGTGCACCTGCGGCTGGAAGGGCTTACCCTCGCCGTCATACCATGTGTCCGGCGAGACGTAGCGATTGTCCACGAACACCTCGCCGGCCGACCAGTTCTGCGGCTCGCGGGGCAGCCAGTCGCCGCGCTCAAGCAGCAGGATGCGCTTGCCCGAAGGCGCGAGGTGCCGCGCAAGCGTGCCGCCGCCCGCGCCGCTGCCGATGATGATGACGTCGTAGCTGTCCACCGCTAGGAGATCTCCGCGAGACGCTCCGCGAGGATGATGCGCGCGGCCGCCTCGATCAGAGCAAGGTGCGAGAAGGCCTGGGGGAAGTTCCCCAGGTGCCGGCCCGTGCTGGTGTCGAACTCCTCCGCGTAAAGGCCGAGCGGCGATGCGACGCGCAGCAGCCGTTCCATCAGGTCCCGTGCGCGCTGCTCTTCGCCGACGACCGCCAGCGCCGAGACGAGCCAGAAGGAGCAGATCAGAAAGCTCCCCTCCTTGCCCGAGAGGCCGTCGTCGGTCTCTTCGGTGCGGTAGCGCAGCACAAAGCCCTCCTCGGTCAACTCATCGGCGATCGCCAGCACGCTCGCGTGCAGGCGCTCATCGCTGCCCGGCAGGAACCCAAAGATCGCCGCCAGCAGGTTCGAGGCGTCGAGCGCGTCGGTCTCATAGTGCTGGCGCAGCACGCCGCGACCATCAACGCCGTGCTCGAGGATGTCGGCTCTGATCTCCTCCGAGGTGGCCTGCCACTCCGCGTGATGCTCGGAGTCGCCGCGCATCGTCGCCAGCTTCGCCGCGCGGTCCATCGCAACCCAGCACATCAGCTTCGAGGAGACATAGTGCTTGGGCTCGCCACGCGCCTCCCAGATGCCCTGGTCGGGCTCGCGCCACACCGCCGTGGCGCACTTGGCCTGCGCCTGCACGATCGGCCACAGCCGCCGTGGCAGCCGTTCGCTGCGACGGGTGTGCAGCAGGATCGAGTCCAGCGCCGCCCCGAACACGTCGTTCTGACGCTGGTCGAAGGCGCCGTTGCCGATGCGCACCGGACGAGCGCCTGCGTAGCCGGAGAGATCCTCGCGCGTTGACTCGGTCAGGTCGCGCCGCCCATCGATGCCATACATGATCTGCAGCGCCCCGTCACCGTTGGGCTCGAGATCGGCGATGAACTGCATGAACTCCTCGGCCTCCCAGTCGAGGTTGAGGTAGTGCAGCGCCTGCAAGGTGAAGGTGGAGTCACGCAGCCAGGTGTAGCGGTAGTCCCAGTTGCGCTCGCCTCCGGGGGTCTCCGGCAGCGAGGTGGTGAGCGCGGCCACGGTGGCACCGGTGGGCATGTAGGTGAGACCCTTGATCGCCAGGGCCGAACGCTGGATCGGCTCACGCCAGCGGTGATCAGGTAGGCGTGCGCGCCCCAACCAGGCGCGCCAGTAGTGACTGGTCTGCGCAAGGTGCGCGTTGGCCTCGTCGATGTTCTGGGGGGCGGCGAACTCCTCGGCCCAGGAGAGCGCGCAGTAGATCTGCTCGCCTTTCTTAAGCACGTGACGGGCTCTGACCCAATCCCCCTCCACCCCGACGGACATGTCGGTCTGCAGCCTGATCGTGACCTCCGCGCCGCTTGCGTCCGCCTGCCGGCCATCCTCGGAGACCGACCACTGCGCGGGAACGCGCCCGTAGTCAAACACCGGTTCGCAGGTCAGCTCCATCTCGACTTCGCCCTCCAGGCACATTGCGACGCGCACCAGCAGATGATCGGCATCCTCGTCGGTTGGAGGACGGGTGTGCGGGGTGACGAGATCCTCGCCGCGACGCGGCCCAATCGTCAGGGCGTCACGCACGATCACCCACCCCGTGGGCGTGTTCCAGGTGGTCAGCAGCGTGTTCGTGCCGGGCTCATACACGCGCGCCGTGGGCACATTGATGCCGAATGGCGCGAAGCGGAAGGCACCGGCCTGCCGATCGAGCAGCGTGCCGAACACGCTGGGGGCATCAAAGCGCGGCACACACAGCCAGTCGATCGCCCCATCGGGCGCCACCAGGGCGCCGGTGTGACAGTCCGAGAGAAAGGCGTAGTCAGCAATCGGTGGAAAGGGCGAGGGCGCCGCGGCGCTCTGCGGGACAGCGTCGTGCTGCCGTGCACCGTCGGCCTGCGGTGCGTTCTTTGCCTGCGGTGCGCTGTCGCTCACGAGGTCACCCACGGTCCGTGCCAGGCGCCATAACCGGCCACCAGGCGCTCGCCCTCTTTGGGTCCCCAGGAGCCCTGGGCATAAGAGTGAACCTGCGGAGGAGCATCAATCAGCGGCTGCATGATCCGCCAGGTCTCCTCGACGCTGTCCTGGCGTGTGAAGCGCGAGCTGTCTCCGCGCATCGCGTCGAGCAGCAGCACCTCGTAAGGGGTCGGCGCCTCCCCGCCCTCATCGGCGAACTCCATGTCAAGCGTGATCGCCTGCGGACCGCCCTCATCAGCCCGATGCGCGTCCAGCGTCAACTGCGTGCCGGTCGAGGGATCAAGCTTGACCACGAACTGGTCGGCTTCCGGGCGGCGATGCCCGTGCTCCATAAAGCCCAGGCGCGGAGGGTGCTTGAAGACGACGCGCAGCTCGGTCTGCGTGACCGGTAGCTTCTTGCCGGTACGGATGAACCACGGCACCCCCGACCAGCGCCAGTTGTCGATGTGCAGGCACATCGCGGCATACGTCTCCGTGGTTGAGTCCTTGGCGACGCCGTCGATGTCCAGATAGCCGTCGTACTGACCTCGTACGTAGTGCGCCGGATCAGCCGTCTCGGTTGCGCGGAACACGGCGTACTTGGCGTCCTTCAAAGTTCGCGCCTCCTTGCCCGCCGGAGCCTCCATCGCGGCGACGGCCACAACCTGCATCAGGTGGTTGACGACGACATCGCGCAGCGCGCCCACGGGATCGTAGAAGTGCCCTCGATCCTCGACGCCAAAGCTCTCGGCCATGGTGATCTGCACGCACGCGATGTGGTTGCGGTTCCAGACCGACTCGATCATGGTGTTGGCGAAGCGCAGGTACAGCAGCTCGTCGGTGCCCATCTTTCCCAGGAAGTGATCGATGCGGTACAGCTGGGACTCCTCCAGGTGCTCATGGATTTCGGCGCTGAGCTCGCGTGCGGAGGCGAGATCGTGGCCGAAGGGCTTCTCCACGACCACGCGCGCGTGCTTGGTCAGCCCGGCATCGGCCAGCCCCTTGATGGTCATGCCGAAGAGCGAAGGGGGGATCTCCAGATAGAAGACGGGACTGCTCACCTCCCCGATCGCCTGCGCCAAGCGCTGATATGTGCCGGGGTCGGCGAAGTTGCCGCTCAAATAGGACAGCCGTGAGGCGAAGCGCTCGAAGACCTGCTCATCGATCGTCTGCCCGCATTCCTCGATCGATTTGCGTGCGCGCGCACGCAGCTGATCGACCGTCCAGTCATCGCCCGCCACGCCCACGATCGGGCAGGCCAGCAGTCCGCGCTGCTCCAGCCGATAGAGCGAATGGAAGGTCATCACCTTGGCAAGGTCGCCGGTGATGCCGAAGACGACAAGCACGTCGGCCGGCTGCGAGCCACCTGTGGCGCCGGCGGCAGCAGTTTGTGGCATGGGTCGCACGGCAGTGCTCATAGAAGGCTTTCTGGTCGAGGGAGCAGCGGTCTACCGCGCGCACGCATGCTCTCATCCCCGTATGGGTTCGCACATCATCCGCATGGGATGATTGCGAGCCCCGGGCACGTCACCGCACGCGACAGCGCGTGAAGCCTCAGTCTACTTGCGCCTTTCTACTGAAGCGCGGAGGACCTCAGGGGTCTAGAGTGGTTGTCCCGTCCCACCGCGGTTGCGCGGCGGGCACTAGCAGAAAGACTGGCGCATATGGGCGTGATGGGTGCGGTTTTCAACCTGAACGGCCCGGCGCATGTCGTGCATTGGCATTTCTTTCAGATGTCGGTCTCGAACATCGTCGTGATCGTCCTGATGCTGGTCGTCTTCGCCCTGGCGATCATGCTCCCCTTCCCGGGCGCCGCGCGGCGCCGGGAAAGCCGCTCGTGAGCGTGGCGACACCCCCCAAGACCTCGTGGACGACCCGCACCCGCGAACACGCGGTGGACGCGCTGCCGCCCGAGAAACTGCTGCCCGACAGCCAGCCCACCTATGTGGCCTCCTGGATCTATGTGTTCGGCGTGGCCAGCCTCGCTTCGCTCATCGTGGTCGTCGGCTCGGGCACGATTCTGGCGCTGAAGGGCCCGGCTTGGTGGCACGAAACAGGCATCGGCCACTTCTTCAACAGCATTCACCTTTGGGCCGTTGAGCTGTTCTTCTTCGCGATGGTCGTGCACCTGTGGGGCAAGTACTGGATGGCCGCCTGGCGCGGCGGGCGCGCGCGTGTTTGGATCACCGGCGCGGTGACATTCATCGTCGCGATCCCCACAGCGCTGACGGGCTATGTCTCGCAGCAGAACTTCGATGCGCAGTGGATCTCAACGCAGGCCAAGGATGGTCTGAACTCCACGGGCATCGGCGCGTTCTTCAACGTCACCGACTTCGGACAGATGTACAGCTATCACGTGCTGCTGCTGCCGGCGGCGGTGATCGCGCTGGTGGTCGGGCACGTGCTGCTGGTGCGCCGCCATGGCGTCGTACCGCCGTTCCCGCTTGAGAGCGTCAGGCCCTCCCCATCGAGCGCCGAGGGAGCACCGTCATGAGCGGCCGCGAAGACTCGGGTACCTGGACGGGCGGCTACGCCCCTTATGACCTCGTCAAGGAGCTGTGCGTCGCGGTCGGTGTGATCGCGCTGCTGGCGGTGCTGTTGGCAGTCCTGTTCTCCTCACCTGATGATCCTCCGAGCACGATCGCACAGTGGTCACGGCAGATGCCGGTGGACTTCGTGAGCACCGCGACGGCGGAGCTCGATGGCTCAAGCGGCACGGGCGGCTATGGGCCGCCCTACAACCACAACGGCTCTGGCCAGCACATTGCCTTCATCGAACTTCAGAAGTGGCTCGGCGTCAGCCACCCGATCGACACCGCCAACGACTTCGTGATCAACCCGCTGCGCAGCGTTCCCGGCGCCCCGGCGCTGCACAGCGCGATTGCGACCTACCAGGCAGCCCCCACCAAGACCCAGGAAGGCTGGAGCACGGCCTACGCGACAGCGCTTGAAAAGGCCACGACGGGACCCAACGGAGCGGTGCGGGTCGCGCCCGGCGAATACGGGCCGCTGCCGGTGATGATGAATGGCCTGCTGGTGCTCGCCCAGAGCGGCGGCCTGGACGGCGCGCTACTCAGCAGCCGCCAGTTCTACAAGACCGATTACACCAAGCCCCTGCTGTTCATGGCCGACGGCGGCCTGCTGAGCGGACGCGCCGAACAGCAGCATCTACTGGGCGACCAGTGGGGGATGATGAACGAGACGGGCAGCTACCCCGGCCAGGTGTGGCTATGGCTCTACACCCTCTGGTATCAGGTCGAACCCTTCAAGTCCTCTGAAAACGCCGACGCCCTGGTGATGCTCGTGATGGGCGCGCTCAGCCTGGCGTTCATCCTGATCCCGTTCATACCGGGCATACGCGACCTCCCGCGCCGCATCCCGATCTACCGCTTGATCTGGCGAGAGCACTACCGCGCACAGCGAACCTGAGCGGCACCCGCGCAGTGGCAAACAGGTTTTTGAGGGGCCGCCCTGAGGGGCGGCCGTGGTTGCCGGTCAAACCGTAGTTGCCGGTCAGGCCGATACCGTCGGGGTGGCTTCAGCTTCGCGGTGGATAAGGGACTCCACGCCGAAGGTGCAGACACCGAGGCTGATCACCGCTGAGGCGACGATCGCCGTGGCGACGGTGCTTGAGAGCACGCCCGCGGCGAGCCCGAGCGAGGCCACGGCAGCCGGCACTCCGAGTTGCGCGCTGGCGGCAAGCCCGGTGTACAGCGGCCGGCGGGTCAGCACTGCCGCGGCCAGGTGAATGAGGACGTTCAGCAGGACCAGCATCCCCGCGAGCGCCAGCATCGCCGGATCGTGGAACAGCCCGCGGAGGTCGAGCTGGGCGCCGAGCACGACAAAGTAGAGGGGAATGAAGAACCCCTCGGCGATGCCTCGCATCTGCGTCGACAGCCGCTTTGGGCCACCGATCAGCGCGACCATCACGCCCGCGCCGAAGCCCGCGACGAGCACGGAGGTACCGCTCTTCTGGGCCAGCCAGGCGAGAAAGAACAGGACCAGCAGCGACAGCCGCAGATCCAGCGCCCAGTGGCGCTGCTTGGAGAGCCGGCGTACGTGGTGCACCCACGTGTGGCCAGCCAGCAGCCGCGAGGCGCCGAGTATCAGCACCACCGCGACGGCCACAAGCGCGGAGCCAAGCACCGCGTGAGCTGCGCGGCCGGGCGCCAGCACGATCGGAACGGAGAGGATCGTCACGACATCGGCGATCGTCACCCAGGCCATCACCGTCAGTGCATCGCGCCCCGCGGCGTCGGCCTCCGCGAGCGCCGGCAGCAGTACGGCGGCCGACCCCGACGCGAGCACCACGGCGTAGATCGCGGCGTGCGAGGTACCTGCCACCGCAGCGGCGGCAAGACCGGCCAGGGGCGCGAGCACGGCGACGATCGCCGCGAGCAGCGCACCGCCGCGCAGCGAGGCGGCCAGGCGGCGGTCGCGCAGCGGCAGGTGCATGCCGACGGTCAGCATCAGCATCGCGAAACCGATCTGGCCGAGGAAGGCAACGGTCGGGTTGGCGGGGTGCACGATGTCCAGCCCCGTTTTCCCAACCGCGATCCCGGCGAGGATCTCACCGATCACCACCGGCACGAAGCGGCGTCCGCTGAGGCCCAGCAGCGGGCCGCCCAACCCGGCGAGCACGATCACGACGAGCGTTCCGAAGGTCATGGCGAGGGCAGCCTATGCGCTCTCCGCGCAAACGCATCACGCGGCAGCACACGCATCACGCGGCCACCACAGGACCCCCTCCGGGGGTCCTCCTCCCCTTTTCCAGCCCGCGTCGCAGCGGCTACAGCGTATTCGGGGCTGTCCGCACTGTGATCGAGGCGTTAGCGCCAGCCCCGTGCCCGAACAGAACCCCGTGGCGGGCGTCCTTGGCCGAGTACATCGCCCGGTCGGCTTCGATCAGGACGTTCTCGTGGCTTGAGGTGTCGCGGTCGATCACGCCGACGCCGACGCTGGCGGTCGTCGCGATCCGCTGGTCGGCAACGGTGACGCCACAGTCGCCGATGACCCGCGCGAGATCCTTGGCGACCCGCTGCGCTGCCTCGGCGCTGGTGCCCGGCAACAGCACGGCGAACTCATCGCCACCGAGGCGGGCAACGAGGTCGGTGCCGCGCAGGCGCAGTTCCAGCTCGTGGGCGACCGCCTTCAAGAGATCGTCGCCGGTCTTGTGGCCGTGGAGATCGTTGACCTGCTTGAAGTCATCCAGGTCGATCACCAAGAGCGCCGCCTGCTCCCCATAGCGCTGGCAGCGCTGCACCTGCTGTCTGAGTTCGTGCTCAAGCAGCCGGCGGTTGCGGATGCCCGTCAGCGCGTCGTGCTCGGCGAGATGGCGCAGGCGCTCCTCCATCAGCTTGCGTTCGGTGATGTCCTGGATCTGGGCGACCAGATGCAAGGGCTTGCCTTGCAGGTCGCGCACCAAAGACACAGAGAGCATTGCTGAGATGACGTGCCCCTGCGCGTGGTGGTAGCGCTTCTCGATCTGGTAATCGCGGATCTCCCCCAACAGCAGCCGCCGCATGTGCTCGGTGTCCAAGGACAGATCGTCGGGATGCGTGATCTCGTGAAAGGTCTTGCGCAGCAGCTCATCCGAGCTGTAGCCGGTGATCTTCAGGAGCGCCTGATTGACGCGCACCCAGCGCCCGTCGGGGGTCAGCAGCGCCATGCCGATGGGCGCCTGCTCGAACACCAGCTCGAAGCGCTCTTGCGCGTGGCGACGCGCCTCCTCGGCGTGCTTGCGCGGTGTGATGTCGCGGAAGATCGCGGTGCCGCCGAGGATCTCTCCCGCTTCGCCACACAGGGGGCTGACCTCAACCTGGTAGCAGTGAGTTTCCCCAATCGACCAGATCTCGAGGTTGCGGGTCTCCCCGCGCAGGGCAGCGTTGAAGAGCGGCTCGTAGATCTCCCAGCGCTCGACCGGGAGCACCTCTGCCGCCAGCCGACCCTCCAGATCGAGATCGCCCGAGCCAAAGCATTCGAGTGCCTGCCCTGCGGCAAGCACGAAGCGAAGCTCGTCGTCGAAGACGAGCGTCGATGTCAGTGGGAGTGTGCGCAAGACCGACAGCGCCACACTCCCGGCGCTAAGGTCGCTCATCGAGTGGCTCTCCAGTGTTGACACTTCGCCCTATCGGCTCGGGAGAGCCAAAACTTGACTGTGCAACGAGTCCTTGCGCTGACAGTCCTAGGCCCTGAACGCCGCAGTCCTAAGCGTGGACGCCGCGGCAGGCAAAGCAGTGGGCTACTGCGAGCTCAGCAGCGGCGCGTCGTGAGCAATATCGCTGGGCTTAAAGTTCGCGGCGTAGAGCGTGGTCAGCTTGCCGCTGGCGCTGATGCCGTAGACCAAGCCCGAGTGATTGACGAGCTGAGGCTGCTGCGCGTCCTGTTCAGAGCCGACGTTCCATTCCTGCCACACATGGGCCAGTTCATGGGCCGAGCCGATGAGATACTGCATGCGGCCTGTCATCTCGTGACGCTTGAGGAAGGCCGCGACGGCCTTGGACGTATCCCCTCGGGGGTCCACCGATACGGCGATGACCTGTGTCTTGGCAGCCTGCTGCGGGCTCATCATGCTGAGGGCCACGCGCAGATTGGCCGTGATCAGAGGACACACATCAGGGCAGTTGGTGTAGAGGAAAGTCACCAGCACCGCCTTGCCTCGGTAGCTGGCGATGTTGACGGCGTTGCCCAGGTAGTTGTGAAGCCGCAGCGACGGCGCGGGCTTCAACGGCGTGGCGACCGAGCCAATGAAGCTCGATGAGCTGGCGCTGTTGACGTTACCCGGCAACTGCTGCTTGCTGCTGCTGCTGCCCTGCGTCACCACCGCCACGCCACCTGCGATCACGAGAATCGCGACAAGCGCTATCAACACACGCGCGTCAAAACCCCGGCGCGGCGGCGCAGGAGGAGGCTCAGGTGCGGGCGGCTCAGACGAGGATGTTGGTGCGGAGTCGGGGTCCATCCAACTCGAACTTATCACCGCGCCAGCCCTCTCTGCGCCTCATGCGGAGCCACCAAGTCGTCGGCAAGAAACCTTGCACTCCTTCCAATGTGATGCAAATTGCAATTGGACCTGGTACGGTCCTGCCTGTTCGTGCCGAGTCCTTCTCCCCAAGGGGTGAAGGAGCGGGGGACCCAAATGCTGCCTTTCTGAGGCGGCGGGGGCGAATCGCCACTCCTGTGGCGTAGCGTAAGTGCGCGAGCCCGACAGCTAACCCCGTAGGCGCCCAGCAACATTTGAAAGGACGCTATACGCATGTCGGGATTCCCGCGAGATCTTGCTGCGCTCGAGTTGTGGGACGCTTCTTTGGAGCGCTCACAGTCGCGTCGCCAGCGCGCCACCGGTGGACGCAGGCCCATGACCTCCTCGATGTCCTCGCTGATCGAGGCACGCAACCGGCTGCGCCGGGACCTTTCAAACAACGAACCGTGGGAGCTGTCCTTGGGGCGCTCCAGAGCGCGCCGCAGGGCAGCGGAGCTGCGCTTCGTGCCGGCCAGCTCGCGCGCCAAACGCATCTCGCTGGGAGCGCTCGCTGCGCTCACCGCAGGGCCCGCCTCAGGCCTGGCTGACGCCAGCGCCACATCCAGCTCAAGCCTCCCCGCCGCGCCGATGCCGCCGACGACCACAGAACACACGATCGTTCTGAGCAGCGGTAGCGAAGGACGCCAGGTGCGTCTGCTGCAGGCTGCGCTGGGGATTGCCGCCGACGGCATCTTCGGCCCGCAGACAGAAGCGGCCGTCAAGCAGTTCCAGGCCAGTCGCGGCCTGATGGTGGATGGCGTGGCCGGACCGGCCACGAGCGGCGCCCTGGCGAAGAACGCTCCCCCGGTGATCTCAAGCGCGGATGTGCTGGATCAGCTTGGCGAAAGCTCCAACAAGGGCACCACGGGCACGGCGGTCGAGGGGGGCACCGCAGTCGAGGCCACCGCGAGTGCTGCACAGGTCGCACAGCCCGCGCAGGACGCCGTCGCGGCAGCCTCACAGCCGAGCGAAGAAACCCCACAGCCGAGCAAGACACCGAGCACGGTCAATCCCGTGGTCCGTCTGCAGCAGCGTCTGCACCTGCACGTCGACGGGGAATTCGGACCCGAAACCGAGGCAGCCATCCGTCATCTGCAGGCCAGCGAGGGCCTGAACGTGGACGGCGTCGTCGGGCCGGCCACCTGGAAGGCGGTCGGGGTGAGCAGCCATGAAATGCTCGAACCGCCGGCCTCGGCGCTCCCTGAACCTCCCCACATCCGCCATCGCCACGCGGCGGCACATGCGCAGCCAGCGGACACCGCGAATCATGTCGACACTGAAAGTCATGCCGGCGAAGAAGCTGGCAGCGGCAGTCCGGTCAGTCGCTTGCAGGCGGCCCTGCACCTGCCCGCCGACGGGACTTTCGGCCCGGAAACCGAGGCAGCCGTGCGCAGCCTGCAGGCCCGCCACGGTCTTACGGTGGATGGCGTCGTGGGCCCGGCCACGTGGAGCGCTTTGGGCGTGAGCGGACAGAGCACGCTGCATCCCCCCCACGCTCACAGCAGCGGCGGCTCAAGCGGCGGCGGGGACTCCTCGAGTTCGAGCAGCAGCGGCGGTGAAGGCGTCGTGTCGCGTGTGATCGCAGCGGCCGATGAAATCGCCACGCGGCCGTATGTGTATGGCGGCGGGCACGGCTCTTTCCAGTCGACTGGCTATGACTGCTCAGGATCGGTGTCCTACGCACTGCACGGCGGCGGGCTGCTGAGCTCTCCTGAGGACTCGAGCGCGCTTGAGTCCTACGGCGAAGCAGGCCCTGGCAGCCACATCACGATCTACGCCAATGCCGAACATGCCTTCATGGTGATCGACGGGCGGCGCTTTGACACCGTGGCGCAGGCCGAGACGGGAACGCGCTGGTCGAGCTCGATGACCTCGACGGGCGGCTACGTCGCGCGTCACCCGGCCGGCTTGTAGAAGCCTTTCGGGCGGTCCGCCCGAGAGTCCCATCGCCAGCGCGGCTTAGCCTGACCGTCTCCCGCAACTGACCGAGGAGACGGAAAAGACATGCTGGCTCGCGCGCAGACGTTCACGATCGAAGGGCTCCAGACGCGGCAGGTGACCGTTGAGGTCGATATCCGCGGCGGGCTGCCCAACTTCGCGATCGTGGGTTTGGCCAATGCGGCGGTGCGCGAGGCGCGCGACCGTGTGCAGGCGGCGATCCTCAACTCGGGCTACGAATTTCCGGCGCGACGAATCACCGCGAACCTGGCTCCCGGCGACGTGCCCAAGGCGGGCCCCGGTTTTGACCTGGCACTGGCCTGCGCGGTATTGGCGGCTAGCGGCCAGATCTCCAATGAGCGACTAGCGAATCATGCGCTGTTCGGCGAGCTGTCGCTGGACGGCGAAGTCAGACCGTGCCACGGCTCGCTGGCGATTGCTCAGGCAACGCGCGAGGCCGGGCTTCACGCCCTGGTGCTGGCCCCCCAGCGAGCGCGCGAGGCGGGCTTGGTGGAGGATTTAGGAGTGGTGGCCGCGCGCTGCCTGCAAAGCGTTGTGCGAGTCCTCAATGGCGGCCCCGGCGATGCGGTTACCCCGGCGTCGGTGCCACCGCGCATAGGGCGCGGCGAGATGGGCGAGGAGTGGGAGCAGGATCTGGGTGACGTGCGCGGACAGCGCCAGGCGGTGCGAGCACTGCTGGTGGCGGCAGCGGGCGCACACAACATGCTGCTGAGCGGGCCGCCGGGAACAGGTAAGACGATGCTGGCGCAAAGGCTGCCCTCGATTCTGCCGCCGCTTAGCAGCAGCGAGGCGATCGAGGTGACAAGAATCCACAGCATCACCGGCAGCCTGGACAGCGAAGAGCTGGTGCGGCGCCGTCCGTTTCGCTCCCCCCACCACTCGGTCACCACCGCCGGCTTGATTGGCGGCGCCGGACGCGGCTGGGTGGGCGAGGTGGTGCTGGCCCACAACGGCGTGCTGTTCCTGGACGAGCTCTCGGAGTTCTCGCGCAGCGTCCTGGAGGCCCTGCGCCAGCCGCTGGAGGACGGCCGGGTGGCGATCGTGAGGGCCCAGCACTCGGCGGTCTACCCGGCAAGGCTGATGCTGGTTGCCGCAACCAACCCCTGCCCCTGCGGCTATCTGGGAGAAGGCGAACGCTGCCGTTGCACCGAAGCCGACCTGGCTCGTCATCGCCGCAAGCTGAGCGGCCCGCTGCTAGATCGCATCGATCTGCTTGCCACCGTCGAGCGTCCCAGCGCGAGCGAGCTGCGCGCTGCGCCCGTGACGAGCTCTCAGAACGCCCGCGAGCAGGTGATTGGTGCGCGCGAGCGCCAGGCGGCGAGACTGAAAGACGACGGAGTGACGGCCAATGCCCAGATGGATGTGCACATGCTGCGCCGTCACATGGCGTTGGATGCGAGTGGCGTGCAGATGTTGCGCAAGGTGCAGGAGTGCGGCGAGCTGAGCGCCCGCGGGCAGCATCGCCTGCTGCGCGTGGCCCGCACGGTGGCTGACCTCGAAGGCAGCAGACACACCAGCAAGCGGCACCTCGCGGAGGCATTGGGCTGGCGCGCGGAGGTAACGCTGCAGAGCAGGCGCGTGGCATGAGCGCCGAGCCCTCACGTGGGGAGCTCTGTCGCCACGACCCGTGCTTCCCGGCCGCTCTGGCGCAGATGCGAGGCGCACCGCGTGTGCTCTATGTAGTGGGCGGCCCCGAGCGCCTGGAGCGCCTGCTGAGTCAGCCGGCGGTCGCAATCGTGGGCTCGCGCAAGGCGACCGATTATGGGATGGAGACGACCCGCGGACTGGCGCGGGGCCTGGCCGCCAGTGGCGTGACCGTCCTCGGCGCCCTGGCCGATGGCATCGCGGCCGCCGCGCACCTGGGCGCCCTGGAGGTGGACGGCCCGACCGTCACCGTCATGCCCGGCGGCGCCGATGTCTGCTCCCCGGCGTCGCGCAGAGCCCTGCACAAGCGCATCGGAGACGTCGGCTGCGTCGTGTCCGAGCAGCCGTGGGGCCGCGGCATACGGCGCTGGTCTCACCTCGCCCGCACCAGGATCGTCGTGGGGATGGCGCAGATGGTGATCGTCGTGGAGGCCGAGGAGCACCCTACGGCGCTCGCCCCAGCCCGCTTGGCCGAAGTCCTGGGCAGAGCCGTCGCGGCGGTCCCCGGGCGCGTCAGCTCACCAGTGTCCCAAGGTCCCCATGCCCTCCTGGCTGCCGGCGCGCGCCTGATCCGAGGTCCCCAGGACGCGCTCGATGCCCTCTACGGCGTAGGCGTCAAGCAAGCCCCCGCAAAGAAGATCCCCCTGACACCATCGCTGCGAGAGGTCCTGGCGCAGGTTGGCAGCGGACACGACACGCTCGCCAAACTCGCCGCCGCCGGCAACGATGCCGAGGAGACGATCGTGGCCTTGGCCGAGCTGGAGCTGACTGGCGCGCTGGTGCGGGGAGACGGTGGCAGGTACCTGCCGCGAGGTTGACCCAAAGGTCCCATGCGGCGGATAGGGTGGCGCGGTCATGAAGGATGGTTATCCGCCTGTTGACCGCTATCCGCCCGTTGACCGTCATCTGCCCGTTGTTGACCGTCATCCGCGCATTGACCGCCTGGAGCTGGGCGCGATCGCGCTCGGCGGCGCGGTGGGTGCGCTCAGTCGCGTCGCACTGAGCCAGGCGTTTCCCCCCACGCCCGGCAGCTGGCCCTGGGTGACTTTTGCGATCAATCTCGCGGGCACCTTCGCACTGGGCTTCCTGGTCACCTACCTGCAGCGACACCGCCCGCTTTCAACACTGCATCACCCGCTGCTGGCCACCGGCCTATGCGGCACCTTCACCACCTTCTCCACGATGCAGCTGGAGGTGCTGCGCATGATCGATCGTCATCACAACGGGATGGCCCTCGCATATGTAGCGAGCAGCGTGGTGTGTGGCTACCTGCTGGTGTCGATCGCGACGGCTATGGTGCGACCTGCGTCGGTGGTGGCATGACAGCGGTCACGTGGGTCGCCGTGGCGGCCTTGGGAAGCGTGGCCGCTGTGAGCCGTTTCCTGGTGGGTGGATGGATCTCGGCCCACATCTCCTCCCCCTTCCCCGTGGGCACACTGGTCGTCAACCTCAGCGGAGCGTTGCTGCTGGGGCTGGTCGCCGGCGTGGCTCTGTCGGGCAATGCGTTGGTGCTGGTGGGAGCAGCCACGATCGGCTCCTACACGACCTTCTCCACCTGGATGCTCGAGACCCATCGCCTCAGCGCCGATGGCCAGAAGTCGATGGCCGTGGCAAACGTCATGGTGAGCATCGTGCTGGGGGTCGCGGCAGTGGCGCTGGGTCGCGCGATCGGCGGATGGCTGTGAGTGGTTCCGCCTGGAGGTTCCGTCTATAGTTACGCCCCCGCGCGGATGTAGCTCAGTTGGCTAGAGCGTCTGCTTGCCATGCAGAAGGTCGAGGGTTCGAGTCCCTTCATCCGCTCTCACGATAGCCCGCAAATGCGGGCCTATCTGCGGCGCTGGCGCGGCGCCGAGGCGCCTACGCCTGCCACACATGCCGAGCCCCGACTAACTACCGCACGGTAAGCGTGCCCTGCATGCCGGCCTGGCGATGGCCGGGAACGGAGCAGAAGAACGTATAGGTGCCGGCCTTCAGTTCCAGGGTGAGCGGCTTGGCGCCTCCGCTGAAGGTAGGCGTGGCCCCAACTGTGGAGCCGGCGCTGGAGGCCACAGTGACATTGTGTTCGATGGACGCCATATTGGTGAACTCGATCGTCACCTTGCCCGGGTGGGCAGTGAGCGTGGTGGTGTCGTAGCTGAGGCCACCGCTGGGGTCAGCCGCCAGCTTGACGACCTGCACAGCCCCACTGGGCGATGAGGTGCCCGCCCCCCCAGCAGCCGTCGAAGAGCTGGCCGCGGTTGAGGTGGTGGCCGGCGTGGCTGCACTCGATTCGGTGGAGCTGGTGGTGGTGCTTGAGCTGCTGGAACTGCCGCAGCCCGCAACCAGCACTCCGGCCGCCAGGAGGGCCGTAACTGCCGTGCCGCGGATACCAAGGAATCTGTTCATCGCCAACCTCCAACTTGTCGCATGGTGTGAACCTCGCCCGAGCATACTCTGGGCGGGCATAGAGCGCTGCTCAGCAATGACTCCGACAACCACTTCAATCTTCCCTGCCGACCCGCCGGTAGGCTTGGGCACAGAGATGCGACGATCTCCCCACCCCACCTCGGAGGCTTGTGCATGAGCAAGGTACGCCTGGAGCATGAAGGTCCGCTGGCGGTGCTGACGCTGGACAGCCCGCCGCTGAACCTCTTCGAGCACGAGCTCATCGGGGAGCTGATCGCGCACGTGGACACGCTGACCGCGGAACCTCCGCGGGGCCTGCTGGTGCGCGCCGAAGGTCGCGTGGTGAGCGGCGGCGTGGATGTGCACGAGTTCGACGGACTCACGCGCGAGCGCGGAGCGGAGCTGTGGGAGCGCCTGCTGAGGTTGGTGCACCGGGTCGAGGAGCTGCCGCTGCCCACTGTGTTCGCCGCTCACGGCCTGTGCCTGACGGCAGCCTTTGAGTTCTCGCTGGGCTGTGACCTCCTACTGGCCGCCTCCTCGGCGCGTTTTGGCCTGGTGGAGACCGTCGTGGGTCTGACTCCCGCGATGGGCGGCACCCAGCGCCTGGCCGAGCGGGCGGGTCCCGCGCGGGCGCGCGAGTTCGTGATGACCGGCGAGCTGTATGACGCCGCAACGCTTGAGCGCTGGAACGTAGTCAACCGGGTGCTTCCCGACGAGGGCTTCGATGAAGCCGCCAGAGCCTTCGCACGAAAGCTGGCCGAGGGACCTACGCGCGCCCACGCGGCGACCAAGGCGATCGTGCGGGCCATACGCGAGGACGGCGGTGCGCGCGCGGCCGACGCCAGAGTGCCGGAACTCGCGGGCGACCTCTTCGCCACCGAGGATCTCAAGGGCGCCGTGCGCTCCTTCCTGGAGCAGGGCCCGGGTCACGCCACCTACGAAGGTCGCTGAGCCGGCAGCGAGTCCACGGATGCTTCCGCCGCGGCGCGGTTCTCCGCCTGCACGGCGAGCCAGATCTCCTCGCGGTAGATGGGCAGGCGCTCAGGCGCGGTGATACCTAGCCGCACGGTCTGGCCCGAGACCTCCATGACGGTGACGAGGATGTCATCCCCGATCACCACGCGCTCTCCTGCACGCCGGGTGAGGATCAGCATGGCGCTTGATTATGCAGCATCAACCGCGCGCGACCGCCCCGGGAACAGGGGGGCCTGCAGATCGGCTCCCGGCGCCGCGTTGAGCACCTGGTAGCCGCGCCCCTCATAGACGATGAGCGGAGCGCGCAGATTGACGACCACATCGGCGGGATCGGGGGCGGCCCGCATGGTCACATACAGCTGCGCCGCGGCGGGGTCGGGAG
This sequence comes from Solirubrobacteraceae bacterium, assembly GCA_025449845.1. Classification (GTDB taxonomy): domain Bacteria; phylum Actinomycetota; class Thermoleophilia; order Solirubrobacterales; family Solirubrobacteraceae; genus Palsa-744. The sequence goes on along the minus strand of JANWIP010000005.1, from coordinate 237,467 downwards.
CGCCGATGCGCTCCTGATCCTCCTCGCTGAGCGCGAGCTCGAAGGCCGGGAAGAAGGGGTGGGGGTCAAGCACGGGCAGCGCCAGCTCGGGGCTGTCCAGGGAGTGCAGCCAGAGGATGCCGCTGCCCGGATTGCGGTCGAGCAGCGTGTAGCGCGAACCCTCCAGGCCAATGAGGCCAAACGGGAACTCAATTATCTCCTCGGCGACCACCTGGAGGGTGCCAAAGCGGGAGCTCTCGATGGTGGCGGTGTCGGTGGCTGGCATTGGGGTTTGCGTAATGCGGACTTGGTGCTGGATCGATGCGATGGCTAGTGCAGGAAGTCAAGCAGGGACGTCTGCACGATGCTCGCCCCCGCGCGCAGCGCGGCATTGTAGGCGGCCTGCTCGCTGGAATAGGCGATCGAGACCTTGGCCAGATCGGCGTCCTGGGTGCTCGACAGCGTCTTGGCAGCGGTGATCTGCAGGTCTTCGATGCGATTGAGAGCGACCTGCATCTGCGCGGTGATGGCTCCGGCGCCTGCCTGCATAGTGGTGAGCGATTGGAGGTTGCCGTCGAGATTTTTCAGGTCGGTGCTGCCGAGCGCCGCCTCTTCGGCGGGCACGCCGCTGCGCAGGTGTTGGGAGATGGTGCGCAGGACATCGAGCAGCTTGCCGTCACCGCTGGCCTGGCCATTGCCCAGCAGCGTGGAGATGTTGGTGTTGATCGCCACCGAGGCTCCGGGACCGATCGCGCGTGTGATCTGGCCCGCGTTGCCCTGGTATTCGTCTTCAGCCCCCGCCTTGTAGGGGGCTGTGGCGGTGAGGGTGCCCGAGAAGACGTACTGGCCGGCGTACTGCGTGTTGGCGTCCTGCTTGACCGTCGCCGCCAGCTGATCCACCTCTTCGGCGATGGCCGTGCGGTCGATGGGATTGTTGACTCCGTTGGAGGCCTCCACCAGGAGCTCCCGCACACGCTGGCCGACTTCGTTGATGTTGTTCAAGGCACTGGACGCCGTCTGCGTCCAGGAGATGCCGTCCTGCGCGCCGGCCGCATAGGAGGACATGCCATCGATGGTGCTCTGCAGTTCGATCGCGCGACTGGCGCCATAGGGATTGTCGGATGGCTGCAAAATGGATTTGCCCGAGGCCAGTTCGCTCTCGCTGCGCTGCATGCCGCTGAGGGCGGCGTTGATGTCGGTGAGCGTGGTGCCCGCGATCATCGTGGATGTGATGCGCGTGCTCATGACCTACAACCCCGCCATGCCGGTGTGATTAATGAGGGTGTCGAGCATCTGATCCATCGCCGTGAGCGTGCGCGCAGAAGCCTGATACCCGCGCTGATAGCTGATGAGGTTGGTCATTTCCTCGTCCAGGGACACCCCGGAGACGCTCTGGCGCTGGTTGCTGATGGCGCTGACGACGGCCTGGGAGGTGTTCTGGTTGTCCTGCGCGGTCTGCACATCGCTGCCCACCTGCGCAATGAGGCCCGCATAGCGGCGGTCGGCGGCACCGCCGCGCAGGGCGGCGATGGCCTGTGCCACGTCGTTTCCGCCGGACGCGACGGTCGAGGAGGTCTGCACTTGCGCGGGGGTCACGGCAACCTTGATCGTGGCCGCGGTGGTGCCCGTGAAGAAAGGCGTTGAGGTGTGCAGCGCGTTGACGGAGGAATTCAGAGCGCTGGCCACTTCATCCAATGCGCTCTTGTAGGAGGCCAGGGCGCCTTCGGGGCCGGATACTCCGAGCAGCGCCCCCAACGACCCGCCGGCAGCCTTGGTCAATGCCTGCGGCCAGGTGACGGTGGTGCCTTCCACGAGCGGCTTCGCGGCGTCGCCAAAGGTGACGGTGTCAGTCCCATTAGCGGCCTTGGTGACCGTCACGTTGGCAAGTTCTGAGAGCTTGTCAAGCAGCTGATCGCGACGATCCAGCAGGTCGTTAGGCTGCTGTCCGGCCTGTTCGGAGAGCTGGATCTGATGGTTGAGTTGGGCGATCTGGTTGGCGGCGTCCTGCACTTCTCCGGTGGGGCCTGTGATCGATGCGTACTGCTGGGTGGCCTGCGCGGAGACCGTCGCGATCTGGCCGCTGAGCTGATTGAGCGTGGTCGCCAGCTGGGCGCCCTTGCTGATCACCCCCTCGCGTGCGGCTTCGCTGGCGGGCGAGTTGGCAAGCGAGTTCCAAGAGCTCCAGAAGGCCGAGAGCTGGCTTGAGATGCCCGACGTGGAGGGCTCGTCGAAGGCGCTCTGGGCCTGCTGAAGCTCGTTGGCTTCAGTGGACGCAGAACCCAGCGCGCCGCTCTGCGCGCGATATTGCGCATCGAGATAGCTGTTGCGGATGCGCGTGAATGTGGTCACGTTCACACCCGTGCCCATCTGCCCACCCGCACCGGTGAGCGGCGACATCGCCGCGATCGGCAGGGGCGTGTTGGTCTGCATCACCGCCGTTTGGCGCGAGTAACCAGGGGTGTTGGCGTTGGTGATGTTGTGCCCCGTCGTGTCGATCGCCTCCTGATTGGCGATCAGGCCCGAGAGGGCGGTCTGGAGTCCTTGCAGTGTGGGGATGGACATGGCGATATATGTTTCGGCAGCTCAGGCGCGGAGATCGAGCACGTGCAGGTTTCCGCGCGAGTGGGAGGCGGTGGCAGAGGTTGAGGAGGTCGAGCCCTGAGGGTCGTAGCCGTGCGCCCCATCGAGCGCCAGCGAGGTCATGAGGTGGTCCAGGAAGGACAGCTCCAGGCGCATCAACGCACGGTTGCAGGCGTGCTCGCGCTGCAACTCGTGCAACAGTCCGCGCAGCTGCGCGCTGCGGGCGATTGCCAGCTCCGCCCGCTGCGGATCCATGAGAGTCGCCAGACGCGTAAGCGTTACCGCCTCGGGAGCGATCCCCAAGAGCGCGCCACTATGGGCCAACAGCCGCGAGCGCTCGGCCTCGATCACCTCGCGACGGCTCATCTCCCCGTGCAGCAGGCCCGCGAAACGCACTACCGCGTGCACGTCGCGCGCACGGATCGCCACGCCCTGTTGCAACACCACCCCAAGCAGCCGCTCGGCCGACTCGACCTGGGCGTCCAGGTGGGCCAGCACATCGTGGGCGAGCATCTCATCCTCGCTGAGAGCATCAAGGACGGTCATGCCTTCACACCTCCGTTCGGGCTGATCTTCGACGCTGTCTCAGGCAACAGCGAGCCCATGAGCTGCTGGGCCATCCCCAGGCCACCATGGCTCATTACGCTGTTGGTGAGTGTCTGGGGCAGCAGTGATGAGAGCTGGGTGTTGACGGGATTGCCACCGCCGCCGCCTTCGCCTCCCCCTCCCCCTTCTCCTCCCGATTCGCCTTCCCCTTCCCCGCCGAGGCCACCGGATTCGGTGAGCGACTGGGAGAGCTGCTGGACGAGCATGGATTCAAAGTTGAGCGCGGAGGTATAGGCCTTCTGCATTGCGGGCGAGCCATTTCGCACGGAGGCGGGCTCGAAGGTGGGGTCTATCGGTGGCAGCCCGGTACTCATGCGCGCAGTTGGTTGGCGATGGCGAGCATCTGGTCCTGCGTCTTGATGGCGCTGGAGGCCAGCGAGTAGTTGCGCTGGGTGCTCATCATGGTGACCATCTCCGCGCCCATATCCACGTTTGAGCCCTCGAGCGCCCCCTGCATGAGCTGGGGGTGAGCGACGGCCTTGGCGGCACCAGATGCGGCGGTGACGGTGAAGCCCCCATGGCCGTTGGCCAGCAGCTTGTCGGGCGCGGGCACGTTGACGAGCGCGATCTGCCCGAGCTTGGTGGCGCCGGCGCTCACGGTGCCATCCGCGGCAACCGACACTTCAGCGGCGGACACCTTGGCGGGCAGCGTGATGGGGGGATCGAGCAGGCTGCCGTCGGCGGTGACGAGATGGCCCTGCCCGTCCACGGAAAGCGCGCCGTTGCGGGTGAGCGCAAGCTGACCGGAGGGAAGCTTGACCTGAAAGAACCCTTCACCCTGGATCGCGAGATCGAGCGGGCGGCCGGTCTGCTGCAGGGACCCCTGCGCGCCGTCACGACCGATGACGCTCGCCACGGCGCCCGCACCTGACGTGGTGGACGTGCCGGCCTGCTTGACCTGGTTGTAGAGCAGGTCCTGAAAGCCGACGCGCTCGGACTTGTAGCCGGTGGTGGAGACGTTGGCGAGATCGTTGGCGATCGTGTCGAGCTGCTCCTGCTGGGCGGACATGCCGGCCGCTGCTGAGTAGAGACCTTCGAGCATGGTGGTGGTGTCCTTGCCTTTCTATCCGGGTGCGTTCAGCGAGCCGACCTGCGTGGAGGCCGCCTGCAGGGTCTGGTCGATGGCCTGGATTGCCTGCTGGCCGGACTGGTAGGTGCGCATGGAGCCGATCATGTCGACCATCGCCTTGGCGGCATCCACGCCTGCTTCCTCAAGCGCGCCTTGGCGCACGCTGCCGGCGCCCTTACCGGATGCGCTGCCGGAGAAGAGGTTTTCCCCCTGTTTGACGGCAGCGGGCACTTCAAAGACGCCGAGCGCGGAGGAGGCGACGTGCCCTTCGGAGCCGACGGCGATCGGCTTGCCCAGCTGATCGAGCACCTGATTGCCGGCGGTGTCCACGAGCTGCCCCGAGGCCGAGGCGCTGAACTGCCCGTCGCGCGTGTAGCGCACGCCCTGCGCGGTCTTGACCGCGAAGAAACCTGACCCGACGATGCCGAAGTCGAGCGGCTGCCCGGTGTCGTGCATGCCGGCGGGCGTCATGTCGGTGACAGTGGAACCGAGCTGCACGCCCATGTCGATCGTGCCGATGGGCTGCCCCGTGGAGGTGTTGGAGAGCAGCATTTCGCCGAAGCTGCGCTGCGGAGTCTTGTCGGGCTTGAAGCCGGGCGTCGAGGCGTTGGCGAGATCGTTGGTGAGCTGATCCTGCCGCGTCTGCTCAGCGACCATGCCCGTTGCGGCGATGTAGAGACCGAGGTCCATCTCACTCCGGTGTTCGGCCGCAAGCGCAGCTTCTTTAGGAAACGAATTAAGAGACGGCCCCAGGGGGGCCGGTGTTGGCCGCGTGCTGGCAAGAACTAGACGGCCGAGAAGAGCGAGGCGTCGCTGGCGAGCTGCTCGCGCAGGCGCCGTCGCAGCTCGGTGTGAATCTGCGAGACGCGACTCTCGGAGACGCCCAGACGAGCGCCGATGTCGCGCAGCGTGCGCCCCTCGACATACAGGAGCACCGCGACCTGACGCTCGCGGGCGGGCAGCTGGGCAAAAGCGGTGCGGAAACGTTCCTTGGCCGCGCGCCGCTCGGCGGAGAGACTGGGATCGGCGTCCTCGTCGGTGCTCTCCAGCGTGTCGATGCGCTCGATCGTGGTCGAGTCCTCAGAGCGCACGGTCTTGTTCAAGGAGGCCACATCGGCCAGCGCGATCTCATCGAGGCGATGCGAGAGCTCGGATGGCTCCATGCCGGCCGCGGTGGCCAGCTCCTCACGCGTGGGCTGGCGCTCGTGCGTGGAGGCGAACTGGTCGCGCGCACCGTTGATGGCGCGCTCGGCGCGACGCAGGGAACGTGGCGCCCAGTCGTGGCGGCGCAGCTCATCGAGCACCGCGCCATGGATGCGCGTCCAGGCGAACTGCTCGAGCGTGGCGCCCTTCTCGGGGTCATAGCGGTCGATCGAGCGCAGCAGCGCCTCAAGACCACAGGAGAGGAAGTCCTCCACCTCGCACTGCGCGGGGACCTCGCGGACCTTGCGGTAGACGATGTAGCGAACCATGGGCATGAAGATGAAGACGAGGCGGTCGCGCAGACGCGAGTCGCCGGTGCGCTGGTAGCGCAGCCACAAAGTCAGCACTTCAGCGGCCGAGACCCTGGCGGCGCCCTGCTCCTTGGTTTGCATTTGTCAGCTCCGGCTTCGAGGGAACATTCACGTCTCCGTCCCGGGAGACAGTCGTCCTCATCGGTGGCTTTGCACGGACACTTGAGCCCCGAATCGAAGGCGCCAGAAAATCGGGCGCCCTCAGTAGGTGGGACGAGCCTCAGGTATCGCGCGGGCCGGTCGATGACTGTGATCGCCATGACCGCCCACCCCACATTCGGCGAGCAGGACCACAACAGCCGTTACCAGGCCGTTGTGAAGCTGATCGAGCGGGGCCTTGCGGACGCTGCCAACGCACGGCAAAGTCGCCTGCCAGAGCTGTATGCCACCGTGGCCACGAACGCTCTTGAGGCACTGGAGGGCGAACCGAGCGAGCCGAAGCTGCTCAACCTCGCTGGAGTGGCGCTGTATGAGCTGTGGAGCCTGGACGCCGCGCAGCAACTGTTCGAGGCCGCCCTACGCCTGGACCCGGCACTCGGCGAGGTGCAGCGCAATCTCGCCCAGCTCGCCCAGCGACGCCGATCCCTGCGCGGGCGCAAGCGAGCCGGAATGCTGCACCCCTCGGTGGGCGAGCTCGAGCGGCGCGCGGCACTCGTTGCACAGCGCGCGCAGCCGGCGCAAGGTCTGCGACTGAGCCTCTGCATGATCGTGCGCGACGAGCAGGAGATGCTGGGGCGCTGCCTGCAAGCGGTGCGGGGAGCGGTTGATGAGATGGTGATCGTGGATACGGGCTCCAAGGACGCCACGATCGAGATCGCGCGGTCCTTCGGAGCAAACGTGATCGAGCGCGAGTGGACGGGCTCCTTTGGCGAGGCGCGCAACGTGGCGTTCGACGCGGCGACGGGGGATTGGACGCTGGTGCTGGACGCTGATGAGCTACTGGTCGTGGAGGATGTGGATCTGCTGCGCTCGCTGACGGGTCGCACCTGGCGCGAGGCTTTCTATGTGGCGGAGACGAACTACACGGGCGAGCTGGATGCCGGCACCGCGGTGACCCACAACACGCTGCGGGTCTTTCGCAACCGCCCGCAGTACCGCTACCGCGGGCGGCTGCACGAGCAGATCGCGAGCACGCTTCCGACCTACCTGCCCGAGCGTCTGGAGTACACCAATGTGCGCATCGAGCACTACGGCTACCTAGGGGCGGTGCGCGACGCGCGCGAGAAGTCGCGACGCAACATCGAGCTGCTGCGCATGCAGCAGGAGGAGGGCCCGGAGACGCCTTTTCTGCACTACAACCTCGGGGCGGAGTACGCCGTTGCCGGCGACCCCGCGGCGGCGCTCGTGGAGCTGGAGCGCGCGTGGGAGATCCTGGAGGCCGACCCCGCGCGCGACACCTACCAGTTCGCCCCGGCACTGGCCAACCGCCTGGTGCGCGCGACGCGCGCCTGTGGGCGCCTGCAGGACGCGATCGATCGTGCCGAGGAAGGGCTCGCGCGTTTCCCCGGTTTCACGGACCTGGTGCTGGAGCAGGGCGCCGCTCACGTGGGGCTGGGCGAGATCGAGCAGGCGATGGCGCTGTATGAGCGCTGCCTCGAGATGGGCGACGCCCCTGGCCACTACACGGCAACGGTCGGCTGCGGCACCTTCCTGGCGATGATCGCGCTCGGAGAACTGCGCCTGACCCAAGGCCAGGTGGCGCAGGCCAAGGAGCTGTTGGAGCGCTGCGTGAGCGAGTATCCCGAGTTCATCGGTGCGCTGCTGCCCTACGCCAGCGCCCTGTTGGCCCAGGGGGCGGCGCCCGAGCAGGTGTTGGCGGAGGTGCAGCGACGCGTGCCCGAGCCCAATGCGGCAGCGTGCTTCCTGCTGGGCACGGCGCTGTATGAGGGTGGGGCAACCGAGGCCGGCGAGCAACAGTTTCGGCTGGTGTTGGAGCGCCAACCGAACTCCAGTCGCGCGCGCGTGGCGCTGGCCGAGTCGCTGCTGGCCCAGCGACGCTACTTCGAGGCGGCCGCCGTGGCCTGCGAGATTCGCACCGAGGACCAGCTGGCGGTCATGGCCTGTCGCAGCGAGCTGTTCGCGCGCCTTGCCGGCGGCGACAAGGTGGGCGCGGGAGCTGCCCTGGCACGTGCGCAGGGCACGACAATGACGCCCGCTGAGCTGGATCTGTTCACAGCTTGGTTTGAGCTGGCAGGCGCCACCAGGCAGACCGAGATCGAGCTGACGGACGAGGCGCTGGTGCTCCTGGAGATAATTCTTGAGGCGCTGCTGAGAGTGCACGACTTCGAGGTGTTTGAAGTGGCGCTGGGGCTACTTCAGCGCACCCCCTTGGCACCGCGCGAGCGCAGCGAGCTGTTGGGGGAGTTGTATCTGCGCCGCGGCTTTGCGGCCAGCGCCGCGGAAGAATGGCTGACGGTGTGCCGCGAGCAGCCCGAGGACGTACGAGCGCTGTTCGGCCTCGCCCGCGTGGCCGAGCGCCAGGGAATGGCGCGGGAGGCAGTGGACTTCGCGCAGGCGGCCCTTGCCGCCCAGCCCGAGCATTCCTCGGCGGCGGAACTGCTTGAGCGCGTGCGCGCGAGCGGCATGGACGAGCCCGCCGTGAGCGACGCCGCGCAGGGAAGCGGCGAGAATCGGATGGACGAGGATGCCGAGCGGCGCGCGGCAGCCTAAAGCTTTCGGGGGTAGGGGTCGATCACGGTGGACAAGTCAAAGAGCGAAGCGGCCCAAGGACGGACCCGCAAAGAGTGCTTTCAGGAGGAATACGGCATGAGCTCGCCAATCCCGCCCACAGAGGGATCGATCACGCTGCGCGCCGCCCACGGCGTCGGCGCTGCCCGGCGCACGGGCGCCCCCAACCCCACGGCATCGCCGGGGGAGTTTCCTGTGTCTTTAGACACGTTCCCCTCCAGCCCTCCGCGGGAGGTGCTGGATGAAATGGCCGGCGCGGCACGCATGCACGACACGCTGCGCGCACAGGGCCGCGAACTGCACTTCGCCCACGACTCCCAGAGCGGGGGCATGAGGATCGAGGTGCGCGACGGCGGGGGCCGCGTGCTGCGTACGATCTCGCCCTCTGAGGCGCTCGATGTGGCAGCCGGAAAGCCGCTGGAGTAGGAGCGCGCCGGATGCCAACGTCAATCACAGGGTCACCCGCGGGCGCCCCCATCAACATCACCGGGTTGGCCTCGGGTCTGAACACCAACGAAATCATCAACGCGCTGATGGCGGTGGAACGCAGGCCGGTCGCACAGCTGACCAACCAGCAGAGCGCGCTGCAGGCCCAGGAGACGCAGCTGAAGCAGATCCAGAGCAGCTTGCAACAACTGGCCTTCTCGGCGGCGGACCTTGCCTCGCCGGCGCTGTTTGAAACCTCCCAGGCGGTCACATCCAGCAACCCCAGCCAGATCACGGCGCTGAGCACCAAGGGTGCGGGCGTCGGCGGCTACGAGGTGAACGTTACGCAGTTGGCCAACTCGGCACAGCGCACCTTCACGTTCACAAGCCCGGCGAGCGCTGACACGTTGACGATCGATGGGCACGAAATCAGTGTGAAGGCCGGCGCGAGCATCCAGGAAGTGGTGAACGCGATCAATTCCGACAGCAACGCCACGGTGTACGCGGCAGCGTTGGAAGAAGGCAAGGTGGTGCTCTCAAACCGCGCCACGGGAAACACCGGCGAAGGTTTCATCGCGCTCGCCGACGCGGGCGGCACGCTGACTGAAGTGGCAGGCAAGGCCAAACAGGGCAAGGACGCGGAATACACCGTCGATGGAGTGGCAGGCACTTCGAGCTCCAATACGGTCAAGAATGCGATCGCGGGTGTGACACTGAACCTCGACGGACTGACGACCGTGAGCGGGCCGGTGACCATTAACGTTGGTGCCCCCGGAGCGAGCGTGAGCACCATCACCGCCCAGGTGGAATCGTTTGTGAAACTGTACAACTCCGCGGTCGGCTCGATTCACACCCAGTTGACGACCAAGCCCCCAGAAAACCCCCAGACGGTGGGGGAACTGGGCACGGGAACGCTGTTCGGCGACAGCGATCTCGGGGCGCTGGTGGACAATATGCGCAAGGCCGTCTACACCTCGGCAGAAGGGCTTGCCCCGGAAATGTCCAGCCTGGCCGACATCGGTGTGAGCACGGGCACCGCCACCGGCAGCGCTGTACCCTCGCAGGGCGCGGTGGAAGGCGAACTGAAGGTGGACACGACCAAGCTCTCCGAAGCGATTCAGACCAATCCCAAGGGCGTTGAAGAAATGCTGCAGAAGTGGTCGCAGGGCTTCCAGAAACTGGTCAACGTGGACGCCGAACCGGGGGGCACGCTCGAAACGAGGATCACGGGCGACACCACCAGCGTCACACAGTTGGGCCAACACATCTCTGCCATGAATGAAATGCTTGAAGTTCGCCAGAGATCCCTGCAGCAGCAGTTCGTGGCGATGGAAGCCGCGATGTCCCAGATCCAGGCCCAGCAGAGCTGGCTCACGGGCCAGATCAACGCAATGACCGCCAACACGGCCGCGATCACCGGTTCCAGCTCCGGTCACTAGCCCCCCGCCCTCAACTTCCAAAAGTCGCGGCCGATCACCAGATCAGAATGGCCCCCTTGATGGCATCGCCGCAGGCATACCGCCAGAGCGCGGTACTGTCGGCTTCACCCGGCGAACTGGTGGTGATGCTGTATGACGCAGCGCGCCGCTTTCTGCGCCAGGCGAGCGTCGCGATGAACGAAGGCGAGGTTGAGCGCGCGCACAACGCGCTGCGTCGCGCCGAGCTGATCGTGGCGCAGCTCGACGGAACCCTGGATCTGGAGCAGGGCCAGATCTCCGAGCGGCTGCACTCGATCTACCAGTTCTGCCTGGCCCACCTCACGCGCGGGCGCATGGGACAGGACACGCGCATGCTCGAAGAGGTGAGCAATCTGCTGGGCGAGCTGCGCGAAGCTTGGACAGAGGTTGCCGAGCACGACAGGGAGCGGTGACCGGGATGACCCGCGCCGACGCCACGCTTGACCCATACACCGCGATCCTCGAGCTCTCCGAGCGCGAGCTGGAGCTGGCGGGGATGGGGCGCATCGACGATCTGCACGCGCTCGGTGAGGAGTGGCGGGCACTGGTTGCCCAGCTGCCGGCTCGGCCTCCCGAGGAGGCACGGCCGCTCCTGGAGCGCGCGGCGCTCGCCCACGAGCGCACGCACACCGAGCTGCTGCGACTGCGCGAGGCGATGCTGTGCGACATGCGCACCACCGCCCAGGCAAGCCGTGTGGCCCACGGCTACGCGCAGCAGGAACGCCGTCGCATCCGCCGCATCGATCGCAGCGCGTAACCAGCTCTAAAGGTTGCCCGCAGGCGGCCGATGACGGGAGGGACCTGAACCTCGATTAGAGGGTGGCGCGGTCGGCCAGAGGCCGAGGAGCCGGGCCCCTCTCTTTTGATCATACGTCGGCCCTCAAGGATGGGGGTCGGAAGTGGCCCAAGGAGGGCACAGCCGAAAGCCTTCCCACCTTGTCCCTCCTTGACAGCACCCAACTAACGCTAGAGGCCGGCATGCGCGGCGCGTGGATGCGCCAGACGCTGCTGACCAACAACGTCGCCAACGCCGACACTCCCGGGTACCGGCGTGAGGACGTGAACTTCCAGGCGACGCTGCGCAACGCGATGGCTGGCGGTGAAGAATCGCTGTCCCAGGTGCAGTTCCAGCCCGAAGTGCAGCCGGGCGAAGCCGGCCCCAACGGCAATGGGGTCAATATCGATCAGGAGTCAGCGCAGCTCTCTGAGAACGGCCTCGACTACCAGGCGATGACCCAGGTGCTCGGCGCCCGCAACGGCATCCTGCGATCCGCGATGGGTGTGGGCTGAGATGGGTCTTATCGCGGCTCTAGACATCGCCGGCAGCGGCCTTTCGGCCGAGCGCGTGCGCATGGACGTGACCTCCGAGAACCTTGCCAACGCGCAGACCACGCGCGGCGCGGGCGGACAGCCCTACCAGCGCCAGGACGTGGTCCTCGAACAGACGGGCACGGCGGGCTTCGGCACCGCCCTGGCCGGCGCCATGAGCGCTCAGCCGGGATCAGGCTCAGGCGGCGTGAAGGTGGCGGGGATCGTCGCCGACGGCACCCCCGATCAGCAGATCTATGACCCTGGCAGCCCCGACGCCAACGCCAAGGGCTATGTGAAGATGCCCAACGTCAACACGGTCACCGAAATGGTCGACCTCATCTCCGAGTCGCGCGGCTATCAATCCGATGTGACCGCAATGCAGACGGCCAAGTCGATGTTCACCTCCACGCTGGGGCTGTTGAAGTGATCGTGCCCGCGATCGGCGCCGTCGGTCAGGCTGCCGCCAACCAGCTCGGCAGTGGTCAGCCCGAAGGCGTTGGCCAGCTCGAAGGCGTTGGTCAGGGCGCGCCGGCCGGCGCAGGCGAATCCGCCCTCGGCGGCGCCGTAGGAACCGGCCCGGGCAATGGCTTCAGCGGCGCGCTCACGGATGCCATCTCCTCGCTTGAGAAGACCCAGCAGAGCGGCAACAGCGCCGCGCAGGCGCTGGCCACAGGAACGGTCAGCGACCCGGAGAGCGCCGTTGTGACCGTGCAGGACGCGCAGCTGGCGATGCAGCTCGCCTCGCAGTTGCGCAACAAGGCCGTGGAAGCGGCCACAAGCATCTTTCAGACGCAGGTCTGACCCAGCCGCCATCGCCCTCGCCCCGACTGCCACCAACTCAGAGCAAAACCACAGAGGACCTGATCCATGCCCGTTACACAACTCGCATCGAGGCTCTCCCCTCGCGGATGGCTGATCGCCGGCGGTTCCTTCGTCGTCTCGGTCCTCTTCATCTACTTCTTCCTGCACATGGTCTCCCAGCCCAGCTACTCCACGCTGGCCAGTGGCCTGAACCCAGCGCAGACGGGCAAGATGACAAGCGCCCTTGACCAGCAAGGCATCAGCTACCAGCTGCAGAGCAACGGCACGGCGCTGGCGGTGCAGTCCAACGAGACCGCTCGCGCACGCGTGGCGCTGGCGGGCGCCGGAGTGCTCGGCGGAGCCCATCCCGACCTGTCGCTGTTTGAAAAGCAGAGCCTCGGCGAAAGCAACTTCCAGCAGCAGGTCAACTACCAGCGTGCCATGCAGGGTCAGCTGGAAGAGACGATCGATAACGTGCAGGGGGTCTCCGGTGCGCAGGTGCAGCTCGTGCTGCCCTCCCCCCAGGCGCAGCTGTTCGCCTCAAGCCAAACCCCCGCCAGCGCAGCGGTGCTGCTGTCTGGCACCACCGCGCTGGATCCCGGCTCGGTGCGCGGCATCGCCCAGCTGGTGGCCTCAAGCGTTCCGGGCCTGTCGCTGAGCAAGGTCACCATCACTGACGGCACTGGTCAGCTGCTGTGGCCCAGCGGCGGATCCGAAGGCGGCGCGGGCGGCAGCGAAGCCAGCAAGCAGGGAGCGCAGGAGCGCTACGACGCGAGCACGGCGGCCGGCCTCAACGCGATGCTCGCCTCGACGCTCGGCCCGGGCAAGGCCCAGGTCCAGGTGAACGCCGAACTGAACGCCAATCGCACCACCGAAGAGAAGCTCACCTACGGCAAGACCGGGGTGCCCCTGCAGCAGAGCAAGGACATCGAGACGCTCGCCGGCACCGGCTCGGGCGGCGGCGCGGGCACGGGAACAGCCAACATCCCCGCATACGCGCAGACAGGCGCGGGCGGCAAGTCCAACTACAAGCACGAAATCACCAACACCTCACTAGGTGTGGAAAAGACCGTCACCCACTCCACTGTGGCGCCCGGAGAAGTCAAGAGCCAGCACGTCTCGGTGCTGCTCGACAAGTCGGTCCCCGCCGCATCCGTGCCGGCGATCCGCGAAGCCGTGACCAATGCAGCGGGGCTGCAGACCAAGCGCGGCGACACTCTGTCCGTGGGGCAGATGCCCTTCGCCAAGCCGACCGTGACCTCTGCGGGGCCGGCCGGCGGGATCATCGGCTACGCCAAGTACGCGCTGATCGCCCTGGCATCGCTGGCCTTCCTGTTCTTCACCAGCCGCTCATTGCGCAAGCGTGAGAGCGAGGAGATCAACAACGAGCCGGTGTGGCTGCGCGAACTCGAGCTGCCGGTGCGCCTCTCAGAGCTTGAGCGCGAAACCTCCACCCCCACCGAGGCACCCACCCCCGTGCCGGTGGCCGGCGGCGACGCCCCCGTGCGTCAGCGCGTGGAGCAGCTCGCGCAGGAGAACCCCGACCGCGTGGCCCAGCAGTTGCGCACGTGGATGCAGGAGGACTGATCCGTGGCGATCGAGCTGCCCGCCGCCGAGGAGGCACCCGGCCTGCCCACGCGTACCGCCGCGCGCCTCTCAGGACGCCGCAAGGCGGCCGTCCTGATGGCTGCCCTGGGCTCCGAGCGCGCCGCGGGAGTCATGCAGCACATGCGCGAGGAGGAGATCGAGGGCCTCTCCCTGGAGATGGCCAAGCTGAGCACGGTGCAGGAGGAGACCACCGAGACGATCTTCAACGAGCTCGCCGCTCTGAGCAGCTCCGATGGCGGCGGCGATGTGACAGGCGGCATCGACTTTGCCCGCGACGTGCTCGAGCGTGCCCTCGGCGCGGAGCGCGCGGAGGAACTCATCGGGCGTCTCTCCACGGTCATCGAGATGCGCCCTTTCGAGTTCCTGCGACGTACGCAGCCCGAGCAGATAGTGGCCTTCCTGCGCACCGAGTCCCCGCAGACGATGGCGCTGGTGATCGCCAATCTGCACACGGTGCTGGCCGCGCAGGTGCTGGCGCAGGTGCCTGAGGAACTGCAGCCCGACGTGGCGCTGCGCATCGCGCGCATGGGTGAGACCAGCCCACGCACGATCCAGCAGGTCGAGGAGATCATGCGCCAGAAGCTCACGACGCTGGTCGAGCAGGAGTACGCCTCGGCCGGCGGCACCAAGGCGCTGGCGAACATCCTCAACCATGCCGATCGCCCCACCGAGCGCAATGTGCTCGACCATCTGACCGCGACCGATCAGAACCTGGCCGAGCAGGTCAGGCGCATGCTGTTCGTCTTCGAGGACATCGTCAAGCTCGAGGAGCGCGCCATCCAGCAGGTGCTGCGCGAGGCCAACCAGAAGGACCTCGTGCTGGCCCTGCGCGGCGCGCCGGAGCCCGTCAAGGAGATCGTGATGGCCAACATGTCCGAGCGTGGCGCGGCGATGCTGGTGGAGGAGATGGAGGTCCAGCAGCCTCAGCGCAAGCGCGACGTTGACGAGGCCCAAGGCCGCATCGTGGCCGTGGTGCGCAAACTGGAGGAGGCCGGCACCATCGTGCTCTCAGGCGAGGGCGAGGAGAGCGAGGACGTTGTCTGACACCGCCGCCGTGGCGCAGGCCACGGCGGGAGCAGACGTGCTCGCCGGCTTCTCCTTCGAGCAGCTCGAGGCCTCCCCTCCCCCGCCGCGCGACGCCTCCGAGCGACTGCTTGCCAAGGCCGTCGCCGCGAGCGAGCAGATCCGCGAGCGGGCTCACGCGGAGGGCTATGCCGAAGGTCGTGCCCAAGGCCATCAGGACGGCCTCGCGCAAAGCACCGCCGCGGCGCTGGCTATGGGCGAGGTATTGCGAGAGCTACACGAGCTGCGCGGGCAGATGGCCGATGAGCTTGAGCTCGATTCGGTGGAGTTGGCGCTGGCGCTGGCCGCCAAGATCCTCGCGGGCACCCTGGAGGCCCAGCCAGAGCGCGTGGTGGATGTCGTGCGCGGCGCCTTGCGGCGGGTGGCGGACAGACGTCAAATCGTCGTGCTCGTGGACCCTGAAGACCTGGAGGTCGTGAGCGGCGCCGTCGGTGAGTTGCAAGCGCAGGCGGGCGGCATTGAGCTGTGCGACGTGCAGGCCGACCGGCGCGTGGGCCGCGGTGGCGCCGTGGTGCGTACCGTCGAGGGCGAGATCGACGCCACGGTTGAGACCCAGCTGGAGCGGGCGCGCGAGTTGATGCTCGGGGCACTCCCCGACCCAGAGAGCGCGACATGAGTGCAGCCGAGGCGCTCTGCGACGAGCACGCCCACGACGGGCTGAATCGTGCCGCAAGCGCCCTACATGCCGGCGACCTGGCCCAGCGCAACGGTCTGGTCAGCAACCTGATCGGCTTGATCATCGAGGCCACCGGCCTGCAGGCCGAGGTCGGCGAGGTGTGCCACGTGCATAGCGACCGCTCCGGGCCGCCGGTCTCAGCCGAGGTTGTTGGTTTCCGCGAAGGCCGCACGCTGCTGATGCCCCTGGGTGAGTTGCACGGCATCGGCCCCGGCACGAAGGTGGTGGGCACCGGCGCGCCGTTCCGCGTGGCTGTGGGCCCGAGCCTGCTGGGGCGCGTGATCGATGGGCTGGGGAATCCCCTGGACGAACTAGGAGCGACCGCGGGCGATGCTCCGCTGCGCGCGCCGTCGTCCACCAGCCTGCGCTCCACGATCGCCCCACCGCCGAGCGCCATGAGCCGACCGCGTATCGATCGGCGCGTCGGCCTGGGAGTGCGTGCCCTGGACGGACTCGTGCCGTGCGGCCTGGGCCAGCGCCTGGGGATCTTCGCGGGCTCGGGCGTGGGCAAGTCCTCATTGCTGGGCATGATTGCGCGCTCCACCACCGCCACCGTCAACGTGATCGCCCTTGTCGGCGAGCGCGGACGCGAGGTGCGGGAGTTCATCGAGCGAGACCTCGGCGATGCCCTGGAGCACTCGGTGGTCGTGGTCGCCACCTCCGACCAGCCAGCATTGGTGCGTATCAAGGCCGCCTTCACCGCCACCACCATCGCCGAGTACTTCCGCGATCAAGGCCACGATGTGATGCTGATGATGGACTCCGTCACGCGCTTCGCGATGGCCCAGCGCGAGATTGGTCTGGCGATCGGCGAGCCTCCAGCGACGCGCGGCTATACCCCCAGCGTCTTCGCCCTGCTGCCGCGCCTCTTGGAGCGCGCGGGCACCAGCCCCGCAGGCTCCATCACAGGTCTCTACACGGTGCTGGTCGACGGGGATGACATGAATGAGCCCATCGCAGACGCGGTGCGCTCGATCCTTGATGGTCACGTGGTGCTCTCGCGCACGCTTGCCCACGCCGGGCACTACCCCGCGATCGACGTGCTGCAGAGCGTCTCGCGACTGCTGAGCGAGATCGCCTCCCCCGAGGTCGTGACGGCTGGCCAACGCCTGCGCACGGCGCTGGCGGCATTGCACGAGAAAGAGGATCTGATCGCGATCGGCGCCTACAGCTCAGGCGCCGATCCAACGCTCGATGCAGCTTTGGCGCACAGGCCTCGCATCGATGCCTTCCTGCGCCAGGCCACGGTCGAGCCGAGCACGCCCGAGGGGGCCGACGAGCAGCTGCTGAACATCGCGAGCTCGCTTGAGCGAGCCATGGAGCCCCGCGACGGCGAAATCCTCGAAGGCGAGGAGATCGAGCCCGAAGACCCTGCGCCCCAGGCCGAGCCGGGCCCCTCCGCGATCCCGGCGCTGCACCTGAGCGTCTAAGGCTGATACGTTCGCTAACGCGCGACCGGGCGATACTCCCTTGTCGTGGGGTTCTGCTCCAGCAGGCCCACGGCGCGCAACGTCTTGACGTAGCGATGGGTTGTGGATGGAGACATACCCAATTGCTGTGCCAGGTCGATGATTGCCCGCCACGGGCGCTCGGGGCCATAGGAAGAGAGAATCGCAAGACCGCGCAGCAGCGACTGGGAGAGCTGGGGATCGGTCAGGGCGTCCTCAAGTGCCTCCTGCGTGGCCTTTTGCAGCGACTTGCCCTTGTTGCGTTTGTTGTTGCCGTTGGTCGGCTTGTAAGCGTTGTCCAGCGCGGCCAGCAACAGGTTGGACACGGTCCCGTTGCGACTCTGGCCGGCGGAACGCATCACCTGCTCGATCTGCACGGGAGAGAGGGTGATCGAAATGTCTTCGTCCTTCTTGGTGGTCTTCATGTTGACGTCTCACAGTCTCGATAGATGGAGCACTTTGTATAGATATTACGTCTGAAGCAGCCCAGCACCCAGCGCTGCATCCAGGGATAACGGCGATCCGCCACGACTTGCGGGGAACCGGCCCGGGGTGGGATCCTGTTTGGGGGTCAGAATGATTCAATATTCGACGCATAGCATCGTTTGTGATTTGCCCGCGACTCGCTAGACGCGAGTCGAATATTCTCTTTGCGAATAGTTGGGGCAATCGGATCACTTTTGCGGCATTGTTAGAAGACTCTTACGAAACTGCGGGCTGAGGGACAGCTGAATCAGGCCGACGGACCGCTAAAGAACCATCGTCGCCGTCCGATCACCGGGCCGTGACCGGACCCTCATTCCGTTTCCGACTGGAGCGCGTGCGTGCCCTGCGCGAGCGCCGCGAGGACATGGCCCGATTGGCGCTTGCGCAGGCCATAACCCAACGCGACGGGAGCCTTGACCACCTGCGCACGGTCGAGGCCCACCTCGAGCATGCTCGCTCCGAGCAGCGTCAGGCCACAGGCGCCAGCGCGACCACCAGCGCGGCGGAGTTGCAGGCTCGCCAAACCTTCATGGAGCACATCGAGACACAACGCCTGCTCGGCGCCCGCGAGCTGGCCCAGCATGACAGTCAGGTCGCCGACCGCGATGCCGAGCTTGGCGAGGTGGCGCGCGAGCGCGAGATGCTCGAGCGCCTGAAGGAGCGCCACCGCACCGAGCATCTGCGCGAGTTCAAGCGTCAAGAAGGCAACGTCCTCGATGAGATCGCCATGGACCGCTTCCGACGGAGCGCGGCATGAGCGCACAGACACTCACGCCGGCCACCGGCCCGGCCGACCTGATCGCCGCCACGCAGCGCGTTCAGCAGCTGCGGGGAATGCTCGCGCAGGTCAAGCAGGGCCGCGCCCCCACTGGCTTTGCCGCTGCACTTCAAGCTGCCTCGACGGCTTCTCCTGCCGCCTCGGCTGCTGCTGGCGCTACTAGCATTTCACCTGCCGATGCCGCGTCGCCGGCAGGAATCTCGCCCTCAACCCCCTACACATCGCCGGCAGGCGGCTCCACCTCAACGCCCTATGACGGAGCCATCGCCCAGGCCGCGGCCCGCTACAACCTTGACCCCGCCGTCCTGCATGGCTTGATCCAGCAGGAGTCAGGCTTCAATCCCAACTCGCGCTCTGGCGCTGGCGCGCTTGGGTTAACCCAGCTCATGCCCGGCACCGCGTCGTCGCTGGGTGTCTCAAACCCGCTTGACCCGATCCAGTCGATCGAAGGCGGCGCGCGCTACCTGAGCCAGATGATGAGCCAGTTCGGCGGCAACACGGCCGATGCCCTCGCCGCCTACAACGCCGGCCCGGGAGCCGTCCACAAGTACGGCGGCGTGCCCCCCTACGCCGAAACACAGGACTACGTCAACAAGGTACTCGGCTACGCCAATGCCTACCGGCAGTCGCCCTCCTCCACCTCGACACCTTCACCCACGGGGTCGATCTCGTGAGCGGACCTTCCGCCCCCACCGTCTCCATGGCGCCCGCGCCGAGTGCCCCGCCCCCGCCCCCGGGGGGCGGTGGAGCCCCGCCGGGGGCGCCACCCGAGGGGCCGCCCTTCCAGAGCGCCCTTGAGGATCGACTGGCCCGGACCGCCATTGCGGAAGGCCACCAGCAGAGCCCCCGAGAGGGGCATGGCCCCGCCGCGCGTCGTCATGTGGATCACGCGCCGGCAGCGACCGACACAACCGCTGCCAGTGCTGGCGCGTCGCCCACAGTCGCCGACACCGCTGCCATCGCGGCGGTCGTGTACCCAGTCACCGCACAGCCCAAGTCCGCCGGCACGGCTCGGGCTGTGGCGCAGGGGAATGCGGATGCCACAACCTCAGCCACCGTGCAGACGCCTGCTCCTCTTACGGCCTCGCAAACGCCAGCTTCCCCCACGGCCTCAACCACCGGGCAGGAGCCATCGGCAACGGGGCAGGAACCGCTGACGACCACCACAACGGCCGCGGGCCAAGCACGGCCCACCCCCACCGCTCCCAGTCCGCAGGTGATGGTGGACGCTGCTGGCGCTGGCGAGGCTCAGACATCGACTCCCCTCACTACCTCCACCCGCGCGCAGGCACCCGCTGCTACCCAGCTCTTGGCCAGCGGACAGGGCGCCGCGCGCGCCACCGCTGACAGCCAGGCCCAGGGCACCTCTGGTGCCGGCGCTCTCCCAACTACAGAGCCAGCCGCCCAAACCGCGGAGACAAACCCGGCAAAGGTGCCCTCCACTACGGCAGCAACTTCCGCACCCAACCAACCCTCCTCCTCCCCTCCCAGCCGCCCATCCTCGGGCCCGAACATCGATACCTCGGGCAGCACCACTGTGAAGACCCAGTCCGTCGCGGGATCGGACACCTCGGTACAGAGCACCCCCGCGACGAATGCTCCGCGCAATGCGCCTGCCGCCAGCGACATATCCGCTCCTGTCCCGCTGAGCGCGCATGCAGGCGCCTCCGGCGCACCCAGCGTCAGCACTGCGACGTCACCATCCCCACCCACGGTTCCCGACACGCAGGCCCCCTTTGCTCCAGCCGCAAGCAGTACCAGCGGCGTCCCCGTGCTCAGCTACGGCGTGGGGCTGCAGCAGGCCATCGAGGCGGTGCACGCCACCATCGAGCTGGCCAGCCGCCAAGGGCTCTCGCAAGCGCGCATCGCGCTGCAGCCCGAGGAGCTGGGAGAGATCCGCATCCACCTTTCCCAGAGCGCCCAGGGTCTCATCGCTCGCGTCACCGCCGACACACACGCGGCGGCGCAGGCGCTTGCGGAGGGCCACTCGGAGCTTCGCCAGTCACTTGACTCGCTCGGCCTCACCGCGTTGCACATGGACACCTCATCCTTCAACCAGGCCGGCATGCAGCAGCGTGAGGGACGCGCGCACCAACCCTCAGCCTCCCCTGCCGAGAACCGGCGAGGCTCAGGTCCCAGCAGCGATGGCGATCAAGACGCAGCCCTCCCCACCCCCGAGCTCTCTCCTCTCAGGACCTCCCACGGCGCTCTCATCGACGTACTTGCCTGACCTCCCACACCACGAAAGGCACCCACTCTCATGACAACCACCTCCGCCACCGCGGCAATCACACCGGCAAGCGCTCCTTCGAGCACCCCCCCGACCAACCCCGGTGGGACGCTGGGCAAGAACGACTTCCTCAAGCTGATGGTCGCCCAGTTGCAGTCCCAGGACCCGCTACAGCCCACCGACAGCTCCGCCTACCTGGGCCAGCTCGCGCAATTCACCGAGCTCGAGCAGGTCACCAACATGGCGCAGACCAGCGCGCAGTCGGCGACCGCACAGCAGGTCTCCCAGGCGGTGGCGCTCATCGGCCACACCGTTACCAGCCTCAATCCCGCCAACGGCGAAACCCACCACGGCATGGTGCAGAGCGTGCAGATCACCTCTTCCGGTGCCGCGCTCACGGTGGAAGGCGTCGCTGGCATCAACCCCGCGACGATCACCCAGGTCTCCTGAGGCCATGAGCGCAGCGATTCCCACCAACCCCGCGCTCGTACCGGGCATCGGGCCGGCCAAGGCGGGTTCACCCCCGAATGGCCCGGGGCGGGCGAACGGACCGGCACCGAGCGGTGGCCCGGCGTTCGCCGAGGTCCTGCACAAGGCCGCGGGAAGCGAACCCCTGCACTTCTCCCGCCATGCACTCGAGCGGGTGCAGCGCCGGGGCATCGAACTTGATCCCTCCACCCTCACCAGGCTGAACGACGGTGTGGGACGCGCGGCGGACAAGGGCTCACGCGATTCAGTCGTACTCGTCGATGGCACCGCCTTTGTGGTGTCGGTGCCCAACCGCACCGTGGTTACGGCCGTGGGCGCCCAGCACATGCGCGAGCACGTTTTCACCAATATCGACAGCGCGGTCATCGCGTGAGGATCCGACCCCGCCCAAACACACTTCAACCTTAACCACAACTCCCAACCAACCCCAACTTCAACCCCACAAAACGACTACAAGACAACGACGGCTGGACCTCTTTGAGGGGGCCGCGAAAGGAAGTGCAACCACGATGATGGGTGGAATGTATGCCGCTATCAGCGGCTTGGACGCAAATCAGACGATGCTCAATGTCACAGCAAACGACCTGGCCAACGTCAACACCGTCGGCTACAAGTCAGCGCGGGTGACGTTTGCCGATTCACTCACGCAGGTGCTCCGCGGAGCCTCCGGCTCAACCACCAACAACGGCGGCACCAACCCCGTGCAGGTGGGTCTCGGGGTGCAGGTCAACTCGACCGACTCGGAGATGTCCGAGGGGTCATTCCAGTCCACCAACAACCCGCTCGATGTCGCCATCGAGGGAGCGGGCTTCCTGCGCGTGGGCAGCGGCACGCCGCCAGCAGGAGCCCCCTACACCACAGGCCTGCCCGCCAATATGCAGTACACGCGCGCGGGCGATCTCACGACCAACACCAAGGGTTTCCTGACGACGCAGGCAGGTGAGTATGTGGTCGGTCGCAACGCCGTGGCCACACCAGTCGAAGGTGGCACCACCTACGCGCCAGGCGCCGCAGACAGTTACATCGTCATTCCCCCCGGCTCGGCCAACGTGTCGATCGGACAGGACGGCGCCGTCACCTATGCGGATGAGAACCCCGCCTCCCCCACCTACCAGCAGCAGGTCACCGCTGGTTACCTCTCGCTCGCGCAGTTCGCCAACCAGTCCGGGCTCGAGCGCCTGGGCGGTTCGCTGTGGGCGCAGACCTCAAACTCCGGGGGGCCGATCGTGGGCACGCCCAACACCGGTGGCTTTGGAGCCACCATCGGCGGGGAGCTTGAGATGTCCAATGTCGATCTCGCCGGCGAGATGACGTCGATGATCACCGCCGAGCGTGGCTACCAGGCCAACTCGCGCGTGATCACCGTCGCCGATCAGATGCTGCAGACGGTGGTGAGCATGGTCCAGTGATCCCCGCGGTGATGCTCGTATGACGAGAGCATGAAGGGACGAACCGAGGAGCCACGGGCGGGCGGCCGGTAATGCGCCGTCCGCCCAGTGGCAACGCCAAACCAATCAGAGAGGAGGCTCAAAGTGATAACCCTGCACCGGCTCGGCCACACCGACGAGCCATTCCAACTCAACCCGGACCTGATCGTGACGATCGAGTCCACCCCCGATACCGTCGTCACCCTGGCCACCACGGCCAAGGTCGTCGTGGCGGAGTCACCCGAGCAGGTCGCCGACTACGTGCGGGCCTGGCGCGTGGAGGTCCTCTCGGAGGCGATGCGAAACCGAAGGCCCGAACGCGACCCCTCGCCTGTCCGTCCAGTCCATGCGAACTGAAGGATCACGGCCCGCGGCCGATGAACGAGGGCGATGAAAGCCGCAACAGCCATTGGAATCGGGGTCGCCTTCGGCGCCCTCTTGTTGAGCGCCATGATGGATGGCACGAGTCCGGCTGTCTTTTTGAACATCCCTGCGCTGATCATCATCATCGGCGGCACCGGCGGTGTGACGCTGGCGAGCGTGGGGATGGTCTCGATGAAACGCATCCCCAGCCTCTACAAGATGGTCTTCGCGGCCGAACCGCCGGATATGCGCGGGCGGCTCGATCTGCTGGTGGGACTCGCCGACCAGGCCCGCCGTGAGGGCCTGCTGGCGCTCGACGCGCAGCTCGGCGAGGTCGAGGACATGTTCACGCGCAATGCGCTGCAATTGGTGGTCGACGGCACCGACCCGGAGATGGTGCACGCCATCCTCGAGGCCGAGGTGGACGGCATGTCCGCGCGTCATATGGCGGCGGCGGCGCCGTTTGAGAAGGCGGGGGGATTCGCGCCGACGATGGGCATCATCGGCACCGTCATGGGGCTCGTGCACGTGCTTGAGAACCTGGCGGCGCCCTCGACGCTCGGCCCCTCGATCTCCTCGGCCTTCCTGGCCACGCTGATGGGCGTGGGCTCGGCCAATGTCATCTTCCTGCCCATCGCCAACCGCCTGAAGGCGATCTCATCCGAAGAGACAGAGCTGCGGATGATGACCCTTGAGGGCATTCTCTCAATCCAGGCGGGCGATAACCCACGGCTGGTGGCGGACAAGCTGATGTCCTATCTGCCCCCCAGCGAGCGCTCCTCCGATGAGGACGGCGGCGCCAGCGGCGGCGCGAGCGCCAACCTGCAAGAGGCGGCCTAGCAATGTCACGCTCACGCAGCCGCCGCGGAGGCAGGCGAGGGGCGCATGGCGCCGGGCACGAGGACGGCGAGCGCTGGCTGTTGACCTACGCCGACATGATCACGCTGCTAATGGCGCTCTTCATGGTGCTCTTCTCGATCTCCTCGGTGAACATCTCCAAGTACAAGACGCTGCAGAAGGCGCTGCATGCGGCCTTCTCCGGCGACATCCTCCCCGGCGGCAAGGCCATCGCCCAGCCGGGCTCCACCGCCAACTCAAGCCACGCGCCGAGCGCCGCCGACGTGCAGTCGATCGTGCCGCTCACCAGCCACAGCGCGGACCAGAGCACACCCGCGAGCCACGCCACGGCTTCGGCCTCCCAGGCCCAGCAGGAGCAGAGCAACTTTGAACACCTCAAGCATCAGCTCGACGCCTACGCCGCCCGCCATGGCTTCGCCAAGGATGTCAACACCACCGTGCAGCCGCGGGGCCTTGTGATCCGCGTGCTGACCGACCGTCTGTTGTTCCCCTCCGGCAGCGCCACGCTGATCCCCCAGGCCCAGCCCCTGCTGGGCGAGATCGCCTCGCTTGTCAACATCGACAGGACCCATCCGGTGGCCGTGGAAGGCAACACCGATGACGTGCCGATCCACGGTGGCGCCTTCCCCAGCAACTGGGAGCTCTCCACGGCGCGGGCCAGCATGGTGGTGCGCTTCCTAATCGCCAAGGGCGTCTTCCCGCGGCGTCTGAGCGCTTCCGGCTATGCCGATCTGCGCCCCATCTCAAGCAACGCCTCAAGCCTTGGCAGGGCCCGCAACAGGCGGGTGGAAATCGTGCTGCAACGCCTGTATGGCTCCTCAAGCGCCACGCAGAGCTCCGCGGGCGCCAGCGAATCCACCTCAAGTGGACCGGAAGGCCCCTGAGATGTTGAAGAACAAGAAAATCCTGATCCCGCTGGTGGTTGTGATGATGGGCCTGGGCGCCGCTTACTCGATGGCCAAGCCCAAGGTGGTCATCAAGGACAAGATCACGGGCACCATCTATGTGATGCCCAAGGACTTCCTGCTGAACCTCAGCGACGGGCACTTCGTCAAGCTCACCGTGGCGCTGGTGCTGGCCCCGGGGCAAAGTTCGGGCGCCTCAGCCAGCGGCAGCTCGAGTGCCGGAGAAGGAGTTGGCACCCTGCCCGAGGAAGCAGTGATACGCGACATCGTGACCAACCTCATCACCAACGAAAGCAGCAGCGACCTCGTGAGCGACAGCGGACGTGAGCGAGTCAAGCATCAGATGCTGGCCGCGATCAAGGCGCATACCGATGTGAAGGTAGCGCAGGTTCTATTCCCCGACCTGACGGTCCAATAGGAGGACCGACCCATGAGTGAGACAGCCAACAACGAGCCCACCCCGGCGGACGCGAGCGAGCAGTTCGACGCCGAGGAGCAGCTCGCCGCGGGCGGGAACGGGTCAGGCGTGCAGGGCAACGGCGGCTCCGGTGTGAATGGCCTACAGGACGCCGACCTGCGTCGCGTCAGCGAGGTGCCCCTTGAGCTGAGCGTGGAGATCGGTCGCACGCAGATGACCGTCGGCGAGACGCTCGACCTGCGCGCGGGCTCGATTGTCACGCTCGATCGCCTGGCGGGCGAGCCGGTGGACCTGCTCGTCAACGGCACTCCCATCGCGCGCGGCGAGGTCGTCGTGGTCGATGAGGAGTTCGGCCTGCGAGTGACGGAGATCCTCGAAGGAGACCCGGACGCCCACGGCCAAGGCGATTTCCCGGCTGATACATCTGATGAGGCCACGCCCTTGGGCGCTCCGGCGAGTGAGGAGGCGCGGGCGTGAGTACTCAAGCTCAGGACGCGTCCCTTCAAGCTCAGGACGCGTCCCTGAAGGACTCCCAGGAGGGGTCGTCCTCCCCCCACGCGGGCGAGCCGCACATCGACGCCCACGGCCGCGCGCGGCGTATCCGCACCCTCGACTTCTCGCAGCCCACGAAGTTCACGACCGAGTTCCGCCGTCAGATCGCGCGCGTGCTGGGGCCCTTCTGCGAGACGGTGGCCAATCGCCTCTCCAGTGAGCTGCGTGCACAGGTGGAACTGCGCGTGACGGACTCAAGCCAGCTCACATGGTCGGCCGCACGCGCGCAACTGCCAGCGCAGTCGGTGGCGGTGGCTCTGCAGGTGCGCCCGATCGAACGCCAGATGCTGCTTGAGATCGAGCAGCCGATGCTGCTGCAGTCGCTTGAATGCCTGCTCGGCGGCACCGCCGCACAGGCGCCCACAGAGCGCCGTCTGAGTGAGATCGACTGGGCGCTCACGCGCGGCATCCTCGACGCAATCGTGGGTCAGCTGGCGATGGCGTGGCGCGACCTCGGAGGCCTGGAGCTGTCCTATGGGCAGGTGGACGTGGAGGGCGACGCGGGCGTGTTCGCGCCGATCGGCGAGCCCACCTTCCTGCTTACCTTCGAGTGCCGCATCGACGGCGAGCGCTCGGGCATGTCGCTGCTAATCCCCTGGTCGGCGATCGAGCCGGTGGCCGGCGAGATCCTCGGTGCCGAGGGCACCGCGCACGAGGCCGACCCGCGCGAGCAGCAGGCCGTGCAGCGCGGACTGGCCGAGGCGCAGGTGTTGCTGCGCGCCGAGGTGGGATCGCGCCAGATGCCCGTGGAGGAGATGCTGGCCCTGACGCCCGGCGCAACGCTGACGCTTGAGGGCCGTGCCGAGGACGGAGTGGCGCTGTATGCCGAGGGTGTGGCACTGGGTCGCGGCCGGCCCGGCCTACGCGGCACGCGACGCGCAATCAAGCTGACCTCGACGATGGCCCCCGCGGCCGGCGGCCGACTGTCATCGACGTTGGGCGCCGCCGCTGCCGGCAAGGACGGCAAGAGCGCTGAAAACGCACAGGGAGATGAGGAGGAGGGGTTGGGCCGCGCGCGACAGACCGAACGCGGCCTGGGAACGCTTGAGCGGATGCTCGGGGTGCCGGTGCGCGTGTGGGCGGAGCTGGGGCGCACGCATATGCCGTTGGGCCACGCCCTGGAAATGCCGCCGGGCACGGTGGTGGAGCTTGAGCAGAGCGTCGATACCCCGATTGAACTATTCGCCGGTGGCCTGCCCTTCGCCCACGGAACGCTGCTCGTGAGCGCCGAGGGCGAGTGGGCCGTGCAGGTCCAGAAGCTGATCTGAGAAGCCTTTGCCGGACCTTCTGAATGAGGCGGGATGAGGAGAGTTCTGCAAGCCCGCGCGCTCCTCTAAAGCCCGCCTGATGGGCGTCGATAAACCGGGCGACTCTCCCTCGGAGTCGTCCCTCGATGACCAAGTCCTTCCCGCTTTCGCGAGCGACCGTACGGGTCGCCATCTTCACGCTTGCCGTGTTGGTGCTGGCCCCTGCCACACTTGCGCAGGCGTTCACTCCTGCCACCAAGCAGGCCGGGGGCGGCGAAAGCACACCGCTGAACCTCACCCCCTCGAAGGTCGGTACGCACACCAGCTCGAGTGGCCCCAGCATCGTGCGCACGATCGTGGGGTTGTTGATCGTGATCGCGGTCATCTGGGGGCTGACGTGGATCCTCAAGCAGGTGAAGTCCGGGCGCGAGACGCGCTCGGCGGGCGAGGGGCTCGAGAACGTGGCCACGCTGCCGCTGGGCTCGGGTCGCTCACTGCACCTGGTGCGCGCCGGCAGCGACCACCTCGTGGTGGGCAGCGCCGAGCAGGGCGTGATGCCGATCTATCGCTACAGCGAGGAGCAGGCGCGCGAGGCGGGGCTACTTGGGGAGGACGGGGAGGATCAGCAGCACCCTGACCGCCACCCCGATCCCGGCCGCGCCGCGATCCAGATTCCCGGCCATGGTCGCAGCGCGTTGGATCGCCTGCGCGAATGGACGGTGCGCAAGTGAACCTGAACTCCTCGAACGCCGTTCAAATCCTGCTGCTGATGGGCGGCCTGACGCTGGTGCCGGCGATGCTCTTCACCGTCACCGGCTTCAGCCGCATTCTGATCGTGCTGGGTTTCATCCGCACGGCCGTGGGCACCGCCAACGCACCGCCCAACCAGGTGCTGGTGGGCATCGCGCTGTTCCTGACGATCTTCGTGATGGCCCCGACTGTGAGCCAGATCAAGCGCGATGCGATCGAACCGCTTGCGGCCCACCACATCAACACCACCACCGCGATCGCGCGCGCGGAGGAACCGCTGCGCCAGTTCATGTTTCGCCAGACCCGCGTGCAGGACATCTCGTTGTTCATCGATCTCGCGCACGCCAAGCCGCCCAAGACGCGCGCGGAAGTGCCGACCGAGGTACTGATCCCGGCGTTCATCGTCTCCGAGCTGAAGAGCGCCTTTCAGATCGGCTTCTTGATCTTCCTGCCGTTCTTGATCATCGACCTGATCGTCTCTTCGACGCTGATGAGCATGGGCATGATCATGCTGCCGCCGACGTTCATCTCGCTGCCTTTCAAGGTGCTGCTGTTCGTGCTGGTGGACGGCTGGGATCTGGTCATCAAAGCGCTCGTGCAGAGCTTTCACTAGGAGAATGAGATGAATCAGGACACAGTCGTCAACCTCGCCTCGCAGGCCATGAGCCTGGCGTTGAAGGTCGCCGGCCCCCTGCTGCTGGTGGGATTGGTCGTCGGTCTGCTGGTGAGCATCTTCCAGGCCGTCACGCAGATCCAGGAGCAGAGCCTCACGCTGATACCCAAGATCGTGGGCATCGCGGTCGTGGTGGTGCTGCTGGGGCCGTGGATGCTGGGACAGCTGGTGTCCTACACCACCAACCTCTACACCTCCATTCCGACACTGGTGGGCTCGTGATGACGGCGTTCACCCTGACATCGGCGGCCCTGTGAATCACCTGCTCGAACAGCTGGCGGGCAACGAGCTGGCCGGCTTCATCCTGGTGCTGGCGCGGATCACGCCGCTGTTCTTCCTGGCGCCCCTGTTCTCCTCGAAGATGATCCCCCCGCACGTGCGCGGAATCATCGCGGTGGCGATCTCGATCGGGCTGGCGCCGGTGGCCCTGCAGGGTCAGCACGTACCAAGCGACGCGCTAGCGCTGGCGGGCCTCGTGCTTGAGGGTTTGCTGGTGGGCTTCGGCTTCGCCTTCGCGCTGGCCGCGCTATTCGCCGCAGTGGAGTCGGCGGGGTCGCTGGCGGACATCCAGTCCGGCTTCTCCTACGGCGGCCTGATCGACCCAATAGATGGCAACCAGGGGGGTGTGCTGACCGGGTTCTACTCCTTGGTCGGCACCTTGATCTTCCTGGCCATCGGCGGGGACGCGTGGACGCTGCGCGGTCTCGCGCGCACCTTTCAACTCGTTCCGCTGACCTCGGCGCCACAGCTCACCTCGCTGATAGGTGGTGCCGAGCACATGTTCACCGGCGTGTTCGCGGCGACCCTGGAGGTTGCCGCGCCGGTGGTGATCGCGCTGCTGATCACCGACGTGGCCTTCGGCGTGGTCTCGCGGGTCGTGCCACAGATAAGCGTCTTCGCCGTGGGCTTTCCCGCCAAGGTGGTGGTGGCGCTGCTGATCGTCGGCGCCTCGATGCCGTTCCTGGCGGGATGGATGTCCGAACAACTTTCGACCAGTGTGGGGGCCGCTCTGGGCGCCCTGCACGTCGCATAGGACCTCTGGGACATGGCTCAACACGACCGCACCGAGAAGGCCACGCCCAAACGCCGCGAGCAGGCACGCGAGAAGGGACAGGTGGCGCGCTCCTCCGACGCCGGCGGCTCCTTGGTGCTGGTGGCCGGGCTGTTCGGCCTGAGCATCCTGGGGCCGGGCATCGTCAATGCGGGCGCAGAATCGTTCCGGCGCATCCTCGCGCAGATCGCGCACCCCAGCCAGGCCACCTCCACGGCGGGCCTGCAGGAACTGCTCCACGAGGTGCTGCAGACGATGCTCGTCACGGTGGGGCCGATCGCCGGCATCTGCATGGCCACGGGCCTGCTGGCTGGCGTGGCGCAGGTGGGTTTTCACCCTTCGCCCAAGGCGCTGGCGCCGGACTTCCGGCGCATCAACCCGATATCGGGGATGCGCAACCTGCTGGGTCCCAACGTGATCTTCGAGGCGCTGAAGGCCGTGACCAAGGTGTCAGCCGTCGCGGGAGTGGCAGCGCTGGCGCTGCTGCCGGGCATGGGCAATCTGGCCTCGCTGGTGGGCATCACCCCGACTGCCCTGGGCAAGATGATGGGAAGCCGCGCGATGGGCATCGCCCAGCATGCGGCCTTCGCCTATCTGGCGATCGGCGCGATCGACCTTGCCTGGCAGCGCCACCGGCACTCGAAGCAGATCCGCATGACCAAGCAGGAGGTCAAGGACGAGCTGCGCCAGTACGGCGTCTCGGCCGAGGTGCGCGGTGCCCTGCGTCGCCGCCAGATGCAGGCAGCGCGAGCGCGCATGATGGCAGCGGTGCCCGAGGCCGATGTGGTGGTCACGAACCCCACCCACTACGCCGTCGCGCTGCGCTATGACGGCGCGAAGCTGGCGCCCGAGGTCGTGGCCAAGGGCCAGGACCTGATCGCCGCGCAGATCAGGCGCGTGGCGGAGGAGAACGACGTGCCGATCG
This sequence comes from Solirubrobacteraceae bacterium, assembly GCA_025449845.1. Lineage (GTDB taxonomy): Bacteria > Actinomycetota > Thermoleophilia > Solirubrobacterales > Solirubrobacteraceae > Palsa-744. The sequence goes on along the minus strand of JANWIP010000005.1, from coordinate 207,069 downwards.
TGCCCGACCCGCCGCTGGCACGCGCCCTGCACAGCTCCACCGAGATCGGCCAGGTGATCCCGGAGGAGTTGTATGCCGCCGTGGCCCAGGTGCTGGCGTTCGTGTACCGGTTGGCAGCGCGTAGGAGGCAGGCGGTATGAACGCTGTGCGCGACCCACACGCCGGAGCCGCCAGGCGGAGGCCTTTCTTCAATGGTTTTCAAAACCGTCTCATCGACAGGAGGGACGGGCGATGAACAGCGAGATCGTACGCCGACTTTTGAAGCACACCGATCTGCTGGCGGCGGTAGCGGTGGTGATGGTGGTGACGATGCTCGTCGTGCCGCTGCCGCCGATGCTGCTGGACCTGCTGATCACCATCAACATCTCCGCCGCCCTGACGATCGTGGTGGCGACGATGTACCTGAATAAGGCGCTCGACTTCGCGGCCTTCCCCTCACTGTTGCTGCTGACAACAATGTTCCGCCTGGCGATCAACGTGTCGGTCACACGTTTGATCCTCACCAATGGCGAAGCCGGCAGCGTGGTGAAGTCCTTCGGGCAGTTCGTCGTCGGCGGCAACGTCGTGGTGGGCCTTGTGATCTTCCTGATCCTGGTGGTTATCCAGTTCGTGGTGGTGACCAACGGCGCGGGGCGCGTGGCGGAGGTGGGAGCACGCTTCACGCTGGACGCGATGCCGGGCAAGCAGATGGCGATCGACGCCGATCTGAATGCGGGGCTGATCACCGACGATGAGGCGCGGGCGCGACGCTCGGAGATTTCACGCGAAGCCGACTTCTACGGGGCGATGGACGGCGCCTCCAAGTTCGTCAAGGGCGATGCGATGGCGGCCCTGATCATTACCTCCATCAACCTCGTCGGCGGCATCGTGGTGGGTGTGGCCCAACACCATCTGAGCTTCGCCGAAGCCGCTCAACGCTTCTCGCTGCTGACCGTCGGCGATGGCCTGGCCGCACAGATACCGGCGCTGCTGATCTCAGTGGCGACCGGCATCATCGTCACGCGCTCATCCTCCGAACGCGACCTGGGCTCGGACATCGCGGGGCAGATCCTGCGCCAGCGCAAGGCGCCGATGGTCGCCGCCGTGGTGATCGGCCTATTCGCACTCGTGCCGGGACTGCCCAAGCTGCCATTTCTGATGATCGCCGCGATCTTCGGTGCGATCGGTTGGGCCGTGCGCAATGGGATGCCTGGCGAGGAGGGATGGGATCCCGCCCACCCCGCCCACCCCGCCACGCTGGCGGCGGGCGCGCAGGCCGCCTTACCGCCCGCCGAGGGCGACAGCACCGAGCGCACCCCGCTGGACGCCTTGGAGTTGGCGATCGGCTTCGGGCTCGTGCCGCTGGTGGACGGCAGCGGCGGCGGCGCGCTGCTGCGCCGTGTCAGCCAGATCCGCCGCCAGATCGCGGGCGAGCTGGGTGTGTTGATCCCGGCGGTGCGCATCCACGACGAGCTAGGCATGGAGAGCCACGAGTATGCGGTGAAGGTGCGCGGCAGCGAGGTGACGCGCGGGCGGATCATGCCCGGGCACCTGTTGGCGATGGACCCCGGCGATGCCGTGGGCACCCTGCAGGGCATCCCCACCACCGAGCCGGCCTTCGGGCTGCCCGCGACGTGGGTGCACGAGTCCGCGCGCGCGGAGGCCGAGTCGATGGGCTACACGGTGGTCGATGCCGAGTCGGTGGTCGTCACGCACCTGACGGAGACCATCAGGGCTCACGCCGCGGAGCTGTTGACGCGCCAGGACGTCAAGGCGCTGCTGGAGCAGCTGAAGGAGACCAATGCGGCGGTCGTCGAGGAGGTCGTACCGGAGCTGCTGTCGCTGGGCGAGATCCAGCGCGTGCTGCAGTCGCTGCTCAGCGAAGGTCTGGCGATCCGCGATCTGGGCACGATCGTGGAGGCGATCGGGGACAAGGCACGAATAACACGGGACACGAGCCTGCTCTCGGAGTATGCCCGCCAGGCGTTGGGACGCGCCATCACCGCTCCGCACCTGGACGAGCAGCTGCGTTTGCAGGCGATCACCCTGGATCCTGCGATCGAGCAGGAGGTGGCCACCTCGATCACCCAGACCACAGACGGCGAGTACCTGGCGATGGACCCGCCGCGCGCGCATGCCATCGTCGGCGCGCTGCGAGCCCAGGTAGAGCACGCCACCGCGCGGGGAACCGCAGGCGGGCGAGGGCCCGTCCTGCTGTGCAGCGCGCGCGTGCGCCGCCATCTGCGCAGGCTGATCGCCCAGGCCCAGCCCCACCTCCCGGTGTGCTCCTACAACGAGATCGCGCCGGGCATCAACGTCGAAACGATTGGAGTCATCCACGCATGAGCACCCACAGCGCCCTGCTCACCGCCCCGCCACAGCCCCTCGATGAAGATGCCTTGCTCCACGGCGCGAGCGCGCTTGGTGCAAGCGCGCGTGGCCCAAGCGCCGGGCAAGCCTCCACCGATGGCGATCTTCGTGTGTACCGGGGGCGCTCGATCGACGAGCTGATCCCGCGCATCGAGGCCGAGTTGGGTACCGACGCGATCGTGGTGCGCCGCCGGCGCGGGCTTGAGGGCGGCATCGGCGGTTTCTTCCAGCGCACCTTCGTGGAGGTCGAGGCCAAGCCGGGAACGCCACGCATCGACATCTACGACGAGGGTGTGGGCGAGCCGGCGTTACCGCCCATGCCGCGACCGGCGGCCTCTACGCATGCGGGGGCGCCTGCACTCGCCCCGATGCCCGCCGTGGCGCGACCCGCGGGGGCCTATGTGACCGACACGCTGGCCACGATCGCCGCCGCAGGCACACCTGAGCCGGCCCTCGCCACCCCGCCCGCGCCTGAGTCCATTGTTGAGGACCCCCCGCGCCGCGCCGCGGATCTGCCGGGCGAGTTCCGCGAGCTTACGGCTGACACCTTCGCCTCGGCACTGGTACAGGCCGAGCAGGCGCTGCCCACGCCCGCACCTCAACCCCCCGCGGCAAGCCCTCTCGGCGAGGAACTTGACCTGCTGGATCGTGAGATGAGTGACCTCCAGGTCATGCGGCCACGAGCCGCTCAGGCTCCGGACGTCCCGCGCCGCGGGCGCGCCCGCATGGGCATCGAAAAAGCCATGACCGGCGCGGGTGTGAGCGAGGAGCTGACGGGCGAGCTGGTGGACGCCGCCATCGCCCACGGGCTGCCGTTCGCCCCCCGCATCGGCCTGGCGAAGGCCGTGCACGGCGCCGTGGTCGCGCGCATCCCGCATACGCCACTGCTGCTCGCGCAGAGCGCAACCGTGGCAGTCGTGGGTCCCGGAGGCAGCGGCAAGACGAGCTGCTGCGCGGCGCTGCTGAGTGCCTACCGCAGGGCGGGTTCGCTGCCGGCGAGCTGCGCGACGATCACCCTGGTGGGAGAGGCCGAGGAGCCGGCGATGCTGCTGAGCCCGCAGATCATGGAGCCCGAGGCGATCGCCTCCATGCGCGCACGACAGGCATTGGCGCAGGCCCGCGAAGCCGGACTGCTGCTACTCGATCTGCCGCCGCTCTCCCCCGCCGATCGCTCGGGCATCCGCAAGATGGCGGGCGTGCTGGAGGAACTGAAGCCCGACAGGGTGGTGGTGGCGCTGCCGGCCACCCTTGGCGCAAGGGCCGCGGCGCAGCTGCTGGAGGCTCTGCGGCCCCTCCAGGCGAGCGCGATGGCGATCACCCACGCGGACGAGACCGACCAGATCGGCGTGGCCGTCGAGGCTGCCTGCCGCTTCGGGCTCGCGCCCGAATATCTGTTGGATCGGGGCCGTGTTCGTGGAGGCCTGACCCGTATCGACCCGACCCATTTGGCTGACCGCTTGTTGTCATAAATCAAATGAGCCCTCAAAGATGAGACTTCTGCGCAGAAACACCGCCGACAAGGATGCCCTGAAGCTGCCCAAGCGCTCCGCGACGGTGACGCTCGTGCGGGACTCCGGCGAGCGCATCCAGGCACGCGTGGCGGAGAGCAGCCAAGACTCGCTGCTGGTGGGCGTCATGTTCCGTACCGAGCGTCCCCTCACCGCAGGCAGCCTTGATGACATCGTGCTGGAGTACGCCAGCCACCGCGGACGCGTACGTGTGCGCGGCACGGTGACGCTTGAGGACAGCGACCTGCTGCGCTTTCGTGACCTATGCTCGGTCGAGGTGCTGCAGGAACGGGAGTACGTGCGCGTGAAGGCCACACGCCCGGTGATGGTGTGCACGGGAGGCAGTCAGGGCACGGTGCGCAGCTACTCGGTGGACCTCAGCGGCGGAGGGATGCTGCTGGCCGGCCCCAACACGTTGAAGATCGGCGAGCGGGTGGAGTTCCGGCTGACCACCACTCCCGGCAGCGCCCCGATCACGGGCACGGGCACGGTGGTACGCACCGACTCCCGCGGGCATCGCGCGGTCAGCTTCGAGCAGATCGGCGAGGGCGACCACCGCCGCCTGGTGCGCTTCATCTTCGAGTGTCAGCGGGCAGAGCGCCGCCGCGGCCTGGAGCAGGAGGAAAACCATGGCTGAGAAGAAGGCCAAGAAGGACAAGGACGCAAAGAAGAAGGGCAAGAAGGGCACCGCGCCCTCCGGCGAGGGCACCATGAGCATCGCCGCCCACCCGCGCGCGGCACGACGCGTGGCCCAGGCCAAGGGCTGGGGTGGCCTGTTGGGTTTTCTGGCGGGCGGCTACCTGTCCCTGTCCACCCACACCCTGGCCGAAGCGGGCTTCCGCGCGCTGGTGGCCGGAGTTGTCTGTTACGCGGTCGTGTGGCGCGGCGCCGTATTCCTATGGCGACATCTTGTCGTGGCAGAGCTGCGCAGTCGCCAACACGAGCTGTTGCAGGCAGAGCTTGCGCGGATTGGAGCTCCCACTGCGCAGATTGGCGCCCGCGCCGCCGAGCAGGGCACACGCACACAAGTCGGAGCCACCTCCTAACCGGCGTATCCCCTGATGGACCCGATCCATCCCATCACTCCCCGCCCTCCGGCGATCGCCCCGATCGCGGGTGGGTTGGGGTCCAAGCCAAGCGACCCCACCGCGCGCGATGGCCGCGAGCGGCGCAAGCGGACGGGCGGCCGAGGTGAACGGGGGCCGGAGCGCGAACCCCGCGCAGCGCCACCCGAGCCCGACGCAGGCGCGCCCGACTCGCCTTATCCCGGTGAGGACGGACCGCGCCACATAGACGTGCGTGCCTGAACACGCGCTTTAAGGAAATCGTCAGGGCTCGCGCCTCAGCATGAGGGGCATGCGAACCTCAACGACTGGCTCAGTTCTCAGGTTGCGCTCAGTTCCCGGGTCGCGGTTGGCCTGTATCGGGGCGCTGATGGCCTGCTTCCTCTTGAGCGCGTGCGGCAGTGGCTCCTCAAGCTCAGTGTCAAGCGGGCAGTCCGAAACCTCAACGCAGACCTCAGGCGCGGCAGCGCTGGCCGCGGACGCGAGATCGGCAGCAACCGGAGACATCCCCGACAACCAGAACTTCCTGACCTATCGCAACGCCTCCCCCGGGTTCTCGATCGTCTACCCGGAGGGCTGGACCGTGAAGCAGAGCGGCAGCGAAGTCACCTTCAAGGATAAGAACAATCTGGTGCGGATCGCCATCGGGAGGGGATCGGCTCCTACCCCGGCGGCGGTGCAGGCACAGCTGGCGACACTCAAGCGCTCGAACCCGACGATCCTCGCGGGCACTCCTCAGACGATCGCCCTCAAGAGCGGGCCGGCCGTGAAGATCACCTATACGACCCAGAGCGCGCCCAACCCCGTGACGGGCAAGAGCGTGACTCTGATGGTCGATCGCTATGAGCTGGCTCGTGGCGGGCAGGTGGCGACGATCGACCTCGGCACGCCCACGGGTGTCGACAACGTCGATGCCTACAAGAAGATGGTTGCGAGCTACAGATGGGGTTGAGAAGCCTCTATGCCGAGCCGGATACGACCGCGAAGACCGTCCAGTGGGGAGCGCTTGAATGTCACGACGTCTTCAAGATCTTCCGCTCCGGTCCGGTTGAGACCGTCGCCCTGCGGGGCCTTGACCTGCGCGTCGAGGCGGGTGAGCTCGTAGCGGTCCTCGGACCCTCAGGCTGTGGCAAGAGCACGCTGCTGTCGCTGGCGGCCGGGCTGGATGAGCCCTCGGCGGGCGAGGTGCGCGTATGGGGCAGGTCGCTGGGACGCCTCGAGGAGGCCGAGCTGTCTGCCTACCGCGCGCGCGACCTGGCGATCGTCTTTCAGAGCGAGAACCTCTGGCCCGCGCTTTCGGCCCAGGAGAACGTCACCGTCTCGCTGCGCCTGGCCGGCCGTGAGAACGCGGCGCACGCCGCGCGGGACGCGCTCGCCTCCTTTGGCCTTGGCCAGCGCGGCGCTCACCGTGCGTCAGCCCTGTCCGGGGGCGAGCAGCAGCGTGTCGCCATCGCCGCCGCAGCCGCGCGCCGTGCGCGGCTGGTGCTGGCCGACGAGCCCACCGGGGAGCTGGACCAGGGCAATGAGCGGATCGTGCTGGAGGCCCTTCAGAAGCTGCGCGGCGAGTACGGAAGCACCGTGGTCATCGTCACCCACTCCGAGCAGGTCGCCGCCGCCGCCGAGCGTGTGATCGAGCTGCGCGATGGGAAGGTGGTCACGTGATCGAGCTGCGCGACGGAAGGGTGGCCGCGTGAGCGTCACGAGCCCCCGGGCAGTGGATGCTCTGGTTGGCGCGCAGAGCGTCAGCGTCTTCTACGGAGATGGCGACGCGCGCGTCCACGCGCTGCGCGGCGTGAATCTCGCCATCGATGCCTCAGAGCGTGTGGCGTTATGGGGGCGCTCGGGGTCGGGCAAGACGACCCTGCTGCACGTCCTCGGCGGCTTGGTCGTGCCGAATGAGGGCCGTGTGAGCTGGAAGGGCGAGGCGCTTTCCTCGGTGGACGCCGCGGCGCGGGGCCGGTGGCGGGCGCGGGGAATCGCCTACGTCTTTCAGGGCTCCAACCTGCTTCCGCACTTCACGGCCTATGAGAACGTGGCCTTCGCCCGCGAGGTCTCAGCCGCGCCGGCGGCAGACAGACGGAGTCACGCCCCGAGCTCAACCCCGAGGACACCGAGCTCTCGCTATCCGCCCGAGGAGCTTCTGGAGCTGGTCGGACTCAGCGCCAAGCTCGACGCTCTGCCTGCGGAGCTCTCCGGCGGCGAGGCTCAGCGCGTGGCAATTGCCCGCGCCTTGGCCCAGAGCCCGGAGCTGCTGCTCTGTGACGAGCCGACCGGGCACCTCGACTCCGACACGGCGGCCAGGGTCCTTGATCTGATCGATGCGCTGCAGCGTGAGTTCGCCTTCGCGCTCATCACCGCGACGCACGACGTCGACGTCGCGGCCCGTATGTCGCGGGTCATCGAGCTGACAGACGGATCGATCGTGGCGGAGACGCGACCATGATGACCTCGCTGCGATTGGCCGTCGCCGGCCTTGCACGCGCTCCCGGACGCTCGTTGATCCGCGTGCTCGTACTCACGGCCTCGGTGGCGCTGCTCGGGGGGATGCTGCTGTTCGTGGGCAACTCCCTGCGCACGGTCGCGGGCAGTGCGGTGCGCAGTGTGCCGCTGGACCTGCAGGGACCGGTGGCATCCTATGAACAGGCCCGTCAGGTGGCAGCCGCTGTAGCCCGTCAGCCCGGCGTGCTGCAGGCCTCTGCGAGCGCGACCGCCCCCCTGCTGGGAGCCACGCATCAAGGGCCGGCCGGATCGACAAGCGCGGGGGCCGGGGCGGTTCTGGCCATCCCCATTGGCTACCAGAGGAACATCCACACCTTTCGTCTGTTGCAGGGTTCGCTCAAGCCCGACGCCATCGTCCTTGACCAGCAGATGGCGGCGACGCTGCAGGCCCAGATCGGCGACAGGGTCACCCTGCAGAGCATCGCTCAGGGGCGCCCGCGGACATTCCCCGTCTCCGGAGTGGCGCTCGTCACGGCGCCCGATCAGCTCTTTCAGCCGCTGAACCCCCAGCTCGGTCCCGCGCCCGCGCAGCCGCCGGCGAACATCGCGATCATGCCGCTTGACACCTTCGCCTCCACGCTTGCCCGCGGCCTGTCGACTGTCAACGCGGCCAACCCGGGCGCCAGCACCCAGCCTGGCGCGCAGACAGGCGTGCAGTGGCAGGTCCAGACGCAGCTCGACCCGGGGGCGCTCAGCGGTGGCAGCCCCAGCGCAGCATTGACGCGAGCGACCGAGACCCGCAACCGCATCGAGCGCAGCCTGCCCGGTCAGGTGCAGTTCGTGGACAACCTCTCGGACTCGCTGTCGACCGCGGCCGGCGACGCTCTCTACGCACAGACGCTCTACATCATGCTCGCCGTTCCCGGCGCGCTGATCGCGCTCGGGCTGGCCTACCTGGCGGCGCTGGGCACAGTGGAGCGCGACCGCCGCGACCTCGCGCTGCTGCGCGCCCGCGGCGCGCGGCGCCGTGACCTGCTCGCCCTGGCTGGCACTGAGAGCGTGATCCTCGGGGGGCTGGCCGGCCTTGCCGGCACCGCTGCCGCCTTCGGTGCCGTTTCGTTGCTGGTCAGTGGCGGCGCTCACGCCACGCTCGGACGGGTGCTCCTCACAGGCATGGTCTGCATCCTGCTCGCCATCGCCGGCGCCGGCGCCGCTCGGATCGGTGCGAGCCTGTCCTCACTGCGAGCCAGCGTGGCGGCCGGGCGGCGCGGCACACGGCGTGAGGTAAAGCCCCTATGGCAGCGCCTTTACCTCGATCTTCTGGCGCTGGCGATCAGCGGGCTGATCTACTGGCTGACAGCAAGCACCGGTTTCTCGGCGGTCGTCAACCCCGATTCCAACCCGACGTTGTCGCTGTCGGTCTATATGTTCTTCGCCCCCGCGCTGCTGTGGATCGGAGCGACGCTGCTGCTGCTGCGACTGCGGGGTCGGGTGCTGAGCCGGCTGGCTGCGGGGCTCGTCGGCGCTCGCGCCCGCTCCCCACGCGGGTTCCTGCTCGCCAGTGCCGGACGCCGGGGAGCGGCCATCAACCGCGGCCTGCTCGTCGTTGGTCTACTGCTCGCCTTCGGAGTCAACCTGGGGATTTTCTCGGCGACCTATGACCAGCAGTCCAAGGTGGATGCCCAGCTGACGCTCGGGGCTGACGTCACAGCAACGGCCGCCCCGGGCGTGGCAGCGCAACGCCACCTCCCCGAAACGATTGCCCGCGTCCCCGGTGTGAGCGCCACTACCGCCGTGCAGCACTCCTACGCCTACGTCGGCCCGGACCTGCAGGACATCTACGGAATAGACCCATCCACGTTCACGAAGGCCACGACGCTGCGCGACTCCTACTTCATTGGCTCAAGCGCTCAGCAGGTTCTGGGGCGCCTGCGGGCCACCCCCGATGGGGTCGTGGTCAGCAAGGAGACGATCAAGGACTTCTCGCTGAACACCGGCGACCTGCTGCGGCTGAGGGTGCTAGACAGGCAAACAGGGAAGTTTCAGGTCGTGCCCTTCCATGTAGCGGGGATCGTGCAGGAGTTCCCCTCCGCCCCCAAGGACTCCTTCATGGTCGCCAACATGGGCTACCTGGAGTCGGTCACGCATGCCGGCGGCCCCAATGTGGTCTTCGCCAAGGTCAGTGGCGACCCCCCGGCCGTAGCCCGCCGCGTGGCGGCCGTGACTCGCTCGGCAGGCACCAAGGTGCAGGACATCGCCGAACAGTCATCGCGCACGGCGAGCTCGATCACCGCCGTGGATCTCGCCGGCATCAGTCACATCGAGCAGGCGTTCGCCATCATCCTGGCCGCAGGCGCAATGGGCCTGTTCGTCGCGCTGGGGATCGCCGAGCGTCGTCAGGAGTTCGCCACGATGGCCGCGATAGGTGCTCCGTTGCGCCAGATATCGGCCTTTCTCTGGAGTGAGGCGGCGATCGTGTTGAGCGTCGGCCTCCTGCTCGCGGTCGGGCTCGGCTGGCTGCTCTCGGAGATGCTCGTCGCGATCCTCCAGCACGTGTTCGACCCGCCTCCCGACGCGCTATCGGTCCCGTGGGGATTCCTCGCCGGCCTGGCCGGCGCGGCGATCCTGGCGACACTCCTCGCCACGGCTCTCGCCAGCCGCGGGCTGCGGCGCCTGGCACTCGGAGAGATACTGCGCGAGCAGTGAGCGCAGTAGCGCATACTTCCACTGTGTCGGGCCTGCGAATCCTGCTCGTGGAGGATGACCTGGAGCTTCGCGAGCTGCTGGCCCGTGGCCTCGAGCACGAGGGATTCGCGATTGTGGGCGCGAGGACGGGATCTGAGGCGATGCAGCGGGTGCGGGAGACCCAGCCGGATGCACTGATCATCGATGTCGGCCTGCCCGACGCCGACGGCCGCGACCTCTGTCAGGCGTTGCGTGCCCGCGGCGTGCAGGCGCCCGTCCTGTTCCTCACGGCGCGCGATGCCATGAGCGACCGCCTGTCCGGCTTCGCGGCAGGCGGCGATGACTACGTCACGAAGCCTTTTCACCTTGCCGAAGTCGCCGCGCGCCTGCGCGCGCTACTGGCACGCGCGGGGATCACACAGGTCTTTGAGGGAGCCGGACTCACGCTCGATCCGACGGGCCACGAGATCAGCGCCGGGGATCGTGAGATCCCCCTGACGCCGACCGAGTTTCGCCTGATCGCGGCGCTTGCGAGCCGCCCTGGTAGCACCCTCAGCCGGCGCGAGCTGATGCGCGCGGCATGGCCCGAGGGAGCCATCGTCCACGACAACACCCTCGATGTCTACCTGGCGCGACTGCGCAAGAAGCTCAGAGAGCTGCCCGAGGCCCCTGGGATCCTCACGGTCCACGGTCGTGGCTATCGCCTGACATGAAGCGGCCCCCCATCACCGGGCTGCGTGGTCGCCTGCTGCTGATCACCTTCGTCGGCTCGCTGCTGGCGCTCAGCGCGCTGGTCCTTGCATTCAACGTCATTCTCGACGCGAGGCTGCGCGGCGAGGTGGACAACCTCCTGCGCGCGCAGGCTGCGGCCCAGCTACGGACCATCGGGGTGCTCGACGGCCGGCTCGACGTTCAGGAGGCACCAGACAACGGCGTGCCAGACACCCAGACCTGGGTCTTCGCGGGCGCAACGGCGCTGGAGCAGCCGGCGGGGGTGCCTGCCGAGAACCGGCGTGCCGCGCTCGCCCTCGCCGAGGGCACGTCTGCCGTGGCGGCCGGCACGCCTGCCCCGGGCGCCGGCACGCCTGCCCTGGCCGCTGGCACGCCTGCCCTGGCCGCTGGCACGCACCGTCTGCTCACCGTGCAGGCCACGCGCACGCGCCTGTACGCGGTGCCGATCCTCCAGAGCTCGCGCCGTCTGGGGACTCTGGTGGTGGGCGCATCGCTGCGCCCGTACGACAACAGCGCCCACACCGCACTGCTCGGATCGCTGATCCTCGGCGCGCTCACGGTGCTCGGCATCGCCGCGCTCTCGACCTGGGTCATCGGCCGGGCGCTCGCTCCCGTCGCGCGCATGACCGCCACGGCCGCCGACTGGGGAGAGCACGATCTCTCCCGGCGCTTCCTGGCGGGCGAGCCGCACGACGAGCTGAGCGAGCTTGCCGCCACCTTCGATCGGCTGCTCGACCGGCTCGCCCAGAGCCTTGAGCGTGAGCAGCGCTTCACGGCGGAGATATCGCACGAGTTACGCACACCGCTGGCGAAGATCCTCGCCGAAGCGGAGCTTGCCGAGGTCCGCGAGAGCACACCGGAGGACCATCGACGCGCACTGGGATCCATCCGTAGGTCGGCCGAGAGCTTGGGTGGCGCGCTCGATGCCCTGCTGACGAGCGCGCGGGCGAACAACGCCGGGCGATCCAGCTCAACCGAAGCGTGCGCCGCCGCCGAACGTGCCGCTCAACAGGTGTCCCGGCAGGCCCCCGAGAACACCACCAAGCCCAAGATCGTCGTGCGCACGCCGAGCGCCACCGCGGGAGTGGGCGTTGCCGCGGAGCCGGAGCTGATTGAGCGCGCGCTGATGCCGCTCGTCGAGAACGCCGCCCGCTTCGCCACACACAGAGTGGACATCTCGATCGCCTCCACCGCCAATAGGGTGATCTTCGAGGTGCACGACGATGGACCCGGGGTCGACCCTGCCATTCGCGAGCGGATTTTCGAGCCCGGAGTCAGCCAGGGCAACCCCAATGATGGCTCGGGCTCGGGCAACAATGGCTCGGGCACAGGCAATGATGGCTCGGGCGCGGGGCTAGGCCTGCCACTCGCGCGCAGACTCGCTCACGCCGCCGGCGGTGACATCGACTGCGTCCCCACGGGCGACGGCGCCACCTTCGTCTTGCGCCTGCCGAGGTCTTGAGATGCCCCCCTGGCCAACCTACGCCAGCCACTCTCAAGTTCCACCACGTCATGACGATATACCGGCGTGAAGCAAGAGTCGACAGGGAGTCGGCTCGGGACTATCAACCAACCGTCATCAAGGAGATGAACGCATGTCCCTGACAATTAACACCAACATCGAAGCGATGAACGCCGAGCGGAACCTCCAGAACACGGAGAATTCTCTCTCGACCTCCATGCAGCGCCTGTCTTCGGGCCTGCGGATCAACACGGCCGCCGACGACGTCGCCGGTTACGCCATCAGCCAGACCCTGACGGGTCAGGTCAACGGCCTGATGCAGGCCCAGCAGAACACCCAGGACGCCGTTGCGTTGACGCAGACGGCACAGGGCTCGGTCAACGAGGTGGAGCAGATGCTCCAGCGCGTGCGCGAGCTCGCCGTGCAGTACAAGAACGGCACCAACTCAGAATCCGCCAAGGAAGCGATCGTTTCCGAGGTCGGGCAGCTGAACTCCGAGATCGAACGAGTCGGATCGACGACCCAGTTCAACGGCATCAGCCTGCTGAAGGAAGCAGCGACCATTTCCTTCCAGGTCGGCGCCAACGACGGTGAAGTGATCTCCGTCAACACGATCAGCCTCGGCGCAGCCGTTGGCGCGATCAGCCTCGGGGAAGCAAACGCGATCTCCACGATCGATGCTGCGATCGGCAAGGTCTCGGCCGCTGCCGGCGCGTTCGGTGCGGTGCAGAACCGCCTGCAGTACACCGCGAGCAATGAGGCTGTCTACGGCCAGAATCTCGCTGCCGCAAAGAGCTCGATCGTCGACGTCAACATGGCGACGGAGATGACGAACTTCACCAAGGATCAGATCCTGACGCAGGCCGGTACAGCGATTTTGGCGCAGGCCAACTCGCTGCCCCAGGCAGTGCTGAAGCTGATCGGCTAGTAGTCAGCTCAACCTTCCTCAGTGGTGGCGGCTCTGGTCGTCACCACTGCAGCGAAGCCCGTCCGGGGCGCTCACAAGGCGTCCCGGTGGGTAACAACGCTTCGGCGGTCAGGGAAGGCCGGCAGAAGCTATATACCGCCGATTCATCGAGGGAACGGTGGTGGGAGGGGCGGCCCTGGCCGCCCCTCCCCTTGTTAAGACCCCACCGCCTCGCGCACGTCGTTGATCGCCGCTATATGCGCCAGCGACATCCATCCGGGCGTCACCGGGCGGTAGGTCAGACCGCATCGCTTAATGCCCTTCCTCGTGGGGAACACCCACATGCGCTCACCCTCCATAATCTTGCGCGATTCCACGCAGCCTGCCTCGCGCAAATTCGTCACCATGAGCGACACCGTGCCCCTGCCTTTGCCGACCAACGCTTCCAGGTGGTCGTAGCGGGCCGCGAACTGCTCGCACAGCCAGTGCAGCGTCATCAGCTCGCGATGCTGCACCACCTTGCCACACGCAAATCCCTCGGGGTGGAAGTCCATCTCGCCATCACCGTCCTTGGCACCTTCTGGTTCGACCCGTGGTTGGGTCCTTACAGAGGTATGTCGGAGCGATGGGCCGGAAGACCCCCCTTGATTTGGGCGGCTTGCGTGGGTGGGAACGCTGCGTCTAGATCATCAAGCCGAAGTTGAGGGTTTGATCTGCCCCGGGGGCACTCCCGACATCATGAGCTACCGCGCTCTTCGTCGCACAGGCGTCTACTGCTTTCGATTCCGCGCTCGCTGGAGTCTCCGTTGCAGTCGTTCTAGCTCTTCCGGAAGCGCTCGCTGCTGGCGTGCCGCGAATTCTTGCAACTCCTCATCGCTCGATTCGGCAGCGTGATTGAGGGGGCCGAGGTTAAGGGAATCAGGGTTGAGGGGGTCAAGCTTGCGTCGTGATATCCGTGTAGCTGCCACCGCGGCAAACCAGCGCACCAGTCGGTCATTGTCATCAATCCTTGATTCGATCTCAACGTAGCCGTCATCGCTAGGCGACTCTTCGGCGTCCAGCAGCCAACCCAGCCCAGCTGCAATATTGCGGTCGGCGACGTGCGGTAGCCCGGCGACGAGCTGCTCTCGGTCGGCACACACGAGGAAATCCAAAGCATTCGATCTGACGATACGCTCGGGATCATGAATCAAAGTCAGCGCCTGCGCTATCACTTCGCCGTCATTGGGGGTCGTGGCGAGGAGCACAGCATTTAGTATGTCGTACCTGACGCTTCTGTTTCGGTGTCCGAGCAGCCGTGTCAGGTCTGACATAAGTGGAGCGGCCTTGGCTGCCAGCTCCTCTGCGATGAAGGCGCCGGCCTTTGCGATCTCGTCGTCGTCGCTGCGCAGCAGTGGTATGAGCTTCTCGACGGGGTAGCCGTCGAACATCTCTTTAAGTAGGTCGTTAGACGTCTGGCCGTCGTCGCCGTCGGTGAAGATGCGCTCGATCAGTTCGTCGCCTCGTACTATGTCACTGGTCACGATCGGCTCAGCGTAGCAGTCGTTCGATCTGGCGCAAAAGCTGTTCCTCTTCTGACACTCTGTTTCGGTGTCCCCCCTCCTCGCCCTTCTTCGCCATCACTTCGAGACGCTTGCCGATGCTCGTACGTAGGTCTTCGGCTATCTGCTCAAGGTCTTCGTGTGTCCAGTTCGGATTCGGGTAGCTTGGAATCTTTCTGTGAACCATCCCCTTCTTATCTAATTCGGGAAGACTGCACGCTTCGTCTGCGGCCTGGCGTTCCTGTAGTACCTGCTCGCCTTCGTCGGCTAACTGGTCACCGGTGATTGCGTTGAAGAGGCTTTCGAGCGCCTGTTCGCCTGAGTGGATGCCTTCTTCGACGGCTTCGCGGGCGCCTGGCGGTGGAGGGCCGCACGGCCAGACGCATGGAAGGTTGACTTCTCCTTCGAAGGGTCCTCCGGAGAGCCCGGTCCTGTCGCCGTTGTTGAGTGGGTTATCGCCGCCGTAGGTGTACGGTGCACCTGTGGTCGATACAAGCGGATCGACGCTGAGGAACTGTGCGGTTCCGGGATCGTAGGCGCGGGCGCGGAGGTAGATGAGCCCGGTATCGGTGTCGGTGTACTGGCCGTCGTAGCCGAGTGGGGTGGTTGCGGTGCCTTTGGTGGCGGTCGTGTTGCCATAGGCGTCGTATGTGTTGGTGCTTTCGATGGTGCCAGTGGTGCTGGTGAGTAGGCGTGTTGAGCCCTGCTGGTCGTGGTGGAGGTAGAGGATCGTGTTTTTTCCTAGTTGGATCTGCTCGATGGGAAGATCGTCGGGTCCGTAGATGTAGTTGTTCTTTTCATCGCTGAGGATCAGGGGGAGGCCCGCGTGGATGTCCCAGGTGGTGTAGCTGGTTTTGCCTTTGGTTTGGGAGGTGCGTAGGCCGTCGCCGTCGTAGGCGTAGTTGACGTTGAGGGTGGGGCTTTTGACTTGGATCAGATCCCCCGCCTCGTCGTAGGCGTATGTCGTGGTCTGGCCGCTTTTGGTGGTGTTGGTGACGCGCTCGCCGATCTGGTTGTATCCGTAGCTGTTGGTGCCGCTGGTTTTGAGCTCGTTTGCGGCGTCGTAGACACTGGTGTTGGACCCCAGTGTCGTGGGGTTGTCCGCGGGGTCGTATGCGTATGTGGTGCTGCTGGATTTTTCGAGGCGGTTGTTGGTGTCGTAGGCGTGGCTGGTTTTTTCTTCTCCGGGCAGTTCGGTTGTGGTTGTTGTTTTGATCTGTCCGTCGTTGTCGCGCGTGTAGGTGAGCGACGCTAGTGCTTTTACACCGTTGCCGGCGATCGTGATTTTCGTTTGCTGGTCGGCGTTGTTGTAGGTTGTTTTGTCTTGCTCGTGTGTTCCTTTGGGGAAGACGGTGGTGGTCAGGTTGGAGTTGGGGTCGTATGTGAATGTCGTTGTGTTTTGGAATGGGTCGGTGACGCTCTGCAGGCGTCCCGCGTTGTCGTACGTGCGGGTGATCTGGGTGCCATTGGGGTAGGTCAGTTTTGTTTGCTGACCCGCGAGGTCGTATTCCCAGCCGGTTTTGTTGCCGTGGCCGTCGGTGTTGTGGACGGGCCTGTCGAGGGTGTCATAGGTGTAGGTGGTGGTCCCAGTTCCGTCAGTCATCTCGGTCCGGTTGCCGTCAGCGTCGTATTCGTATTTGACTCCTGGTGTTTTTTCGTCGCTGTAGGTGATCGCGGTGAGACGGCCTGCTGGATCATACGTGTAGGTGATGGTCCGTTCGCTGGCGTCTATGAGCCGGTGGAGATCCCCGGTGTTGTAGTATTCCTTGAGCGTTTTGCGTCCGAGGGCGTCGGTGGTTTCGGTGATCTGCTCCAGCGGGTTGCGGGTGTATGTGGTGGTGTGTTTGTTGCCATCGGTCTGGCTCGTGACGCCGCCGGCGCTGTCGTAGCCGGTTGTGGTGGTGGTGCCGTTGGGTTCTTTGACTTTCGTTTGCTCGTTATCAGCGTCGTAGGCGTAGCCGGTGGTGTGCCCGTTTGCGTCGGTCTGGTTTTCGAGGTTCCCGTTCGCGTCGTATGCGTATTTGCTGGTGTGGCCGAGGGGGTCGGTGATGGTTTTGGGCCTGCCCTGTTCGTCGCGTTCGATTTTGGTGGTGTACTGGCTGGGTTCGGCGCCTTTGGCGTTCCCAGCGGGGCTAACGGTCGAGGTCTCGCGGGAGTCTTCGTCGTAGACGAACGTGCGCTTGTCGCTTTCGGGGTCCGTTTCTCCGGTGCGGTCGCCCTGTTTGTTGTATTCGTAGCTCCAGGTGTGTTTCAACGGGTCGGTCATACTTTTGAGATCCCCGTTTGGTTCGTACTGGTAGCTCGTTGTCTGCGTCGCTTTTCCGGGGGCGGGACGGGAGACCGTTTCGGCGTTGCCGTGGCTGTCGCGTACGATGGTTGTCGTCTCACCATTCGGTCGTGTCGCGATCAGCAGGTCGTGTGTCCCGTTGTACGTCCATTTGGCTTGGTTCCCGTCGGCGTTCGTTTCGCTCGTGCGGTTCCCGGCCGCGTCATAGGTGTAAGTGGTTTTGCGGCCTTCCGGTTCAGTGATAGAAGTCAGGTTGTAGTTTTCGTCGTATTCGCGGAACGTCGTCGTTTCGGTGGATTCTTTCATTGCGCGTGTGATCGTCCGCGGCTCCTCTTGGAGATTGAACGTCTCACGTGTGAGCGTGCCGTTCGGTTCGGTGATGACGGTTTCGGTGTTTTCCAGGCCCGCGATCCCTGAGTATTCCCATTTCCGGGTGCGTTTCATCGGGTCGGTCTGCGAGATCACACGATGCGAGCTGTCGTATTCAGTGGTTGTGGTATTCCCGCGCCCGTCGGTCTGGGCGGCCAGCTGGTGCGCTTTGTCGTATTTGAACCGCCAGTGCGGGCTGCTTTCCCCAGGCTCGGTGACCGTTGCGAGGCTCCCGGCTTCGTATGTGTATTTCACGGTGTGCCCCAGTGGGTCTTTGACGCTTTCGATGAGGCCTTCCCCGTTATACGCGAACGTGAGCTTACGGCCCGCCGGGTCGGAGACCGATTCCAGGCGCCCTTCGCCGCTGCGGGTCATCGTCGTCGGGTTCCCGTTGCGGTCAGACTCGCTGCTGACACGGCCGTTCCCATCGAAAGTCAGTTTGCTTTGGTCTGGGAGCGTATAAACGCTGGTGGTGCCTCCCCCGGCCGCGAGTGTCGCCTGAACGAGAGGGCCGGCCGCAACCCAGGGTTCTTTGCTTGAGCCCCGTTCGAAGCGGACTGTGCTGCCGTTGTCCTGGTAGACCGTAGCGACTTCTTTCATCCCCAGGCCGAACACGACTTTTTCCGTCGTGAGATGCGCGCTATACGGACCCGTCCAACCGTACCCAAACACCCCGTGACTCGTCAATTTCGCAGCCAGACGCGAATTATACGTGCGCGTCAAACCGAGCCCCAGGCCGCGCCCGCCGACACGCAGATCGGGCTGGCTCTCAACCTGGTTACCCGTCGCGCAATCAACCGGGCGCGGCCCCAGCAGACAACGCGGGCGCTGCGGCTCACCAGGGTTACTCGGACCGTAACCTTCAGATTCTTCCGGGAGCACCCACGCTTCATGCAACAGGATCGCTTCAACCGACAGCGACGCACTCACTGTAATCGGGGCCAATTTAGTCAATTGGCCGACAAACAACGATACATAAACCTCATTTGTCCCACTAGCGGCACACCCAATTTCGCTACCCACAACCGTCGAAGGAGGCGGAGTCCCATTATACCCAGTCACATCATGTTTACAGGCATACAGTTCCCACCGCGAAGCTTCCCCATCTTCAGGCGTCGAGCTCGTCGCAAGAGACACATTATAAAATTCGATTCCCGTGAAATAGCTTGCCGCTTCCCAGATCCAGATAAAGTTAGCTATCTGATAGTTACGTTCTTCTTCTTTACAAAACGGGATTTCAGGACGAGGATATTCCGTTGCCGGCGCTTCTATCGTCATCGGCGAACCAAGACCGGGACCTTTACCAAAAATCTCAGCTTCTTCCCCGCATTGACGAAACGTCTTAAAGGTTTTCCAGTGTTCAGATTTTTCGGTGATATTGATGATACTAGGGTCTACTATTAGAGGATAATCCAGGCTGTGCCCCCGATGAGGGACGCTTAACACCAACTCATCACCAGACACCGCCATCGAGACCTCAACCGGACTGCCCTGGGCATCCCGCGCGACAGGCGCCGGGATACGCGCCAACGCTACATCCCCACGCGACACCACCGCACCGCCCCCCTCGGCCCGCAACACAGCACCAGGCGGCAACGTCATGCGATAGCGGATCTCCTGCGGACTCAACCGTGAGCGCAGGACTGCGAACAACTCCGCGCCGCCCAGCACCGGAGCCGCGACAGTATCCATATCCCGGCCAACACCACCAAAGAACACATCCTGCCCACCATCCACCAGCCCACCCGGCACGTTCGCGCCCTCCGGCACCACCCGCAAACCATCGCCCCCCAACGCCACGCCACCGCCCGAATCCCGTGCGATCGACACGCCAGCCAACGGCCGCACCGGGGCAAACCCACCCCCGCCTGCCGCCAAGCGCAGATCAACCGGACGCTTCCCACGCCCACCATCCGCGACACGCAACGGCACGCTCGACGTTACGACTTCAAGACCACGCCGGCCGCGAACCAAAGCACGGTAGTCGCTCAAATATCTGACCACGCCACCCGACCGTGAGACCGTAGCCGCAGGGTTCCCGCTCACCCCAGCCAACCACGAGCCATAGTCGCCCACAAGCAGACCCTTTGCGGCACCCACCCCCAGCCCGCTGAAAGCCATCCGGGAGCGAGCACGCGCCGCACGCGCCGCCGGACCCCCAAGACGACGCCTGCGCACAACCAACGCACGCCGAGCACGCGCCAACCGCGCCCTACTCGCCGCCCGCAGTCCGCGCCTGACGCTGGACGCCGAGCCGGCACCCATCCTGCCGGACGACCTCGCGCCAGCAGGCCGCGTAGCACCACTCCCCGACGCGAACACCAACACCACAATCAACACCAACCCCACGCCACCCAACCCACCCAAGAAAAGCCACACCCCGCGCATAACTAAAGCTCCAATCATCGTCCACGACCCCGGCACCCACCAACGACGAGCACACCAGACCTGACTCCTGTTATTAGATCTATTCAGACTATCCATCACCTCGACACTCATAAAACCAACCTCCCACCACCGCCCAACGGCAAGCACAAAGACAAGCGCCCAAGCCAACCCACCCCACGACCACCACACCCCACAATGTTTCTGACGAGTCACTCGTCCAAGCGGTTCCAGCTCAAGCGCTTAAGTCCCAGCGGCTGCTGCCGATCACCCGGTGCGATGTCGATCGACACTGCGCTGCAACGCGTTGCCGCGATCAACCAGGCCGTCTCCAACCCCGCCGCCCTTGCGGCTCAGACGGGTGGAGCCGTGGCGCCGGAAGCAGCGCCTTCTACAAGCGGCGCAGGCACCTTCGCGGCCACGCTCGCAAGCGCCAACGCGGGATATGGCGCGAACACGGCCAGCTATGCACCGACAACAGCCTCCACGCTGTCGGCGCCGGCAGCGACCTCGTCGCTGCCGGCGGAAGGCCTGAGCGGCCAGCCGGCCAGTGGCGGCAGCCGGATCGTGGCCGCCGCCGAAAGCCAGATCGGCCAAGCCGAGCAGCCGCCGGGCTCCAACGAATCGCCAGCCATCGCCGAATACCGGGCCGCGACCGCGGGCGCCGCTCCAGGGGAGCCGTGGTGTGCGTACTTCTCCTCCTGGGCCGCACGCCAGGGCGGCGAGCCATTAGGTGCACAGGGTGAAGGGCTTGGTTCGGTGTCGGCAATCTGGTCGTGGGCACAAGGCGCCGGGCGGGCCATACCCAACGGGCCGGGCGTGGTGCCCAAGCCGGGCGATCTGATCGTGTTCGGCGGCGAGCACGTCGGCATCGTCAAGGGCGTGCTGCCCGACGGCAGCATCCAGACGATCGAGGGCAACTACGAAAACAAGGTTTCGCTCAACGTGCGCCCGGCGGGCGAAGCGAGCGGCTACGTGAGTATGAGCTGAGCTAACACCGGCATGATCTGACATGACACCTGAGCACTCTTCCACCCAACCCCAGGTCGAGCGCCGCCGTGGTGGCCGGCGCCGCGATGACCCAACTCCCGTAGGCGTGATCGGCGCGGGCAACATGGGCTCTCATCACGTGCGCACATACAGCTCGCTTGGCGGCATATGCGAACTGCGTGGGATCTACGATCTCGACGGCGAGCGCTGCCGGGCGGTCGCCCGGCAGTTTGAGACGCACGCCTTCGCCAGCATCGAGGAGATGCTTGACGAGGTGAAGGCCGTCTCGATCTGCACGCCCAGTGCGCTGCACGTCGAGCACGCCCTGCTGGCACTGCGCGCAGGCGTTGACGTGCTGATCGAGAAGCCCGTGGCGCTCACGGTCGAGCACGCGCAGGCGCTGCGCGACAGCGTCGCCAGTTGCTCGCGGCAGCCGGTGGTGCAGGTGGGCCACATCGAGCATTTCAACCCCGCTGTGCGCGAGGTGGCCAAGCTGCTTGAGGGCGAGCACATCGTGGCGCTTGAGCTGCAGCGTCTGAGCCCCTTTGACGGGCGTATCGTCGACGCCGACGTGGTGCAGGACCTGATGCTGCACGACGTGCATGTGCTGCTGGCGCTGGCCGGTGAGCACGCACTGACAGATGTGCATGCCGTGGGTCGACGCGTACGCTCGCCCGAACTCGATGACTACGCGGTGGCCACGCTCACCTTCGATGACGGTCTGATCGGCACGCTGGTGGCCAGTCGCGTAACCGAGGAGAAGATCCGCCGCCTCAGCGCCACCACCGAGCAGTCCCACGTCACCGTGGACTACCTGCGTCGCACGGTGGAGCGCTGTCGCTCGACGCATCTGGAGCTCGACGGCGGCGGCTCGCGCACCTACCGCCAGGAGAGCCTGCTGGAGCGCGTGTTCGTGCCGATTGAGGAGCCGCTCGTAGCGCAGTTGCGCTCCTTCCTCGGATGTGTGCGCGAGCGCGACGCGCCGGAGGTGGGCCTAGACATGGGCATCCGCTGCCTCGCGGTGGTGCAGGCCATCCGCGATTCAATCTCGCGCAAGCCATCGTCCAGCAAGTTGCCGTCCGCACAAGCGGATAGGACTACGTCAGACTTCGCAGAGGTCCGCCGCCGTCCGCAACCATCGCCGGCCGCGGCGTAGAGAAGCACGAAACCAGAGGTGAACGGCATGAATGAGCGTCCTGTCCATCTGATCGTCCGTGACGATGAGGTTCGCAGCCGCCTGACCGTGTTCTTCCGCATCCTGCTGGCCATCCCCCATCTGATCTGGCTGTCTCTGTGGGGCTTCGTGGCCTCGCTTGCGCTAATCATCAACTGGTTCGCGACCCTTTTCGCCGGCCAATCCCCACAGGGGCTGCACAACTTCCTGGCGGCCTATGTGCGCTATGCGATCCACGTCGGCGCCTACATATTCCTCGTGGCCAACCCCTTTCCTGATTTCACGGGCAAGCCGGGCTATCCGATCGATGTCGAGTTCGCGCCACCGCAGCCCCAGAACCGCTGGACGGTGGCTTTTCGCCTGATCCTCGTGATACCGGCGCTGCTGCTCGCTGGCGCGCTGGCCTCCGCCTTGCGTGTGAATGGCTTCAATGTCAGCTACGGCCTGCTCGGTGTGGTGGCTTTCCTCGGCTGGTTCGCCTGCCTCGCGCGCTCGCGGATGCCACGTGGATTTCGGGATGCCGGCGCGTATGCGCTCGCCTACACGGCCCAGCTCGATGCCTACGTCTTCCTGCTCACCGATCGCTACCCCAACAGCGACCCGCTGGCAGCGCTCGACGAGGTGCCGATGCGCTCAGATCCGATCCGCCTGCAGGCCGATGATGACTTGCACCGCTCGCGCCTGACGGTGTTCTTTCGTGGGCTGCTCGTCCTGCCTCACCTAATCTGGCTGGCCCTATGGGGAATCGTGGCTTCCCTCGCGGTAATCGTCAACTGGTTCGCGACGCTCATCCGCGGGCGCTCACCCGAGGGCATACACCGTTTTCTGGCGGCATACCTGCGCTATTACACCCATGTCTATGCCTTCCTTTATCTGACCGCCAACCCGTTCCCGGGATTCACCGGCAAAGAGGGCAGCTATCCCGTCGACCTGTCGGTCGAAGAGCCACGCGATCAGAACCGCTGGACGGTTGCGTTTCGCATCGTGCTGGCGTTCCCGGCGCTGATGGTGGCGAGCGCCTATGGCGGCGTCGCCGGCATAGCTACATTCCTCGGCTGGTTCGCGGCCCTCTTCACCGGCGAGATGCCGCGTGGGCTGCGGGGTGCGCAGGCACTCGCGCTGCGCTATAACGCACAGACTTACGGCTATGCCTTCCTGCTGACCGCAAGCTACCCATACAGCGGGCCGAGCCAGAATGCGGTGCCTGTGACCGACGTGCCCGAGGTGGCGCCACCCGTGCCGATGCCGGCTTGAGGCATGGATGTCAGCAGCCGGAGAACCGATCGACCCCTGCGCTGAGGTTCCCGGACCACCGAGCCCAACCAAGAGTGGCAGGGTCACGTGGGGGCTCCTCGCTCTCACACTGCTCGCCGGCGCAGCGCTGTGGCTGTGGGCCGCGCACGAGTTGTGGCGCTCGACGGTACCCGACGGCCTGCGCCTGCCCCGCCTGAATCCAAGCCACTATTTCAGTCCGTCATTCCTGCGCAGCAGCGCCTCCTTCGAGCGATTCCTGGAGATCGATGGGCTGCTGAGCACAGTGGCCCTGCTGGCAGTGCTGGCGGTGTATGCGCGGCGGGGAGAGCGGCTGATGCGCGAGTCCGCGGCCGGACCGATCGGCACGGGGATGCTTCTGGGGATGCTCGGGTTCGCGCTGGTCTGGATAGCGCAGGTGCCATTTGGCCTGGCGGCCGTGTGGTGGGAGCGTCGCCACCACGTCTCTCATCAGGGCTACGTGGTCTCGCTGGTACAGAGTTTCGTAGCGCTGGGCAGCAAGTTCCTGTTCATCTCGCTGGCGCTCCTGATCGCGATGGCGCTAGCCCGCGCACTGCGCTCGTGGTGGTGGGTGGCAGCCGCGCCGCTGTTCGCGGGCCTGGCATTGCTCTCCACCTTTCTGAGCTTCTATCTGATCCCGGAAACCGAACCCCTGCACAACCCCGCGACACTCGCCGACGCACGTGTCCTGGCGCGCACCGAGGGTGTCCCGGGTACGCGCGTGGCCGTGCAGAAGGTGGAGCGCTTCACGACCGCCCCCAACGCCGAGGCCGTGGGCTTCGGAGCGGCCAGGAGAGTGATCCTGTGGGACACGCTGCTCGACGGGCGCTTCGACCGCCGCGAAGTTCGCGTGGTGCTCGCGCACGAGTTGGGACACCTCGCCCACCATCACACGCTCAGGCGCGTGGGCTGGCTGGTGCTGTTCCTGCTGCCAGCCGCTGCGCTCGTCGCCTATTTCACGCGTGCCCGTGGCGGCATGGCGCGCCCCGAGGCCGTGCCGGTGGCTCTGCTGGTCTTCGTGGTCATTCAGCTGCTCGCGGCGCCCCTGCAAAACATCGTCTCCCGCCACGAGGAGGCCGAGGCCGACTGGTCGGCGCTGCGGGCCACGCACGATCCCGCGGCCGCGCGATCGCTCTTTCGGACGCTCGCGATCACGAGCCATGCCGACCCCGACCCACCGAGCTGGTCTTACGTGATTGGCGCTACGCATCCCACAATCATGCAGCGCATCGCGATGGTGCAGGCGTGGGAAGCCTTCACCGCGAAGATGCCTACAGATCGAACCCAGAACCGGCGCACACCTTCGCCTTCCTCACCTGTGCCTCCTACTCGCCCGCCAGCGCCTGCAACAGGTCGAGCTTCGCGGCACGGCGCGCCGGCGCTTGCGCCGCAATGATGCCCGCCAAAGCCGCGATCAGCAGCAGCACGATGAGCGTCCCGACGGGGATCGAGAGCACGAAGCCCGAACCGGAGAGTGCCTGAGCGGCGATGACCGCACCGAGAACCCCGATCAGCAGGCCGAGAACCCCGCCTATGAGCGCTGTGATGATCGACTCGTAGCGGATCATCTGACGCACCTGACGGCGGGAGGTGCCGATCGCGCGCATCATGCCCAGCTCACGGGTACGCTCGTAGATCGAGAGGATCAGGGTGTTGACGATGCCGAACAGCGAGACGATCACCGACAGCGCCAGCAGCACGTAGATCAGGTCGAGCAGCGTGTTGATCTTGTTGGCCTGATCGGCCTTGAACTGCGCCGCGGTACGCGAGCGCGCCTGCGGAAAGTGTGCGGCGAGGACCTTGTCGACCGCGGGCTGCACCTGTGCGTTGCTGACCCCTGGGGCATAGGAGACGAAGTTCAGGGCATCTTCGCGCTGCCCGAACGCGGCGCGCGCGAGCGCCAGGGAGATCGTGAGATTGCCGAGCAGACGCGCATTGTCGGTTGCGATGCCCCGTACGATCAAGCCCACGCGCTGACCCGTCGGAGTCAGCACCGAGATCCCCTGTCCGACCCGCAAATGCTGGGAGCTCGCGTAGCTCTTGGTGAGGATCGTTCCGCCGTTGCCGAGCGTCGCCAGGGTCGTGGCGGAACCCTGCTTCCATTCGACCCGGTAGACCTGCCCGAAGTTGGCCGGGTCCACGGCGGTGATGGTGACGTTGGAACTCGATCCGCGCAGCCTGCCCTTGGTGAAGGCGATCGGGGTGACACTCGCCACTCCGGGCACCGCGCGCATCGCGGGCGCCACGAGCTCCGGAATCCCCTGTTCGTTGCCGGCGGATGAGTTCTCCACGATCAGATCGCCCGCGAATGAGCGGCTGACGGCCTGATCGATCGAGGCCTTCGTGCCGTCCGCCAGCACAGCCACGAATGTCACCAGAGCCAGGCCCACCGTCAAAGCCGCCGCGGTGACCATCGTGCGCCCCGGCTGGCGCATCGCGTTCTCGCGCGCCAACCGCCCGGTGATGCCGCGCCAGACCACGAGCACGCCGATCGCACGGGCGAGCGCGGGCACGACGCGATAGCGCCGGCCTCGCTTGCGCTGGCGCAGGCGTACGTACATGAGAAGCAGGCCGAGCACCACCACGATCCCCAGACCCCCTAGGCCGTCGCCCTGCACGATGCCGACCACCAGGCGCACCACCACCAGCGCCAGCAGGATCGGCACCGCGTGGCGCCCCCGCGTGATCGGCGTGCGCGGCGGGATCTCCACCCCCTCACGCATCGCGGCAAGCGGCGGCACGCGCGTGGCCCGCAATGCGGGCATCAGGCCGGCGAGCAGCGTGACGCTCGTCCCCACCAGCAGCGACACGACGATCGTGCGGGTCTCAAGAACCGTGCCGCTATCGGGCAGATCGGCCCCGAACGCCTTGAACAACTGGTCGAGCGCGGGCGCCAACGCGATACCAGCGAGCAGGCCGAGCAGCGACCCCAGTACCCCTAGCAGCAGGCTCTCGAAGATAACCGAGCGCAGGATCTGCCGACGCGAGGCTCCCAGCGTTCGCAAAAGCGCGAATTCACGCGTGCGCTGGGTCACCGTGATCGAGAAGGTGTTGAAGATGATGAACGCGCCCACCACCAGCGAGACGTAGGCGAAGATCAAAAGGAAGGTGCGCAGGAAGCCAAGGTTGCTTTCCAGGTCCGAGGACTGCTTGGCGGCCTGCTGGGCGCCGGTGCGCACTTCAACGGTCCGGGGCAGCACGGCGCGGATGCGCTCGCGTAGCTGCGCCGGCGCAATGCCTGCCCGCGCCGCGACATCGATCTGGTCGTACTGGCCCTGCTCGCCGACAACGCGCTGGGCCTCGCCCAGCGGCAGCACCGCCGTGCCGGCGCCGCCGAAGGACTGGCTGCCGGCGAACTTCACGATCCCGACGATCGTGTAGGTCCGAGCGACTGCCGAGCCGGCGATCCGCATACGATCGCCGACCTTCAGGTTCGCCCGCTGAGCAGTTGCCTGATCGAGCGCCACCTCCGTGGCGTTGGTTGGGAAGCGTCCACTGATCGGAGAGAATGATTCAAAGCGCGCGGGCCCCTCGGAGGCGACGAACGCGGGGGCCGCGCCGGTTGTCAGCCGCTTGCCGTGCAGATCGAGGAAGGTGGCCGGTGAGAAGACGCTGCCGGAGGCAAGCGCAACTCCTGGCACGGATCGCACCTGCGCGAGCGTGCGGGCGGTGATCGGCGAGACCCCCGAGCTGACCGTGCGACCAAGGGTCTGCGTCGGCGTGACGACCACGTCGTGGCCGGCGTTCGCGGTCTTGAAGATCCCCGCGAAGGACTGGTTGATCGTGTCCGTCAGGATGTAGGTGCCGGCCATCAGCGCCACACCCAGCGCAATCGCGATGCCCGTCAGCAGCACCCGCAGCTTGCGCTGCATGAAGCCGCGCAGCACCAGCGTCAGCATCAGCCGACGGACTTCATCAGGTCGAGTGCCTGCTCGGCCGTGGCCGCCTCACGGTCGTGCACGACCCGTCCGTCGTCGAGCACCAGCAGACGATCGGCGAAGGAGGCGGCGTGGGCATCGTGGGTGACCATCACGACGGTCTGCCCGAAGTCGTCGACGGCGTGGCGCAGCAGCGCGAGCACATCACCCGAGGACTTGGAGTCGAGGTTGCCGGTTGGCTCATCGGCGAACACCACCGCCGGACGCGATACGAGCGCACGCGCGACCGCCGCGCGCTGCTGCTGGCCGCCTGACATCTCCGCCGGGCGGTGATGCAGGCGGTCGCGGATGCCGATCGTGTCGATCAGGCGATCGAACCATTCCTGATCGGGCTTGCGGCCCGCGATCGACAGCGGCAGCAGGATGTTCTCTTCGGCGTTCAGCACCGGCAGCAGGTTGAAGGTCTGAAAGATGAAGCCGATACGATCGCGGCGCAGTTGCGTCAGGCGCTTGTCGTCGAGGTCGGTCAGCTCGACACCATCGATGCTGACCGTGCCCGAGGTCGGCCGGTCGAGCCCCGCGAGGTTGTGCATGAGCGTCGACTTGCCCGACCCTGAGGGGCCCATGATCGCCGCGAAACGACCCTTGGGGAAGGCAACGCTGACGCCCGCCAGGGCATCCACCGCGGCCTCGCCCTCGCCGAAGCGGCGGCACAGCTCCCGCGCCGTCACCATCTCCACCGAGTCAACTCTGCCATCTGTCGCGCTCATGCAGGCGCCAGTCTAGAAGGCATTCGTCCTGCGTGGGCCCATCTGAAAGGAAGCTCTCATCCAACCAGCGCGCGCAGCGACTGACGCAGCGAGTGCGTGGTCCGCAGAACCGCTGTGGGCTCATAGCCACAGTGGGCCATGCAGTTCTCACAGCGCGGGTCCCGGCCGCGACCGTACTTGCTCCAGTCGGTGGTCTCGATCAGCTCCTTGTATGTCTCGGTGTAGCCGTCGGACATCAGGTAGCAAGGTCGCTGCCAGCCGAATAGCGAGTAGCTGGGGATGCCCCAAGCGGTGCAGTCGAACTCCTCTTTGCCTTCCAGGAAGTCGAGAAACAGCGGGCTGTGGTTCAAGCGCCAGCGCTTGCGGCGCCCGTCGGCGAATGCCGAGCGGAACAACTCGCGCGTCTGCCTGACGCCCAGGAAGTGCTCCTGATCGGGGGCCTTCTCGTAGGCATAGGCGGGCGAGATCATCATTTCATCGACGCCGAGATCGTCGTTGAGGTAGTCGAGCACTTCACGCACCGTCTTGGGGGAGTCGTGAGTGAAGAAGGTCGTATTGGTGGTCACACGAAAGCCGCATGCCTTGGCGGCCTTGATCGCGGCCACGGCCTTATCGAAGGTGCCCGCGCGCTCGACGGAGGCATCGTGGCGCTCGCGCAGCCCGTCCACGTGGATCGCCCAGGCGAAATATGGGCTGGGAGTGAAGTTTCCGAGCTTCTTCTCCAGCAACAAGGCGTTTGTGCACAGGTAAACGAACCTCTTGCGCTTGATCAGCTCCGCCGCGATCACGTGGATCTCGGGGTGAATCAGCGGCTCGCCACCGGCGATCGAGACCATCGGTGCACCACTCTCCTCGATCGCGCCGATCGCCTGCGCGACGGACATGCGTCGGCGCAAGGTGTGCTCGGGATGCTGGATCTTTCCGCAGCCCGAACATGCCAGGTTGCACTGAAACAGTGGCTCCAGCTCGACGATCAGGGGAAACTTCTCGCGCCTCGCAAGACGCTGGCGAAACAAATACCAGCCCATGCGCGTGCCCTGCCGGACTCGAAAGAGAGAGGGGCCCGGCTCGCCGGCCTGCGGCCGACTGCGCCACCCTCTCAGTGAAACAGGCATGCCACCACCTTAGGGCACCCACTCCCGCAGCGCAGTGGCAACTCGTCGCAGTGTCAGCGATGCACGCGCGACGCCGGCCACCGTCAGCAGCGGGCGCGTCAGCTCGCGCCGAGGAGTGTCGCTCAATACGCGCACGACCGCGAACGGCCGCCCACGCGCCGCGGGCGCCAGCCACGCTGACTCCATGTCAACGGCTATTGCTCCAGCTTCGCGCAATCGCACCCGTGTCTTGCCCATGGCCGGACGCGCTACCGACGTCACCGTGCCACACCTAACTCTGAGCCCGCGCGACTCCAGAGCGTGACTGAGTGCGGAGGTGTTCGCACACCTCACCCGTGCTCCGTCGGGTCCTACGACTTCATCTGCAACCACCACTTCGCCCACCTCGCTATCCGGCATAAGACCACCGCCGAAGCCCAGCACCAGCAGTACCTCCGCGGGGTCCTCCAGCAGCCCCGGCACAGCGGCGCGTGCGCGGCGGGGACCAACGCCAGTCTGTCGCACCCGCGCCCGCGGTCGCCCACGGGCGATCATGAAAGCCTCAAATCGCAGTGGAGCCGCGATCACGAGGCCGCTCATGTCAGTACCGCCTCGCGGCCCGTCGCTCACAGCATCCGTTCCGCCGGATGCTGCTCGGGTACACGGCGGCGGGAGAGCAGAGCGCGCGCAATCACCCACGCCTTCTCCCGCGCCGAGAGCGTGGTCCGCGTGGCCAGCGCCTGGTCCGGGCGCTTCTCGATGCGCTTGAGCAGACGCCGGTAGATTCCGGTCATAGCCATCACACACGCCGCGCTGCGCCGGTCAAGCAGCAATACAAGCGGCATACCGCGGTGAAACCAGTCACGCGAGCGCAACACCTGAAAGCGCATCAGCGCGTAGAACTGCCCCACGTCGCCACCGTCAAAGCCGGCGATCACCGACGGCTCAGCTGTAGTGCCCTCGCTCATCAGGGCCATCAGACCCGGCACGCCCAGTGCGCCGCTGTCGTGCAGGTGGTAGCGGACCAGCTCCTGTGAGGGTAGGTAGACACGCCCGCATTGCACGTCCTCGCGTAGATCGCGCACGATGTTTGTGAGCTGCATCGCCACGCCGAGGTCATCAGCGAGTTGAGCGGCAGCACGCGTGTCGCGACTGCCGAAGATCACCAAGCACAGCCTGCCGATCGAGCCGGCCACACGGCGGCAGTAGAGCAACAGATCCTCAAAGCTCTCATAGGCCGTCCCGAGGACATCCATACGCACACCCTCAATCAGGTCCTCAAGCGGCTCCAGCGGCAGGGCAAAGCGCTCACGGGCATCCGCCAGCGCCACAATCACCGGGTCCGAGCCATCTGCTCGCCCTGCGCGCACCTCATCCAAGGCGCCCTTGGCGAGATCGAGCTGGCGCAGCTTCTCCTCGGGCGCCAGCACACCGTCGCCGATGTCGTCGATGCGGCGTGCGAAGGCATACACCGCGCACATCGCCCGGCGCTTGTGGCGCGGGAGCAGGCGAATACCGTAATAGAAGTTGACCGCCGCACCGCGCGTCTGGGACTCGCAGTAACGGTAGGCGCTTGCCGTCGAGACGGCAGGGCGCGTGACCTCGGTGACGCTCGTTCGCTGCATCGCCGCGGGCCTCACATCATGTCTTCGCGCGAATAGCGTCCCAGCGCCATGATTGGGAATGTCAGCCGGTAGAGGTGGTAATTGATGTAGTAGTCCGAGGGAAAGCCGGTGCCAGTGTACTGCGGCTCATCCCAGCTCCCATCGACGCGCTGTGCTTGAACCAGCCACCGGATCCCTCGCCGCGCTGCCGACCCACGCTCGCCCGCCGCGTGCAACGCGAGCAGTGCCCAGGCCGTCTGCGAGGCCGTCGAAGAGCCGCGGCCGACCCAGGCCGAATCGTCATAAGACCGCGGGTCCTCACCCCAACCTCCGTCTTCATTCTGGTGCCCCACGAGCCAAGCCACGGCGCGGCGCACACTTGGCGCCGAGTGCTCCACACCGCAAGCCACCAGGGCCGGCACTGCCGCGCCCGTTCCGTATACGTAGTTGATGCCCCAGCGCCCAAACCAAGATCCATCTGGCTGCTGCTGCTCCAGGAGCCAGCGCAAACCCGTACGAGCGGTCGGCTCCCGCGCGAGACCCAATGCCCCCAGCATCTCAAGCGCGTGAGCGGTGACGTCGGCACTAGGGGCATCGATCACCTCGCCGAAATCCAGGAACGGCAGCTCGCGCACGAGCGCATTGGTGTTATCAGCGTCGAAGGCCCCCCAGCCACCATCGGCGCTCTGCAGGCCTTCCACCCAGCGCGTGGCTCGCCCAATCGCAGCCTGCGCGCGCTGGGGCTCAACGGGTGCAGTACGGCGCAGCGCCAGCACGACCTCGGCGGTGTCATCGACATCGGGGTAGTTGACATTGGCGAACTCAAACGCCCACCCTCCCGGCTCAAGCCGCGGCCGGGCGAGCGCCCAATCGCCGCGCACCTTCACCTCCTCGCCCAACAGCCATTGCGCGGCGCGCGTCAGCGGGGGATCGTCTTGGGGCAATCCGGCGTCGGTGAGCGCGACGATCGCCAGTGCGGTGTCCCATACCGGGGACTGGCACGCCTCCAGTCGTCGCTCGGAGCCTTGCTCGATCATGAAGCCTTCAAGACCCTCAAGGCCACGACGCATCAGCGGATGCTCAAGCGAATAGCCGAGCAGGCGCAGCGCGATCAACGAGTAAACCCACGGCGGCTGGATACCGCCCCATGAGCCATCGGACTCCTGACGACGCACGATCCAACGCTCGGCCCGTGCCAGGGCCAGCCGCCGCAGCGGCGCGAGCGGCCGGCGCTCATACGCGCGCAAAATATTGTCCAAACGCGCGAGCCAGCGGCCCGTGCGAGACGTCGGCTCGCGCCGCGACCATGGCTCAGAGCCATGCAGCTCCCGCAGCTCGAAAGGCAGCGCATGTGTCGGGCGCTTGGCGATCACGACCGACAGCGCCACGATCGTCTGCCGCGCCCAGCAGGCGAAGTCGTAGATATTCAGCGGTACCCACGAAGGCAACAGCACGACCTCCGGTGGCAGCGCAGGGATGCGCTCCCACGACCACAGCCCGAACAATGCCAGCCATACGTGCGTGAACACACGCGCTCGCTGAAGGCCGCCCTGTTCGCGGACGAACTGCGCGGCGCTGCGCATGTGCTCGTCCTCCACCGGGTCCCCCACCAGCCGCAGTGCCCAATATGCCTCGATCGTGCTCGACAGGTCGCCCGGCCCGCCATGGAAGTTCGCCCATGTGCCGTCCGCGCGCTGTTGCGAGCGAATCCAGGCCGCCGAGCGCTCGCTCTCGTCCTGCCGGCGAACCCCGAGGAACTCGCGCAGCAGCATGTCCTCGGCGTCCATCGTCACGTTGGTCTGCAACTCCCCCTTCCACCAGCCATCGCGATGCTGCAAAGACAAAAGATGAGCGCACGCGCGCTCCAGCGTCACCTTCGCGTCATTCCCAACCTCGACGATAGGCACTGCCATAGCCCACAAGCTAGAACTTTTTGCGCCGTGAGGACGTGCGCCCTTACCGCACCAGCACCTCCGGATGGGCCAGGGTGATGACGTGGCTGCGCAGCACGGCCTCGGATACGGGGAGCGGCACAGGCGAAGTGAATCGGTAGAGAATGAGACCGTTGATGTCACGCCGCTGCACGAAGTGGAAACCCGGGGCAGGCGGCGAGCCTGCGCCTGAGCGCAAGGGGGCATAGCCGGTCTCATCTATTTCGCTGGTCCTGACGGTGGCGCCCCGCGCGAGGTTGTGCAGCGGCGGCAGGTAGTACTCCAGTGGAGCCGCACCCAGCTCGACGGTCGTGATGACTTGGGGTGAGGCAATCGCATGAGCCACACCACGCCAGTCACCGCGCTGCAAGCGAGGGCTGAGGTTGACGTCAATCGAGATGGCAAGGAAGACAAGCGCGATGAGGCCGGCGATGGCCATGCCCACCCAGCCGGTGCGGTTGGCGACAATCACAACCGCGACCAGGGCCGTGATAGGGATCATCGCCGCGACGAGGTTGCGCGGAGCCAGATAGTCAGCACCAAAGGCCACCAAGGCAACAGGGATGAGCACGCCGCAGGCGCTCAGTAGCAGCGCGATCAGCGCACCTCGCTCCTCGCGCGGTTCAAGCACGCTCCACAGTCCGTAGCCGATGCCGGCGAGCAGCAGGAGAGCCACCAGCAGCTCGACACCGTGACCAAGCGGGCCCCCCGAGTAGCCGGTCAGGTAGTACTGGGGAATCGCTTCAAGACGGCTGGCCAGCGCCCAGCGCCCGATCCACTGCGTGCCGTGGCCGCCCTGGGCGCTGATCAAAGGGATCAGCGCAACGCCGATCACCCCCACCGCTGCGACGGACCACAAGACCGCGTAGCGGCGTTCACGATGGCCGAGCACCAGCAGCCAGACACACATCGGACTCAGCAGGAAGACCGCGAAGTAGTGGGTCAGCAGCGCCAGCGCACTCGCCACCGCGAAGGCCGCCAGGCGCCTGCCGGTTGGCTCACGCAGAACGCGCAGGAAGCACAGCACGCTCAAGGCCGCGAGCAGGATGAACAGCGCGTAGGCGCGAGCCTCCTGGGAGTACCACACAAACAGCGGGTTGACGGCGACGAAAGCGGCGCTGGCGAGTGCCACACGGCGACCGGCCAGCTCCTGGCCGATACCCCAGGCCACGGGCACGGTGGCCACGCCGGCCACTGCGGAGAGCGAGCGCAGAGCCACCTCGCCACTGCCCAATACCCGCGAGACGCCCCAGATCAGCACATACCAAAGAGGGGGTGTGTTCTCGGTATGAGATACGGCACGCAGCGTGGCGCCGAGCCCCGGATGCAGGACGTGCACCGGCGTGAACGCCTCGTCGTACCAGAAGCTCTGCAGGTCAAGCGTGGCAAAGCGCAGCACGGCCGCCAGCAGCATGAGGGCAGCCAGCGGCCACCAGTTGCTCAGACTCCGTGTTCGCACAAGCCCTGACTCTTGGCGGGGCCAAAACAGGCATAGCGCGCGGAGCTCACGTCGTAGAGCGTGTGAGGCGGCAGGTAGTAGCCGCCATAGACCGTGCGGCGACCATGCACAACGGGACCCCGCATCACGAGGCACAACTGCGGGCGCGTCTTGGGAGCACCGGGCGATGTGTTGCCGCAGATCACCTCGCGCGTGGAACCGCTGCCCTTGAGGTCCTGCTCGATCGTGAGGTTGTGGTAAACGTGGCCGGTGTAGGCCCGCCAGGTGTCGAGGTCCACGACCAGGCGCTGATTGGTGTGCGACTGGCGGATGACGTCGTTGACGGTGGCAAGCGCCAGCAGCACGCCGACGAGCACGAGCACGGTGACCTCGATCAGGCGGCGCTGGCTCATTGCACCTGCACGAACAGAGGTGAGGTCTGGTGGAGGATGAACAGCCCCTGCACCGCGAGCGTGGTCCACAAGAGGCGCCGGTCGCGGGTGACGACCGCCAGCGGCAGCGACCATAGCGTGTACCAGGCCAGGAGCCACGTGGAGGTGACGGCGATCGCCAGCAGCGCCCAGCCGGAGGCAGCCACCCAGTCATAGCCTCGCCACGTGAGCCACATCAGATACAGCAGGATCGCCGCAAGGACGCCCTTCAGGAGCGTATGGTCGATCGGAAATACCCCCGGCTTGCCGAACAGGTGGGCAACCTCGGTGGGGAAACTGTCGGTGGAGACCAGAGCGGCGTCGCGATTGAGCGCAGCAACGATGTCGACGCCGTGCACGCCGAAGGCCACGTAGGCCGCAAGCGCCCCCCCGAGGGCTGCCGACGCGGCACCCACGATCGGGGCCAGTCGCCGACGGCTGATGACCATGAACGGCAACAGCACCACTCCGGTTGCCTTCACCAGCGCGGCCGCCATCACCGTGGCGCCAGCTCCCGTTTCACGACCGCTCGAAGAGCGGCCAGTCAGCATCAGCGCAACGGCGGCCATCATCAGGAAGGTCATCACCAGATCGTTGTGCGCGCCGCCCAGGCCGTAGATCACGTACAGCGGGTTGGCCCCCACGGCCAGCAGCGCGAACACCGGATCGAACTGGCGCGCGCGAGCACAGCGCCAGGTGAGCACCAGCGTGCCGGCGCTGGCCAAGAGCGCCACCACCTTCATGCCCCATAGCGCGCCTGTCAGGCCAAGCGGAGCAAGCGGGTAGGAGAGCAGCGTGTAAAGCGGCCCGTACGCGGTGGGCACGTGCTTCCAGCTCGAACCCACGTAGTGGTACACGGGGTCGCCGACGATCGAGATGGGACCGTGCACGTAAGGGTTGAGCCCGTGCTCGACGCCCATGCGCGCATAGGCGATGTAGCTGAAGACATCGGTCGAGAGCAGGATGGGTCCGGCGAAGACGATTGCGTGCAGCGCCACCACCAGGCCGATGGCCCAGCGCGGCGAGAGCTGCTTGAGCCACGCGCGACCGGTCAGCGCCAATAGGCCCACATAGGCAGCGCTGAAGCTCAGCAAGGCCACCAGGAATACGCGGTATCCCAGGCGCTCGCCGATACCCCCAAGCCAGCCGGCGATGTTGGGGGACTTGGGGATCAGCGGTGAGTGGCCCACCGCACCGTCGAGCACGATCTCGGCCGTGGCGGCGAGCAGCAACAGCGCACAGAGCCCAGCGAGCACCGGCGCCCAACGGCGATTGGAGCGCTCGGCGGTGGGGGCCAGCGCCACGGGCGGATGCTCGGCCAGAGAGGTCAAGAAGGGGAAGCCTGCCAGATGATCAGGCGTGCGGTGCCACGAAGCTCAACACGTCCTGCGCACCAGTGATCTCAAAGACCTGCTGCACGTTCTCACGCGCCGGGCGCAGAGTCAGCTCATGGCCACGCTGCTGAGCGCGGGCGTTGGCCTGCAACAGTACGCGCAGGCCGGTGGAGTCGATGAAGGCGAGGCCGCCGAGATCCACCATGAGATGCGTGGAGCCGTGTGCTTCAAGCTCATCCAGGCGCATCTCCAAGGACGGGGCAGTGGCGATGTCCAGCTCGCCCTCCAGAGAGAGCGAAGCCGTTCCGTTGTCGATCACGCAGGCGATCGAGAGAGCGCCTGGCACGGGGGAACTGCCGCTCATTGCAGGAACTTTAGTGCACTGAGCAACTGACGGCGCCGCATCGAGCGCGGCAAGAGCTCACCACAGGCAGGGCTAGAGCGCGGTCCAGACCGTCTTGGTCTCGAGGTAGGCGTCGAGACCGTCGTGGCCGTGCTCGCGCCCTAGTCCCGATGCCTTGAAGCCGCCAAAGGGCGCGGCTGGATCGGCGCCGCCCCAGTTGTTGATGTAGACCGAACCGGCGCGCAACATGCCGGCCAGGCGGTGGGCGCTTGAGAGGTCTTTGGTCCAAACCCCGGCAGCCAAGCCGTAGTCGGTGTCGTTGGCGCGCTTGGCGACTTCCTCCAAAGTGTCGTACGGGGAGGCAACGAGCACCGGCCCAAAGATCTCCTCGCGCGCGATGCGCAGATCATCGGAGGTGACGCTGAAGAGCGTAGGCGCCACGAAGTAGCCACCGCTGTCGGCGAGCACAGCGGGTGGGTGGGGTCCTACTACCAACTCAGCTCCCTCGGCCCGTCCGGAGTCGATGTAGCCCATCACGCGCTCGCGCTGCTCGGCAGAGATCAGCGGCCCCAGCTGTGTAGCGGTGTCCAGGCCCGGCCCCAGGCGCGTGGCCGCGGCGCGCTCGGCGAGTGCGCCGATGACCTCGTCGTAGCGATCGGCCGGCACGAACAGGCGCGAGCCGGCATTGCAGGCCTGGCCGGAGTTGAAGTAGATGGCCTGATAAGAGCCCTTGATCGCCGCCTCGATGTCAGCGTCGGGCAGGATCACGTTGGGCGACTTGCCCCCCAGCTCAAGCGTCATACGCTTGAGCGCGTGGCCGGCCTTGGCGCCGATCTCGCGCCCCACGGCGGTCGAACCGGTGAAGGCGATCTTGTCGACGTCCGGGTGATCGACGAGCGCGGCACCTGTCGCGCCATCGCCAGTCAAGACGTTGAGCACACCGGGCGGGAAGCCAACCTCAAGCGCCAATTCCCCCAGACGCAAGGCGCTCAGCGGCGTCTGCTCGGCGGGCTTGAGCACGATCGTGCAGCCGGCGGCAAGCGCAGGAGCGATCTTCCAGGCGGCCATCAGCAGCGGGAAGTTCCAAGGCACGATCTGCGCGCACACGCCAACGGGCTCGCGGCGGGTGTAGCAGAGCATGTTGGGCGCGGTCACGGGCAGGACATTGCCCTCGATCTTGGTGGGCCAGCCGGCGAAGTAGCGCAGGTGCCCGGCCGTTCCCAGCACGTCCACATACTGCGCGAGCTTGACGGGCTTGCCGTTGTCAAGCGACTCGATCTGCGCCAGTTCCTCGGCGTGCGCGTCCACAGCGTCGGCGAGATCCCCGATCAGCCGGCCCCGTGCGGAAGCAGGCAGGGCGGCCCATGGCCCCTCGAACGCCGCACGCGCGGCGGCTACAGCCCGCTCAACATCCTCGGGCCCGGCGTGAGCGACCTGCGCTATCTCCTGCCCACTAGCGGGATCGAGCGTGGCGAACGTACGCCCGTCAAGCGCCTCAGGCCGCTCCGCGCCGATCAGCAGTCGATGTGGGCCGGCAAGGAACTCACGCGCGGGACCATCTAGCGCGTAGTCAGGATTTTGAGTTGGGTTGCCGGTTGCTGTGGTCATAGCTGGAGTAGCGAGCGCACAAGCGCGATCCGATTATGGCTGGAGAACGATCTTCATGGCCTCGCGCCGGTCATACATAGCGTACGCCTCCGGCGCCTCCTCAAGGCCCATGTGGTGCGTGACCAGCGGCGTGGGGTCGAGCAACCCAGCGGACATCATCGCCAGCACGGGATCGACGTGGGCCAGCACATTGGCATGGCCAGAGCACAAACGCAGCGCCTTGATCCACACCAGGCCCATGTGCAACTCGCAGCGCTCGGCGTAGACCCCTACGGCCTGCACGGTTCCGCACTTGCGCGTGAGGCGCACCGCGAGGTCAAGCGCCTCGGGGTGCCCGACGGCGTCAACGCAGAGATCGACCCCCCTCCCCTCGGTGGCCTCGCGCACTACGGCGCGAGGATCGCCCTCGCTGAGGTGCACCGCAAGGGCGCCGAAGGACTCGGCCATCGCCAGGCGCTCGGGCACCGTGTCGATTGCGACCACCCGAGCGGCACCATGCGCGCGGGCAGCCTGCACAGCGCACAAGCCCACGGGACCGAGGCCCAACACGGCAGCAACGTCGCCGGCACGCAGGCCGGAGTCAGCGATGGCGTGGTAGCCGGTGCCCATCACATCCCCGGCAAACAGCGCGACCTCGTCGCTCATCCCCGCGGGCACCTTGCGCAAGACGAGGTCAGCATTGGGCACGAGCGCCTGCTCGGCCTGTGTGCCCTGCAAATCGCCAAGCACGGCGCCGTGGCCGAAGGTGCGCGAGTGATCGCACTTGTGAAACCAGCCTCGGCGGCAGAACCAGCAGCGCCCGCAGGCGGTCTGGAAACACCCCAGCACCCGGTCGCCGCTCTGCACATGGTGGACGTCATCGCCGACAGCCAGCACGGTGCCAACGTACTCGTGCCCGATTGTGAAGCCCGGCTCGATCTTCACGCGCCCGTGGTAGATGTGCAGATCTGAGCCACACACTCCGGTGGCCTCGATGCGCACGATGGCATCGCCCGCGTCGAGCAGCTCGGGCTCGGGCACGTCCTGCACCCGCACTTCATGAGGAGCCTGGAAGGTCACGGCGCGCATCGCGTGAGCACCCTAAAGCAGCCGGGCGCCGAGCGCCAACTGGCCCGCCAGACCATGAGCCCGTATGCTTCCCAATATGGGGAATCAGGTATCGAAGGCCGTACTGATCACAGGCTGCTCCTCGGGCATCGGCGAGGCTACCGCCCGACGTCTGGCCGGCAGTGGCTGGACGGTTTACGCCACGGCGCGTAAGCCAGAGACGATTGAGCACCTCACCCAGCATGGCTGCAAGACGCTGGCGCTCGATGTCACTGAGGAGACCTCGATGCAGGCCGCGGTCGATGCGGTCGTGCGCGCCGAGGGCGCCGTGGGAGTGCTGATCAACAACGCCGGCTACAGCCAGGGCGGGGCCGTCGAGCAGGTGAGCATGGAGGACGTGCGGCGCCAGTTTGAGACCAACGTCTTCGGGGCGATCCGCATGGCGCAGCTGACGCTGCCGGGAATGCGCGCGCAGCGTTGGGGCAAGGTGGTCAACATCGGCAGCATGGGTGGGCGACTGACATTCCCCGGTGGCGGGCTCTACCACGCGACGAAGTATTCGCTGGAGGCGCTGAGCGATGCGATGCGCTTCGAGGTCAAGGGCTTCGGCGTTGGCGTGGTGCTGATCGAGCCGGGCCTGATCACGACGGAGTTCGCCAACAATGCCGTGGTGGCGAGCACCGAGAACGGCGCCGAGAACCCCTACGCGGACTTTGAAGCCAAGCTCGAGGTGCTAACCAAAGGCGTCTACGAGGGTCCGGCAAGGCACCTGGGCGGTGGCCCGGACGTAGTGGCCAAGGCGATCGAGAAGGCCATCACGCGCCGCCGCGCGCCTTCGCGTGTACAGGTGACGGCCTCGGCCAGGCTGACGATCCTGCAGCGCAAGCTGACGCCAGATCGTGTCTGGGATGCGGCGATGCGCAGCCAGTTCCCGCAGCCGCGCTGACACGTCCGCCCTCGGAGAGGTTCAGGCCGCGGCGTTGAGCCGTTCACAGCGAATCAGCGGGTGAGGCCGCCCCACCTGAAAGCCTTGCGCGCCATCGACACCCAGCTCGCCCAGCAGCGCGAGCGTGTCCTCATCGCCGACCCACTCGGCGATCGTCTGCATCTTCATCCCTCGCGCCACGTCCACCAACGCCTTCACCATCAGCCGGTCCTGCTCTGAGCCGCACAGCCCGCGGATGAACTCGCCGTCGATCTTCAGGTAGCTAAAAGGCAGGCGCTTGACGTAGTAGAAGGAACCAAAGCCTACGCCGAAGTCGTCCAGCGCCAGCGGACAGCCCAGCGCCGCAGCGCCCTCGCAGAAGAGCTGTGCGCAGGTCATGTCGGAGATCGCGGCGGTCTCTGTGACCTCAAGCGTCAGCCGCGCTGGAGCCACGCGCTGACTTGCGAGCTCGCGCTCAATGTGACCCAGCATGTCTCCGTCCACGATCGACAGAGCCGAGAGATTGACCGCGATACCCACTCCGATGGGCTCCTGCGCAAGCTGTCGCACTGCCTTGCTCACGACCATGCGGTCGATCTCGCGGATCAGCCCATAGCGCTCAGCTGCAGGCATCCAGGCACCAGGCGCCAACGGCAGTGCGTCGGGATCGTCAGCCAGGCGCACGAGCGCCTCGTAGTGGGACACCTCACCACTGGCAAGCTCAAGGATCGGCTGGTAGTGAAGGACAAAACGATCCTCGCGCAGCGCGCGGCGCAGGCGGGCAAGCCACGGGCGGGGCTGCAAGGTGTTGCTGTCGAGGAGAGTCGCGGTGAGCATCGAGGGTCATATTCATTGCCCACCCGAGACCTGGAGAGGCTTACGTGTCTTTGCACAGCTTTATCCGCGAAAACCGGCCCAAACCTACGCAAAGGCTCCATCGGATACGCTCAACGCGACCAACACGCCGGAGCCCGAAGGGCGCAGGCCATCAAGATTCCTTACCTGCGCGCACCGTCAGATATGACCAGCAGCAGACCGAGCAGCACGAAGTTCATGACCACCGAGGAGCCGCCGTAGGCGACGAAGGGCAAGGTCACCCCGGTAAGCGGGATCACGCGCGTGACGCCGCCGACGATGACGAACACCTGCATGGCAACCACGAAGGACAGGCCGGTGGCCAGAAGCTTGGAGAAGGAATCGCGGGCCAGCATCGCTGTCTTCAGGCCGCGCGCCACGAACAGCAGGTAGGTCAGCAGCAGCGCCGCGGCCCCTACGAGGCCCAGCTCGTTGACGATGACCGCGTAGATCATGTCGCTCTCAGGGATCGGCAGGAGCGGGATCGCATGGCCGCCGGCGCCGTTGAGTTGCAGCAGTGACTGATCGAAGCCCGTTCCCAACAGACCCCCGTCGGCCTGCGCGAAGAGCGACTGCGCCAGCTGGTAGCTGCCGCCGGTGCGTTCATACAAAGCGGGGTCGAAAGGGTGCTGCCAGGCGAGCACGCGCGCGTGCACGTGACCGACGTGCGTGGCTACGAACCAGGCGCCCACGGCGAACAGGATCAGGCCGATGAGCGGGAAGGACAGGCGGCCCGTGGCCACGTAGAGCAGCGCCAGGAAGGCGCCGTAGAACATCAGCGATGTGCCGAGCTCGCGCGTCAGCAGCAGCGTGGCC
This sequence comes from Solirubrobacteraceae bacterium, assembly GCA_025449845.1. GTDB lineage: Bacteria > Actinomycetota > Thermoleophilia > Solirubrobacterales > Solirubrobacteraceae > Palsa-744. The sequence goes on along the minus strand of JANWIP010000005.1, from coordinate 165,831 downwards.
ATCGCCGCGCCCCACACCACGAGCATCGGGCCGAACTGCTTCATCGGCGGGAACGTCACGCCCATTACCCGGCGCCCGGCTGTAACGAGGATCTGGCGGTTATCGCGCAGGTAGCTGGCGAGGAAGATCACGATCGCGATCTTCGCCAGCTCGGCGGGCTGGAAGCTGATGGAGCCCACGTGGATGTTGAGGTAGGCGCCGTTGACCTGCTCGCCGATGCCCGGCAGTCGCGGCAGCACGGCCATGCCGATGCCCACCGCCGCGATCGTGTAGCGATAGCGCTCCAAGACCCCTACGCCGTTCTTGCGCAGCAGCAGGATCGTGGCCGCGAAGCCGATCAACCCGACCACCATCCACTGCGCCTGCTGGCGTGCCAGCGAGGGATTGATGCGATAGACCATCACGATCCCCACACTCGCCAGCACCGCTGCCAGCGGGAACATGTAGGGGTCGGCGTTGGGCAGCGCGAAGCGGATCACCAGGTGCCCCGCCACGCACAGGGCCAGGAAGATCGCGCCGTAGGTGAGCGACACGCTTGAGGCGTGGTTGAGGACGATGTTGGTGTCCGCGGCCCCGCTGGTGTTCTCGGCCTGGATGAAGATCGCCGTGAAGCCGGCGACGACCAGCAGCGCTGAGGGCACCAGTCCCAACAGCTCGCGGTTTCTGGGGCTCAGCATGCAGTCGAGCGTACCTATGACCTCGGCGCGTGGCGCAGTATGACTTCGGCGCGCAGCGCGGCATGCCCTCGGCGCGCGGCATAGCCTCCCGGCGTGCCGCGCCGGGGGGGTCGGTAGCCTAAGCAGCATGTGGAAGCGCTTCCTGATCGGCGGCGTGGCCATCGCGCTGCTCAGCGGCGCCGCCACGGCCACGGTGGCGTTGAACAAGGTCACGACGATCGCCAACGAGGTCTTTCCGGGGGTCAACCGGATCCATGCCCCCCAGGGCGTGATCGCCGAAGCCTACGGTGGCGCTCCCCAGACCTTCCTGCTGATCGGCTCGGACAAGCGCGCCAAGGCCAAGAGCGCCTTCGATCGCGCCAACCCGCCCCACAGCGACACGATGCTGCTGGTGCGCCTGGACCCCAATCAGGGACAGACCTCGGTGATGTCGATCCCCCGCGATCTGCTCGCCAAGATCGTCACGCCAAGCGGGCAGGTCTACTATCCCGAAAAGATCAACGGCGCCTACACCATCGGCAGCTCCCTGAAGGGCACCGACGGCGGCGCGCGACTGGCGGCCGAAACGATCGAGCACCTGCTGGGGATCAAGCTCAACGGCGTCATCGACGCGACCTTCAAGGGCTTCATCGAAGTGGTCGACTCACTCGGCTGCGTCTATATCAACGTGGATCACCGCTACTACCACGTCAACGGCATAGGAGCCGAAAACTACTCCGAAATCAACCTGCAGCCTGGCTATCAGAAGCTCTGCTACAACAACGCGCTCTCCTACGTGCGCTACCGACACGGCGACTCGGACTTCGTGCGCGTGGCACGCCAGCAGGACTTCATCCGCAACCTGCGCGAGCAGGTCTCCCCCACCGACCTGCTCGGGGAAATCGACCGGGTCTCAAAGGCGGTGGGCAGATCGATCACGACCACCTTCCCACCCTCCGCTTCAGAGCTGATCAAGCTCACCAAGCTGATCGTGTTCTCCCAGGAAAAGCCCCTGCGCCAGGTCAAGTTCCGCTTCGCGACCGACAACACCAAGATCGGCGGCGGCGACTATGTGACGGCCACGCCGCAGATGATTCACGAAACGGTCGAAGAATTCCTCCATGGCGGCCGGCACGTCGCCGTCCCCCATCATCTGGCCTCCAGCAGCTCGGGGCACGGCCACCACACGAGCTTTACTCCGGCCTCGATCGGCCTCTACCCCACCTCCTCCAGTAACCGCACCGAACTCTTCAACGCAGCCGTCAGGCTGCCCTTCCCGGTGCTCTACCCTGCCCTGCAGACCGGGCCGGCGGTGCCCCAAGGCATCCGCGCCTACACCCTCATGGATCAGCAGGGGCAACAGCACCACGCCTTCATTGAGGTCTTCCAGCAGAACGGCCTGGGCGGCTACTACGACGTCGAGGGCATGGACTGGACCAACCCGCCGATCATCAACCACGTCAACCAGGAAGTCTCCCTGGGCGGGCGCCACTACATGTTCGTCGACGACGGCAGCTCCATCCACCTCATCGCCTGGCGCCAAGGGCACGTCCTGTACTGGGTCAACAACACCTTGCGCGAGGACCTCACCAACCCGCAGATGATCAACATCGCGCAGTCCGCCCATCCGCTGCACTGAACCCAGCCGCTGCACTTAGCCCATCCCCGCACTTAGCCCATCCGCTGCACTGAGGTTCGGCCGTGATTGCTGCCCACCGCACTGAGGCTCGGCGGCCTCATGGGCATCTACCGCAACATAAAGGGCGATGTCGGAGGGTATGTTTTTTGAATTAAGATAACAATCGTATCTACAGGTATAGACGATGGCGCACATCGCAGCAAAAGTGCAAGCCCTCACCCACCAGTGTGTCGTTGGTTGTCGAGGGCCTGATTGACCAGCGCGTCGGCATCCGCGTTCTGTGCACGCGGCACCGAGCGGATCGACCACTTCTCGAACTCCTTCAACGCCGCCAGCGACTGGCGATGCAACGGCCGCATCGCCTCATGCTTGACCTTGTAGTGCCCCTGCACCTGCTTGGCGATCAGCTCGGAGTCGTTGACGACCTCCACTTCGCTGGCCCCCAAGGCGCGGGCGCGCGCGAGCCCCAAGAGCAGCGCGCGGTACTCGGCCACGTTGTTGGTGACTTTGCCGAGCAGCTCCGCCGCCTCATCAAGCACCTCGCCCGCAGGCGTCGATACCACGCTCGCGGCCGCGGCCGGCCCCGGGTTACCCCGAGCACCACCGTCGACGTGAACGATCACCTTCGTCATGGACGCGGCATTATGCGCCCTTACTGGGACGGAACGCCCGCGAGCGCCGGCAGCTCGCCAGGCACACGCGCACGGCGACGCTCGCGCACGACCCGCCGCTGACCCTCAGGACCCACGGCGCCCGAGGTTCCCTGGCGCCCACGACGATCCGACTCACGGCGATCGACGATCACCGTCACGTTCTCGTCGTCCTTGTAGTACTCCACCAGCTTGGGATAAAGCTCGTCGGCTAGGGGCCTGGGGACCACGCAATAGATCATCGTCACGTAGATGCTAAAGCGTTTGCGCGACATTGACGCGCAGGTGGACGAAAAGGCCTGTGGGGAAAGGCCCAGTCAGATCAGGGAGAGCTCGCCGCGCTCATCGGCCGCGGCGTTGGCCACCCGCTCCTCCGCGGGCAGTTCCTCAAGCTCCATGCCCTGTGCCAGCAGCAGCGCACCAGCCTGCTGGTCGCCAAGATCCACCTGATAGCGGTACCAGCACAGATCCCAGGCCACCATGAGGGTGACAAGACTGTCGGAGTCCGCTACCGGGGCCACGCATACCGAAGGGCGACCGAGCGAGCGAGCAACGCCCGCCACGCGCCGCGGATGCTCACCGCGGTTGAAGACCTCAAGTGCCCGTGCCGACTGGCGGTCGCCGGGGGATCGCTCGACCTCCGTCGCAGCCCCAGCGGGATCCTCGGAGTGCGAAGCGGCTGGTACCGGCTCTGAGCCGGACGGGGCGTTGTCGAGGAAGTCATAGAGACCTTCGTAATCGCGCCCATCGACGGCGATCGGCGGACTGCCATTGGCCGGCAACGAAGCATCGTCGGCAGGGGACTCACGCAGCTGGCGCAGCCGCCCCAACAAGGAGCGCGTGCGCCGTGGGCCGGAGGGGCGCATGGTCAAGGAACGCTCTTCGGCCTCGCGCAACCAGCCCTCATGCGTGGCCCTCGGGACGCACAGCTCACACACTGTGCGCCGCTGCCCGCCGCTCAGGAATACATCGGGCTGCTCGCCGCGCAGCAGGCGCCTGCCGCATACGTCGCAGGCAACCTCAGGGTGGGAAGTGACGATCGATCTCGTGGCCATCGGCCCTTCAGGGTAGTGGGGGACAGCCCGCGGCGCTTGGCGACCCGTCACGCACGTGTCGCAGTGGGCTCCCCGCTGCCCGTACAGCACGTGTCGTGGTGGGCTCCCCGCGACCCGTACAACACGTGTGGCAGTGGACTCCTCGCAACCCGTCACGCGTGTGTCGCCGCATGGTCCTGCGTAGCCTGCGCAAGCACCTTCTGCGCGAGCTGCGAGGGGACCTCCTCATAGCGCAGGAACTCCAGCGTGTAGTCGCCCTGACCGCCGGTGATGGAACGCAGCTCGGGGGCATAGCTGAGCATCTCGGACATCGGTGCCTCCGCCTTGATCTCGGTCATACCCCCTGCCGGCTCCATCCCCTGGGGTCGCCCGCGGCGGCTGTTGAGATCGCTGATGACATCCCCCACGTGTTCCTCGGGCACGCTCACGGTAACAAGCATGATCGGCTCCAGCAGCACGGGATCGGCGTCTTGCAGCGCCTGACGCATGGCGTGGATGCCGGCCATCTTGAAAGCCACCTCGGAGGAGTCCACCGAATGGTGGGAACCATCGATCAGCCGCACGCGCACATCCTTCACGGGATAGCCGGCGGCAGCCCCCGTGCTCATGGCCTCTTCGACACCCTTGCGCACAGCGGGGATGAACTGGTTAGGGATCACGCCGCCCTTGATCTCGTTGACGAACTCGAAGCTCGGGTGGCTGGGATCAGCATCATGCAGTGGCTCGATTTCGATCTGGCAGTCGCCGAACTGCCCACGACCGCCGGTCTGCTTCTTATGCCGACCATGAGCCTTGGCGGATCGTCTGATGGTCTCCTGGTAGGGCACGCGCGGCGGCTTGAGGGTGACCTCCACGCCGAAGCGCTCGCGCAGGCGATCGACGATCACTTCCACGTGCACCTGCGAGAGGCCCGCGACGATCTGCTCGCCGGTCTGTGAATCGCGGTGCAGGTCAATCGTGGGATCCTCCTCCTGCAAGCGGCGCAGCGAGCTGAAGACCTTGTCCTCATCGCTGCGCCTGCAGGACTCGATCGCAAAGGCCATCACCGGCGCGGGCAGCTTCAGACGAGGCATCTCGATCGTCTCCTCGCGCGCGGTTAGCCAATCGCCGGCGCGAGTCTCCTTGAGCTTGGCTACGGCGCCGATGTCGCCGGGCCCAAACTGCTCGACGTGCAAGACCTCCTTACCCTTGAACTCCAGCAGCTGGCCGATGCGCTCCTTGGCATGGGCATGCGTATTGAGCACATGGCTGTCGTGGTGCAGGGTGCCCTGGTAGACACGCAGCAAGTTGATGCGCCCGGCAAAAGGATCGGCACGAGTCTTGAAGACGTAGGCGAACAGCTCGCGCTGTGCCTCGGGCCTCAACTCGACATCCCCGACGCGCAGCGGCCCGTGCTTGACGGGCGAAGGCAGGTCCTCGACGATCGCCTCTAGCAGGCGCGAGGTGCCGAGGTTGCGGATGGCTACGCCGCAGACGACGGGAAAGATGGAACCGTGGTTGGTTCCATCCTTGAGCGCCGTGACGATCTCCTCGTGGGATATCTCTGTCCCCTCCAGATAACGCTCCATCAGTGTGTCGGAGACCTCGGCCACCTCATCCATCAGCTTCTCGCGGTATTCCTGCGCCTGTGCCTCCATGGCCGCCGGGATTGGCACCTGCGTGAAGCCCTGGCGCTCGGCGGAATCGTGGCGGAAGGCAGTCATATCGACGAGGTCGATGACTCCTTCCAGCTCGTGCTCGGCTCCCATCGGGATCTCGGTGGCCACGACGTGCGGACCGAAAGCCGTCTTGAGCTGCTCCAGCGCGCGGAAGAAGTCGGCGCGCTCGCGGTCGAGCATATTGACGAACAGCATGCGGGCGATGTCGAGCTCCTGTGCCCTGGCCCAGAGGCGGCTGGTGGAGACCTCGACGCCCATGACCGCATTGACGACGAAGATCGCCGACTCACACACGCGCAGAACGCCGAGGGCATCGGCCACGAAGCTCGGCTCGCCCGGAGTGTCGAGCAGGTTGATCTTGCGCCCCTGCCACTCAAATGAGCTGAGGGCAGCGGAGATCGACATCTGCCGCGCCTGCTCGTCTGCTTCGGAGTCGGCGACCGTGCTGCCATCCGCTACGGCGCCAAGACGAGAGGTGACACCAGCCTCAAACAGCAGGGCCTCATGCAGCGAGGTCTTTCCAGTGCCTCGATGACCGACAAGGGCGACATTGCGGATCCGGTCCGCAGGGTGCATCAGTCGAAACTATCGCCAGTCATGCGCGAACGCAAGCGCAGGACTGCCTTGGTGTGAAGCTGGGAGATACGCGACTCGGTCACGCCCAGGACCTCACCGATCTCTCTGAGGGTCAGATTCTCGTAGTAGTACAGCGCGATCACCAGTTTCTCGCGCTCGGGCAAACGCGCGATGGAGTCGGCAATGCGATCTTTCAGGTCACCGACGTCGAGCACTTTGGCGGGATCCGGCGCGGCAGGGTCCTCAAGCGTGTCCATCAGCGACACCTGGTCACCACTTGAGTCGGACACGCTCCACAGCTCATCCAGAGCAGCCATTGAGGAGTGCGAGATGGCCAGCAGCGAGTCGTGCAGTTCGCTGACGGACACGTTCAACTCAGCGGCCATCTCCTGGTCGGTGGGTGCGCGTTGCAAGCGATGCTCGAGCTTGGCGTTGGCCCGCTCGATCTCCCTTGCGCGAGCGCGCACGCTGCGCGGCACCCAGTCCATCGAGCGCAGCTCGTCGATGATGGCGCCCTTGATGCGCGTAATGGCATAGGTCTCGAATTTGATCTCGCGACCCAGGTCGAAACGCTCGATCGCCGAGATCAGACCGACCAGTCCATAGGAGACCAGATCGGCCTCCTCGACGTGCGGCGGAAGCCCCGCGGCGGTGCGTCCGGCTACGTACTTGACCAGCGGCGAGTAGGCGACCACCAGCCGCTCGCGCGCCCGCGGGTCACCGTCAGCCTTATAACGCCGCCACAGTTCGCGCAGCTCGATCGATTTGACGTTCGTCTCCAACGTTCGTCTCCAGGTCTTCGCCCGCTGATCAGGCCCGAGGGTGACTGCGCGCGTATGCGCTTGTGAGCGGGGGTGACTCTATCTGTTCTGTCGTCATTTCAGAGTTCAGGCACGTGGGTGACTGCGTGCGTAGGCGCTTCTTAACCTGGCTGATTCCACGCGTGTATAGACCTGGGTGGTGGAGATACTGGCGTGGCCCAAGAGCTCCTGGATGGCGCGCAGGTCCGCTCCCCCGTCGAGCAGGTGGGTGGCGAAGCTGTGGCGCAGCGCGTGCGGAGAGGCCCTGCAGGGCAGACCCACGCGAGCGGTCCATACGCGCAAGCGACGGCGCACATCGCCGGTGCCCAGAGGCCGACCGGACTTGCTGAGGAACAACGCCGGCTCATTTTTGTGAGCCGGATCAAGCAACTTCGCACGGCCGCTGTCCAGATATAGGCGCAGAGCCGCCGTGGCCTGCTCGCCAATCGGCAAGAAGCGCGTCTTGCGTCCCTTGCCCTCGACGCGCAGCTGCTCGCCGTCGTGGTCGACATCATGGATGGTGAGCGACACCAACTCCTCGGCGCGCAAGCCGCAGGCATAGGCCAGCTCGAACAGCGCATGGTCGCGCTTCTCAAGCAGCGTGGCGGCAGGGATGCCGTCCAGCAGCTGACCTACCTCACGAACCTTCAACACCGTAGGCAAATGCGCGGGCCGCCGGGGAGTGGATACGAGATCGGCGGGATTCTGGACGATTAGCCCATGCTCGCGCTGGCTTGAGAAGAGGGCTCGCAGGGAAGCCAGCTTGCGAGCGGACGTGGAGGGCGCCACATGCTGCTCTGAGAGGTGGGCGATGTAGCGGCGCACCAGCTTTGGGTCCACAGTCTCGGGCGTGGCTCCCTGCGCAGCGGCCCAATGGGCAAACTGGCCGATGTCCACGCGGTAGGCACGACAGGTCTTCTCGGCGGCGTCGCGCAGTTTGAGATCCGCTTGCAGCAGCTCCAGCGCCTGCTGCCAGGCGGGGGGCAACTGAGTTGCTGGTTCGGCTGTCTGAGCCGCTGATTCGGCTGTGCCTGAAGCGCTCATCCCAAGATGTTCGCCGCGCGAGCCTCTGCGCCTGCCCAGGCGCCACCCGTCGGAGGCCCAGGCCGGTGTCGAAGGCGGCTTGCGAGGCGGCTTTGCGAGCTGTCGAGGCGGCTTTGCGAGGTGCCTCAGCTACTGAGCCAGTGAGCGCTGCCTGCTGGCCAGCAGGGGCCCAAGCAGACGCGAAAGCTCGTACCAGTCCTCGGCGCCCAGGATGTCGTCTTCTTCGCGCGCGTCCCGATTCCAGGGATGAGCGATGGTGGCAGCGAGGATGCCGTGATCGATCGCGGCCAGCAGATTGGCTGGGCTGTCGTCGATCAGCAGGTCGATCTTGAGCTCCACGCAGCGGGCAACCTTGTCAAAGGAGCAGTGCAGGTCGTCGAAGGGCAGCCCGATGCTGTCCAGCCAAGCACCCGTGGCCGCCATGCGGTCGAGCGGGCGATGGCTCGTGATATGCACGAAGTGACCTTCCCCGTGCCAGTGGCGAACGGTCTCCACCGCTCCGGGATAGGGCTGGCCGGTGAGGATACGCGCATCGCTGTGACTCTCCTCGATGCAGAGCGCCAGCTGTTCAGGGCGCAGGCGGGTGATGCCCCAGGAGAACTGCTCCTCGTAGGGAAGCGCCACGCCGAAACGCTGCACCGATACCGCCGAGAGGACATCCCAGTAGTGGTGCAGAGTGGAATCTATGTCGATTGCGATGCGCATCGCGCCGAATAGACTAGTGAGCTGTGTCCAGCACTTCATCTCCCCCCACGGCGACTCCGCCTGAACCGTATGGCCCACAGGGCCGCTCTCCGTGGCTTGACATTGACTGGCGCAAGCACCAGCGCTGGATAATTGTAAACGATCGCGCAGTGAATGTCATCGAGTTGGGCGAAGGCCCGCCAGTGGTGTTCGTACACGGCCTGTCGGGCTCCTGGCAGAACTGGCTGGAGCAGCTGCCAGTACTGTCGGCACACCACCGCGTGATGGCTCTCGACCTGCCGGGCTTCGGCCACTCCGAGATGCCTGCGGAGAAGATCACGATCTCCCTCTACGCCCGGGTGCTTGACCAGGTGATGGACGCCTTGGGCATGGGGGCTGCCGCGGTGGTGGGCAACTCGATGGGCGGCTTCGTCGCGGCGGAGATGGCGATCGCCTTCCCACAGCGCGTGGAGCGCTTGGTGCTGGCGGCCCCCGCGGGCATCAGCAGCTACAACAACCCGGTCGCACTGCGAGGGGCCAGGTGGATACGCCGGATGGGGCCGTTGTTGGCCATACAGACGGGTTGGGGAGCCGCGCATGCTGACGCGCTGACACGCTGGTCGAAGCTGCGCGATCTGACTTTGGGCGTACCCGTTCTGTATCCCGGTCGGCTGCCCAGAGAGCTTGCGGCAGAGCAGTTGCGCGGAGCGGGCAAGCCAGGCTTCATGCAGGCTCTGGAGGCCAACTTGAACTACGACTTCCGCCACCGACTGCCAGAGATCGTGTGTCCCACTCTCGTCGTATGGGGCGATCGCGATCGGCTGATAACCGTACGCGACGCGGACGTGTATACCGAGCTGATCCCCGATGCGCGCAAGGTGATCTTCGCGGACACCGGGCACGCGCCGATGCTGGAGCGCCCAGCGCGGTTCAACACGCTGCTGGAGGAGTTCCTCGGCGAATAACCGACGAGACGCCGGTCAGCGAGTGACGGCGCCCTCGGCGGCAGAGCCGACGAGCTTGGCGTACTTCTGAATAGCGACGTCGATGTGTTCATCCGCGCGCGGGAGCGGCGCGTAGAGCACCAGGCGCTCGGCGATCTGCAGATCGGTGAGTGCGACATCGATACGCCGTGCGTCAACGTCGATGGTGATCTCATCGCCGTCCAGCAGCGCCCCGATGGGCCCGCCACGGGCCGCCTCGGGGGCGACGTGTCCGGCCATGAAGCCGTGGCTGGCACCGGAGAAGCGGCCGTCGGTGATGAGCGCGACGCTCTCCCCCAGTCCCTCGCCGATGAGGGCGGCTGTGACGGACAGCATCTCGCGCATACCGGGGCCACCGGCGGGCCCCTCATTGCGGATGACGACCACCTCGCCCGGGTTGATGCCCTTGGCCAGCACGGCGGCCATGGCAGCCTCCTCGCCGTCGAAGACACGCGCGGGGCCGACATGCTTGCGACGCTCGTGGCCGGCGAGCTTGACGACGCAGCCATCGGGAGCGACGTTGCCGCGCAGGATGGCAAAGCCCCCCGTAGGCTTGAGGGGGTCCGACAGCGGACGCACGACGCGCTGTCCAGGAGTCTCGCTGGCCTCGGAGGCGTGCTCGCCGATGGTGCGGCCGGTGACCGTGGCAGCATCGGCGTGCAGCGCTCCCGCTTCCTGCAGGCGCTTGAGCACGAGCGGCACGCCCCCAGCAGCGTAGAGATCGGTGGCCACGTACTGACCGCCGGGCTGCAGATCGCACAGCAACGGCGTGCGCTCGGAGATGCGATCGAACTCCTCGATCGAGAGTGCTACGCCCATTTCGCGCGCGACGGCGAGCAGATGGAGGACGATGTTGGTCGAGCCGCCACTCATGGCTCCCGCGGCGATGGCGTTCTCAAGGGCCTCCTTGGTGATGACCTCGCTAGGAAGCTGCCCGCGGCGCAGCACGTCCATGACGAGTTCACCGCACTGGGAGGCCACCTCGAGCTTGCGTCCGTCCTCGGCGGGCACCATGGCGGAGCCGGCGGGCGAGATGCCGAGCACCTCGAAGGCCATCGCCATGGTGTTGGCGGTGAACTGCCCGCCGCAGGCGCCAGCCCCCGGCGAAGCGGCCTCCTCCAGTTCGTGCAGTTCCTGCTCTGAGATCTTGCCCGTGGCGAACTCGCCGACAGCCTCGAAGACCTGCTGGATGGTGACGTCGTGACCCTGGAAGTGCCCAGGACGGATGGAGCCGCCGTAGAGCATCAGCCCCGGGATGTTTAGGCGCGCGAGCGCCATGATGGTGCCGGGGATGGTCTTGTCGCAGCCGGAGATCGTGACGAGCGCGTCGAAGGCGTGGGCGGAGGCAACGAGCTCGATGGAGTCAGCGATCAGCTCGCGCGAGACGAGCGAGGCACGCATGCCAGAGGTGCCCATGGTGATGCCGTCGGAGATGGCGATGGTGTTGAGCTCCATCGGCGTGCCCCCGGCAGCACGGATGCCCTCCTTGACCTTGCTGGCGAGTATGCGGTTATTGAAGTTGCAAGGCATCGTCTCGATCCAGGAGTGCGCAACCCCGACGATGGGCTTGGCGAGATCCTCGGCGCTGTAGCCGATGCCATGCAGATAGGCGCGCGCGGCGGCGCGCTCAGGACCCTCGGTGAGAGCGCGGCTGCGGTGCTTCATATCGAAGGAAGACATGGGCGGTGATCCTAGAGGACAAGGGACTCCAATCGGAGCCGGTCATGAGGACCTGCGCAGAAGGGCACGCAAACGCTTCAGAAGCTTGTCGCGCGCGCGGCGTTCAAAGTGCTTGCAAAACGCAGATAGTGGGTTAGAATACCCACTATGGCTTATATCGTCGATCGCCGCTCCGGAACGTGGGAGATACGCGAATCCCATGCGACCGCCACGGGTCCGCGCAGCCGCACGCTGGCGTCATTTCAGACCTTCACCCCCGAGGTCATCGAGCGGGCGCAGGCGCGCTCTTCTAAGACGCTCGATCCAGGCGAGCTGCGCAATGCCGCCGCGCGCGCGGGCGCGCCAATCGCGGTGGACAACTCAGACCGCGCGAGCGTGGAACTGCTGTCCGAGCTGACATCGGGCCGCGCACCAAGACCTGTACTGCGGCGACTGCTGGCGGATGCGCTGCAGGGCGATCGTCGCAAACCAGCCAGCAGCGCACAGGAGGCGGCGGCATGGATCACGGCCACGCCCAAGGAGCGCGGCGAGGCACTGCGTGACCTACTGCTGCTTACCGACCGCCTGCCGCCGAGTCGGGCACCGGCAGGGCGACGCTTTCCGCGACTCAGCCCGAGGGCAGCATGAGCGAGCCCACGCTGCCAGACAAGGTGCTTGCCATCCACGAGGGCCTCTCCAAAGCCAAGATCGCGCACGCCTTCGGCGGTGCCCTGGCGCTGGCCTACTACGCCGAGCCGCGAGCGACGATCGACATCGACGTCAATGTGTTCGTCGCACCCGCAGCCTATGCAACGGTCGAAAGAGCACTCACTCCATTAGGAGTCGATGCCATCGATCAGACGGTGGCAGAACGCGATGGTCAGAGCCGCTCATGGTGGGGGCGCACGCCAATCGACCTGTTCTTCGCCTACGACGAGTTGCACGAAGCCATGCGCCGGGCGGTGCGCATGGTGCCCTTCGGAGAGGACCGCCTGCCGGTGCTCTCGCCGGAGCACCTGGTGATTTGCAAGAGCATCTTCGATCGTCCCAAGGACTGGCTTGACATTGAGCAGATCCTGGTCTGCACTGCGGAGCTAGACATCGAGGACATCGGCAGCTCACTGGAGCGAATCGTCGGGGCCGAGGACCACCGCAAAGAGCGGTTTGAGGAAGTCGCTCGCACCGTGCTCGTCGAGGGAGCTTGAAGCCTCAGGCGACGAACGCCTGCGCCAGAGCACCCGCACGCTCAGACTCCCAGCGCGCGAGGCGCGATAGATCCTCGCGCAGCTTGTCAGTAGCAACCTGACGCCCAGGCAGATGCATGTTGGCGCCAGCGATAAGCCCGCGCTCATCGGCAACGAGGGCGAGCCACTTGGCAAGCACATCGTCGGAGTCAGGCAGGCGCGGTGAGCCGTAAGGGCGAGTGTGGTCGGGGAAGGCGATGCAGTACTCACCGAGCAGAGCGCCGGTCTGCGGCAAGTAGGCGACGATCGGCAGGTGGGGATAGATGAGGTAGGCGCTCAGAGCGCCATCCGCCGCCGGCACGACATCGGTGCCCCAGACGCGCAGGAAGCCGAGGTCGCTGTACATCTCCCACTCCTCGCGATTGACGCAGGAGCGCAGGAGCCGGCGGGCACGCTGCTCAGCGCGCAGCTCGCGCCCAGGGTCATAGCCAACCTCCCCCGCGGGACGCGAAGCGGAGCGATGACGTGCAAGCGCACGACGCAAAGACGGCAAGGCGAGCTGCCAGAGTAGGACGAGCAGAACAAGCGCGGTGGCGGTCAGAGCGAGCGGCACCTGCGCAGGCGCCTTTAGCGCGCCCCGCCGGCGGCGCGCGGGAAGAAGATCACACGCTCGGCATCACGAGGCACATCGTGAAAGCTCTTGACCATCTCGGCCTCACGCCGCCCCTGAGGCGAGGTTGTTGGCACGGCAGCCCACATGCCGGCGTCGAGCTCGCGGCGGAAGGCGGCGATCAACTCGGCCTCCTGCGCAGGCACCTCAAGGTCACCCTCGGCCAACAGCACCTCACCATGGCCGGGCTTGAGACGCAAGAGCTTCATGACGCGATTATGGCAAACAGGCGCGCGCCAAGAAAGGTCTAAGGAGAGGGACCCCAGAGGGGTCCCTCGGTAGCCGCGCTCGACGTTGCTTAACTGGCACGGAAGCTTGCAAGGCCGAGAACATCAACGGGGCCAGCCCCCGCGCCGATGCCGCGCAGACCGTTGGCAACGGCGGAGCCAGCCAGTGCACGCGCGGTGATGGCTGCTTGCAGCGGCGCATGGCCGAGGGCCAGCTGGGCTGCAAGCACCGAGGAGTGGGTGCATCCTGAGCCATGCGCGGCGCCGTCGGGATGGCGCGTGCCGGGAATCTCCACGATCTTCTGCTCGGCAGCCCGGTCAAGGAAGAGGTCGGTGGTCTGAGCGCGATGGCCGCCAGTGAGCACCACGATCTGAGGACCAAGGGCAAGCAATGCCTTGAGCAGCTGCTCGTCATCGAGCACGCTGTCCTCGCCGACGAGCACGCGCGCCTCGGGCAGGTTGGGGGTGAGTACGGTGGCACGCGGCAAGATCTCCGCGAGAAGCGCCTGATGCGCGTCGGCCTGCAGCAGCCGCGCTCCGGACTCGGAGACCATGACGGGATCGACGACGACGGGGGTGCCGGGGGGCAACTCATCCAGTGCCTGGGCTACGGCAAGCGTGACCTCGGCGGTACCAAGCATTCCCACCTTGACGGCGTTGACGCCAATGTCGCTCACCACAGCCCGCACCTGAGCGAGAACCACCTCGGGAGGGATCGCATGAATGGCAGTAACCCCAAGCGTGTTCTGCGCGGTGATAGCCGTGATGGCGCAGGTACCGTGCACGCCGCAACGCGCAAAAGCCTTGAGATCGGCCTGAATCCCGGCCCCGCCGCCAGAGTCCGACCCGGCGATCGTCAGCGCGGTGAGCGTTGGGGTCTGAGAAGTCATGGTGGGGCAACAGTAACGGCACAAAGAGCACCGTCAGGTCACATAGCGAGGACTAGCTTGGCGCATCACGATGCCCGGCACCCCCAACCAACCGCCGCGCTCAGAGCAAAGCCCTAAAGCGCAGGCAAAGGCTAACGAGCGCCAAACACCGCAGACTCTTCCTAAAGCAGACCAGCGCACGGAGGACCCCCGCCGCACCTTGGGCCGCCTGGGTGAGGAACTGGCCGTGACCCACCTGCGCCGCATGGGTTTCGCGCTGCTGGAGCGCAACGCGCGCACGCGTCATGGCGAGATCGACGTGATCGCCTTCGACGGCCGAACACTGGTTTTCGTGGAGGTCAAGACGCGGCGTAGTCTGGGCAGTCCGCGCAAGAGCTGCGGCCCCGAAGAACATCCACTGGCGGCTCTGCGCCCTCGCCAACGTGCACGTCTACGCCGTCTGGCCGCAGCTTGGCTCTATGACGAAACCCATGTGCGTCCCACGGCGCACACCATCCGCTTCGATGCCATCGGCGTCACCGTGGACGCGAGAAACGCGCTGGTGCGCCTCGACCACGTGGAGGGAGCGTGGTGATAGAGATGCGGCACGAGAAGCCTGCGAGCTATGACGTCCTATGGCACCCGATGGCCCATGTTGAGATGTCCGCTATCCCGGAGGCTGCTGAGCGCGTCGCGATCCGGCATGCACAGGAAAAGCTTGATATTCGCCCGGCGCCCGGTGATCAATAACAAACTTGCTATCATCACTGATGATTTCGGGAAGGTGTTGAGATGAAGCTGAGTGAAATGAAGACAAGCGACGAGGTGCTGACTGAGGCGCTGCGCGACCCCGCATACGCGGCTGAGTGGAACCGAACCACAGTGGCTCGCGCAGTCGCGCTGAAGGTGCTGGCCTATCGCGCGGAGCACGGCCTTTCCCAGCGGTCACTCGCAAAAAGACTCGGCATGAGTCAGCCCCAGGTGGCGCGCTTGGAGATCGGCGAGCACAACCCGACGATTGACACGCTCGCGCGCCTCGCTCAAGGGCTGGATATCGAGTTTGCGATAGATGTGAACCCCTTCAAACGGGAACCCAGGCTGGTCAGCAAGGAGGCACAGACAGACCATGCGGTGGCGACCTACCAGGCTCACAACGCAACGGTTCTACTCGCTGCCAGCTAGGGCTGCTGAGCCTCAGAGCGCGAGCTGCTGATAGGCCAGCGACTGAAAGGAGAGGCGGTGCAGAGGCGAGACGCCTTGACGCAGAATCGCCTCGCGGTGCTCGGGAGTGGAGTAGCCAACGTGCTCGGCGAAGTGCCAGCCGGGGTGCAGCACATCGGCGTGGCGCATGTAGCGGTCACGCGTGACCTTGGCCACGATGGAGGCAGCGGCGATAGCGGCGCTGGTGGCGTCGCCGTTGACGATCGCGCGATGCGGACGCTTGAGGCTCGGCACCGAGAAGCCATCGGTAAGACACATGACCTCGCCGTGCACACCGTTGGTGACCCCCAGGATCGCATCCCCCAAGGCAGCGAGGTTGGTCTTGTGCAGGCCGCGGCTATCGATGCCGCGCGCGCAACGAGAGACCACGTGGACCCGCATCGCGGTGCGCAGAACGAGCGGATAGAGCTCCTCGCGCGCCTCGGCGGTGTGCTGCTTGGAGTCGTTCAGCGCACTGAGCGCGCGCAGCTCACGGGTGGTGAGAGCGTCGTAGTCAAACAGCACGCCTGCCGCAACCAGCGGCCCCGCGAGGCAGCCGCGTCCAGCCTCATCGGCGCCCGCCACGAGGCGTACGCCGAGGCCACGGTCGAAGGCGAACAAGCGACGGCCGCTCGAGGCCCGCTGGCGCGCACGGCGGCGCGCGGCGCGACCGGAAGGCTTAGAGGATGCCGATGCGGTCGGGAGGCCAGTAGGTGGCGAAGGCCCCTCCGATGATCCAGCTGGTGGGGACGGGCCCCCAATATCTGCTGTCGTCTGACTCGCCACGGTTGTCTCCCATCATGAACCAGTGACCGGCGGGAATCTTGATGGGTGTGGGAAAGTTGCACTCCGAGACGCCGCCGCAAGGACGAGTGTAGGAGTCTGGCTCAGGCTTGCCATTGCGGATGACGTGGCCTTCGTGAATGGAGATGATGTCCCCGGGGCCGGCGACGACACGCTTGATGAAGTTGACATTGGAGTGTTCAGTCTCGGGTGCCGCACAAGCCGCACCGCCGGGAGTGACCATGTGCGGTTCGGGCCCGCATATCTCGTGTTCGGCATCCTTGGGCGGATGGAAGACGGCGATCTCGCCCACATGGGGGTCTGAGAAGCGCGTAGCGATGCGATTGACCAGCACACGCTGACCCACATCGAGCGTCGGTTCCATCGAGCCGCTGGGAATGCGGTAGGGCTTGACGATGAACGCCTGGATGGCCAGCGCCAAGCCGAGTGCGATGGCGATGATCACGACCAGCTCGACGATCGAGCTGCTGGTCGACTTCGACTGGGTCTTCGGGCGGGTCTTCACGCGTCAGGAGGATCGCCGGCGGAGGCCTCGGCGGCCTCCTCGGCGTCGGAGGGGGGATCTGATTGAGCTGCCGACGAGGGATCGGCCGCGGCCTGCGGCGAATCGGCCCCTGCGTCCGGCGACTGCTCATCGCCCCCTCGAGCCTCTGCGCCGCCTGCTGCATCCGCGGCGCCCTGAGGCTCACCTCCCCCCTGGGGCTCAGCCGTGCCCTGCGCGTTCTCCACGGCTGCGCTCTCGGCGACTGTCTCCTGCGCAGTCGCCCCATCCGCGTCAGTGGGCTGCAAATCGTGCAGCAAGCCCGGCTCGACGACCTCTTCAGGGCCGGTGTAGCGGCGCTCACGCACTCGGGCGCGCTTGCCAACGCGCTCACGCAGGTAGTAGAGCTTGGCGCGGCGCACATCGCCGCGAGCCGCCAGCTCGATGCGCTCGATCTTGGGCGAGTGCACGGGGAACATGCGCTCGACACCCACCCCAAAAGACTGCTTGCGCACGGTGAAGGTCTCGCGCGCACCGTGGCCCTGGCGCTTGATGACGACGCCCTCGAATACCTGCACGCGGCGGCGGGTGCCCTCGATCACCTGGAAGTGCACCTTGACTCTGTCGCCAGGCGCGAAGCTGGGAACGCGACGTAGCTGGGCGCGCTCGATGTTTTCGATGACACTGCTCATGGTGGCTCTCTTAACAAGAAGGCCCGTCTCGGAAGGCCCCAGATTGGAGCAGCCGGACGGCGCGGAACGCAATGGTAGCGGACAAATGGCCCGTGCCGTGTCGGTGGCGCGATTACGCCTAGTTCCTCAGCCTGCCAAGCCCCGCTCGCGGCTGCATTGCGCGCGCCACTCGCGGATGCGCTCGTGATGACCCGAGAGCAGCACCTCGGGAACCTGCCATCCGCGATAGTCAGCCGGGCGCGTGTAGTGGGGATACTCCGGTCTTCCTTCCAAGGCCGCGCTGAAGGACTCCTCGACGGCCGAGCTGGCGTCGCCCAGCGCCCCGGGCAGCTTGCGCAGAACGGTGTCGCACATCACCATTGCCGCCAACTCGCCGCCCGCGAGCACGTAGCGCCCGATCGACAGGGTGTCGCTGCAGAAGTGCTCGACTATGCGCTCGTCAAAGCCCTCGTAGCGTCCACATAGGAGCGTCACCGCGGGCTCGACGGCCAGCTCCTGCACATAGTCCTCATCTAGCTGGCGCCCTCCGGGCACGAGCGCTATGACCCGGCGCTTGCGGGGAAGCTCGACCGGGTCGATGCCGTAGTGCTCGCGCAGGGCGCTATCCATGACGTCCACGCGCAGCACCATCCCAGCGCCGCCACCGAAGGGCGTGTCATCGACCTGCCCGCCGCTGAGCGGTGTGTGATCGCGGAAGTTGACGTACTCGATGTTGGTGCCAGCGGCCAGTGCATTGCGCACGTGGCGCTGCTCGGAGAACCACGCAAACCACTCGGGGAACAGGGTGAAGATGTCTATGTCCATGGCTCTGACTACGCCTCACCCAGGAAGCCGAGGTCGATATCGATGCACCCGTCGGCGACATCCATGCGTCGAATGGCGTGCGAGACCATCGGTACCAGCAACTCGCTGCCGTCCTCGCGGTGCACACGCAGAGCCTCGCAGGAGGGCAGCTCAAGCAGCCCCACTACTGTGCCCACATGTCGCTCGCCGTCGAGGACCGTGCAGCCTTCCAGCTCGTGCGCCCACCACTCCCCCTCGGGCAGCGTAGGCGCATTCTGGCGCGGCACTATGAGCGGCGTGCCCCGTAAGGTCTCCACGTCGGTGCGATCCTCGATGCCCTTCAGGCGCACGATCGGGCGTTTATCGACCCCCGCGCGACGCACAATCGCGCGGGGTATCCCAGCGAGGGAGACCGTCATGCCGAGCACGAGCAGGCGTGGCCGGGCGCCGGTGACGTAGAAGCTGCCATCAAGACCATGTGCACGGCCTACGCGGCCGGCTTGCAGGGACCCCGATCCCTGAGCGTCCTGCTGCTTTTCCAGTCGCTCCGGCTCCTCGGACTCCCTATCCGGTCCCTGAGCGTCCTGCCCCGCGGGTGGCACCGGGCTGGCGGCTTTCAATCGACGATGTCGATCAGCACGCGGCGTTTCTCATGCGTGGCCGCCGCCCGCACAACAGTGCGCAAGGCCTGCGCGGTGCGCCCGCCGCGGCCGATGACCTTGCCGTAATCGTCATCGCCGACACACAACTCCAGCACGATCGAGCCATCGTCCTCCTCGAACTGCTCGACCGATACCTCCTCGGGCTCATCTACGAGGCCGCGGGCCAGATAGGCAAGCAGCTCACCAGTGGATGACAGCGAACCCTCGTCCTCGCCGGGGTTCCCCCCGCCGCCATCTCGCTCTTGCTCGTATGCGGACATGGACAGCTTGCGCGCGCAGTTCTACCGCTAGGCGGTGATGCCCTGCGTGCGCAGCAGCTTGCGTACCGTCTCCGATGGCTGTGCGCCACGCGCCAGCCAACTACGAGCGCGGTCGGAGTCGATCACGATCGTGGAAGGGTTGGTCTGAGCGTTGTAGTGGCCGATGGTCTCGATCACGCGCCCATCGCGAGGCGAGCGTTGGTCGGCGACAACCACGCGCCACATGGGATCCTTTTTACCGCCCACTCGCGTGAGCCTGAGCCTTACTGCCACGGTTTTCCTCTCTAGATGTCACAGACAGCTGTCTGCGCTTTAGGACCTAAGCTTTTCTTTGCAGTGCCAAAGCTTAGACGCTCGCCCACACATGGGCGGCCCTGCATGCCCATCTTCAGCGCGAATTGCGTATCAGGCCGCCGATATCGGGCATCTTGCCCCGCCCGAGCTGGCGCATCATCTTGCGCATCTGCCCGAACTGCTTGACCAGCTGGTTGACCTGCTGCACGCTCGTGCCCGAACCTCGCGCGATGCGTAGCCGCCGCGAACCCTTGATCAGCTCTGGGCGGCGTCGCTCTTCGGCTGTCATCGAGAGGATGATCGCCTGGATCTGATCGAGCTGGCGCTCGTCCACCTTCATGCCGCGCAGCTCATGGCCGCCAAGCCCGGGGATCATGCCGAGCAGGTTGGCGATCGGACCCATGCGCCGGATTGTGCGCATCTGCTCCAAGAAGTCATCGAGGCCGAATTCGTTGCGACGCATCTTGCGCTCCAGCGCATGCGCCTGATCCTCGTCGACCTCCCGTCCGGCCTTCTCGATCAGACTCATCACATCGCCCATGCCGAGGATCCGCTGGGCCATGCGATCGGGATGGAAGCGTTCGAACTGCTCTAGCTTCTCGCCGGTGGAGGCGAACAGGATGGGCTTACCCGTGACGGCCTTGACCGACAGCGCCGCACCACCGCGGGCATCGCCGTCGAGCTTGCTCATGACAACGCCATCGAACTGCACGGCCTGGGAGAACTGCTCGGCGACGTTGACGGCGTCCTGACCGGTCATGGCGTCGATCACCAGCAGGATGTCGTGCGGCTTGACCGCCTGGCGGATGTTGACGAGCTCGGCCATCAATTCCTCATCGACGTGCAGCCGTCCCGCGGTATCGACGATCAGCACATCCTTGCCCTCATCCTTTGCGCGCTGCAGCGCCCACTTGGCGATCTCCACCGGGTCGCCCTCGCTGCCCTGCTCATACACCGCCGCCCCTGCCTGCGTGCCGACCTTGACGAGCTGCTCCACCGCGGCCGGGCGATAAACATCACAGGCCGCCACCGCCACCGAGGAGGAGTGCTCCTCGCGCAGGTGGCGCGCCAGCTTGGCCGTTGCCGTGGTCTTGCCGGAGCCCTGCAGACCGGCCATCAGGATCACCGTAGGCGGGCGCGGAGAGAAGCTGAGTTCGCGTGAAGCTCCGCCCATCAGCTCCGTGAGCTCCTCGGAGACGATCTTGACCACCTGCTGACCGGGATTGAGCCGGCCAACGATCTCCGCCCCTAAGCAGCGCTCCTTGACATGAGCGGTGAACTCTTTGACGACCTTGAAGTTGACATCCGCCTCCAGCAGAGCCAGGCGGATCTCGCGCATGGCCTTGTCGATGTCCTGCTCGCCCAGCGTGCCTCGCTGGCGGACATCGTGCAGGGTGCTCTGCAGCTTCTCTGCGAGGGAGTCGAACATGGACTATGAAAGATAGAGGGGCCCAGGCTCACAGACCTGCGGCCCACTGCCTCAGCCCTCAGGCTCGTCCTTCTCACGAGCGCCGCGCGTCAGCGCCTCGCCGATGCCACCGAAGGCCTGAGCGAACTCGGATGGCACGACGAACACCTTGTTGGCGTCCCCTTCAGCGAGCTGGGGCAGCATCTGTAGGTATTCATAGCTGAGCAGATCGCGGGTAGGCCGGCCCTCGTGGATCGCCGCAAAGACGGTGTCGATCGCCTTGGCTTCACCCTCGGCGCGCAGAATCGCCGCCTGGCGCTCGCCCTCGGCGGTGAGCACCGCGGCCTGCTTCTCGCCCTCGGCGGTGAGGATCTGCGACTGCTTCTGACCTTCGGCGGTGAGGATCGCCGCGCGGCGATCGCGCTCGGCGCGCATCTGCTTCTCCATCGCCGTGCGGATGTCAGCCGGCGGATCAACCGACTTGATCTCCACGCGGTTGATGCGGATGCCCCACTTGCCCGTGGCCTCGTCCAGGACGACACGCAACTCGGTGTTGACGTTCTCCCGCGCGGTCAGCGTCGCCTCCAGCGACAGACCGCCGATGACGTTACGCAGCGTGGTGACCGTCAGCTGCTCGATCGCCTGCAGCGGATTGGCGATTTCATAAGTCGCCGAGCGCGGGTCGGTGATCGTGAAATACAGCACCGTCTCGATCCCCACCACCACGTTGTCTTCGGTGATGACCGACTGCGGCGAGAAGTTGATCACCTGCTCGCGCAGGTCCACCAGTGGCTTGACGCGATCGATGAAGGGCGTGACGATCGTCAGCCCCGGCTCAAGCGTGCGGCTGTAGCGACCTAAGCGCTCCACCACTCCTGCGCGGGCCTGCGGTATCACCCGGATGGTGCGTGCGGCTAGCACCAACACGAACAACACCACCACGGCGAGGACTATGAGAGGGGTCATGATTGAAGGGACGTCCTTTCTGGCCTGCCTGGGGAATCAGTGAATGACTAGCGCCGTAGCGCCTCGGATTTCGACAACTTCGACGCGCTCGCCTGCATCTATGACCTCATCTTCGTCATAGCTGCGCGCGGTCCAGACCTCGCCGTCGATCCTCACACAGCCCACGCCCTCGTGGTTAGCGATGCGCTCGAGCACCGTGGCAGGACGACCGATCAGCGCGGCGGCGCCGGTACGGATCGAAGGCGGCAGGCGACGATGGCTCTTGGCAATCGGGCGCAGCGTGAGGAATACGAGCGCGGAGGCCACCAGAAAGACGACCACGGCTGCGGCCGTAGGCACGCCGGCGAGGCTCAGAAGCGTCGCCGCGAAGGCACCGATCGCAAACGGCGCGAGGAAGAAGCCACCCGTGTGCAGCTCACCCGCACCAAGGATGCAGCCCAGCACCAACCAGAGAACCCATGCGTCCATGGCTCTGATTATTCCTCACTCGGCGATCAGAGCCCGGGCAAAGTCCTCGGGATCGAACGGACGCAGGTCCTCAACAGTCTCGCCAACGCCGATCAACTTGACCGGCAGGCCCAGTTCGCGGGCGATCGCCAGCGCGATTCCCCCGCGCGCTGTGCCGTCCAGCTTGGTCAGCACCACCCCGGTGACCTCGGCGGCCTGGGCGAACAGCCGCGCCTGGAGCAGGCCGTTCTGGCCGGTGGTGGCGTCGATCGTCAGCAGCGTCTCGTGCGGCGCCCCCTCCAGCTGACGCGCGATCACACGTCTGACCTTGCTCAGCTCCGCCATCAGATCGTCCTGCGTGTGTAGCCGCCCAGCGGTATCCACGATTGCTACGTCCACCCCCCGCTGACGAGCCTGCGCGATCGTCTCGAAGGCCACGGCTCCCGGATCAGAGCCCTCAGTGCCGGTGACGATCTCACAACCTACCCGTTGCGCCCACCCTTCCAGCTGCTCAGTCGCGGCCGCCCTGAAGGTGTCCGCGGCACCCAGCATCACGCTGAGTCCGAGCTCGTTGTGCAGATGCCACGCCAGCTTGCCGATCGTCGTGGTCTTGCCGGTGCCGTTGACTCCCACCGCCATGATGACCGTGGGCTTGGGGCGCACATCGATCCGCGACTCCCCTGAGCGAGCCATCTCGGCCAGCAGCTCAATCAGGCGCTCGCTCAACGCCTCACCGCCCTCCAGCTGTCCTTCGCTGGCCTCCTGCTCCAGCGTGGCCACGACCGACGCGGTGGTGGTGGCGCCCACGTCGGCCATGATCAAGGCCTCCTCCAGGCGCTCCCATGTGTGCTCGTCGAGCGGCCCGAAGAGGGTCGCCTGGATCTCGCTGCCGAGCGCCTGGCGGGTCTTCGACAGGTTCTCGCGCAGGCGCCGAAAGAACCCACGACGGCGCTCGCCGCCTTCGGAGCCCTCGGCGCCACCCTCAGCGGAAGAGGCGTCATCAGTGATGAACAGATCGCTCCACTCGCGCGGCACAGGGCGCGCGACGATAGCAGTGAGCTGAGCGCCTATCTCAGCAGACGCTATGCGGCCTTGGTGACCGTCGACTGCGGTATCTGCTCAGGCTCCTCGGAGATCTCGCCATCCGCGCCGTCTTCGCCGATCGTCGCTTCCCCCGTCGCAACCTCCGCCGGCGGCAGCCTGCGGGAAATGATCTTTGAAACTCCGTCGCCACCCATGGATACGCCGTAAAGCCAGTCGGCTGCCTCCATCGTGCGCTTCTGGTGGGTGATAACGATGAACTGCGCACGGCCCGCGTAGCGGCGCAGCAGCGCCAGGAAACGGTCGAGGTTCAGGTCATCGAGCGCGGCCTCGACCTCGTCCAGGATGTAGAAGGGACAAGGGCGGGCGAGGAACACCGCAAAGAGGAAGGCCAGCGCCGTCATCGACTTCTCGCCGCCCGAGAGCAGCGAAAGGCGTTTGGTGGACTTGCCGGCAGGGGTGATCTCGATCTCCACGCCCTCCAAGGCATCGCCCTCTTGTTCCTCCTGCTCAGCCTCGCTCTCCGCCGCGGCCTCAGTGTCTGCCTCTGCCGCACCGGACTCACCGCCAGGGGCGTGTCCACCCAAGACAGCACGGCGCGTGGGCTCTTCCTGCACCAGTCGCAGCCGTCCGCTGCCACCGGGGAAGACATCTCCCACCAGTTCTTCGAAGTTGCTGGCCGCCGCGGTGAAGGTGGCGTGGAAGGTCTCGTGGATCTGACGGTCGGTATCGCGGATGACCCCGCGCAGCTCGCGCAACGCCGTCTCCAAGTCGGCACGCCGACTCTCCATCTCCTCCACATGCTCCAAAGCCTCGGCGTACTCCTCTTGGGCCAGAGGATTCACGGGTCCAAGCTGCTCACGGCGGCGCTGCAGACGCTCCACACGCGCCTGCAATGCCTGCTGCTCCTCCTCGCCGAGAGGCTCTGGCTCCTCATCCTGAGCCTGCCCCAGTCGCTCCACCACCGCGCTCAACTCAAGCTCGGCCTCGGCGAATTGATCGCGCAGACGCTGCGCCGCAACCTCGGCGCTTGTCACGGCCTCCCCTTGCGCGCGCAGTCGCGCCTGGATCTCGGCCTCCTCGCCCGCGCAGGCCCTCAGCTCGGCGGCCATCGCCTCACCGGCCTCGCGGTCGCGCGCAAGCTCCTGTTCCAGCTCACTCACGCGCTCGGCCACGGCTTCGCCGATTCTCTGCACTGCCACCACCAGCCGCTCTGCCACTGGCGCCAGCGCTGTATCGGCGGCAAGCTGTGCACGCAGGCTCTCCAGGCGCCGCTGACGCTCGGCGCGTTCGCGAGCCACGCGCTCGGCCTGACGCCGCTCGGATGCCAGCTCACCCTCAAGCTGGGCACGACGCACCGCCAAGGCGCCCTGCTCAGGCTCCACGCGGCGCTGCTCGATCAGCCATGCCAGACGCCGCTGCTCCTCAAAGCCCTCCACGCGAGCGCGCTCAGCCGCACGCAGCTCGCCATCGGCGTCCTCGCGTGTCTGCTCGGCCGTGCGTGTCGCTTGCAAGCACTCTTCAGTCGCTGCCTTGGCCGCCTGCTCCGCCTGCACGGCGATCTCGCTGGCAACGATCAGCGCCTCCTGCTCATTGCGGCGCGCCAGCACCCGCTCAGCGCCGCCCTCAGCCATCTGGCGCACCTCGCCCCACTTGGCCAACCACACACGCCCCGCACGGGTGCTCGCAATGCCCTTGAAACTTGCCGGCAGATCCTCCAGCCGCTCTACCACCCAGGTATCTGCCAGTAAACGCCTGGCGAGGCCGATCGCCGGTTCAGATCCCTGCACCAAATCAGCCAGGCGCAGCGCACCGGGCAGAGGCGGCTCGCCCGGCTGTACGTCTGCCCGTGAGTCAGTCTGCGCGCCTGCCAGCAGCACCGCGCCGCCATCCTGACCCGCGCCATCCAGCAGCGCCTCCGCCTCGGTCAGGCCATCGACCACGGCGGCGTCCAATCGGCCACCAAGCACAGCGGCGAGCGCCAGCTCATAGCCCGCCTGTACCTGGAGCGTCTCGCTCAGCGCCTTTGGAGCCTCCGCGCCACCGCGTCCAAGCGATCTGCTGGCGTGAATGCGCAGAAATTGATTGACGGCCGCCAGCTCGGCTCCCACACGCATGGCCTCGCGGCGGGCTGCCTCAACCTCGCGCTCGCCCGCACGCAGACGCTCACGAGCTGCTCCCGCCGCCGCGTCGGCCTGCTCGCGCGCCACCCGCGCCTCGTCGACCTTCTGCTCCAGCTCGGCCAGCTGTCGTGAGGCCAGCTCGTGATCCTGCGCCAGACCCTCGATCTCGCGCTCCACTTCGCGCTCTCGCTCCAGGTCGATCTCCGTCAGCTCAGCCTCGAGCGCCTCGATGCGGTCTTCGCTGTATGCCTCATCGGAGGTCTGGGGGTGCCCCTCGGGCGCCCCCAGAGCCACGCTTTCGCCCTCTACGCTCTCGCCGCTGCTCTCGAGCTCGCGCCGCACACGCGCGATGCGCTCCACCAGCGTCTGACTTGTCGCGCCCGCCTGCTCATGGCGCATCTGCAGACGCTCGCGCGTCGAGCGCGCATCGTAGGCGCGGCGCGCCAGTGCATCGTGTTGCGCGGCGCGCTCGCTCAGAGCCCGCTCGGCT
The DNA here is from genome assembly GCA_025449845.1 of Solirubrobacteraceae bacterium. GTDB lineage: Bacteria > Actinomycetota > Thermoleophilia > Solirubrobacterales > Solirubrobacteraceae > Palsa-744. The sequence continues at coordinate 139,826 of JANWIP010000005.1, read as the reverse complement.
TGGCCGCGACGCTGCACCACTGCCTGCAGGCGCGCTTCAATCTCCGCTCTCGCCCCGCGCGCCTCCTGAGCCGCTGCCTCAGCCTGGACCAGCTCCAGGCGCCGCGCACGGACCGCCTCGCGCGCCAGCTGCCAGCGCGCTTCGAGCATCTGGTGCTCCAAACGCTCGTGCAGCTCCGCCGCTTCGGCTTGACGCTTCAGTGGGCGCAAGCGCGTGCGTGCCTCGCGCTCGACATCCAGCGCGCGATCCAGGTTCTCCTGCGTGCGCTCCAGCTTCAACTGCGCGCGACGACGGCGCTTGCGGTGCTTGCCCAGGCCCGCTGCCTCCTCAATCAACAGGCGCCGATCGCGTGGCTTGCTCGTCACGATCGCCTCCACGCGACCCTGACTGATGACCGAGTGGGTCTCTTTGCCAAGACCCGTGTCGGACAGCACCTCGATCACATCCACCAGGCGGCAGCGCGCGCCGTTGAGGCGATATTCACCCTCGCCCGAGCGATCGAGACGGCGCACGATCGATATCTCGCTGACCGGCAACTCGACGGTGCCGTCGGAGTTGTCCAGCACGATCTCAACCTCGGCGGAGCTACGCGCTTGCACACCTCGACCGCCGCCGAAGATCACGTCCTGCATCGACTGTCCCCGCACAGCCAGCGGCGACTGCTCGCCCATCGCCCACAGCACCGCATCGGTCACATTGGACTTGCCCGAGCCGTTGGGGCCCACCACCACGCTTACTCCCGGGCCGAAGTCCAGGCGCGTGCGGTCAGGGAAGGACTTGAAGCCTTTCAGTGTCAGTGCCTTCAGGCGCATCTCAGAGGTCCCCCAGGCGCTCGACGGCCTCGCGCGCGGCCTGTTGCTCGGCGTGCTTCTTGCTGCGGCCACTGCCGCTGCCGAGCGCCGTGCCTTCCACCTTGGCCGCCACCTCGAAGGTGCGCTCGTGCGGCGGTCCTTGCTCGCCTGTCACCTCGTAGATGACCGTCTCGCCGCGCTGCGCCAGCAACTCCTGCAGCGCCGATTTGAAGTCCACGGGGTTCTCCAGTGCCTCCTCGATCTCCGGCGCAAATGCCTCCACGACGGCCTCCGCCGTGCGCTCGTAGCCCGCCTGCAGATAGCAGGCCCCGATCACGGCCTCGATCACTGAAGCAAGCACCCGCTCGGTCACAACTTGCGCCGCGGCGCTCGCCTCCATCCCCTCCGGTGCGGCTGCCGCCAGGCGCTCGGGCACCCGCAAGCGTTCGGCCACAGCTCGGCATGAAGGACCCGAGACCGCCTGTGCCCGGATCTTCGTCAGCCGTCCCGCACCGAAGCGCTCGGCTTCCAGGCGCGGGTACAGATGGGTTGTCACCGCGAGCGCCAGCACGCTGTCCCCGAGGAACGCCAGGCGCGCGTAGCTGTCGCTGCGCCGCTCCGTCCAGGAGGCGTGCGTGAACACCTGGCGTGCCAACTCGTCTGGAAGCTCGCCCAGGAGCTTGTTGAGGAGCTTCATCGCAACTCCCTGGGGTCGCCCCAGCCCACATCAGCCGCCGCCATGCGCCAATACGAAGTCCACGGCCTGCCCTACCGTCAAGATTTCCGCTGCCTGCTCATCGCTCATGCGCACGCCATAGGTGTCCTCAAGCTCCTGCACCAGCGTATACAGATCCAGTGAATCGGCCTCCAGGTCCTCGCGGAAACGCGTCTGCACCGAGATCACATTCGGCTCCAGATCCAACTCGTCGGCCAGGTGCGCCTGGATCAAGTGGAAGACCTGATCGTGCGTCATCGACGTGGCTTTTGCGGGGTCGCTCATTGGTCTGGCGGCAGGCTACTGGCCCGGACGGACGCAGGGGCCAGCTTCAGCGCCCCTGCCTGCTCCAGAGCGGCATACGTGCGCCCAACGAGATCCTCGCTCGCGCCTTTGTGCGCACGCAGAATCGCCTGCGCAAAGCCTTTGCGGGTGAAGCGTCCATGCGGCACCACCCCCAGGCTGCGCAGGCCGAGCAGATAGGCGCCGCCGTGGGCTTCGGGGTCGATCTCATCACGAAAAACTCGCAAAGAGGGGCGTAATAACAGCCCGCCCAGCTTCGCCCTCGGCGAGGACATCGCAGCCTCGCGTACCGCGCCCAGCATCGTCTGCGACACCCCCTCCATCAGCTTGAGCGCGACATTGCCGGTAAAGCCATCGGTGACGATCACATCGGCCACCCCCGTCGTCACGTCGCCACCCTCGACGTTGCCCACCAGCTCAAGCCACCCACTTGCCCGCACGCGTTCCTGCAGCTCTGCTCGCGCGGCCACCACGAGCGCGCTGCCCCGCTGCGCCTCCTCCCCGTTTGACAGCACCCCCACGCGCGGCCTGCTCACTCCCAGCACCACCTGCGCGAGCGCCGCGCCCATGAACGCGAACTGCACCAGGTGCTCCTTGCGCGCTTCCGCGTTTGCGCCCACGTCCAGCAGCGTCACGGGATGGCCGGGCACCGGCAGCGCCAGTGCCAAGGCCGGGCGGTGTATGCCGCGTCCGCGCTTGATGTTGAACAGCCCAGCTGCCACAGCCGCGCCCGTGCCACCCGCGCACACCAGCGCCTGCGCCCTGCCTTGCGCAACCGCTCGCGCGGCCTGCACGATCGAGGACTCGGGCGTGTTGCGGGCCGCGCGTACCGGATCGGCGCTCTTGGCAATCGATACCGGCGCATCCACCACCTCCACCAGAGCAGCAGGAAGGTCAACTGAGGCACTCATCTCACGGGCGGGACCGAAGAGCAGCACGCGCGCACCTTGCCGCGCCGCCAGCGCCGCACCGGCCGCTACCTCGGCCGGACCCAGATCGGCGCCGTTGGCATCCACCGCCACCACCACGTCATCGTCTCGTGCGTCGACTCTCACCACCCCTCTCTCCTCGGGCAGTGGATCTTCCTCGGGGCGGGACGACCCCTCGGTCACCGCGAATCAGGCGTGGTCGTGATCGTGCTCGGGCCCGGTGCCCGTCAGGATCTCGCGGCCCGCGTACGTGCCGCAAACCTGGCACACCCGGTGCGGGCGACGCGGGCTATGGCAGCGTGGGCACACGCCCAGAGCCGGGGGCGAGACCTTGTGCTGCGCCCTGCGCTTGGACGTGCGGCTGTGTGACTGCTTCTGCTTGGGAACCGCCATGGGCTGGGAAGGGTACCGCACCGCGCCTTCAGATCACGCCTTCGGCGGCAAACGGCTCAGTCGAGCTTCAACTCTCCCAGCTTCGCCCACCTCGGATCGGGCGGCTGCTCGTGGCGGTGCTCGGGGCCGACCTCGTTCAAATCCGCCGCGCACTCAGGGCACAGCCCGAGGCACTCCGCGCGACACAGAACCTGCGCCGGCACCGCCAGCACGAAGGCGTCCCGCGCCCACGAGGCCAGGTCGAGCATCTCGTCTTTCAGGTACGGACTTGAGAGCTCCTCGCCGCTGGCCGAAACGGGGATTCGCGCCGAAGGCGCGTGTCTCCCGGCTTCGGTTGGGCGATCCACCTCGCGCGCGTCCACCTCGACCTCTCGCCGCGCGTCTTTCAGGCAACGCATGCACGGACCCTCAAGCGTCGCCGCGAAGCGTATTCGCAAGGCGTAGCCGTGTCCCGTCATGCGCGACACTTCGAAGCTGACCGGGATCTCCGCCGGGCTCACTGCATAGGACTCGCCCCCTAACTCCAGTGGGTCGATCCTCGTCCACAGATCCAGGCGCCGTCCCTCCCCCGCTGCCAGGCGCAGCCCGGCGAGGTCGAAATCGGATGTTGTCCTAGCCATGCCCACAAGGCTAGCGACGCTGCGAATCAGTCTTGCGGGACCAGCTCGCGCTTGAGCACCTTGCCGGTCGAATTGCGCGGCAACTCTTGCATGAAGACCACCTCGCGCGGGACCTTGTAGCGGGCGAGGTTCTCCTTCACGTAACCCTTGACTGCTTCCTCGCTCAGCTGCGAGCCGTTGCGGGTCACCACGAACGCCTTCAGGCGCTGCCCGAACTCGCTGTCCTTCACGCCCACAACCGCGGCCTCTTCGATCTCACTGTGATCGGCTAAGAGATCCTCCACCTCGCGCGGGAAGACGTTCTCGCCGCCGCTCACGATCATCTCGTCGTCGCGTCCGTCCACGAACAGGCGCCCGCCCTCGTCGAAGTGGCCCACATCGCCCGTGCTCATCAGGCCCTCGACGATCTCCTTGCCCCCACCGCCCGTGTAGCCCTCGAACATCAGCTCGTTCGCCACGAAGATGCGCCCGCTCTCGCCTTTTGGCACCTCGCGGCCCTGATCGTTGAGCAGCTTCACTACGGTGCCCAGCGGTGGCTTGCCCGCCGTGCCCGGCGCCGCGCGCAGGTCCTCGGGCGTGGCGATCGTCGCCCAGGCCACCTCGGTCGAGCCGTAGAGGTTGTAGAGCACATCCCCCAACAGATTCATCGCGCGCACCGCCAACTCGCCCGGCAGCGCGCTGCCCGAGGCCGCGACGATCTTCAGCGCGTGCAGGTCATGCGCGGCGATCGTCTCCGGAGGCAGATCGAGGATGCGCTGCAACATCACCGGCACCACCGCCAGCGCCGTTGCGCGATGCTGTGAAACGGCCTTCAAGGTGTCCTCCGCGTCAAAGCGGCGACGCAGAATGAGGGTCGAAGCTAGCGGCAGCGACATCGTGAAGTGCGCGAAGCCCCAGGAGTGAAATAGCGGGGCGGCGATCATCGTGGTCTCGCGCGCGCGCAGTGGAATCTTCGAGAACAGCGAGGCGGCCGGGCCCATCGAGTCCGGCTGCTTGCGCGCCGCGCCCTTCGGCGTGCCCGTGGTGCCAGAGGTCAGGATCACCACGCGACCCGGTTCCAGCGGCGGCTGCAGCGGCGAATCGTCGCGCTGCGCCTGCATCAGATCCTCAAGCAGCGGGTCCTCGCAGGCCGTGCCCGGATCGCACCAGGCCACGAAGCGCTTGCGCCCCTCGCCACCCTCACGCACCAGGCCACAGAACTCCTCGTCGTAGATCAGTCCTGCCGGCGCCTCGCGCTTGAGCACGTCGGTGATCTGCGGACCCGCGAAGGCCGTGTTCAGATACAGCACGCTCGCACCCAGCTTGCTGCACGCCACTGTGGCCTCGATGAAGCCGCGGTGGTTGCGGCACATGATCGCCACGCTCTCGCCCTCGCGGATTCCAGCGTTGCGCAACGCCCTGGCCATGAGGTTGGTGCGCTTATCGACCTCGCGGAACGTCAGCGCCCCGCGCTCATCCACGAGCGCCAGACGCTCGGGATAGCGGATCGCCGAGCCCGTGTAGGCCGCCGCGGGGGTCGGCCCCCACTTGCGCAGCGCTCCCAGTGTGCGCACCGTCTTGTCTGGGCGCACGGGCTTGAACATGCCGGTGCTCGCCAGCGTGCCCGCAACCTTCAGCTTGTACAGCGCTTCTGACTTCATGGGTGGGACCCTACCCAAAAAAGCGCTGCTCAGCGCGCGTTTCGAGGCTTGGAACCCTAGCCAACTTCGGCGGGTTCGTCCTTACCCTGTAGGCGCTCGCGGCCTCTTTGTACCGCGGCGATGAACTTCGACAGGTTCACCTCAAGCGTGTTGAGGATCTCATCGGCGTAGTCCTCGGCGCCCAAGCGGATCTCGCGCTCGCGTGCCCGTGCATCCTCCACAATGTCCTCTGCGGCACGCTCGGCCTGCTTGGTGACCTCCTCCTCGCCCACCAAGTGCTCTTGGCGCTCGCGCGCCTCCTTGATGATGCGCTCGGCCTCGCGCTTGGCCTCCGCCAGCATCTCCTGACGCTCCTTGACGATCCAGCGCGCCTGCTTGATCTCCTCAGGGATCGTGGCGCGCATCTGATCGAGGATGTCGTAGATCTCCTCCTTGTCCACCCGCACCTGATCGGTCAGGGGAACAGGCTTGGCGTTATGCACCAAGTCATCAAGCTTGTCTATCAGTACTAAGACGTCCATAGCCCTTGAAGGTTCGTCAGCGCCTCAGCTCTTCCTGCAACCGCGCAGCCACATCTTCGGGCACCAGATCCTCGATTCTGCCGCCAAAAGTGGCCAATTCCTTCACGCCGCTCGACGACAGGAAACTGTATTGCGAGCTTGCCATCAGGTACACAGACTCTATCTCGGGATCCTCACGACTGTTGAGCTGGTGCATCTCAAGCTCGTACTCGAAGTCCGAGATCGCGCGCAATCCCTTCACGATCGCCTTCGCCCCGACCTCTCTGGCGAACTCCACCACCAGCGTTTTGAAGGGCGCCACGCGCACCCCTGGCAACTGAGCCGTGGCGCGTTCGATGAAGCCCAAGCGCTCCTCGATCCCGAACAGCGTGTTTTCCTTGCGCACCGAGCGATTGACGACGGCCACCACCACCTCGTCATACAACTGGGCCGCGCGGCGGATCACGTCCAGGTGTCCGTTCGTAACCGGGTCATAGGAGCCCGGGCATACGACTATGGACTTATCGAGATTCATCGAAGCTCATCGGTGACGGTGGATTGTGATCGTTGTATCGCCATAGCGGCGCTGCTGCTCTGTCTCTAATGCCCCCTCAAGCACCGTCTCAAGCTCAAGCGGCGCCCGCCTATCGCTCTCTACGATGACACGCGCTTGGGGAGCCAACAGCGGTGGCAGCGCCACCGACAGCTCGCGCGCCCACGCCCGCGCCTCGCCGTATGGGGGATCGACGAAGAACAGATCGTACGTTTCATCGCGCTCGCGTGCTGTCTGGAGCGCGACGCGCGCCTCGCCACGTCTGATTCGCGCCGTCGGCTCGATGAGCTCCAAGGCAGCAAGATTGGCCGCGAGCGCACGCAGCGCTGCCGCGTCACGCTCCACGAACACAGCCTTTGCTGCACCTCTTGAGAGCGCCTCGATACCCAGCGCGCCGGTGCCCGCGAACAGGTCCAGGACATCCGCCCCCTGCACATCCCCGAGCATCGAGAACAACGCCTCGCGTACTCGGTCGGACGTCGGTCTTGTCGTCCTCCCGCGCGGTGCCTGCAAGCGTCTGCCGCCCAGGCGTCCCGCGATGACTCTCATGCCGGAATCGGCTCAAACGCCTCGGCACCGAAGGTGTCATCCAGTGCCTCTCCCAGCAGCTGATGCTCGGGGGCCTTCAGCTCCGGGTCGCGGTCCACGATCCACTCGGCCTGCCGGCGCGCGCCCTCAAGCAGTTCGGCGTCATCAGGCAGACACGCCACACGAAACTGGCCAAGGCCCGACTGGCGCGTGCCGATCAACTCCCCCTCCTTGCGCAACTCCAGGTCTATCTCCGCCAGGCGGAAGCCGTCGGTGTGCTCAGCCAGAGCGCGCAACCTCGCCGCCCCAGGCGGCCCGACCAGCAGGCATGTCGAAGCGTGTTCGCCGCGGCCAACCCTGCCGCGCAGCTGATGCAGCTGGGAAATCCCGAAGCGCTCTGCGTTCTCCACGAGCATCACCGTCGCGTTGGGCACATCCACTCCCACCTCGATCACCGTCGTCGCCACCAACACGTCGACCTCGCCGGCGGCGAACTTGGCCATCGCCTCCTGCTTCTCCTTGGAGCGCATCTGACCGTGCAGCAGCATCAGCTTGTGGCCCTTCAGCTCGCCGTGGGAGAGACGCTCGACCTCGGCGGTCGCGGCCCTCAGATCACCCTCGCCCGGGGGACCACCCTCGCCGACGAGGGCAGCGGCTCCGTCGGCCTGCGCCTCCTCCACCAGGGGGCACACCACATATGCCTGCCTACCCTCCTGTAGCTGCTCGCGCAGATGCTCATACGCACGCGCCCGCGAGCGCTCGCCCGCGATGAGGCGCGTTCTGATCGGCCGGCGTCCGTGAGGCAGCTCCCGCAGCGCAGTCACGTCGAGATCGCCGTGTTCTGAGAGCGCCAGCGTGCGTGGGATGGGTGTCGCTGTCATGTGCAGCACATGCGCTGGGTGAGTGGGGTCCTTGTCCTCAAGCGCCGCGCGCTGGCGCACCCCGAAGCGGTGCTGCTCGTCAACCACGGCCACCGCCAGCGAACGAAAGCGCACGTCGGGCTCGATCAGCGCGTGGGTTCCCACGATCAGCTGAAGCTCGCCGCTCTCCAGCTTGCCCAGGGTGTCTGCCCGGCGCGTGGCCTTCGTGGAGCCTGTTAGCAGCGCACACGCGAGTTGCTCGCCCCCCAGCAACCGCTGCACGGTCGCGAAGTGCTGTTCGGCCAGCGTCTCCGTCGGAGCCATCAACGCCGCCTGGCGGCCGTGCTCCACCGCGCGCAGCATCGCCCACAGCGCCACGACCGTCTTGCCGCTGCCCACCTCTCCCATCAAAAGCCGCTGCATCGGACAGGGTCTCGCCAGGTCCGCCTCAATCGTCGTGATCGCACTCTGCTGCCCATGCGTCAGCGTGAATGGCAGACCCTGCTCCAGCCAGCGCGCGCTCCAAGCAGGAGGCTCGTTCAATACCGGCGCGCCCGTAAGCGCACGGCGCCTGGCACGGCGACGTAGGAACACGAGCTGCGTCAGCAGCAGCTCCTCGAACGCCACCCGCTCACGCCCAGCCTCCACCTCCTCCGCTCGCTCGGGGAAGTGCATCGCGGTGAGCGCAGCCGCCCGGTCGGGTAACCGCTCGGATGAGCGCAGCGCGGCGGGCAGCGGCTCGACCACATCGGCCAGCGCGCCTCGTGAGCCCTGCATCAGCGTCAGGATCTGGGTCGAGCTCACTCCCTCAGTGGCCGGATAGTGGGCCACGATCGCCCGCGCGTCGGCCGGCGGGGCATCTTGCGCAACGCCCAACTCAGTGCCCACGGCGTGATGGGCCACCCCGAAGTCGCCTCGCTGCCCCGCCTTGCCGTGCAGCACCAGACGCGTCCCCTCGGGGTACTTCTCCACCAGCCAGGGCTGATTGAAGAAAACCGCGCGCATCGCTCCGGTGGCGTCAGCCACCCAGGCCTCCACCAGCGGGCGCATTCCGCGCTTGCGCACGGGACGCGCGGCGATCGAGCGCACCTCAACCGCGACCGTGGCCTGCTCGCCGACGCGCAGTTCGGCCACCGTGCGCGCCTCGCGACTGTCGCGGGGAAGATGCTCCAAGAGATCGCCTACCGTGTGCAGCCCCAGCGCCTGGAGCCCAGCCGATGCTTTCTTCGTGGGCGCCCGCAGCGGCTCCCGCAGACGTGAAGGGCGCGGCCAGCACACCGGCGCCAGCAGCATCTCGCTGCGGGTCAGAGTGTCGGCGCTGGCAAAGGCACGGGGAGCATCGAGAGGGGTATCCACGTCGGTAACCGGCATCACGCTAGCGGCAGGCATCGCCGCGGATGATGATCCCTGGCGCGGTCGATCCCCACCCCCCACACGCGTTCGATCCCGCTCCCCGCGTGGTCGATCACTACTCCGCTGCCAGCAGCCACCAATACGCCGGCTGGCCACCCTCGCGCAGTTCCAGCTCGGCCTCGCTGCCACCGTCCAGCAGACGTTCCACCGCCGCAAGGCCCATGGGCGCCTCGGCCCCACTCAGCACGCTCACCAGCTCCGCCGGGGCGTTGCCGTTGGAGCCGTTGACAAGCGTAGAGAGCACCTGGCGCAGCGTCTCCCCCGGCTCGCCCCAGGCGATGACCTCCTCATCCACGAACCCCACGGCATCGCCGCGCTGAAAGCGCCCCTGCGCATCCTCGCGTGCAGCCGGCGCCACCGCGCCTGTTCGTAACGGCTCAAGCGCCATGTGCAGTGCCATCGCATTCTCCTCCACGCTGTGGTCCGGCACCAGCGCCAGCGCCGCCGCCAAGCCGGCCTGCTGGCTGGTCACAGGCACAACCACCACCTGCTTCTCGGAGAGCTCGGCTGCACGCTCGGCGGCCATGATGACGTTCGCGCTGTTGGGCAGCACCACCACCTCCTCGGCCGCCACCTCGTGGATCGCCGCCAGCAGCTCATAGGTTGAGGGATTCAAGGTGGGGCCGCCGTCGAGCGTATGCACCCCAAGCTCCGCGAACATCCTCGTCAGGCCCTCGCCGCTGACGACCGCTACCGCGCCGCAACGCGCTTTATTCTCCGGCGTCCGCAGCTCCTCGGACGCGGCCGCCAGGCGCTCATCGCGCTCGGCCACCTGCAAACGCATATCGGCCACGTCCAGGTGAGAGACCGCGCCGGCGTCTTTGAATACCGCGGTGGCCTGCTCGGGCTCATCGGTGTGCAGGTGCACCTTCAGCGTCGTCTCATCGCCGACCACAAGCACTGAGTCGCCCAAGGTCTCAAGCTTCGGGATGAAGCGCCCCGGCGCCATGTTCCTGCCGGTGACGGCAAAGTTGGTGCAGTAGCGATAGGTGCTCGAACTGTGCTCGGGGTGATGGATGCGTGCCGGCTCGTAGTGGTCAAGCTCCGGCGGATCCTCCCCCCGCAAGGCCGCCACCACGCCGGCAAACAGAATCGTCAAGCCGTAGCCACCGGCATCCACCACGCCCGCGTCGCGCAGCGCCTCCAGCAGTTCGGGCCCGCGCTTAACGGAGTCCTGCCCGGCCATCACGGCACGTTCCAGGATCTGCGCGATCGTCTGGTCCTGCACCTCAGGCGCCGTCTCGGGCTCAAGGCGCGTGCCCTCAGGACTGTGCGCCACGTCGCTTGAGATCTGCCGAGCCATCTCGCGGGCCACCGTCAGGATCGTGCCCTCCGCCGGCTGGCGCACCGAGGCGTAGGCGCGCTCCGCCGCATTTGACAGCGCGGCACCGATCAAGGTCGCGTCGATCAGCTCGCCCGGCCGCGAAACCAGCTCCTCGGCCGCGCCACGGATCAGCTGTGAGAGGATCACGCCGGAGTTCCCACGCGCACCCAGGAGCGCCGCGCGCGCGACCGACTGCACGATCTCATCGCGCCCGATCTCATCGACCGTGCGCAGCGCGTCCTCACCGCTCAGGCGGTCGAGCTCCGCCAGCACCGCCCGCAGCGTCAGCACCATGTTGTCGCCCGTATCCCCGTCCGCAACCGGGAACACGTTCAGATCGTTGACCTCCTGGCGGCGAGACTCCAGGTGCGCCAAAGCACCCGCCACAGCGGCGCGAAAGCGAACCAGGTTGGTGTCGGTCACAGCTCCACCTCCATCATCGCCCGGGCCGATCCGTGCGGACGCGGCCCAACCGGCAGCTCAGAGAGCCTTCGTGACCTTGCCGGCCTTCAGGCATCGCGTGCATACATACACGCGCCGCGGGGCCTTCCCGACCATGATCTTGACCTTCTGCAAGTTCGGGTCAAAGCGCCGCTTTGTCGCGACCATCGAGTGGCTCCGGCTGTTCCCGAACGAAGGGCCCTTCCCGCAGCTGTGGCATATCTTGGCCATTGGAGGATGCAGTCTAGAGGATGGATCGCGGGGAGGCTCAGCCGCTTGCCAACTCGGCGCGCAGCTCTGCCATGCGCAGAACCGCCTCAGCGGCGTGACGACCCGAGTCGCGCTTGTCGCCACCAGCACGCGCGAGGGCCTGCTCCATCGTGTTGCAGGTGAGCACGCCGAAGGCGCAGGGCACACCGGTCTGCAACTGCACCTGCTGAATCCCGCGCGCGGCCTCCGAGCAGACGTAGTCGTAGTGGTCGGTCTCCCCGCGGATGACCGCTCCCAGGCAGGCCACGCCGGCGAAACGGCCCGAGTTGGCGGCGTAGCTGGCGGCCAGCGGGAGCTCGAAGGCGCCGGGAACGTCAAAGACATTGATTTGGGTATGGCCGGCTTGTTCAAAAACATCTCGCGCGCCATGGACGAGACGCTCGGCCAGGTCTTCGTAGAAGCGGCCTACCGCAATCGCGAAGGTCATCCTTTGCGCTCGCGGTCCTGTTCACGCTCTGAGTGCAGCAGCTCCGCGTCGAGGTTCAATCCCTGGTGGTGCAGGATGTGACCCATGCGCTGCGCCTTCGTGCGCAGGTAGGCCTCGTTGTGCTCGTTGGGGGCGTGCACGATCGGGATCTGCGCGCTGACGGACAGGCCGTAGCCCTCCAGGCCGCGGATCTTCTTGGGGTTGTTGGTGAGGATGCGGATCGAGCTGAGGCCGAGGTCGGCGAGGATCTGCGCGCCGATGCCGTAGTCGCGCAGGTCGGCGGGCAGGCCCAGTCGCTCGTTGGCTTCCACGGTGTCAAGCCCGTCCTCCTGCAAGCGGTAGGCGCGCAGCTTGTTCAACAGGCCGATGCCGCGGCCCTCCTGGGCGAGGTAGAGCAGCACGCCCTGGCCCTCCTCCTCGATCATCGCCAGCGCCGAGGCGAGCTGTTCGCCGCAGTCGCAGCGCAGCGAGTGAAAGACGTCGCCCGTGAGGCACTCGGAGTGAACCCGAACGAGCACGTCGGGCTTACCGGCCACCTCCCCCTTTACGAGCGCCACGTGGTGCTTGTCATCGATCAGTGAGCGATAGCCGACGGCGGTGAAGTCGCCGAAGGCCGTGGGCAGGCGCGTGTCCACCACGCGTTCCACCAGGCGATCGTTGCGCCGGCGGTAGGCGATCAGGTCCGCGATCGTGACCATCTTCAGCCCGTGGCGCTCGCAGTACTCCGTGAGATCGCCCACGCGCGCCATCGAACCGTCCTCGTTCATCACCTCGCAGATCACGCCGGCCGGGATCAGGCCCGCCAGGCGCGCCAGGTCGACCGACGCCTCGGTGTGCCCCGTGCGCTCAAGCACGCCTCCGACCTTGGCCTTCAGCGGGTTGACGTGGCCGGGCTGCACGAGATCATCGGGCTCGCTGCCCGGGTCGATCGCAACCTGCATGGTGTGCGCGCGATCGTGCGCGGAGACGCCCGTAGTGACTCCTTCGCGCGCCTCGATCGTGACCGTGAACGGCGTCTGCAGCGCCGACTCATTCTTGGCCGTCATCAGCTCAAGGCCGAGTTCATCGCAGCGCTCGGATGTCAGCGCCAGGCAGATCCAGCCGCGCGCCTCTTTGGCCATGAAGTTGATCGCCTCGGGCGTCACGAACTGGGCGGCCATCACCAGATCGCCCTCGTTCTCGCGGTCTTCGTCGTCGCAGACCACCACCATCTTGCCTTGGCGGACCTCCTCCAGGGCCTCCTCGATCGTCGCGAAGGGGGTGCTCGTCTTGGTATCTGGGTTGCTGGTGCTCACAGGCGGGCCTCCATCAGGCGCTCAACGTGCTTGGCCAAAATGTCCACCTCCAGGTTGACACGTGCGCCCACCTGAGCCTGGCCCAGGTTGGTGCGCTCCAGTGTCTCTGGAATCAAAGAGACTGAAAAACCGATCTCGTGCAGAGCGCTGATTGTAAGGCTCACGCCATCCACGCTCACGGAGCCCTTCTCCACCAGATAGCGCACGAGGTCCTGCTCGATGTCGATGTCGAGCACGCGCGCGAAGCCCTCCTCACGGATTGCCGCGACCACGCCCGTGCCGTCGACATGGCCCTGCACGATGTGCCCCCCCAGGCGCCCGTCGGCGCGCAGGGCCAGCTCCAGGTTGACCGGCGCACCCACCTCCAGGGACCCGAGCGAAGAGCGTCGCAGCGTCTCCTCCATCGCCTGCGCCTGGAAACCGGCCCCGTTGACCTGGGTGGCGGTAAGGCACACGCCGTTGACGGCCACCGAGTCGCCCTCGGCGACTTCGCCGGCCAGCGGTGTGGCGATGACGATCGTGGCGCCCTGCCCGTCGCGCTCCAGTGCCTCCACGCGGCCGAGGTCGGCTATCAGGCCGGTGAACATCTTCCCATCCCGCCTCCGCCCCGCTCTTCCTACCACTCACGCAGACGGGCGGAGATCAACAGATCTTCGCCCACGCGCTCGCACTCGAACGTCAGCGCACGCAGCGCCTGGGAGATGGTCTCGACGCCTTCGCCCTCCAGTGGGTCACGAGCAGTGCTGCCGCCGAGCAGCAGTGGCGCCAGGAACAGGCGCAGTTCATCGATCTCACCGGCATCGAGGAAAGCGCCCGCGAGGTGGGGTCCGCCCTCCAGCAGCACCGAGGACACGCCGGCCGCGCCGAGCTGATCGAGCGCCGAGCGCACGCGTGCCGGCTCGTTTTCGCCGGTCGCCACCAGCACCTGCACGCCCGCCGCCTCCAGGGCATCGGTGTCCGCGCGCGCCGCCGCACGCGAGACCACCACCGTCAGGGGTGTCTGTGCCGCCAGGCCCACCAGCTGTGAGGTGGGAGGCAGGCGCGCGAGCGAATCGAACACCACGCGCCGCGGCTGGCGCTCAAGCTCCGCCGTCTGGCCTTCCGGGCGCGCCGTCAGCTGCGGATCATCAGCGAGAGCGGTGCCGATGCCCACCACCACCGCGTCGACCTCCGTGCGCCACTGGTGTGCCCGCTCGCGGCTGTCCTCGCCGCTGATCCACTTGGAATCTCCCGCGCGCGTGGCCACCTTGCCGTCGAGCGTCATCGCCGACTTGAACAGCACCCACGGGCGCCCCACGCGCGCCTGCTTGCGAAAAGCCTGGTTGAGCAGCCGCGCCTGCGTGGCCAACTCGCCGTCAGCCAGCACGACCTCTATGCCCTCATCGCGCAAGATGCCCAGGCCGCGACCGGCCGCCTTCTCGGTGGGGTCATCCGAGCCGACGACCACGCGGCGGATGCCCGACTGCATGATCGCCTCGGTGCAGGGCGGCGTCTTGCCCTCGTGGCAGCACGGCTCAAGCGACACGTACAGCGTCGCGTCGCTCAGATCCGCCAATCCGCAGGCCTCGATCGCGTTGACCTCCGCGTGAGCCGCGCCATAGCGTTCGTGCCAGCCCTCGCCCAGCACCTCGCCATCGCGGGCGATTACGGCCCCCACCACGGGGTTGGGCTTGACCGTGCCCGTTCCCCGCTGAGCCAGCTCGATCGCGCGCCCCATATGCACGCGATCGGTCTCTGTGCCGATCGTCATTCCACCTCAGGATACCCTGTGTCAGGCGCTCTGACAGCTCCCGCCGTGCAGGCGGTAGACGATCATTTCTGGCCCTGGCCTGTGATAGGCCAGCGGGTAGTAGTCAAAGCTCCAGTCGAAGTTGAACGCCACCGGGCCCTCGCCCGGGGAATACGGAGAGACGCGATAGACGACCTGCGCCTGCTGGGCCAGCGCGCGGTAGTAGGCGACCGCATTGGGCACCGCCCCCGGTTCGGCCTGCGCCCGGCCTGACTGCGTGGAACCCGTGATTACCCAGCAGTAGCCCTGGCGCTCATACCAGCCGATCAGAGCCGGGCTGAGCGTACGCTCATAGTCCTCGATGCCCACCCGCCGGCCCGGTTCCCCGACTAGTGCGCCATTGGCAGCGATCACCGAGCGCAGCGAGGAGTACTTGATCCAACGTGCCCCCTCGGGGGTGGCGTAGTTGAAGTGGCCGATATCGCTCGCCCACACGTCCGGCGATACCGGCTCGGCGACGATCTTCGTACCCGCGGGAATGTGCATCACCATCCACTCGCGCGTCAGCGTACGTGTGTCAGCGCGCGAGAGCAGCAGGTCGGAGTGCACCGTGTACACCAGCGCTTGCGCGCACAGTGCCACCGCAGCCACCGCGATCATCGCAGTGCGCGACACCCTCCCCCTTAAAACCCAACCCTTGCTCCGCACTGCCAGTGCTTCCACGGCTTGCAGCGTGAAGAACGCAGCCAATAAGCAGACGATCGGGAAGATCGGCAGCAGCCAGCGCCCGAAGTAGCGACCCTGCAGGCCCATGAAGGCGAGGAACAGCAGCGGCGCCGGCACCAGCAGCCAGCCCAGGCGCTCCTCCTTGCGCCAGACCGTCACCGTCCCACCCAGCGCTGCCAGCGCCGGCAGCCAGCCCAGGCCCCAGGTGAGCGACCACAGGTAGTACCTCACACCCCCCTCGTGGCCCGCGCCGAGCTTGCCCTGCGCTTCGCCGCTGAGCTGGGACTGGTGGTTGAGTTCCGCGTGGAAGGCGTTGAAGTCCAGCAGCGCGTAGGGGTTGGCGATCAGGAAGCTTGCCAGCGCCGCAGCGCCCGCCAGCGCCATGCCCACCGCCACGCGCGCCCTCACCTGGGGCGCGTCGAGGTACTGGCAGGCCGCTGCCGCCAACATTGGCAGGACCACGATTCCGGCCGTGTACTTCGTGGCGCAGCCCAGGCCCAGGCCGATGCCTGCCATCAGATAGTCGCGCCTGCGGCCTTTGCGCAGCACGCCTGCCGCGCCCAGCAGCGCCAGCGTCAGGGGCGCCAGCGTCGGTACATCATTGAGCGCCAGATGGGCGTAGAAGACCGGCAGGAACGCCACCGCCTCAAGCGCCGCCGCCAACAGCCCGACGGCGCGCGTGAACAGCCTTGTGCCCACGAGGTACAGCAGCCACACCGCCAGCGTGCCCAGCAGCGCCGCCGCTACGCGGCCCAGCACGAACACCTCCGTGGGATGTGCGACGAGTGCGTGCCGGGCCGCTGCGCCGCCGCCGAACCACGCCGCATACAGCACATGCAGCAGATACGTGAAGGCCGGTGGATTGGCGAAGTAGCCGGGGTTCAGGCCCCCGCTGAACATTGCGATCGCCTTGGGCGCGAAGTGCGCGTTCTCATCCGAGTTGTAGGCGTAGGGCAGGCCCTGGGCGATCCCCCACAGGCGCAGCGCCAGCGCTCCCACCAGGATCGCCGCCAGCGCCAGCCACCCGCGCCGGCTACGTGCAGCGTGCATAAACCGCGTAGTACTGACTCGTCAGGATCGGCGCCCACCCACGCGGGGGCACCTGGTCGAGCGGATTGTCGTTGGAGTCAACGATCGCCTGGCGAAAGACCGCTTCGCCCGTCGGATAGATCGCAACGCCGTGGGAGATGCGTTCGCGCAACGTGGTGTCGCCTGCCGCCGCCTGCACCCGTGCCTGGCTGCGCCCTACGATATTTTCGGGGCCCACATTCATGATCCAGCGCGCGTCGGGCATCAGCTTGTGGTTGGGCAATGACAGCGGCCCGCAGCGCTTGAGGTCGGCGCGCACACGCGGATTGTGCAGCACCTGCGCCAGCGCGCGATGGGAGTTCTTGCGGAACGCCAGTTCGGTCTTGATGCTCTTCAGGCTCACGGTCGTGGCCGCCTGCGCCACCCCGACGGCCACCAGCAGCACGGCCGCACCGATCCACACCCGCCGTAGCGTGCTGCCCGGTTCAAGCAGCGACCATCCGCCGATCGCCACCGCCCCGAAGAGCATCACCAGCACAGCCGGCATCAGCAGATAGCGGTCGATCACCGAGGTTCCCGCCGCGCCCAGCAGCGCGAAGGTCAACAGGCCCGAGAACAACAGCGCCAGTGGCACCCGCACGCGCGTGGGCACGAACACCACTGCGAGCACCACCCCCGCGATGCCTCCCAGCACCAGCGGCAGCTTGTCCAGGCGCACCATGAATTCCCATGCCGAGCCGGGGATGTTGGCCAGGCCCTGCGTGCGCCCTAACTGTTCGGCCAGGCCCGCCGTGGAGTGCAGCGAGTAGGCCGGATCGCCCGTCACCGCCAGATCGACCAGCGCCCACAGCAGCGGTGCCGCAAGCGTCAGCGCCGCATAACCCAGCAGGCTGCCTGCCTGCCTGTGCCCTTGCGGGTGCGCCCCAGAGGGTGTGCCCGTGAGGGTGCGCCCTCTGTTCTCGGGTACGGGTCCGCCGCGCGACCACGCTCGCACGATGGGCCACGCGCACCACAGCAGATAGACCCCCGAGAGCAGCCACGCATCAGGACGCAGCAGGCCCGCCACCACCAGCATGGCGAACACCGGCAAGCCACGCCGTGGCTTGGCCACCTCCAGCGCCCCCGCCCATACCACCAGCGCCATGTAGGAGAAGTCGAGGTAACCCTGAGCCGCGTAGTACTCGTAGTCAAAGCGCGTGCACAGCACCACCGCGGCGATGCCTCCCACGAGCGGGCCGAAAGTCAGGCGCCCCAGTCGGTACAGCCCCGCCACGAGCGCCACGAACGAGGCGATCGAGCCGAAGATCATCACGCGGTCGCCCGCCTGACCGAACAGCGAGGCGACCACACCGAAGGCGATCGCTAGCGGGTGCTCGGTCGGCGCGCGATAGATGTGGAACACCGGCACGTGCAGGTGCAGCACATCGCGACCCCAGATCAGCGCGTAGTAGGAGTCGTAGGTGGGGTAGGTCGGGATCGCCAAAAACCCCACGAACGCGCCTAGGCACAGCAGCGCGAAGCCGAGCTTGGCCCATGTGGACGCCGGCACGGTGCGCAGCCTGGCAAACCCCATGGGTCCTGAGCGCCGCGTGGCCGGCCGGCTGAGCGTCGCGCCTTGCATAAGGATTGAAACATAGAGGGGCCCGGCTCGCCCGGCTCCGCCGGGCTGCGCCACCCTCTCGTAGAGCCTATCCTGCACCCATGCGGCCTATGTCGTTCATGCTGCCCCCCGGGCGCTTTTCAGGGCTGGGCGATCGATGAAGCTCATCATCCAGATCCCCTGCTGGAACGAGGAGCAGACACTGCCGGCGACGCTCGCCGACCTGCCGCGCGAGCTGGATGGCTTTGAGGTCGTGGAGTGGCTGATCATCGACGACGGCTCCACCGATCAGACGGTGGAGGTCGCGCGGCGCGCAGGCGTGCACCACATCGTGCGCCTCACCAACAACAAGGGCCTCGCCGCTGGCTTTCAGGCCGGGCTCGACGCCTGCCTGAAGCTGGGCGCGGATGTAATCGTCAATACCGACGCCGACAATCAGTACTACGGCCCCGACGTGGCCCGCCTCGTAGTCCCGATCCTGGAGGGGCGCGCGGACATGGTCGTGGGCGACCGCGAGGTCAACAAGATCGCGCACTTCTCGCCGTTGAAGAAGGCATTGCAGCGACTCGGCTCCTGGGTGGTGCGCCAGGCCTCCTCGACCTCGCTACCGGACACCACCTCGGGCTTTCGTGCCTACAACCGCGAGGCTGCCATCCAGATGTTGGTGGTCTCCAAGTTCACCTACACGCTGGAGACCATCATCCAGGCCGGCAAGATGCTCGTCGCCACCGACCACGTGCCCGTGCGCACCAATGCCGCCACGCGCGAGTCGCGCCTGTTCCCCTCGATGTCGGCCTATGTGCGGCGCAACACCATCTCGATCTTCCGCATATACGCGCAGTACGAGCCGCTGAAGGTCTTCTGGACCCTCTCCGCCGTGATCGGTGTAGGCGCCCTCGCGGTCTGGATCCGCTTTGCCGTCGCCTACGTCGAAGGCTCCGGCAAGGGGCATGTGCAGTCCTTGATCCTCGGCGCCGTGCTGTTCATCGCTGCCGTCGTCTTGTGGGCGCTTGGCGTCATCGGTGACCTGCTGGCGGCGCAGCGCGTCATGACGCAGAAGACCTTTGAGCGCGTGCGACGCATCGAACTGCAACTCGGGGTCGAGCCTTCGCACTACGAACCCGGCCAGGTTCCCGAGCGTGAGAAGGTGGAGGCGTGAGTTCCGGCGTCACCGTCTCCCAGGACGGGGTGATCACGGGCAACACGTATGACAAGTACGGGTCGAGCAATCCGTTCGTGCGGCGCATGATGGCGGGCTTCGAGCGTTCGCTGGATGGGCTGATGGACATCGCCGACCCTCAGTCGCTGCTCGATGTCGGCTGTGGTGAGGGAGTGCTGGTGCACGAATGGGCCAAGCGTCTGGGCGAGGGCAAGCGCGTGGTGGGGATCGACCTGGAGGAGGACTCGATCCAGCAGGGCTGGGCAGAGCGCCAGGCGCCCAACCTCGAATACAAGGTGATGCGCGCCGAGAATCTGCCCTTTGCCGATAACGAGTTCGACCTGGCCAGCGCCATTGAGGTGCTGGAGCACGTGCCAGACCCAGCGCACACCGTGGCGGAGATGGCACGCTGCGCACAGCGTCACCTGCTGGTGTCGGTCCCGCGCGAGCCGCTGTGGCGGATGCTCAACATGGCGCGCGGCGCCTACTGGTCTGACCTCGGCAACACCCCCGGGCATCTCAACCACTGGTCAAAGCGGAGCTTCACCGCGCTGCTTGCGCGTCACGGCAAGGTGGCCGAGGTCCGCTCGCCCTTCCCGTGGACGATGTTGCTTGTCCGCCTCTGACTTGAAACGCAGAGGGGCCCGGCTCGTCGGCCTTCGGCCGACTGCGCCACCCTCCAGCAGCGAAAGCGACCGCTCCTACGGCAAGGGAGCCCGCATCCTATCGGTGGGTATCGCCACGACGGGGCTGCTGACGTTCGCCTTCTTCTCGATCTCAAGCCATGTCCTGAGCGAAGCGGCGGCCTCACGCGTGGCGCTTTTGTGGTCAGTGATGTTCGTGATCATCTCCGTGATCTACCGGCCCACCGAACAGTTGCTCTCGCGCACGATCGCCGAGCGCCGGGCACACGGGCACGGAGAGCACCCACTGCGCGTACCGATCGCCATCCAGTTGGGCTTCGCGCTGCTCTTCCTGGCGGTGGCGCTGGCGCTGCACGAAGTGCTGGTGAACCAGGTCTTCGAAGGCTACGCGGCCCTTTACGACGTACTGGTGGTGGGCACGCTGGCCTATGCAGCCAGCTATTTCGCGCGCGGCTGGCTGGCCGGGCAGGAATATTTCGCCCTGTTTGGCTGCCTCGTGCTGATGGAGGCGCTGGCCCGCATCTGCTTTGCGCTGGCTGTCGTGTTTGGCATCACCAGCGGGCAGACCGCCGTCGCCCTGGGTATCGCCGCGGCCCCGCTGGTCTCGCTGGTGGTCGTGCCCGCCGCCTTCGCCCGGCGCGGCGAGGAGCGGCGCGCAGCCAGTGGTGGCAGCAGCGAGGCGGGACGGCCGGGTCGGCAGGAGGGAGTCCATCTCCACGAGGCTGACCTGGCGTTGGCCGCGCCGATCACGGTCGACGAGGCAGCGGCGGCGCTGGCGGGACCGGGCACCGAGGGCGTGCAGGAGGTCTTTGCCCACGACGACGATCTTTCGCTCCGCCGCGGCACCGGCTTCGCCGGCTGGGTGTCGGGCATCATGCTCTCCGAGCAGACCATCCTCAACGCCGCCGTGCTGACCGTCGCGGCCACCTCGCCCAACAAGGCTTTGGCGGGGATCGTCTTCGATGTGCTGCTGATCGCGCGGGCACCTTTGCAGCTCTTCCAGGCGATCCAGACCTCACTGCTGCCCCATTTGACGGGCCTTGAGGCAACGGCAGGCCATGAGGCTTTCGCCCGTGCGATCCGTGTGACGGTGCAGGCAATCGTCGCCTTCGCCGCGGCCGTAGCGCTGGGCTTGCTGGCGATCGGCCCGTTCGCGATGACCCACCTGTTCGGTCAGCACTTCTCCTACGGGCGCTTTGGTCTCGCTCTGGTGGGGATCGGGATGGGCCTGCACCTGATCTCCGGTGCGCTCAACCAGGCCGCCCTCGCCCGTGACCACGCGCGTGCCGCCGCCGGCTGCTGGGGGCTGGCGGCCGTGCTGTTCCTCGCCTGGATGCTCACGCCGGCCGTCAGCGAACAGCTGCTACGCACCGAGATCGGCTATGCCGGAGCGACCGCTGTGCTGGCGCTTACGTTGGGGATGCTCTACCGGCGCGGGGGCAGCGGAGTGGCAGCTCCGGGGGCCGGGGACCATCAGACAGGCCGGACGAGCCAGACGGGTCATGCCGGCCAGGCGGCTCAGGCCGCGTCCACCGAGCGCGCAATCGCCACATAGGCAGCAGCGGGGTCAGCCGCGCCGAAGATCGCCGACCCGGCCACGAACAGTGATGCGCCCGCCGCACGGCAAAGAGGTGCAGTATCCGGATCGATCCCGCCGTCGACCTCCAGCACAGCCCCCTGCCCAGGCGCGAGACCCCGATCGAGCAGCGCCCGCAGCCGCTGCACCTTCTCAGGAGACCCGGGGATGAGCACCTGCCCACCCCAGCCAGGATTGATGGTCATGCAAAGTGCCAGATCGATCTTCTGAGCGAGCTCGCTGAGCGCCTCCACAGGCGTGGCGGGGTTGAACGCGATCCCCACCGAGGCCCCGTGCTCGCGGATCAGCGTGGCTGTGCGCGCGGCGTGCGCGGTGGCCTCGATGTGGAAGGTGATCGAATCAGCGCCCGCGCGCGCGAACTCGGCCACATGTAACTCGGGATGCTCGATCATGAGGTGCACATCGAGTATTCCCCCGACCTCATGCACCTGCTCGCGCAGGGCCGACACCACCAGCGGGCCAATCGTGATCGGCGGCACGAAATGGCCATCCATCACATCGACGTGGATCACACGCGCGCCCGCGTCCAGCACCTCCCCCACCTGCTCGCGCAGCCGCCCGAAGTCGGCGGACAGGATCGACGGTGCCACGCGCACTTCTCGCAAGTACGCTGATCCAGCGCCGCCCTCCGTGTTCATATCGGCTGCAGCATGGAGTCGCCGCAGTTATTGCACTTGACGATGGCAGTGGAGGACATGCGCACGATCGTCGAGTGCTCACCGCAGTTAGGGCATACCGAGGCGAGCTCGAAGCGGTGCAGACAGCTCACGCAGCGGTAGCGGCCGGGCAGGTTGGTCGGCCGCAGCCACGGCTCTGAGCAGTGCGGACAGAGAGGGCCGAGATTGACATCCGCGCCGCCCGGTGGTTTCTGCTCGGGCTCCACGTCGTTGTCAGCTCCTATGCAGCCGCGCGATGAAGAAGCCGGCGGTGTGATCACGGTGGGGAAAGGTCATGACAGGTCCCTCAGCGCCGAGCGCGAAGTCGGGATGGGCCTCCAGGAAGGCCGCAATCTGGCTCTGATTCTCGGCCTGGGAGATGGTGCACGTAGAGTAGACCAGCACGCCGCCCGGACGGACCGCCGCGGCACCGGCGGCAAGAATCCCAGCCTGCACGCTGGTCATCTCGGTGATTCCCTGAGGCGTGACGCGCCAGCGCAGGTCGGCGCGAGCCTGCAACGTGCCCAGGCCCGAGCAGGGCGGATCGACGAGCACTCGGTCAAACGGCGCTTCCCCTGAGCGCGTAATGGCGGCGTCGGCCAGCTCGACGCGCACATTGGTGGCGTGCAGTCGGCGCGCTGTCTGCTGCAACTCCGCGGCCCTGCGTGGATTGCGCTCGATGGCCACGAGCTCGCCCTGCCCCTGCATCAGCGCGGCCAGATGAGTGCTCTTGCCGCCGGGGGCGGCGCAGAGGTCGAGCACGCGCTCGCCCGCCTGGGGGTCCAGTGCCCGCGCCACGAGCATCGCCGCACGCGACTGCGCGATGAAGGCACCGGAGCGCCACAGCGACGAGGAGTGAGCGTCGAAAGGCCCGTCGAGCACCAGCGCCTCCGGTAGCAACGGGTCGCCATGCGTGGCCACAGGCAACTCGCCGGCGAGCGCGGCGGCGTCGGTCACGAGCGTGTTTGCACGCAGCGCCACCTCCCCCGGCTCATTGTCAGCAGCCATCAGTGCGCGTGCCTCCTCGGGGCCGAGCTCCTGCCACCACAGCCGCGCGATCCACTCTGGGTGGGAGTGCATGATGGCCGCGTGCTCGGGGGTGCGATCGTCGAGCGTGGCCAGCAGAGTTGCGGGGCCTTCACGGATCGCGCGTCGCAAGATCGCGTTGACGAGCCCGTGCCCGCCACGGCCAGAGGTCTTGGCCAGCTCGACGGTGTCGGCCACGACGGCATGGTCGGGAGCGCCGCGCAGATAGAGCAGCTCATAGAGCCCCAGCCGCAAGGCCGCCAGCACCGGGGGGTCAAGGCGCGCCACGGGCCGGTCCGCCAGACGCTCGATCAGGTGATCAAGGGTCCCTGAGCGCTGCACCGCCCCATAGGCCAGGCGCATCGCCAACGCCCGGTCGCGCGCGTCGAGCTCGCGTGCCTCGGCGTGCAGAGCACGGTCGGCGTAGGCGCCGCGCTCGAACACCCGGCGCACCACGGCGTAGGCGCAGACGCGCGCGCTGACCGGGGATACCGAGGGGCCCGGCCCGCCGGCCTGCGGCCGACTGCGCCACCCTCTAGCCGGCATGCCCACGTATATAGGCGGCACCGTCCATCGGACGACCGCCGGGGGGCTGCACGCTTGTCAACTCCAGCGCACCGTCGGCTGTCCCGTACAGCAGCCGTCCGCCATCGAGGGCAAGGGCGCCAGGCAGTGGCCCATCCGAGACGACGAGAGCACTGTGAACACCCAAAAAGCTGCCGTCCTCGCGGGCCAGGCGCGCGCCAATGTGTGGGTGCAGCGCCCGGACCACCCGCTCCAGCTCTACAGCAGTTCGAGCTGGGTCGAGCAGCCGGTCCTCAGGTCCGACCTTCTCGGCATAGGTCACGCCAGCCTCCTCCTGCTCGACGAACTCGGGGCACTCGTTCAATACCTGCGCCAGCAGTTCGCCGCCAATCACCTGCAAGCGGGGAGCAAGCGTGCCGTAGGTGTCCTCAGGTGAGATCGGCTCGCTAGCGGTGAGGCACACCGGCCCGCTGTCAAGACCGGCGGTGAGGCGCATGATCGACACGCCGGTCTCGGTGTCACCAGCCATGATGGCGCGCTCGATCGGCGCGGCGCCACGCCAGCGCGGAAGCAGCGAGGGATGCAGGTTCAAGATCTCGTAATCAGAGAGCAGCGGCTCCTTGATGAGCGCGCCAAAGGCGCACACCACCACCGCATCGGGATCCACCGCCGCGATCGACTGGCGGACCTCGGGATCGTTGACGCTGTCAGGCTGCTCCAACGGGATCTGAAGCGCTCGCGCGGTGTCGGCCACGGGCGGCGAGGACAGCCGGCGTCCCCTGCCCGCCGGGCGGTCGGGCCGTGTCAGAGCGAGCACCGGCGAGTGCGGACTGCCGGCCAGTGCCTCCAGCACGGCGGCGGCAAACTCGGAGGTGCCGAGGAAGACAATGCGCCGGCCCCCGACGGGCTGCGCTCCGCCGCTAAGCGACGCTGGCCTCCCGCTGCCCATCGCCCTGCTGGGCCTCGCGCATTTCGCGCATCGCTTCCTTGCGCACCGAGCGCGAGACTCGGTCGAGGATGAGGACGCCGTTGAGATGGTCGATCTCGTGCTGAATGACGCGCGCCTCAAGCTCCTCGGCCTCAACCAGGACCTCTTTGCCCTCGGCGTCTAGCGCACTTACGCGCACCCGCGCGGGACGCTCCACCTCGATGTGCACACCGGGCAGACTGAGGCAGCCCTCTTCGGCGATCTCACGCTCGTCGCTCTCCCACTCGAGCACTGGATTGACGAGGGCTGTGATGTCGTGCTCGGCGTCGGTGCGGTAGACGAGCACACGGTGCAGGATGCCGATCTGCGTAGCGGCCAGCCCAATGCCGAGCGAGTCGTGCATGAGCTCCCCCATGCGCTCGATCTCACGGCGTAGGGAGTCGTCGAAGCGATCGACCGGCACCGCGGTGGCGCGCAGCACGGGATCGCCTAGCTTGCGCACGTGGCGCAGCGCGGCGTCGCGCCGGGCAAGCGTCTCGGGATCGTGCTCGGGCGCTGGTGTAGAGCCCTCAGCCTCGGCGTCGAGTCCCGGATCGACCTCAGTTATATCCTCGGTTATGTCCTCGGTGTCGGCCATCTGAGACTGATTCTAGGGCCCTCGCCGCGCTCGCCGCTGCTGCTACTGAGGGTCGACATCGACACTGAAGCTGACCCCGGCGTGGGTGCGCGCAGACGCGACCTGCTGCACGGCCGCGCCGATACAGCGCACGGCGGCAGCACGCTCGGTGGCCTTGACGACGAGCACCTGGCGCTCGCGCTCGCGCAGGCGAAATAAGGCGGCAGGGCCGAGCACCTCGGCGTCAGCGAGCTGCATACGCGCGCGAATCGCGCTCGCGGCCGCACGCGCTCGGGGAGTGTCGGCGGCGGCGCAGACGATGCGCACGAGATGGGAGTAGGGCGGGTAGCGCAGCGCCTGGCGGCGTTCCAGCTCGCCGCTGAGAAAGCCTTCGCTGTCGTGCCGCGCGGCGTGTTGGATCGAGCGCGCCTGCGGCGCGATGGTCTGCACCAGCACCTGGCCCTCTCCACCGCGCCCGACGCGCCCGGCGAGCTGGGCGATCAGCGCGAACGTTCGCTCCTCGGCGCGAAAATCGGGGAACCGTAGAGTGGCGTCGGCGTCGAGCACCACGCCAAGGGTCACATCGGGGAAGTCGTGCCCCTTGGCGACCATCTGCGTGCCGAGCAGGACACCCGCAGGCGCATCTTGGAAGCGGCGCAGCAGCGTGGCGACCTCCCCCGCGCCCGAAACGGTGTCGGCGTCGAGGCGAAACATGGGAAAGCCGCCGTCATCCAGGGCCGCGGCGAGGTCATGCTCCAAACGCTCGGTGCCGGCACCATGGCGGGCGAGGGTGCCCGAGCCGCAGGTACAGCGCTCAGGGAGCTGCTCGCGATGGCCGCAATGGTGACAGGCAAGCACCCCCTGGCTGCGATGCAGCACGAGCGCAACGTCGCAGTGGGGGCAACTCCAGACCGCTCCGCAGGAGCGGCAGGAGAGGAAGTTCGACCAGCCGCGCCGGTTGAGCAGCACGATTGCCTTGCGCCCCGAGCGCCGCACATCGGCGAGAGCCTGCGCGGTTTGTGGATGCAGCCCTTGGGGCTGACCGCACATATCGAGCACGCTGACGGGCGGCAGCGGGCGCCCATCGGCGCGTCCAGGCAGACGCAGACGGGGCACGGCTTGGTGGCTCTCCGGCCGCGGTGTGGCGCTGCCGAGCAGCAGCAGCGCCTTGCAGTCATGCGCACGGCGGGCAGCCACGGTACGCGCGTCATAACGGGGGTCGCCTTCATGCTTGTAGGAGGCATCGTGCTCCTCGTCGAGCACGATCAAGCCAAGCGGCTCGATCGGCGCGAAGACAGCCGAGCGAGGCCCGACACACACGCGTGCCTCGCCCGAGCGCAGACGCCGCCACTGCTCGTAGCGCTCGCCGGCGGAGAGGCGGGAGTGCATGACGGCGACGGTGTCGCCGAAGCGCTCGATGAAGCGCCCGACGATCTGCGGCGTGAGCGCGATCTCGGGAACCATCACGATCGCTCCGCGCCCTTGCTCCAGCGTGGCGGCAGTGGCGCGCAGATAGATCTCGGTCTTACCCGAGCCGGTTACTCCATGGAGTAGGCGCTGCGCCGGCGCGGGTGCGCGCAAGGCATCGAGCAGATCGTCAAGCGCCGCTTGCTGCTCCGCGGTGAGTTGCAGTGAACCGGAGGCAACAGCGCCCACCGGCAGGTGATCGGTGCGCTTGGGAGTGCGACGCTTGCGTCCACTCAGCCGACGCGCGGCCCCGGGTGGCAGCACGAGTGCGAGCGCACGCGCGATCGTGGAGCAGTACTCGGCAGCGATCCACTCGGCGAGCGCCACGAGATCGACGGGAACTCCCAGCTCAAGCGCCCGCAGAGGTGCAAGCAGGCGCTCCTCGGAGATCTCGCTGCTCTCGGCCAACCCAACGACGACACCCAGCACCTCACGACGCCCGAAAGGCACGACGAGCATCGAGCCAACGTCCACCCCTTCGCGTAGATCCTCGGGCAGGCGGTAGTCAAACGGCCCGCGCAGAGCACGGGCAGTGGTCATCGGCTCAACCTTGGCGATTGCGGACATCGCCTTTGACCCTAGAGGTGATGCCGGTCAGAGGCCGGCGGCTGCGCGCAGCGCCTGAGCGCGGTCGGTGCGCTCCCAGGTGAAGTCGTGATCGTCGCGCCCAAAGTGCCCGTAGGCGGCCGTCTTCTGGTAGATCGGCCGGTGCAACTTGAGCTCCTCGCGGAAGGCTCCAGGGCGCAGGTCGAAGTGCTCGTCCACGAGCTGGGCGATCTGTGCGCGACCGATCTTCTCGGTGCCGAAGGTCTCCACCATCACCGACACGGGATGCGCCACGCCGATCGCGTAGGCCACCTGCACCTCCGCGCGATCGGCAAGGCCGGCGGCGACGATGTTCTTGGCCACCCAGCGCGCGGCGTAGGCAGCGGAGCGGTCGACCTTCGAGGGGTCCTTGCCGGAGAAGGCACCCCCGCCGTGGCGAGCCATGCCACCGTAGGTGTCGACGATGATCTTGCGCCCGGTGAGGCCGCAGTCGCCCATCGGACCGCCGATGACGAAGCGGCCAGTGGGATTGACGAGGAAGTTCTTAAGCAGCTTCTTCTCGTCGTAGAGATCGGCCGGCAACACGGGTCGCAGCACGTGCTCGAAGAGGTCGGGCTTGATCAGCGCCTCGGCGTCGATGCCGTCGGCGTGCTGGGTGGAGATGAGGATCTTTTCGACCTCCACCGGCTTGCCGTCCTGGTAGCGGACGGTCACCTGGGTCTTGCCGTCAGGGCGCAGGTAGGGAATGACCTCGCCCTTGCGCACCTCGGCGAGGCGCTTGGCGAGCTTATGCGCGAGCGCGATCGGCAGCGGCATCAGCTCGTCGGTCTCGCGCGCGGCGTAGCCGAACATCATTCCCTGGTCGCCCGCGCCGGCGACGTCAAGCTCATCCTCATCGGCGGGGTCGTGGCGCGTCTCATAGGCGGCATCGACTCCCTGAGCGATGTCGGGGGACTGCTTGTCGATCGCGTTGATGACCGCGCAGGTGTCGCAGTCAAAGCCGTAGGCGGCGTTGTCGTAGCCGATCCTGCGCACCGTCTCGCGCGCGATTTCCTGAATGTCGACGTAGGTGTTCGTGGAGATCTCGCCCGAGACGACGATCAGACCGGTGTTGACGAGCGTCTCACAGGCCACGCGGCCGTAGGGGTCCTCGGCGAGCACGGCGTCGAGCACGCCGTCGGAGATCTGGTCGGCGATCTTGTCGGGATGGCCCTCGGTGACCGACTCGGAGGTGAATAGGTACTCGTTATCGGAAAGCTTGCTCATGGGAAGTCGATCGGCTCCAGGTCGTGGCGGACGCGAGGGAAAAGCTCCGAGAGTTTACGCAGCGCGAGCCTGGCTGCGCTGTCCGCGCTCTACGAAGTCGATTATCAGCGGCACGCCATCCATGCCATAACGCGCCCGCAGACGGTTCTCGACGAAGTAGGCGTAGTCGCGCGTGACGCGCTTACGCGAGTTGATCTGGATGGTGAAGCGCGGGGGGCGCTCGGCGGTCTGGGTCATGTAGATCAGCTTCAAGCGATGCTGGCTTGAGCCGCCCTTCATGCCGACAGGCGGCTGACGGGCCTGGACTGTCTCTGACAGGAAGCGATTGAGCTCCACCGTGGGTATGCGTGTTGACGTGCGATCGCCGAGCGCAAGCGCCTCGGTGAGCAGGCGCGAGACGTGCCTGCCGGTGCCGGCGCTGGCGGTGAGCACGCGCGGGCGCAGCCTCAGCTTCGTGGCAACGCGGGCACGCTCGTGATCCAGCGCCTCCTCTCCGCCTTCGTGCAGGTCCCACTTGTTCAGGACGATCGCCGTGGCACAGCCGGCCTTCATGGCCAACTCGGCGACACGCAGGTCCTGCGCGGTTACGCCGTCGTTGGCATCGCACACCACTAGGGCCACATCGGCGCGCTCGGCGGCGCGCTGCGAGCGCAGCGCGGTGTAGTACTCGACGGAGTCGGCCACCTTGGCCTGGCGGCGCATGCCGGCGGTGTCGATCAGCGTCAGCTTGCGCTCGCCCACGAGCAGCGGCAGGTCTATCGCGTCCCGGGTGGTGCCCGCGTTAGGGGAGACGATCACTCGCTCTTCGCCGAGAAAGCGGTTGACGAGCGAAGACTTGCCCACGTTGGGACGGCCGATGAGGGCCAGGCGGATGGTGTCCGCGTCGGGCTCTTCATCCCCGGGCGGCAAAAGCTCAACGATGCGGTCGAGCAGGTCGCCTGAGCCCAGTCCCTGCGCGGCGGACACCGGCAGAGGATCGCCGAGGCCGAGACGGTGAAACTCGGCGGCCTGCGTGACCTCGGCGACGGAGTCGCACTTGTTGGCGGCGACGATCACGGGCAGCGACGAGCGACGCAGCAGGTCCGCCATCTCCTCATCGCCCGCTCTGACTCCGGCGCGTGCATCCACCACGAGAACTGCCACCTGCGCATCGGCGAGCCCCGCGCGGGCCTGATCGCGGATGGAGCCGGCAAGTGGATCTTCGTCCTGGAAATCCACACCGCCCGTGTCGATCAGCGTGAAGCGGCGGCCGTTCCACTCGCAGCTGAGCTCCTTGCGATCGCGGGTGATGCCGGGGCGCTCATGCACCACAGCATCGCGGGTGCCGGTGAGGCGGTTGATGAGCGAGGACTTGCCCACATTGGGATAGCCAACGATTGCGACCTTGAGAGCCATGCAGGCCAGTATGACCGGGAAAGGTCTCGATCAGGCGCGCGAGCTCGTGTGGTGACCAGCCGCCAGCGCGGCGATGTGCCCCACCACCTCGTCCACGGTGAGGCCAGTGGTATCCAACATCACGGCATCCGAGGCAGGCGCCAACGGGCTGTGCTCACGACCTATATCGCGCTCGTCACGCAGCGTCTGCTCGGCGAGCACCGTGTCTGGATCGGCCCCCAGCTCGCCTGCGCGACGGCGTGCTCGCTCCTGCGGACTGGCGGTGAGAAAGACCTTGACCTCGGCATCGGGGGCTACGACAGTGCCAACGTCGCGCCCCTCGGCGACCCAATCGCCGACTGCAACAAGCTCGCGCTGACGCGCGACCATAGCCTCGCGCACGCGCGGGTCGGCAGCGACGCGCGAGGCAGCCTCTGAGACCTCAGGCGCGCGGATCTCGGCGGTCACGTCGCGCCCGTCGAGCACGACGCGCCCCTTGTCACCACCGAAGCCAAACTCAATGCTGGCAGCCTGCGCGAGCGTGCCGGGCGCCGTGCCGGGTGAGTCCAGCGAGAGCAGCGCCACACAGCGATACATGGCGCCACTGTCCAGATGGGCAAAGCCCAGCGCCCGCGCGACGGCGCGTGCGACGGTGGACTTCCCGGCCCCAGCGGGTCCGTCAATGGCGATCAGCAAAGCCGCTCCAGGTCCGCCACGAACCCTGGATAGGAGACCTCGGCGGCCTCCATCCCGATCACCTCGACTCCCTCACGCGAGGCGAGGCCGGCGACCGCGCCCATCATCGCCAGACGGTGATCGCCATGGGCATCGATGACACCGCCGCGCAACCCGCCGGAGCCGCTCACCACGAAGCCGTCCTCCGTCGCCTCGATCTCGGCGCCCAGGCCGCCAAGCCCGTCAACGACCGTGGCGATGCGGTCAGACTCCTTCAGGCGCAGCTCCTGCGCGCCGCGCACGATCGTCTCGCCCTCCGCGAAGCAGCCGAGCAGTGCGACGAGAGGAAGCTCGTCGATCGCCAGGGGCACCTCCTCCGGTTCAACTACCGTGCCCTCAAGCTGGCCGTGGGCGATGTCAAGGTCGCTGATGGGCTCGGAGGCGAGCAGTTCGCCGGTCTCATCCTCCAGTTCGCCGAGCACTATGCCCTGCATACGTTGAAGGATGCGTATGAAGCCGGTGCGTGTCCAGTTGACGCCGATATCGCGCAGCAACAGGCGCGAGCCTGGGACGAGTACGCCGGCGGCGATCATGAACGCCGCTGAGCTCGGGTCGCCGGGGACGAGCACGTGCTCGAGCACTAGCTCATCGGCATTGACGACGGTGACGTGACGACCGTTACGGTGAATGGTGACCCCAGAGCGCATCAGCATGCGCTCTGTGTGGTCACGGCTGCGCGCGGGCTCGCCTACCGTGGTAGCTCCGTCCGCGGCGAGCGCGGCAAGCAGCACACATGACTTGACCTGCGCGCTGGCGACGGGCAGCTCATGCGAGATCGAGTGCAGGCGAGCGCCGTGGATGGTGAAGGGCGGAAAGCGCTTGCCAGCGGCCTGCACATTGGCACCCATCAGCGCAAGTGGCTCGGCCACGCGGTCCACGGGGCGGCGACGGATCGAGGCGTCGCCGTCAAGCGTGAAAGAACGACCCTCCTGCGCAGCTAGCCAGCCAGGCAGGAGGCGCATGAGTGTGCCCGCGTTGCCGACATCGATCGGCCCCTCGGGCTGGCGGGCCTCGCGCAGGCCGGCCCCGCGCACGATGACCTCGTTGGGGCGCACCTCCACGAGCGCACCGAGCGCGCGCACGGCGTTCAGAGTCGAGGTGGTGTCTGCGGCATGCAGATAATTCTCGATGCGAACTGGATAGGAGGCCATCGCACCGAGTAGGGCGGCGCGATGGGAGATGGACTTGTCCGGTGGAGCCCTCAGCTCCCCGGTGAGCCCAGCGGAGGGCTCGAAGCGCACGTTCATGACACCCCCAACCCTACGCGTCTGTGGAAATATCCGAGCGGCCGGGCGTCGCGTCCGAGTTACCAAGGGCAGCATCCGAGTAGCCGGCCCCGGCATTCAGGTCTTCGTCCAGCAACAGCTGGCGAGCTGTGCGTGCACGTTCGTTCCATGCGGCCAGCTCTCGGGCATCCCCTTGGTCCAAGGCCGCGCGCACGTCGTGCAGGCGCCGGACCAACTCATCAATGGCCTCGATCAGCGCCTCGCTGTTGGCGAGGTAGATGTCGGTCCAGATCCCGGTATTGGCGCCGGCAACCCTGACGGCGTCCTGCAAGCTGGGACCGGCGGTCGGTGGGGAGCCCTCGCGCTCGAAGGCGTAGGTAGCTTGAGCCACCAGCACGTTGGCCAGCACGTGCGGAAGGTGCGAAACGCAGGCCATCAGACGATCGTGGGCATCGGGCGGCACCGCGATAGGACGCGCACCAAAGCGCTCAATCAAGTCCCGCAGGCGGGCCAAGAGCACCTCGTCGGCTGTGGCGGTCGGCGTGAGGTACCAGGCAGCCCCCTGAAAGAGATCTCCGCGGGCGTTGCTGACGCCGGCCGTCTCAGCTCCCGCGAGTGGATGGCCACCTATGAAACGCGTGTCCTGGCGCAGATCGTCAAGCGCGAGCTTGGTGGAACCAACGTCGCTGACAACGCAGTCGGGGCCGCAATGGGCCAGTGCTTCGGAGACGGTGAGCGCGAGCGCCCCTACAGGCGCGGCCGCGAAAACCACCTGAGCCCCGGCAACCGCCGTGGCGATATCAGCGGCTTGCTCATCGATCGCACCCGCACGCAAGGCCGCTTGCAGCGCCGCGGGGTCGGGGTCATAGCCGCACACCTGTGCGCCTGTGCGAGCGCGCGCAGCCAAGCCGATGGACCCGCCGATCAGCCCGACCCCGAGAACCGCCACCCTCACGCGGCGCTGAGCACCTTTCCGGCAAGCGCCGCGGCGTTCTCGACGGCAGCGGCGTAGTCGGCGAAATCGTCCGCCAACAGCGCCTGAGGTCCGTCGCAGACGGCTTCGTCAGGGTTGGGGTGCACCTCCACGATGATGCCGTCCGCACCGGCGGCGGCAGCAGCCAGCGAGAGAGGTAACACGAGATCGCGCCGTCCGGCGGCGTGGCTGGGATCGACGATCACCGGCAGGTGCGAGAGCTCCTTGAGGATCGGCACCGCCATGATGTCAAGCGTCGTGCGGCGATGATCGGTCTCGAAGGTGCGTATCCCCCGCTCGCACAGCATGACCGACGGGTTGCCCTCCTTGAGGATGTACTCGGCGGCCATCAGGAGTTCATCGAGCGTCGATGAGAGCCCGCGCTTGAGCAACGCGGGACGACCGGAGCGGCCGATCTCGGTGAGCAGCGGGTAGTTCTGCATGTTGCGCGCGCCGATCTGGATTACGTCAGCGACCTCCAGCACGGCGTCAAGATCGCGCAGGTCCATCAACTCCGTGATGATCGGCAGGCCCGTCTCGGCCTTGGCCTCGGCCAGCAGTCGCAATCCCTCGACTCCCAACCCCTGGAAGGCGTAGGGCGAGGTGCGTGGCTTGTAGGCACCTCCTCGCAGCACGGCCACGCCTGCGTCGCGCACCACACGCGCCGTCTGCAAGGTCTGCTCACGCGATTCCACCGTGCAAGGACCCGCGATCAGCGCGAAGTGATCGCCCCCGATCTTGCGCCCCTCGATGTCGAGCACCGTGCGCTCACCGTGGCGGATCTGCGCCGAGGCCAGCTTGTAGGGCTTGAGGATCGGCACCACCCGGTCCACCCCTGGCTGACCCTCCAGCCCGAGGCTTTCGATGCTGACGTCCTGCTCGACGTCGCCGATCGCGCCGATCACGGTAACGCGCGCGCCCCGACTGCGATGGGCGAGCGCGCCGGCTCGCTCAATCCTATTTACAACCGCCTCGATCTCGGTGTCGCTGGCGGTCTCTTTCATGACGATCATCATCGATTCTTCCTTTCAAAAAGTGCCTGGGATCTTAGGTGCACGACGCTGCTCCCGTGAGAACCCTTACCCCCGCGAGCGCAAATAGTGATGGCGCACGTGAGGCGGGCGGGGTGGGCGAGGCCCAATCTATCGGCGCTCGGTCCTTTCACGGACCCTGGGCGGCCTTTCGCTCCCGCTCACGGACGGGTGCAGGCCGAAGCGCCTAGCTAAATCGCCAGGCGTAGGCAAAAGACCATGACCAAGGAGTAGAAGCACACGCGGGGGTGCGAAGGGGTGAAGCGGCGGGTGCGGACATCGATGGGGTCACGATCCTCTAATGACTTTGTAGCAGACCAGGGCGCCGCCGTCGAGGGGTGTCATCGCGCGTTCACACCCAGCAGCACTTCCTCAAGCGCATCCAGGAAGCGCAGGTTCTCATGCTCGGTGCCGTAGGTGACGCGCAAAGCTCCCTCACACCCCAAGGCCGCTCCGCCGCGCACGAGTACCCCGCGCTGCTCCAGCCCGCGCATGACCTCAGCCTCCTCGTGCTCCTCCCCCAAGTGCAGCCAGCAGAAGTTGGCCTGTGACTCCGCGACCTGGAGCCCCAGCGCCAGCAGGCGCTCCTGTACGGAGATACGCTCGGCGATCGTGCGCGTGACGCGCTCAGTAACCGCGTCCTGATGGGCCAGAGCCTCCGTGGCAGCCGCCTGGGCGATGGCATTGCAGAAGAACGGCTGGCGCACCTGATCGAGCGCGCGCGGCATCTCAGGCGAGCCGCACAGCGCGAAGCCGACCCGCAAGCCGCACAGTCCGTAGACCTTGGAGAAGGTGCGCAGCAGCACCAGGTTGGGGTGGCTGTGCAGCAACTCCACTGAGCTGTCGGGGTCCTCAAGCAGGTTGAACTCGCAATAGGCCTCGTCGAGGATCACGCACACATGCGGCGGTACCTCTTCAAGGAATGAGGCGATGTTGGAGAGCGCCACGGCGGTGCTGGTGGGGTTGTTGGGGTTGCACACGACCACCAGACGCGTGGCCACCGTGATCTCGCGCAGCATCGCGGTCAGATCGTGGCGCTCCTGCTGATCCAGCGGGACCGTCACGGCGGTGGCGCCACTGGCGGCGCTCAGGTGTGGGTAGACCGAAAATGACGGCCATGCGTACACAAGCTCCGCGCCGGGCTCCAGCAGCGCCTCCCCCGCCGCAAGCAAGATGTCGCATGAGCCGTTGCCGATCGCGATCTGCTGCGTAGGAACTCCATAGCGCTCGGATAAGCGTGTGCGCAGCAGGGAGTTGGACGGGTCCGGATAGCGGTTGAGGCTCCCTATGGCCTGCTCGATTGCGTCCTTCACCGCAGGCAACGGCGGGTAGGGCGACTCGTTGCTCGCCAGCCGCACAGGCGGCGCGGCATCGGCATACCCGCCCGCCGCGGGGTACACCGGAATCCGTCTTATTCGCTCAGAGAACTCGATCGCCACGGGCTTATTGTTGCGGACGAGGCCAACGATCTGAAGGCGAGGACACGGATGGGTCGCCCAAGCGCGGCAGGACAGGTCACGAAAGCTGGGACAGGACAGGTCGGCTACTGGGCCGACTCAAGGTCGGTACGCAGCGCGGCGGCCTCGCCCAGATAGACATGCTTGGCCTCATGAGCGTCATCGGCGTAGTAGTGGATCAGGACGCGGATCACGCGTGGGAGGGCGCGGGGCACGGGAATCTCCCGGGCGCACAGAAGCGGCACACGGTCAAAGCCCAGCGCGCGCGCCGCAACAGCTGGGAACTCGGCGTTGAGGTCGTTGGTAGCCGTGAAGATGCAGCTGACGACGTTCTCGGGCGAGAGCGTGTTGCGGTCCATGATCGCCTGCATCAACTCGGTGGTGGCATCGAGGATGTCTTGGGCGTCATTGCGCACGACGCTGACGGCACCGCGCAGGGCAAAGAGGCGCATGGGGAGCGATTCTGTCATGGCGGGTCCCCGGCATCGGTGCCGCTGTCTCGCAGCTTGGCGATCTCCACCTTTGAGAGCCGCCGAGATGCCCCGGCCTTCAGATCCCCCAGCCGCACCGGCCCCAGGCGCACGCGCTCCAACGCGAGCACCGGATGTCCGACGGCCTCGCACATGCGCCGCACCTGCCGGTTGCGCCCTTCGCGGATCGTGAACTCGAGCAAATCGCCGCGCACGCGGCGGACCTGCGCGGGGGATGTCTTGCCATCTGCCAACTGCACGCCGGCACGCAGGGCCTGCAGCGCGCGCTCCCCCACTGAGCCCCCTCCCACCCGCGCGCGGTAGGTCTTGGCCACTCCATAGCGTGGATGTGTCAAGCGATTGGCTAGCTCGCCGTCATTGGTGAGCAGGATCAACCCACTGGAGTCGCCGTCCAGCCGTCCCACTGGGTACAGCCGTCGCTCCTCCCCCACCAGTTCCACGACCGTCGGGCGACCATGCGTGTCGTGCGCGGTCGAGAGAACCCCCACCGGCTTGTTCACAACGTAGACCACACGCGTCTCCACCCCGGCCAGCACCTGGCCGTCCACCTTGACTCGATTCTCCTCCCCCACGTCGCGGGCGGGATCGCGCACCAACTCCCCGTCGACCCGCACCCGCCCAGCGGCAATCATCGTCTCGGCAGCGCGGCGCGAGGCGACGCCGGCATGGGCGAGGTACTTGGCCAGACGCATGGGCTGCAACCATAGGGGTAGATGGACCTCCAGCTACTCGAAGAGACCCTCGCCGCAAATGGCGAGCCCCCGTTTCGCGCCCGACAGGTATGGGAGTGGGTGGCGAAGGGCGTAGGTGGGTATGCGCAGATGACGAATGTGCCCGCGGGACTGCGGGAGCGTCTGGAGCAGGAGTTGCCACTGTCAAGCCTCCAGGTGCGGGGAGAAGCGAAGGCGCGGGATGGAACGATCAAGGCGCTCTTCGAGACTGGCGACGGCCGGCCGCTTGAGACGGTGCTGATGCGCTACCGGGACTCCTCCTCGGGGGCAACCGGCAGGCGCTCGATCTGCGTGTCTTCACAGTCGGGGTGTCCGCTGACATGCAGCTTCTGCGCGACGGGATCGATGAAGTTCGGGCGCAACCTGACGACGTCGGAGATCCTCGATCAGGCGCTTCATTTCAGGCGGATGGAGCCTGTAGATCACTGCGTGTTCATGGGCATGGGTGAGCCGATGTTGAATCTGGATAACGTCTTGGCGGCGTGTGAGCGCCTGCCGGATATCGGCATCAGCCATCGGCACACGACGATCTCAACGGTGGGTTGGATCCCGGGCATCGAACGCCTCGCGGAGTGCCCGATGCCGCTGCGCCTGGCGCTGTCGCTACATGCGCCTGAAGACGTGCTTCGCTCGGAGCTGATGCCGGTAAACGAACGCTATCCGCTGGCGGATGTGGTCAAGGCCGGTCGAGAGTTCTATGCGCGCAAGCGCAGACGAGTGTTCGTGGAGTATGTGATGTTGGCGGGCGTGAATGATCGCTATGAGCAGGCGCTGGCGCTGGCGCGGTTGCTGGCCCCTGTCGAGCGCGACGATCCGAAGGTGTTTAAGGTCAACTTGATCCCCTACAACCCGACGGATTCACCATTTGGCGGATCGAGCCGCGAGTCGATCGCGGCGTTTCGGACGGCGCTTGAGAAGCATGGCGTGGACGCGACGGTGCGCCTGACGCGCGGGCGTGACATCGACGCTGCCTGCGGCCAGCTGGCAGCCAGAAACGAGCGCTCGGCGCCGGAGAGCTCAGCGCCGGGGGCCGCGACCGGGGTCTCTTAGGGCGTGCCGTAGGCAGGTAAGGGCCGCAGCATGCGCAGCCCTGCCTTTTCGGCCTGTTCCCATACCTCCGGGCCAAACCGGGAGTGGGACCAGGACCCCCGCATATAGTCGCGGGTCTTCAGATACGCAAGATAGTTGTCCAGATGCCTATCGGGTAGAGCGAATCCCATGAACAGAACGATCCGCTCCTTCTCATAGGGCACGCGCATGCGCGTGGGCAGTCGCGACTGCAATCGCGGGCTGAGTGGAAGCGTGGGCAGTCCCCGCATACGCACCACCTCGCCGGAGTGAAGCGTGCGCAGGTTCCATACAACGAGATCTCCCGCTTTTGATCCGACGAGCTTCGGCAGTGT
The DNA here is from genome assembly GCA_025449845.1 of Solirubrobacteraceae bacterium. Lineage (GTDB taxonomy): Bacteria > Actinomycetota > Thermoleophilia > Solirubrobacterales > Solirubrobacteraceae > Palsa-744. Next base: position 101,889 of record JANWIP010000005.1, on the reverse strand, counting down.
GGGGAGCAGATACTTGGCGTCGTGCGAGCGCGGACGCAATGCAAGTCCGCCGCTATGACGCGAGTGATCCTGAAGGTAGAGGCCACAGCGAAGTAACGGGTAGGAACCGTGCCAATCGGGCCCCCAGCGCCACTTCCTGCGATCGACGTTGTCGCGGTGCCAGGCCCGCATACCGTTGACGCCGATGCGAACGCTGCTGTCGCCGAAATAGACGGGCGCGCCCCCGAGCAACTCACCCACTGTTTTCAATATGCGCGGATCGAGCAGGACATCGCGCAGCGATGGGATGCTGAGCAAATCGCCATCCATTCCCTTGATCGTGCCCTCTGTGGCCGAGTCGCCCCCAACGCGACCCTGCTGTTCCATCTCAGCAAAGGTCTCGGTCACCCGGCTCCTGAGTCGCTCAACCTCCTCGGCCTCAAACAGTCCTCTGACGAGCGTGTATCCGCGCTCGTGAAATGCCGCCGGATCGAGCCCTGGCAGCGACTTGCTCTGAAGATCTAGAACGGCCATGGGCATTATGAGAGTTGGAATCCTATCAATCAGCGGGGCCGGCGTCAGCTCGGTGATCAGACTATCCCCACCTTAGATCAATCAAGCACTCATTTCAACTTCTTAAACTATTTTGTTATTAGAGCGCATCTGTATCTCTTGCAGTCGGGGATCGCGCCAGCGACAAGCACGCCCGGAATGAGCTTCTCACCGTCCGGCTGAGCTTGCGAAACGCCCGGCCCCCGCCCGTACTACCCCTCAACGCCTCCCGGCCCGCCCCCGGCGCGGGCCTCGCCCGCGCGTAACAGGCGGTCGCGCAGCTCGGCCTGCTCCTCAGGCGTGGGGTCCCACTGGGCAACGTCGGGTAGATCATCGAGCGAGCGCAGACCGAAAAGCTTGAGAAAGAGCGTGCCGGTGCGGTAGAGGACGGCCCCAAACTGAGAACGGCCTGACTCCTCGATAAGGCCCCGCTCAAGCAGCGTGGTTGCGGCGGAATCTGCGCTGACACCGCGAATGCGAGTTATCTCCGGGCGCGAGATCGGCTGCAGGTAGGCGACGATCGCGAGCGTCTCGGCTTGGGCCGGAGTGAGCGTGAAAGCACGAGGGCGGCTGAATAGCCGGCGCGCGGCATCCTCACTGGCGGGGTCGGTGGCGAAGGTGTAGCCACCGGCCAGCTCGCGCAGGCGCAGGCCCCGGCGGCCAGGCGCGTACTCCTCCGCCAGCTGCGCCAGGGCCGCGGCAACCTCCTCCTCGCCGGCCTCGGTGGCGTCGCCCAGCTCGCGTGGGCTCAGGGGATCCGTGGAGAGAAACAGCAGGGCCTCGATCGTGTGTGCGAGCTCTGCGGTATCGGTCACCCGGCGATCCTCAGCGGCTCGGAGATAGCGTGCACCGAGATGTCGCCGAAGTTCTCAGCCTGGTCCCAGCGCGCTTCGCCGCGCCGGTAGAGCTCCAAGAGCGCGAAGACGGTGACGGCGACGGTCATGCGGTCAGCCCCCGTGACGGCCTCATCAAAGGTGAAGCCTCCGCGGTGCAGCAGGCCCCGCAGGTGGGTGAGGCGCTCGGCGACGCTGACACGGGGCACAAGAATATGGCGCAGGCTGATGGCAGGCGGCATGTGCAGCAGGCGCCCGATCGATTCGCCCAGCACAGCAGGGTCCTGTGAGCCGTCGGTGGGCTCGGCGGTGGTGCGACGCAGGTGCGCTGGCAAGGGAGCCGAGCGGAAGCGCACGCCGTCCTCGGCGTCGAATAGCTCGCGCAGGTGGGTGGCGGCGGCACGGTAGCGGCGTGCGTCGAGCATCCTGGCCAGCAGCTCCTCGGCGGCCTCATCCGGTTCGATGTCAAGCAGCTCCTCGTCCTCACCGGAGAGCAGCAGCCGCGACTTGAGCTCGAGCAGCGCGGCGATGAGCACGATGAACTCGGTGGCGCTCTCCAGATCGAGCTGGCCAGAGGACTCCAGATGGTCGAGATAGGCGAGCACGACATCCGCGAGTTGCAGCTCGAAGAGGTCGATCTCCTCGCGCAGCACGAGCGTGAGGAGCAGGTCAAAAGGGCCGGTGAAGACATCGAGGTCGAGGTCCAGGGAGGCGATGCTCATGGCGCTCAAGGTAGCGGCTGGACCCGACGGGGCGGCCCAACGCCCATGTGATGGCGCACATCGATGAGCGTTTGTGAGGCGATCTCCCGGGCCTTCTCAGCCCCCTGCGCGAGGATGCGCTCAAGCTCGGGCTCATCCGCGCGCAGTAGCTCATAGCGCTCACGCACAGGCTGTAGGCGCTCGACAACAGCGGCCGCTACGGCCAGCTTGAATTCGCCGTAGCGCGCGGAGGAGAACTCCATTTCGATCGCCTCAGTCCCCACACCACGCACGGCCGCGAGGATGTCGATCAGATTGGAGATCCCGGGCTTCTGCGGGTCGCGCTTGATCTCACTGCCCGAGTCGGTGACGGCGCTCTTGAACTTCTTCTCAATCGCGGCGGGAGGATCGAGCACGAGCACGGTGCCCTGCTCGGTGCCGCCCGTAGTCGACATCTTGCGCTCGGGAGCCTGCAGATCCATGATGCGCGCGCCCACCGTTGGAATGCGGTGCTCGGGCACAACGAGTACCTCCTGGCCTTCGCCGAAGCGCGCATTGAAGCGGCGCGCAACGTCGCGCATCAGCTCCAGGTGCTCGCGCTGATCCTCGCCAACAGGCACCTCATGCGCGCGATAGGCCAGCACATCGGCGGCCTGCAATACGGGGTACAGGAGCAGCCCCGCCGACACCAGCTCGCGCTGAGCGAGGGACTTGTCGCGGAACTGATGCATGCGCTGTAGGCGGCCCAGCTCGGTGACCGAGCACAACAGCCAGCACAGCTCAGTGTGCTCCTGCACGTCCCCCTGGCGGAAGAGAATGCAGCGCTCAGGATCGACGCCGGCGGCGAGCAGCAGTGCTGTGAGGTCGTACAGGCTGCGCCGCAGCTCGACGGGCTCATAGGGCAAGGTGGTGGCGTGCAGGTCCACGAGGCAATACAGCGCCTCGCCCCGATCCTGACCCTCGACATACTGCGCGATCGCCCCGATGTAGTTGCCCAGGTGCTTGCTGCCGGTGGGCTGAATGCCGGAGAAGATGCGCATCGGCGTCATGGACGTGCAGGGCAAGCTGGGCAAGGACGCAGCGAGCGAAATGTGCTGTGCACATGAGCGAGCGAGGACGCCGATCCAGCGCCGCCATGCACGTTCATGAGAGCGCCTGGCGAATCACAGGGTGCTTGGCCGCCGCAACCTCGTCCAGACGCCGTACCGGCGTCGTGTAGGGAGCGTTGCGGGCGATCTCTGGATCATCAGCGGCCTCGCTCAGGATCGCGGCGATGGCATCGGCGAAGGCGTCGAGCGTCTCGCGTGTCTCGGTCTCGGTGGGCTCCACCATCAGCGCCTCATCCACGAGCAGCGGGAAGTAGACCGTGGGCGGATGAAAGCCGTGGTCAAGCAGGCGCTTGGCGAGATCCAGCGTCTTCAACCCCAGCTCGCGCTTCATCGGGCCGCCGGACAGAACAAACTCGTGCAGACAGAGCTTGCCGTAGGCCAGCGGCAGATACTCGGCCACGGGCGGGTGGGTCGTATTCTTCAGGCGCGCCAGCAGATAGTTGGCGTTGAGCACGGCGGTCTCCGAGGCGTCCTTCAGACCCTCGGCACCGAGCGAGCAGATATAGGCGTAGGAGCGCACGAAGCAGCCGTAGTTACCCTGGAAGCCGCGCAGTCGCCCGATCGACTGCGAGCGCTCGTGGTCGAGGTTAAAGTGGCCATCTTCGTCGCGCGTAACGGTCGGAACCGGCAGGTATGGCGCGATGCGCTCGGAGACCGCGATTGGTCCAGACCCGGGGCCGCCGCCACCGTGAGGCTGGGTGAAGGACTTGTGCAGGTTGAAGTGCACGATGTCAAAACCCATGTCGCCCGGCCGGGATAGCCCCATGATCGCGTTGAGGTTGGCGCCGTCGTAATAGAGCGTGGCCCCGACGCCGTGCACGATCTCGGCGATCTCGACGATGTTGGGATCGAACAGCCCCAAGGTGTTGGGGTTGGTGAGCATCAGGCAGGCCACGTCGCTGTCGGCCTTTGTGCGCAGATCATCCAGATCGATGCCACCGTCGGGATTGGTGGCCAGGGCGACAACCTCAAAGCCGGCCATCGTGACGGTGGCTGGGTTGGTGCCGTGGGAGGTGTCAGGGGTCAGCACCTTGTGGCGCGTCTCGCCTCGAGACTCGTGGTAGGCGCGAGTCAGCAACACGCCGGCAAGCTCGCCATGCGAGCCGGCCGAGGGCTGTAGCGAAACGTGCGGCAGGCCCGAGATCTCCGACAGCGCGCGCTCCAGATTCCACATCAGCTCAAGTGCCCCCTGCGCCCGCGCCGGGTCCTGCAGCGGATGCAGGCGAGCATGACCGGGGAGCGCGGCAACGCGCTCGTGCAGGCGCGGATTGTGCTTCATCGTGCAGGACCCAAGCGGGTAGAAGCCCGAGTCCAGGTCAAAGTTGCGCTTGGAGAGACGCACGTAGTGGCGCACGATCTCCGGCTCTGAGATTTCTGGCAACGCGGGAGGCGTCGAGCGACGCAGGTGGGCAGGCAGAAGCTCATGGGGATCCACCGCGGGCACGTCCAGCGCGGGGCACTGGAAGGCTCTGCGCCCGGGCGCACCGCGCTCGAAGATGGTCACGGCAGGTTCGCGCTGTAGCGATGTCTCGCTCAGCCCAGAACCCGCGGGAGGTGCGGTCGTGGCAGCGTTCACGCCCCCACCGCCTGACTTTGGCGCTCGCTGGCCACCGCGGCTCCCAGCACGTCGGCGAGCCGGTCGATGTCGGCGCGCGTGCGACGCTCGGTGATGGCCACCAGCAGCCCCCCACGGTCCTCCTCGCGCCCGGTCAGGGCATACAGATCCGCGCCCGGGTTGATGCTCTGCTCGGCGCAGCGCTCTCTGACTGCGGCGACATCGGCGTCGAGCCGTAGGGCGAACTCGCGGACGACGGGCTGAGAGGAGGAGGAGGAGGAGTGCAGCGCCTCCACGCCCTCCAGTTCGGTCAACGTTTGCAAGGCGTAGTGGGTGCGCGCGAGCAGCAGCTCCCCCAGCTCGACGATCCCCTGCCGTCCGAGCCAGGACAGATAGACGACCCCGGCAAGCGCATTGAGCGCCTGGGAGGTGCAGATGTTGGAGGTGGCCTTGGCGCGGCGAATGTGCTGCTCGCGGGTCTGCAATGTGAGCACGAAGCCGCGGCGGCCATCGACATCGCGGGTTTCCCCCGCGATGCGCCCGGGCATGCGCCGCAGGAACTCCTCGCGCGCGGCGAAGAAGCCAAAGGAGGGTCCGCCGAAGTCCAGGCGATTGCCAAGCGACTGCCCCTCGCCTACAGCGACGTCCACACCGCAGTCGCCTGGCGGGGCAAGGATGCCCAGCGTAAGCGGGTCGACCTGAGCGATGACCACGGGTGCCTTCTCCGCGGCGGTCTTGGCCGCGGCGCTCAGCGCGGCGGCATCCTCGACGGCGCCGTAGAAGTTGGGCTGCGCAAAGAATGCGGCGGATGTGTCCTCGTCGATTGCGGCCGCCCACGCATCGATGTCCGTGACACCCTCACGCAACGGCACCTCGATGACCTCGACGCCGAACCCGTGCGCATAGGTGCGCAGCGTCGCGATCGAGTGCGGGTGCAGTCCAGCGGAGACGACGAAACGGCCGCGCCCATTGTGCAGCCTTGCCATATACCCCGCCGAGGCGACCGCCGAAGGCCCCTCATACACCGAGGCGTTGGAGACCGGCAGCGCGGTCAGCTCGGAGATCGCCGTCTGGTACTCGAACATGACCTGCAGCCCCCCCTGTGAGATCTCCGGCTGGTAGGGGGTATAAGGCGTGAGGAACTCCGAGCGCTCCATCAGCATGTCCACGAGCGCTGGAACGTAGTGGTCGTACATCCCGGCCCCCAGGAAGCACAACTCATCCTCAGCGCTGACATTGCGCTGCGCCAATGCGCGCAGGTGCTCATAGACATCCTGCTCGGGCAGACCCGCAGGCAGATCCAACGGCCGCCCGAGCCTTACGGGCGCGGGGATCTGCCGGTCAAAGATCTCTCCCACTGAGCCGACGCCGATGGCGTCGAGCATCGCTTCGAGATCCGCGGGGGTGGTGGCGGTGTAGCGGCTCAAGACTTGAGCCTAGCCACCCAAGGTGGCGGTGTAGGCGACAGCATCCATCAGGGTCTCGCTCTCAGCGGTGTCAGACAGCCGCACGCGCACCAACCAACCCGCCCCATAAGGGTCCTCGTTGATTGCCTGTGGACTGTCGGCGAGGGCCTCGTTGACAGCCACAATCTCTCCGGAAAGCGGTGCGACGACATCGGAGACGGCCTTGACTGACTCGACCTCGGTGTACGGCTCGCCCTGCGAAAGAGCAGTCCCCACCGCTGGCGGATCAAAGAACACCACCTCCCCAAGCGCGTCCTGCGCGTACCACGTAATGCCAAGCACAGCCTCATCATTCTCAATCCGCGCCCAGTCATGCTCGGCGTGATAGAGCAGGTCATCGGGGTAGCTCGCCTCAGCCATCGTTGCTCCTCTTGTTCACGAACGGTTTGGAACGCACGGTCGCGGAGCGTATGCGACCGCGCACATCGACCTCTATCGGGCTGCCCACAGCCGCCCGCTCGGCGGGCACATAGCCCATACCAATGCCGATACCCAGGCAAGGAGAGAGCGTGCCGCTGCTCACCACTCCTCCGCCGACGATCGCATTCCCCTGGCGGGCGATGCCGGGGCCATCGAGCGCGAAGGCGATGAGCTTTTCCGCCGGCCCCGCCGCACGCATCGCGCCTACGGAATCGCGGCCGATGAAGCCGGTGTCCTCTTTGCAGCACCAGCCCAGCCCCGCTTCGATGGGGTTGCGCTCGATCGTGAGGTCGTTGCCATAAAGGTGAAAACAGGCCTCAAGGCGCAAAGTGTCGCGCGCGGCGAGACCCGCGGGAGTGGCGCCTGCGGCGAGGAGCGCGTTCCACAGCGCTGTGGCGTCCTCGGGCGCGGCCAACAACTCGACGCCATCCTCGCCGGTGTAACCCGTGCCGCACACCAACGCCGCGATGCCGGCGATCCGACCCGCGCTCGCAGTCATCCGTGCCGGCAGCGAATCCTCGGCAAGAGCCCCCACGATCTCGCGCGCGTTGGGACCCTGCACGGCGAGCATCGCGTAGTCGTGCAAGCGGTCCTCGATGCGCACATCAAAGCCCTCGGCGTGCTCGCGGAACCAATCCAGGTCCTGCTGGTGGTTGGCGGCATTGGTGACCGTCAGATAGCGCTGCTCATCGAGGCGGTAGGTGAAGAGATCATCGAGCACCCCGCCGTCCTCCTGGCAGAGCACGCTGTACTGCGCGCCGCCCACGGGAATCCTGCCGACGTCGTTGGACAGCAACCGCTGCAAGAGCTCCAGCGCCTGCGGACCCGAGGTCTCGATCTCCCCCATATGTGAGACGTCGAAGATCCCGCAGTCTTCACGCACGGCCATGTGCTCCTCACGAATGCCTGCATACTGCACGGGCATCTCCCAGCCGGCGAAGGGCACAAGCTTGGCCCCGGCCGCCTGATGGCGCTCGAACAGGGGCGTGCGCAGGAGCGCCGAGGAGGACTGGGCGGACATCTCGGCCAGGCTATCGAAGGCTCCGGTAGGGGCTCTCGATCGGCGCAGGAACGACGGCAATCAGCGCAGGAACGGCGGCACGTCGATGTCATCGTCAGAGATCTCGAGCGTCGAGCGCTCACGATCTCCGATGCGCGGGCCGCGGTCGGGGCGGCTCGTACGCTCGCGGCGCGCGGAACGCCCTGGACGATGATCGAAGCCGGTGCCGATAACGGTCACGCGCACATCATCGCCAAGGGTCTCGTCGATCACGGCCCCGAAGATGATGTTGGCGTTCGGGTCAGCGGCGCTCTGAATGATCTCGGCCGCCTCATTGACCTCGAACAGCCCCAGCTCCTTGCCGCCGGTGATGTTGAGCAGGATGCCCGTGGCACCCTCGACGGACTCCTCCAGCAGCGGCGAGGAGATCGCGACCTTGGCGGCCTCGGCGGTGCGGTTCTCGCCCGAGGCGGTGCCGATGCCCATCAGTGCAGAGCCGGCGTCCTGCATGATCGTGCGCACGTCGGCGAAATCCAGGTTGATGAGGCCGGGAATCGTGATCAGGTCGGTGATGCCCTGGATGCCCTGGCGCAGCACGTCGTCGGCTTCGCGGAAGGCGTCGAGCATCGAGGTGCGGCGCTCGACGACCGCCAGCAGCTTCTCGTTGGGGATCACGATCAGCGTGTCCACAACCTCGCGCAGGCGATCGATGCCCTCCGAGGCCATGCGGGCGCGCTGAGTGCCCTCAAAATCAAACGGGCGCGTGACGACGCCGACGGTGAGCGCGCCGATCTCGTTCTTGGCGATCTCAGCTATCACCGGTGCCGCGCCGGTACCAGTTCCTCCGCCCTCGCCCGCGGTGACGAACACCATGTCCGCGCCCTTCAGCGCCTCCTTGATGTCATCGCGCGACTCCGAGGCGGCGCCGAGGCCCACTTCAGGGTTGGCGCCGGCGCCGAGCCCATGCGTGGACTCGTGCCCGATGTTGAGCTTCATATCGGCGTCGCACATGGCGAGCGCCTGGGCGTCGGTGTTGGCGGCGACGAACTCCACGCCGTGCACACCGGCATCAACCATGCGGCTGACGGCGTTGGTGCCGCCACCGCCCACGCCTACAACCTTGATGACCGCTAGGTACCCGCCGCCGCTCTCCATGGTATCTGTCCGAAGCCTTGAGTAGTTGTTAAGGGTTCGATGGGCACTGCTCGCCGAACCGCCGAGATATGCACGTTATGCAGGGAACTTCGCCTTGTCAACGTAAACGTCGAATCTCGCAAGATTCGTTGCAGATCCCACAAGTCTATAGGAGTACCTGAGAATTGGCTTTTCGCTACCCTGAACCTCCAGTTGAGCTTAAGGCTTCCGGTTCCGAGGTTGACTGTGTGGGCGGGGCGGGTTCCGGGGTTGAGGAAGACTGCGTGGGGGCGGCGGGTTCCGAGGTCGAGGGAGACTGTGTGGGTACGACGGCTTCCGAAGGTGAGTGAGACTGTGTGGGCGTGGAGGGTTCCGCGGTTGAGGTCGTCCGAGCAGGCGCTCCGCTGACCGCTTCGGCCAGACTGGCCGCAAGCGAGGCAGCGGTCGGGTCCGAGGCGCTGACCTGCGTGGGGCTGCTCGTAGAGCCAGCGGCGCCAGAGGTGCCGGCAGCCAGTCCCACGGCAGGGCGCTGGGGCAGGCGCACGTCCACATACCAAGCCCCCTGTGAGCTCGGATCAGCCAGCACGCGCACTGCCGACAGCCACTTGGCGTGCACAAGGCTGGCGTCGCCGAAATACAGCAACAGGCCACTACGCATCGCCACCGTCAGCCCTTCCTTGCCGGTATACACGCGCGTCACCCAGCCCATCAATGCCGGTGGCGCCGCCCCGAGAACGCTCAACGCGGCCAGCGTCGCGGCGCTCTTGACCTGCCCTGTGCCAATGGGGTCACCGCTGGCGCCCGATACCACGGGCAACGAAGGGCTGAGCAGGCTGGGGCCGAGCACCACGCCGTCTGCGGCGGCGGCCGTCTTGACGCCTCCCACCGTCAGCGCAGCCACCGGCGGCTGCTCGATCACGCGGATGCTGAGGGTGTGGGGGAAGCCACTGCTGACCTTCAGATCGCGCACCACGCTGAACGGCGCCACAGCAGCCTTTAGCGTGCCAAGCTTCACATGCAGGGTGCTCATGTGCTGGGCCGCTTCATCGAGCGCCGTGCGGATGGCACGCGCATCGGGACCGTGAGCGCCGCTGATATGGACGTGCTCGACCGACACCAGCGAGGAATCCCGCAGCCACATCCACGTTCCACCGAGAGCGGGCAGCGCCAGCAGCGCAACGGCCAGCCACAGAAGCGGCCGGCGCGGCATGGAGATCACAGCCGGGCGAGGAAGGCGCAGAGCGAGGGAGCGATCCACTCCCTCTTCCTTCGACCCCCGTCCGCGAATCCCTACGGAAAGTGTGTCGAGGCGCTCACGCAGAGCAGGAGCAGGCTAGCTCCAGGGGAAGTCCACCGGGCCGAGCGTCTGCACCTCGGGCTCCAGCGTGACCCCGCAGCGCTCAAGCACGCGCTGCCTGCCGAGCGTCATCAGCTCCACGATGTCGGCCGTGGTGGCTGTGCCGGTGTTCTCGATGAAATTGGCATGCTTGGGCGCGAAACGCGCGCCGCCCACCTGCAGGCCGTTGCAGCCGGCCTCCGACAGCAACAGCCCGGCGCTGCGACCTTCCGCGCGCGCGTCCTCTGGGTTCTTGAAGGTCGATCCGAACGTCTTTATGCCCTGAGGCTGAGCCTCGTGACGGCGGCGGCGCATCTCCTCCAAGGTCTCTTTGACCTGCTCGGGATCCCCCTCCTGGAGCAGGAAGGATACGCGCTGCACGATTTCCCCCTCCTTGAGGTTGGAATGGCGGTAGCCGAACCCCAGCTGCTCGGGACCTCGGCGCTCGCAGCCATCGGCGCTGACGATCTGCGCCCACTCCAGGACGCTCGCCAGCTCGCCGCCATAGGCGTTGGCGTTCATGCGCACCGCCCCCCCAACCGTGCCGGGGATGTTGACGCCGAACTCGATGCCGGACAAACCAGCCCGCGCGGCATTCGCCGCCACCGCCGGCAGCCGCGCTCCGCCTCCACACACCAAGCGCAACCCATCCAAATCAATATTTAAAAACTCTCCAGCGAGCTTGAGCACCAACCCGCGCACGCCAGAGTCGGCGATCAGCAGGTTGGAGCCGGAACCGACTACAGCCACGGGTTGCTCCCCGGCGCGCGCCCACGACAGCAACTCCTGTAACTCGCGATCGCTGCCCGCACGCGCGAAGTGCTCCGCGGGCCCTCCCGTGCGTACCGTCGCCAGACGCTCTAGTGGGTAGTCATGACGCACGCTTGCGGGGACCGTGCTCACCTCAGCACCAGTTGCTGTCCCAGTGTGTTGACGTCGCCGGCGCCCATCACTAGGCACAGGTCGCCACTGTGCAGCACGCCGCGCAGGACAGGCAGCGCCTGGGCGAAGGTGGGCAGCCAGTAGACCGTTCTGCCGTGGCCTGCGTCCGCCGCAGCCTCGGCGACCATTAGGCCGCTGACGCCGGGATGGTCCTCTCCGCGCTCGCGCGCTGGGTAGATGCCGGTCACTGCCACTACATCCGCCAGTGCCAGCGCCTGACCCAGCTCGCGGACCAGCTGCTCGGTGCGCGAGTACAGATGGGGCTGAAACACCGCTACCAGGCGCTTGTGGGGCAGCGTGCGGGCGGCTTTCAGGGTTGCCTCTATCTCGGTGGGGTGGTGGGCGTAGTCCTCGTAGAGAACTGCCCCTGCGGGGGTTTCGCCCAGGCGTTGGAAGCGCCGCTCCGCGCCGGTGAAGGTAGCCAAGCCCGCAATCGCCCTAGGCATGTCTGCGCCAGCCAGGTGAGCGGCCTCCAGCGCGCCGCTGGCGTTGAGTGCGTTGTGCGCGCCCGGCACCGCCAGCTGGACCTCGTACTCGTGCCACTGAAAGTGTGAGCCTCCCGCGCTGAGCTCGGGATCAGGGGCGTCATAAGGGACTACTAGCGCCTGCTCGCCATCCGCGCTTACCCTGCCTGAGCACAGCGCGATCAGCTCCGGGCGATCCCAGACCACAGCCTTGGGAGCCGCCGCCAGAAATGCTCGGAAGACCTCGTGCAGCTCAGCCAGCGAGCCATAGGTGGCGTGGTGATCGAGCTCCACATTGGTCACCACCGCGGTCTCAACCGTCAGGCTCAGCATCGAGCGGTCGGACTCATCGGCCTCCACCACCAGCCATTCGCCCGCTTCCCACCGTGCGTTGGGCAGTCCTCCGCCCACCTCGCCGCCCACCAGCCAGCCCGGGTTCAGCCCCGCTCCGCGCAACGCGTGCACTAGCATCGCCGAGGTCGTGGTCTTACCGTGTGTGCCCGCCACGGCGATCGTGCGCTTGAGCGCCGTCAGTTCGCCTAGCAGCTCGGCGCGGGGGCGCTCGGGCAGGCCCCGCTCGCGCGCCGCCTCACGCTCGGGGTTCGTGGCTGCCACCGCGCTTGAATACACCACCTCCACCCCCTCCCCCGCAGGCACGTTGGCAGCCGCATGGCCGGTGCTCGCCGTCAGCACTCCATCTGCCCGCAGGCGCTCCAGATAAGGGGAGTCAGCACGATCGGAGCCGCTCACCTGTGCCCCCAAGGCGTGTGCGGCACGTGCGTACCCGCTCATCCCCGCGCCTCCCACGCCTACGAAGTGCATCCGCCTTTCACTCCATGGCCCGCTCATTACCGTGCCGCCTCCAACAGCTCTTGAGCTACCTCCGCGGCCGCCGCGGGGCGAGCAAGCCTGCGTGCGGCCGCGCCCATGGCCGCCAGACGCGCACGGTCGGACAGCAGTGCTGCCACCTCGCGCGCCAGGCGCGCGGAGGTCAGCTCGTGATCGGCCAGCACCACCGCCGCGCCTCCTTGGGCCATCCAGCGCGCGTTGGCGCTCTGATGGTCGGCCGCGGCGTGCGGATAGGGCACGAGGATCGCCGGCAGACCGTGAGCGATGATCTCGAATACCGAGCCTCCCGCACGCGCCACCACCAGATCGGCGGCGCTCAGCGCATCGGCGAACTCCTCCAGATCGAGGTACTCCCGCAGGTCATAGCCCACGGGCAACTCCCTACCGGCCAACTCTGGATAGTCGCGCTTGCCGCAGACATGCAGCACATGGAAGGCAGCGCCTGTGAACGCCTCGATCGCCGCCACGTTGATCGAGCGTGCCCCCAAGGAGCCTCCGAAGATCAGCACGCAGGTCTGCTCTGGGGCGATCCCCAGGCGCTCGCGCGCCGCCTCACGATCGTAATTTGAGGCTGGGATCGGTCGGCCTGTCACGCGGTAGCGAGCGCCGTCACGCCCCTCGATTGGAAAGGCCAGGCACACTCGTCTCGCCAGCGGCGCCAGTGCGCGATTGGTCAGACCCAGGTGACTGTCGGCCTCACTCAGCACCAGCGGAATACGTCGCATCAGTGCCGCCACTCCCACCGGCCCTGCCACATAGCCTCCCCCTCCGAGCACGGCCTGCGGGCGCAGCTCTCCCAGTAGCGCCCTGGCGCGAAACACCGCCGCGCCGGCCCGCAACAGCGAGCGCAGAGCCTTCAGCGGGTTGGTGCGACTGAGACCTTCCACGCCGATCGTGCTGAAGCGATAGCCCGCCTTGGGCACCAGCTCCGCCTCCGCGCGCTCGCCGCCGATGAAGGCGACCTCGGCTCCTTCAGCTCGCAGCGCGGCGGCCACCGCGAGCGCCGGCACCACGTGCCCGGCCGTCCCCCCGGCGGCGATCACTATCCGTTTCGCTGCTGCGCTCACGCGCCCATCCTGCCGATTCGCGCTTGCGCGTGTCGCCTACAGCGCGCACGTGCGCGCTGCCCCCGGCTGCCACATTGAGCAAGAGACCCATGGCGCACAACATCACGATCAGGCTGCTCGAGCCGTAGGAGACGAACGGCAGCGGCACTCCCGTCAGGGGAGCCAGGCCGAGCACCGCGAACACGTTGAGCAGCGCCTGAGACATGATCAGTGCAGTTACACCAGTGGCAATCAGCGCGCTGTAGAGGCTGCGCGCCTTCTTGGCCGCCCGCAAGCCGGCATAGCCGATCAGGCCGTAGAGGGATAGCAGCGCGCAGACTCCCACCACCCCCAACTCCTCACCGATCACGGCCAGAATGAAATCCGTCTGTGCCTCGGGTAGGTAGAAGATCTTCTGCACCGACTGGCCCGGCCCCACCCCGAACAGGCCTCCTGAGCCGATCGCTATCTGCCCTTGCACCGCCTGAAAGCCGCTGCCTGATGCGTGCGCCCAGGGATCGACGAAAGAGGTCAGGCGGGCTCGCGCGTAGGGCTTAACCAGCGCGTAGAACACGATCAGCGCAAACCCTGACCCCGCCAGGATCGCGAGGTTGCGCGCGGGCATTCCCGCCACCACCAACAGCGCGCACACCGTGAAGGCGATCGTCAGCGTCGTACCCAGATCCGGCTGCATCGCCACCAGCAGACACGCCCCGCCCACCACCACCAGCAACGGACGCGACAGCTCGCGCAGGTCCAGCACGCGCTTGGGCTTCCTCGCCAGCAGCGTGGCCGTATACAGGACCAGCGCGATCTTCAAAAGCTCCGAAGGCTGAAACTGGAGCACCCCTGGCCCGATCCAGCGCCGCGCCCCGTTGACGCGCACCCCCACGTGCGGGATATAGACCGCCAGCACCAGCAGGAAAGACACCACCAGCAGCGGCCCCGTGATGCTCTGCACCCACTTGACTCCGTCGCGTGCCAGCAGGTTCATCAGCACCAGCCCCACGCCGCCGAACAGCATGTACTTGACCAGATACGAGCTGCCACTGCCATGCCCCTGCAACAGCGAAGGCGCCGAGGAGGCGCTGTAGACCATCACCGCGCCGAACGCCAGCAGGCATAGCGTGGCCGTCAGCAGAATGCGGTGCTCAAGCGGCTGTCCCGCTGCCACGCTCTTTGGCCCCTTGCTTCGCGGGCGAGCGCCTAAGGACCTAGCTTTGGCGTTGGCTCCGCGTGCTGTTGGGGGCATCCCCGCTCACTTCGACGGGGAGCGGCGGATGCCTCCCTCAGTCGAGATCCGATTGGAGCCCTACCTACTCACGAGCTCCCTGAACCGTTCGCCGCGAGCTTCGAAGTCGGCGAACTGGTCAAAGCTGGCACAGCCCGGGGAGAGCAGGATGACCTCGCCAGCAGTGGCCGTGGCGCTCGCGGCTTCAAGCGCCCGCTCCAGCGTCTCGCATCTGTGCAGCGGCACACCGGCGGACGCAAGCGCCGTGGCGATCAGCGGCGCGTCTTCGCCGATCAGATAGACCGCGCGACAGCTCTGCTCGACGGCCGCGCGCAGTGGCAAGAAGTCCTGATCCTTGCCTTGGCCTCCGAGGATCAGGTGCAGGCCAGCCCCGGGAAACGCGCGTAGGGCGACGAGCGTGGAGGCGACATTGGTGGCCTTGGAATCGTTGACGTAGAGCACGCCGTCGCGGCTGGCGAGCACCTCCAGGCGGTGCGCGACGCCACCGAAGGTACGCAGGCCGCGGCACACGGCGTCGGGCTCCACGCCCCGCGCGAGACAGACCGCGGCGGCGGCCATCGCGTTCTCGACATTGTGCTCGCCGCGAATACGCAGCTCATCGATAGGCATCAAAGATCGGCCTTGCCACCACAGCTGACCGTCTTGCTTTGATAGATCGGCACCCTGACCTTCACCGAAGAGCACTCCCCGCGCCTGACCACCGATCCCTTTGGGCGGCCAAGCGTTTGTGTTTGATTCTTGGCCATCGTTTGGCGGACGCAGAGGCAGCACCGATAGGTCCGCCGCGCCCTGGCGAGCAAAGATCTCAAGCTTGGCGGCCGTATATGCCTGCATCGTGCCATGACGATTGAGGTGGTCGGGTGTGAGATTTAGCAGCACCCCTGCCTCGGGCGCGAAAGCGGAGGTGTCTTCGAGCTGAAAGGAGGAGGTCTCACAGACGATCGTGGTCTGCTGCTCCAGCTCGCCGATCAGGCTGCTGAGCGCCGTGCCCACATTGCCAGCAACGGCTACGGGCAGGCCAGCCTCGCGGTGGATGTGGCCGATCAGCTCCGTCGTGGTGGTCTTACCGTTGGTGCCTGTAACGGCGATGAATTCATTGGGTAGCAGGCGCCAGGCCAGCTCCAGCTCGCCCAACACAGGTATCCCTCGTGCGCGCGCCTGTGCGATGACCGGCGCCTGCGCGGGCACCCCGGGACTCTTGATGACCGCCCTTATGCGCTCCAACTCCAGCAATCCGTCAGCTTGCAGGTGCACCTCCACGCCCTCCTCGCGCAGTGCGCCGAGATCCTGCGGGGCGCCGGCATCAACGCCGATGACCTCCTCTCCACGCCCGCTCAGCACAAGCGCAGCCGCGATACCCGAGCGGGCGAGACCGACGATCAGGAATGGCCCAGGCGGGAGCGGTGGACGGGGCTTCAATGCAGGCTTGAGTGGTAGAGCGTGAAGCCGATCGCGGCGCAGATCGCAGCGACGATCCAAAAGCGCAGAATGATCTTCGTCTCCGACCACGCACGCAGCTCGAAATGGTGGTGTATGGGTGCCATCAGGAAGACGCGCTTGCGCGTCGTCTGGAAGGAGACCACCTGGATCACCACGGACAAGGCCTCGATCACGAAGATGCCGCCGAGCAGGATCAGCAGCACCTCCGTCTTGGTCATCACCGCCAGGCCCGCAATCGCGCCGCCTAATCCCAGTGCGCCAGTGTCACCCATGAAGATCGTGGCGGGAAAGGCGTTGAACCATAGAAAGCCCACGCAGGCGCCCACCACGCAGCCAGCCAGCATCGCCAGGTCGTAGTCGGTGGCCACGAAGGTGATGCCGATGTACGCCAGCAGCACGATCGCCGTGCAGCCGGCCGCGAGCCCATCGAGGCCATCGGTGAGGTTCACGCCACTGGTGGTGCCCGCCACCACCAGGTAGATCAGCACCGGGTAGAAAGGACCCAGGTCTACCTGGTAATCGACGAAGCGCAGTCGCAGCGTGCTGGCCAGGTGCGCCTCATGGCTGGCAATGAACCAGAGGCCGAGCGAGATCGCGATCGTCACTATCAGCTTGGTGCGCCCGCGCAGGCCAAGCGAGCGACGCCTGACGAGTTTGGTGTAGTCATCGGCGAAGCCCAGCAGCGCGCAGGCCACCGCCGCGCCGAACACCCCCACCGAGCGCCAGTCGTAGCTTGAGAGGATCAGGAAGGGGATGGAGATCGCCAGGAAGATGATCACCCCGCCCATCGTCGGTGTGCCGGCCTTCTGATGATGGCCCTCCGGTCCCTCCGCGCGGATCTGCTGGCCGAACTCGCGGCGGCGCAGGAACTCGATGAACTTGGGGCTCAGGAAGATGCAGATCAGCAGCGCGGCTGTCCCCCCGATCAGAACGCGCCCCATCAGCTCTCCTCGCTGCTCAGTGTTGGCGTCGCCTCTTCAAGTATTTGCCCCACTCGCTCAAGCCCCACGCCGCGTGAGCCCTTCACCAGCACGGTGTCCTGCGAGCGCAACAGCGTGGGCAACAGCTTTGCGGCCGCGGCAGCGTCGGTCACGCAGTGGATTTCTCCGGCTTGAAATCCCTCCCCCATCGCGGCCGCCAACGGGCCGACGGTCAGCAGCAGCTCGACGCCCCGCTCTTGCGCATATGCCCCGACCTCGCGGTGGTAGTCCTTCTCGCCCGAGCCCAGCTCGAGCATGTCGCCCAGCACCGCCACGCGCCTGGCCGGCGCGCTGGCGGCGAGATCGTCGAGCGCCGCGCGCATCGACATCGGGTTGGCGTTGTAGCAGTCGTCGATCAGCACAATGTCATCCTGGAGCGCGATGCGTTGGCCGCGCAGCGCTGAGAAGGCCACCTCCACTCTGCCCTCGGGGGTGACGCCCAGTGCGCGTGCGCCAGCAACCGCGGCCAGCAGGTTGCGCAGGTTATGGGACTGGGCGAAGGAAGGCCGCAGCGTGATGCGCTTGTCGTCGATGCCCACCACGATCTCCCCGGCCCCTTGGGCGAGCAGGCGCACGTTTCCGCCATCGCCAAAGGTGACGGTGCGCAGGTCCTCGCGGAGGTGCGGCGCCAGCAGCGGCTCGCCATATGGCAATACCACCGTGCTGCCGGCCTTCAGGCCAGCGATCAACTCTGCCTTCGCCGCGGCCACCGCCTCCAAGGAACCCAGCAGCTCAAGGTGTACAGGGCCCACGTTGACGATCAGCCCAACATCGGGCTGTGCGATCTCCATCAGCTCCGCGATCTGGCCCGGGCCGCGCATCGCCATCTCAAGCACGAGTGCCTCTGTGCCGGGCGGCGCCGCCAGCACCGCCAAGGGCAGGCCAATCTCGGTATTGAGATTCTGCGGGCTCGCCACCGTGCGCAGCTGTCCGCTCAACACAGCGGCGAGAATGTCCTTGGTGGAGGTCTTGCCGGTGGAACCGGTGATCGCCACGACCTTGGCACCCAGCTTCTGCCGCCAGGCGCTGGCCAGCGCCTGCAAGGCGGCAAGCGGATCGGGATGGACCAGCACCGCGCCTTGTGCATTGGCCGCAAGAGACCCGGCTGCCGTGCCTGGAGCGTCAGCGGCAAGTGCCTCGGCGTGCTCAGGTATTACAAGCACACCCCAGGCGCCTGCCTGGAGCGCCTGTCTGGCATACAGGCCGCCGTCCTCGCGCTCACCGGCAAGCCCGATGAACAGGTCGCCCGGCTGCACCTGGCGTGAATCGATGGTGGCCCGCCTTGGACCCGTTCGCGTTGTCAGCGCCGGGTTCGGTCCCGTGGCGCGCGGTATGTCCCGTCCCGCCTCGGTCAGCAGACGTGCACCGGCGGCCTGGGCGAGACGCGCCGCGTCCCAGTCGATCACGCGGCTGCCTCTGCCGCGTGCCCGCTTTGCGCCCGCAGCGCTTCTCGCGCGACGGTGACGTCATCGAACGGCAGCTTGTGACCGCCCTCGAACTCCTGCCCCTGCTCGTGGCCCTTACCCGCAATCACCACTACGTCATCCGTACGAGCCAAGGCGATCGCCTGCTTAATGGCGGCGCGGCGATCAACCGCCACCTGCACCGTCTCGCTCCTATCAATCCCCGCCACAATCTCCGCCACGATCGCCTCAGGAGACTCGGAGCGAGGGTTGTCGGAGGTGACCACGACCACGTCGGCCAAACGCGCCGCGATCTCACCCATCAAGGGTCGCTTACCGCGATCGCGGTCGCCGCCGGCACCGAACACGCACACCACCCGTCCTCGGGCTAGCTCGCGAGCCGCACGCAGCACGTTCTCAAGCGAATCCGGGGTGTGCGCGTAGTCCACGAGCACCGCAAAGTCCTGTCCCTCCTGCACCGGCTCAAAACGTCCAGGCACACGCACGCCACGCTCCAACGCGGCCACGAGCGTGTCCAGATCGGCGCCCATCGTGTGACTGGCTGCCAGCGCGGCCAGCGCGTTGGCGACGTTGAAACGCCCGGGCAGCGGCAATGCGACCGAACGTTCCCCCTCCGGGGTCTCAAGCGCAAAGCGGCACCCAGAGAAGTCCATGCGCACATCGCGGGCGCAGTAGTCAGCCTGACTCTTGATCGCAAAGCTCACGGCACCCGGCAACTCCGCGGCCAGTCGCTGTCCGTAGGGATCATCGATGTTGACGACGACGATCGCAGGTGGCTTGCTGGGCGCGGATGACTCCAGCGTGGGCTCCGGCATAAAGAGCCGCCGCTTGGCCTGGAAGTACTGCTCCATGTCGGCGTGGAAGTCGAGATGGTCCTGGGTGAGATTCGTAAAGATGGCCGCGGCGAAGTGGATGCCATCCACGCGTCCCATCTCCAGGGAATGCGATGAGACCTCCATCGCACAGGCGCTCTCTCCTCCGTCGAGCATCGCGCGAAAGGCGCTCTGCAGCTCGATCGCCTCAGGCGTCGTGTGGGTGACCGGCCGCTCGACACCCGCTATGACCGATGCGACCGTGCCCAGCAGGCCACAGCGCTCGCCCGTCGCTTCCAGCAGCGCGCGCAGCAGATAAGCGGTGGTGGTCTTGCCATTGGTGCCCGTCACCCCGACCACACGCAGCTCTGCCGAGGGATCGCCGTGAAAACGCGCCGCCACCGGACCCATTGCCGCACGTGCAGAGGGCACGAGCACTTCGGGCACTCCCAGATCCAAGGAGCGCTCCACCACCAGCGCCACCGCCCCGTCGCGCACGGCCTGCGCAGCGAAGTCGTGACCGTCGCTGTGCTCTCCCGTGACGCAGAAGAACAGTGCGCCGGGCTTCACCTGGCGGCTGTCGTAGGCAAGCGCCGCGATCTCCACGGCCTCAGAGCCGGGAGCAGCCGTGGGAATCAGCTCAGCGAGTCTCATCGTCTCTCATGCCCAGAGCGGCCAGGCCCCAGTATGGGTCATGATCAAGAGTGGCAAGGAGATGAGTCTAGTTTCCGGCTCGGCACCCTGAGCCTGCGGATCAGCTCCGCCGGGTCAGCCCGGCGGGATGCCCAGATAGGGCAATGCGAAGGACATGATCTGCCCGAAGGCCGGCGCAGCCACGACACCGCCGAAGATCGAGCCAGATTGCGGTTCATCGATGATTACCGCGCACAGCAGCTTTGGATCGGACGCCGGCGCGAAGCCCATGAATGAGGCCACGTAGGCTCTCTTGGAATATTCGCCCGTCATGGGGTCAACCTTGTTGGCAGTGCCCGTCTTGCCCGCCAGCTTGTAGCCGGGGATCGAGACCTCGCTGGCGGTGCCCCCCGGCGCCAGCACCCCTTCCAGCATGCGGCGCAGCTCGGCGGAAGTTGTCGATGAGATCACACGCCGGCCCGCAGGATCAGGCGTGGACTTACCTTCGATTGAGCGCACGATGTGCGGGGCGCGCAGGATGCCGCCGTTGGCGATCGCGGAGTAGGCAGTCGCCATCTGAATCGGCGTCACCGACTCGCCCTGGCCGATCGGCAGGTTGCCCATGGAGGAGCCCGAGTAGTGGCTCAGCGATGGCACCAGCCCGATCTCCTCGCCAGGCAGATCGATGCCGGTGTGCGCGCCAAAGCCGAAGCGGCGCACCCACTGGCTGAAGCGGTTGGCACCCTCCAGCAAGCCGATCTTCACGGCGCCCACGTTGCTCGATTGCGCCAGGATCTGCGCCGTTGTCAGCGACTCGCCAGGGTGTTCGGTGTCGTCATGAATAGTGCGGTCGGCGACCTGTATCTGGTCGGGTATTTCAAAGCCGGTGGATGGCGTGATGAGCCCTTCCTGCAAGGCCGCCGAGACCGTCATTGACTTGAAGGTCGAGCCAGGTTCGTAGTCGAAGCCCACCGCGCGGTTCTCAAGCGCTTCCGGGGATGACCCAGCGGGGTCGTTGGCGTTGACCTGTGGCCAGTTGGCCATCGACAGGATCGCTCCGGTGTTGGGGTCCATCACGATCGCCGTGGCGTCCTTGGGGTGAAACTTGAGTCCCACCGCCCCCAGCACATCTTCGGTGCGCTGCTGGATGTTGGCGTCCAACGTCAGCGCCACACGCGCGCCCGGCACCTCGTGGTGGACTTCCTCGATTGATACCGGCTGGCCGATCGCATCACTCACCACCCGCCGTTCACCGATCTTGCCTGCGAGCACGCTGCCCAGCGAGTACTCGAGGCCAAGCGCGTGACCTTCGCTGCCCACCAGGCCCAGCACCTGCGCCGCCAGTGTGCCGCGCGGGTACACGCGGCGCATCGTCGGGGTGCCTTGGATGCCTTCGAGCTTCAGCCCCATCACCTGTCGCGCCCGCGTTGCGGGCAGCGCGCGGGCAAGGTAGACGAAGCCTGAATGCTGGCTCAGCCGCGCCAGCACCTGCGCCTGGGAGCGACCCAGTAGCGGCGCCAGCTGCTGCGAGGCCTTTAGTGGGTCCTTGATCAGGTAAGGCGTTGCCGAGACATCCTCTGCCGGTTCGGAGATCGCCAGGTCCACGCCATTGCGATCGGTGATCGTGCCCCGCTGGGCGGGCACTTTTTCGTAGGTCAGCTGCTGGCTGCGGGCCGCCCGCCGCAGGGTTGCGCTGTGCAGGGAGCCCAGGTAGAGAGTGCGTCCCGCCGCCAACACCAGCAGCAGGAAGAACACCCCGAACAGCGCCCCTATCCGGCGTTGGACCCCCGGCACCGGCTAGCCGCCCGCTTCGGGCGTTGTCGGGGTGGCTGTGGGAGCCGTGGTTTCGGCGCCCGTGGTGGCTGTGGGAGCAGCGGTTTCGGCGCCCGTGGTGGCTGTGGGAGCAGCGGTTTCGGCGCTCGTGGTGGCAGGGGCCGCGTTCTGCACCGTCGTCTGCGTGCTGCCTTCGGTGGGCGTAGCTGTTGAGGTGCTTTCGGTGGTCGATGCCGTGGGCGTGGACGTGGCGCTTTCGCTCTGTGCCGGCGTCTGCACAGGCCGCGCAAGCCTGGCCGCTGCGAGGCGTTCGTCCATCGACCCACGCGCACGCAAGAAGATGAGCGAGCCTGGCGCGACGATCCTCATGCCGCTGGCCACCGCTTGGCCCTCGATCAGATCACCGGCGGACATCGAGGAGTTTTCGGCACTGAGCACGGCGTTCTCGCGCTGTAGCAGTCCCTCATGCTCGATCGCGCGACCGATGCCGCCATTGAGCTTGAGCAGCCACAGCTGCATCGCAACGATGCCGATCAGTGCAAAGGCGACCACGCCGATCCAGCTGCGGCTGCGGATCAGGCGGTCCAGCAGGCGTGTGGGGGCAAGCGCAGCGGCAGCCTCGGCCGCACGCCCCTGGCGCCGGGCCGGTGCAGCGCTGCGGCGCGGCCGGCTGGGAGCAGTGCGACCCGGGCGGGCGGGGCGTGCCGGCACTGCCGGCGCACCTCGGCGTGCCGGGGCTGGCCTGGTTGCGGGAATGGCTGCTGCGGCGGCGGGCGGCGTCATGCCTGACCTCCTGTATCGATCAACTTGCAGGCTCCACGCAGGCGCGCGGAGGAGGAACGTGGGTTGCGCGCGATCTCCTCGGCAGAAGGCATGATCGCCCGACGGGTCAACAGCGTTGCCTCGGGCTCATGCCCACAGGCGCATACCGGAAGGTCTGGCGGGCAGATGCAGCCCTGCGCGCGAGCGACCATGAAGCGCTTGACGCGCCGGTCCTCCAGCGAATGGAAAGCAATCGCGGCAAGCACACCGCCCTCGCGCAGCATCTCCCACGCCAGCGGCAGCGCACGGTCGAGCTGGCCGAGCTCGTCGTTGACCGCGATGCGCAGCGCCTGGAAGACGCGCTTGGCGGGATGGCTGCCCGCGAAGCGTGCGGGGGTGGGGATGGCGGAGTTGATCACGTCCACCAGCTCAAGCGTGGTGTCGATCGGATGCTGCGCGCGCCGCCGCACGATCGCGCGTGCAATCGCCCCAGCGTGGCGCTCCTCGCCGAAGTCGCGCAGCACGCCGGTGAGCTGACGCTGGTCCCATTCGGCCACGATCGCGCGCGCGTCGAGCTCCTGCGAGGGGTCCATGCGCATATCGAGGGGCGCCTCGTAGGAGTAGGAGAAGCCGCGCTCGCGCGTATCAACCTGCATCGAGGACATGCCGAGGTCGAAATAGGCCATGTCGGCGCGTATCCCCTCTTGTGCCAGTCCTTCCAGTGCCTCTGCGTAGCCACCGTGGATGAAGCGCACCTCGCAAACGACTTCCTCGGCAAGCGCCTCGCAGCGTTCTCGCGCCAAAGGGTCACGGTCGATCGCGATCAGCGTCCCGTCCTCGCCGAGGCGTTCGGCCACCATGCGCGCATGGCCGCCACCGCCGAAGGTGCAGTCGATCGCGGTCTGGCCACGGGCCGGGTGCAGGACCCGCAGCAGCTCCCCTGCCAGTACGGGAATGTGCGTGGAGGGCATGTCAGTCAGTGTGGTCGACACGTGCCGTTATCTCCGCGACGCCGCCCAGCAGCGTCGGTCGGTGCTCGTTCCAGCGGTCGCGATCCCACAGCTCCAGGCGGTCGCCCGCGCCAACGACCACGACCTCCTTGGCCAGGCCTGCGTGCTCGCCGAGGAAGCCCGGCACCATGATGCGCCCGGCGGCATCGAGGTCGGCGTCGTGGGAGCTGCCGTAAAAGAAGCGCTCAAGCTCGGCCAGGCGCGGGGAGAGCGGCGGCAGCTCGGCCAGTGCCCGTTCGCTGTAGCGCTCGTAGTCCTCAGGGCGCCACACGCCCACGCACGGCTTCTGATCGACGGGCATTGCCAGGACGACCCCCTCGGCCAGCGTTGCGCGGTAACGAGCCGGAACCGTAAGGCGGTTCTTAGCGTCGAGGGTGTGGTCGTAGGTACCGCGGAAAGCCACTGTCGTCGGCTCCTGAGCTTTATGAAAAATCGAGGGGCCCGGCTCGCCGGCCTCCGGCCGGCTGCGCCACCCTCAAATGAAGCCGGAGTGGAGAGGTGGGAGGAGCCTCTCCACCCCGGCTCGCTGCGTGCAACTTACCCCACTTCCTCCCACATTGCAAGCTAAACGTCACACTTTTCCCCACTTTTCCATTTTGGATGCCCGAAACGAGTAGAAATAGCTGCTAATCAACGCTTTTTGGATTCCTGCATCAGGCTCTCCGGAGTTCCCGCAGAGTGCAGGCCAGCTTGCAGTGCGGCGAAATGACCACGAACTTGCATACGATCAATGCCTTGCGCTCTTTCCTACTGGCCCTTGCCGCGCTCGCCGTTGCAGCTCTGCTCGCCGGTTGTGGCTCCTCAAGCAGCCCACCGCTGAATCCCGCCACGGTCGTACCAGCCTCGGCGCCGCTCTACATCGGTGCCATCGTGCAGCCCAGCGGCACCCTCAAGAGCAACACGACGGCCAGCACTCAGAAGCTGACGCACTCAGGCGAACCTTTCAGCAGCCTCCTGAAGCTGCTCTCACCAAGCGGCCATCAGCTCAACTACGACAGCGAAGTCAAACCGTGGCTGGGCCAGCAGGCCGGGGGCTTCCTCATCTCCATCAACGGCGCCAAGGCCACCGAAGCGCTCACAAACAGTTTCTCCGCAGCGCTCTCCAGTTCGAGCATCGCGGGTGTCAGTGAAGGCATCCTGCGCACGCTGCTTGGCGGCAAGGTCTCCCAGGGCGCGATCGTGCTCGACACCACCAACGAAGGCAAGGCCCGCGCCTTCCTGGAAGCCCGCGCCAAGGAAGCGGGGGCCCACAGCGCCAGTTACCGCGGCGTCAGCTACCAGGTCGACGGCAATGGCTACGCCGAGGGGATCGTCGGCAAGTTCGCGGTGCTCGGCAGCGAGTCCGCCCTACACAGCGTGATTGACACCGAGCAGGCCGGCCCCTCCAGCTCGATCGTGCATGCTGCCGGCTACGCCAAGCTCAGCTCCAGCGCAGAGCCCGAAGCGCTAGCCAACCTCTACCTGCGCACCGCCGGTCTACCTTCGCTGGGAGGGCTTTTCGGGGGCACCGAACAGGCCTACATCTCACTGCTGCCCTCCGCCACGTCGCTCGCGCTCGACATCGACACCATCTCAAGCGCCGGACAGACGGGCAGCGGCTTGCTCCCCGGCACGGAAGCAGCGCAGTTTGTCGGCCAGCTCCCCGGAGGCTCCTGGTTGGCCCTGGGTGTGGGCGATGCGCACGCCACCTTCGGGCAGAGCGCCACCACGCTGCGTTCCTTGGCGACACTCGGCTCGAAGCTGAAGATCGGCAGCTTCAGCCTCGAAGGCGTATTCGCGCCACTGCTCTCCAACAGCATCGACCTCAACAAGGACCTGCTCAGCTGGATGGGCGCCGGCGGGGTGTTCGTGAGCGGCAATGGCCTGCTCAACCTCCAGGCCGGTCTTGTGGTCGCATCCAAGGACCCTTCAAGCTCACGCGCTGCTGTCGCCAAGCTGGCCGCCGCCTACCGTCAGGCGGGCGACCAGGTCACCTCCACCACGATTCCGGGAGCCGAAGCAGCGGTCACGGTCAAGGTTCAGGGCTTCCCGGTGATCGTGGCGATCGGCGCCGGCGCAGGCAAGTTCGCCATCGGTCTCGGCCCGGCCTCGGTGCAGGAAGCCCTCAACCCCTCCACGACGCTGTCAAGCTCAGCCAACTACCAGGCGGCCTCCACCACGCTCGGCCACGGCTTGAAGCCCAGCTTGCTGGTCGAATTCCCGACGCTCGTGAGCCTGATCGAAACGCTGGGGCTAGGCCAGTCCGAAGGCATCTCCACCACCCTGCCCTACCTACAGTCGCTCGCCACGCTCAGCGGTGGTGGCGGGGAGTCATTGGGCAACGGCGTTACGCGCGCGCGAGTGGTACTGGGGTTGCAGTAGCGGTGTCGTGTCCGACCTGCGGACGGTTCTCGGTCTCGATGATGACGCGGCAGGGCCTGCGGCTCAGCAGGTAGGCAGCCGTGGGGCCCACGCGCCGCTCACCCGCGGGGGCGTGCAAGGTAGACCAGTAGATCACGTCGGCCCCCACCCGCTCGGCCTCTTCCACCAGCGCCGCGCCGGGATGGCGCGTGCGGATCAGGCCGGTGTGGATCTTCAGGCCGGCGCGGCGGGCCTGTATGCGCGCGCTCTCAAGCACCGAGCGCCCCTGCGCCTCCTCCGCCTCCAAGCCCGACTCCAGCGATAGCTGACTGGGCACGGGCAGCACGAAGATCGCATACAGCACGCCGTCTTCGCCGATCAGCTTGGCGGCGCTTGAGAGCGCGGTGGCGCTGACGTCCTCGCCGAAGATCGGCACGAGCGCGGTGCGGTAGTCGAGCTCCTGGAAGTCCGGTGGGCGCTCGGGGCGCTCGATACGGTACTGCTTGAGCGGGCTCAGGCCCTGGCGGTGGCGGTAGTAGAAGTAGCCGGCCATCCCCAGCACCATCCAGGGAATGCCCACCACGCGCGCCTCGCTGTGGTAGACGATCACCGCCACCCACGTCAGGGAAGTGCCGAGCCCGCCGATCACCGCCGTCATGGGAATCGAGTAGCCGCGAATGCTCACGTTCCACGGCATCCGATAAGGACGCTCGCGGTCGGGGTCCTTGATCCTCAGCGCCACCACCGCAACGGCTGCGGTGGTGAATGACAGCATCGCGCCAAAGGAGTAGAGGTTGCCCAGCACGTTGGTGTTGCCGTACAGAATCAGCAACCCCGCGAGACCCGAGAAGAACACGATCGTGAACCAGGGTGTGCGGTAGCGCGGGTGCAGGCGCGAGAATATGTTCGGTAGCTGGCGGTGCTCGGCCAATGACCACGACAGCCGCGAGATCCCGATCATGCCGGCGTTGGTGGCGATGAACAGAATCGTGGCCGCCAACAGGCCCACGTAGTAGGTGGCAAGGTGCAGCACCGTGCCGTGCAGGCCCAGCCGCGAGACGATCCCCAGCACCGGATCGTTCTGGAAACCACCGCTGCCTTCCACGCCCAGCAGAGTCTGATACTGACCGGGATGCCCGTGCACTGCTTCCACCGGCAGCGCGGAGAGGGCCACCATGGAGATACCCAGGTACACCCCCAGCACCGCCAGCACCACGAGGTTGATCGCCTTGGGCACCTCGCGTCCAGGGTCGCGCGCCTCCTCGGCCATGTTGGACACCGTCTCGATGCCGGTGTAGGCCAGCATCGCCAGGGACAGCGCGAAGATCAGTTCGTGCCAGGTGGGCGCCGTGCCCAGGTTCACCTGTTCGATCAACAGCGACGGGTTGAGGACCAGCACCGAGCCCACGATCACCAGCAGCACCTGCGTGCTGAGATCGGTGATCGCCAGGATGAAGTTGAGCTTGGCCGACTCCCCCAGCCCGCGGATGTTCAGGCCGGCCAGCACCACCACCGTGATCAGGCCACCGATGATGTCCCCGGGGTTGTGGTTGAGCCCGCCCAGTCCCGGAAACGCGCTCAGATAGTGCGGCACGAAGAACGCCGAGATGGCGATCGTGAGGATGTAGTCGAGGCTCAGCGCCCAGCCCGCGAAGAAGGACACCACCTCGTTGAAGGCATGGCGCGCGAACGAGGAGGAGCCGCCCGCTTCGGGGAACATCGCGGCGCCCTCGGCGTAGGTCTTGGCGATCAGCGCGAACAGCCCGCCGGCGAACAGGAACACCAGCGGCGTAAGACCCAACGCATGGGCGGCGACCAGGCCCAAGGCGTAGTAGATCGAGGAGCCCACGTTGCCGTAGGCGGTGGCGAACAGCCCCGGAACCCCCACCGACCTTCGCAGGCCGTGCTCTGTCAGACGTGCCATCCCTGGGAGCGTATATGCAGTCCTCCCGACCCTCGCCCGTGATCCCGATGTCACTTTCAGGTCGATGTCGCCGCCGGGCGATGTCGCCTCCGTCCCGGTGCAAGTTCCTGTGCAGCCCAACCACCCAAGCAGGAACCGGCCCTATGATTCCGACGGCCCGGGCACCAAACGATCTCCCGGCACTTATCGTCATGGAAAAGACGCGCCGCGGAAACTACGACTCAGGTGAGGACTTTGTCCTCGAATACGGAGAGCTGCGCTTCACCTTCAACGAAGCGGACTTCTCCGAGCGCTGCGAGCAGGCGGCGCTGAAGCTCGGCTTCGTCGGCGGGCGCCTGGGCGAGGACGAGCTCGAAGATCTGGTCAACCTGGCCGTCAACGGCGATATCCAGGACCCCGCCTCCGCGCTCGGGGAGCATGTCAACGAGTGCTGGGCCGAGTTGGTGGGTCCGGCCGAGCGCTCCCTGGTGCACTGGCTGCGCCGTCTGGTCTTCCGCGGAGCCTGGCTTGACCAGCGCGTCAACGAGGGCGAGCTGCAGGTGGCCTTCGTACAGGAGACCTGCAGCTTCGTCTACGTGCAGCCCACCGATTCAAAATCCTCGGGCAGCGGCGAGCCGATTGAGCTCGCGCCCGAGCCCTCCTGGGGCAAGGTCGCCTACCGCCGCCTGGCGGGCGGCGGCGATCCTTACACCGTTTGAGTCTCAGCCGGCCAGGGCCGCCGCGCGGGCGCGCATGATCGCCTGCGCCTCCTCTTCGCCCACGAGCAGCTCGGGGCGCAGGGTTCCACTGTTGAGCAGGTCCAGCGCCGGCAGCCTGCCGGTACCTGTGAGGGCGGCGTCAAGCGAGATCACCGTGCTCTCCCCCCCAATGGGATGGGCGGCAGTGGCGATCACGGTCAGCGATCCACTCTCGGCGAGGTTGCGTGCGGCGCACAGCGCCCGACGTGCCACATGCGGGTGCAGACCGTCGAGGCCGTCGATCAGCACCACCGCGTCGGATCCGCGTACGGCAACGCGCCGCGCGCTGTCGATGGCGTGCTCCACAGCTTGCCCCTGTGTATCGGGCGAGGCAGCAAAGTTGAGCGCCACGGTGGGCGCCACCGGCCCCTGCTTCCAGTCGACGATCTCCTCGGGCCTGATACCCGCCAGCACCACTGTCACCTCAAGCCCCTCGCGGCCCGCGAGCGCGGCAAAGATGCGCCGCAGGGTCTCGCTCTTGCCGGCGCGAGAGGGGCCCACGATCACCGCGCGCGAGCCGAGGCCCAACGGCGTGAGCCATTCGATCGCCTTCAACGTGGGGTCGTTCCCGTCAAGCTCAAGGCGCTTGTCGGGGTGAGCCACCGGCAGGTCGTCGTAGCGGGGACCCTCGGCCACAGCCTCCGCGGAGACCCCATTGATGGTGTCCACCCTCGCCATCGAGGGATAGCGCTCCGAGCGCCGGGGGGTCCTGACTGGGCCGCTCACACGGTCGCCGGAGACCAGTTCGCAGCGGCGCACCTGCGCGGCTGAGATGTAGACATCCTCGTCAGAGGGGTCTGGCGGCTGCACGCGCAGGAAAGCTGAGCCGTTGCCCAACAACTCCACCACGCCCTCGGCAATCCGATCCTTGTCGCCGCCACGTCCCTCGCCGCGCCCCTCGGACTCCTCGCGGGTGGATGACTCGCGTGTGGATGCCTCACGGGCGGAGGACTCGCGCCCCGCGCGCTCGGATCGCTCACCGCGACCACGACCTCGCCGCGAACCTCCGGTGGATGGGGTATGCGGCCCATCCCCCTCCCCATCCTCCTCGCCCTCAGGCTCGCGCTCGGCACTCGTCTTTGAGCGGCGCGAACGTCCCCCGCGCCGGCGGCGCGCGCCGGCCTCGCGCGGCTCTGTGTCCTGCTCCTGCTCAGAGTCCGAAGTCGTGACCGAACCCCCCTCGGCGCCTCCCATGCGGTCGAGGATGGTGTCGATCAGATCCGCCTTGCGCAGCCTGCGAAAGCCATCAAGCCCCACCTGGTCGGCAATCGCGTGCAGGTCCGCCAGCGGGCTTGCCTCCAGCTCGGAGCGCTCAAGTACAGCCATGTCTCATTCTCCTCGGTATTTGAATTGGGTGGTTGGCGCCCGCTCGCGTTGGACAGCGTGCGGCACCCGTGTATTTGCTTGGAACTATCGATGGGCGCGACTTGTCGGCATCCGGCCGACTGCGCCACCCTCCTGGGGCAGCCTAGCGCGGCCGGCGCTCGTAACGATGTTCCTCGGCAAGGGCCAGATCCCTCTCCGGCGTCAGTTCACCATTGAGAGCGCTACGCACACGCAGGAAGTCGGCCGTCTGACCTACATCGTGTACGCGGAAGATGTGCGCTCCCGCGTCCACACCGTGGGCGACCGCCGCCAGCGTCCCCCCCAGCCGTTCCCGCGGTGTGCGGCTGGTGAGAGCGCCGATGAAGTCCTTGCGCGAGACCGCCATCAGCAGCGGCAGCTCCAACTCATGTAGACGATCGAGTTTGCTCAGCAGCTCGATCGTCTGTGCGGGCGTCTTGGCAAAATCGGGGCCGGGGTCAAGGATCAGCTGCTCGCGCTTGACCCCCATACGCATGGCCAGCTGAATGCGCTCGCGCAGGAACCCCAAAACATCCTCCATCACATCCCCATACAGGTCTGGGTCCTGCAGGCGCTGCTTGGGCGCCGCGCGGGTGTGCATCAGCACCAACGCCGCCCCCGTATCCGCGCATACGCTGGCCAGCTCGGGATCGCGCAGACCGCTGACGTCATTGACGATGCTCGCCCCCGCCGCGATCGCCGCGCTGGCAACCTTGGCTTTGTAGGTGTCCACCGACACCACCGGCGCGTGCAGAGGGTGCATGTCGCTCACGATGCCTTTGATCAGCGGCACAACCCGCTCAATCTCTTCGCGGGCTGCTACCGCGGAACTATTGGTGGAAGCTGACTCTCCTCCAACGTCCAGGATGCCCGCGCCCTGCGCCACCAGCTCATTTGCCAATGCCAGGCGCTGCTCAAGGTCCGTGTAGCGCCCGCCATCGCTGAAGGAATCCGGCGACGCATTGACGACACCCATCAGCCACGGGCGCTCACCAAGCTCCAGCTCGCGATCCCCGGCGCGCAGGCGATGGCGCGTGTTCACTGCCTCCCGAGTCCCTCGGCGCGGGCTTCCTCAGCGAAGCGCTCCACCTCCAGGGCCGTGCGCGCCGGGTCCCACTCCAGCTCCCGCGCCAGCACTTGGGCGACGCGCCCCACGGGTTCCCCGCTGAGTTCGCCCGCGGCCAGCAGGCCTAGGCGGGTGCGACGCAGGAGGACGTCGCCGATGCTCCTTGCCTGCTCGTGGCGCGCTGCCAAGGCCACCTCCGCGAGCAGGTCGGGCAGCCCGGGGATGACCGGCTGGGCCAGCTCCCCGCGTTCGGCGGCCAACGCCAAGACGTCATAGGCGGCGTGTCCATAGCGACCCGCAAGCGCAGAGTAGGACTCCTCAGGCACGCCCTCCACGCGCGGTAACTCCTCAACGCTCACGCCCTGACCGAGGGGGATCTCCTGCGTGCGGCAAGGTGCCTCGCGCGCTTCGCGCTCGACGAGGCGATCGACGGTCATCTTGGCCATCCTGCGCCAGGTTGTGAGCTTGCCGCCGGTGATGGTGATCATGCCGCTGGAGGTCTCATACAGCTCGGCCTTGCGCGAGATGTCGACGGACTTCTTGGCATCCCCGGTGGAGATCAGTGGGCGCACACCCGCAAAGGCCCCCGTCAGATCCTCAGGCGCCAGCGAGGTGGCGAAAAACTCATTTACGGCCTCCAGCAGGTAGTCGATATCCTCGCCGGAAGGTGCCACGTGCTCAAGGGGACCTTCGTAGTCGTTGTCGGTGGTGCCCACCAATGTGCGCCCCAGCCAAGGCAGCGCGAAGATCGTGCGCCCTCCACCCGCCGGCACGATGGCACCCGCCAGCAGCGGCAAATCCTCGTGGCGCAGTGTTATGTGGGTGCCGCGGCTAGGCCGAATGCGCAGTTCGGCCTCACTCTGCAGCTCCTCGGGGGATAGCTCGTCAGCCCAAACGCCCGTGGCATTGACGACGTTGGCAGCACGCAGCTCAAACTCGCTACCGCTCTCGCCGTCAACGGCCAGCACTCCTCTGGCCCGCCCGTCGCGCTCGCAGAGCATCGCCTTGGCATTGACGCGATTTGCGATCACCGCGCCGAAGCGCTCCGCCTCGCCCAGCACAGTCAGCACCAGGCGTACATCGTCGGTCTGGCAGTCGTAGAAGAGGTAGCCACTGGTGGGCTCTCGCGCGGCCAATGCGGGGAGCAGCTCGATCACTTCCTCGCCGCTGATGGTGCGATGGCGCGCGGGGCTCCAGGCATCCATCTCCTCCAGGGCAGCCACTCCCTCCGCCCCGATGACCCCGCCGGCTGCGATGCTCGAGCCTGCGCCGACAGCAGCCGCAGAAGCAGCACGCTCAGAGCGAGCCTTGCGTCCACGACGCGTGCGCAGACGCTCGCGATCGACCGACATGACGTCATAGAGATTCAGGCCCATGCCCACCAGCCGGTCGGGGTGGGCGCCCTCAAAGGCCGGTACCACCAACGCCAGTGGATGTACGAGGTGAGGCGCCAGTGCAACCATCAGCTGACGCTCCAGCAACGCCTCGCGCACGAGCCCCAGGTCGAAGTGCTGCAGATAGCGCAGACCTCCATGCACAAGCTTGCTGGAGCGGCTCGATGTCCCCGCGGCGAAGTCATGGCGCTCGATTAGGGCCACGCTGTAGCCGCGTGTGGCGGCATCGAGGGCAACCCCCGCACCGGTGATGCCTCCGCCGACCACGACGACGTCAAACTCCTCCTCGGCGAGGGCCGCAAGGGCCTGCTGGCGCTCGATCACGGCTTCAGTCTCTCAAAGCGACTGGCGGGGGTGCCAGCGGAGCCTCTTGGGCCGCCGGGCTTTACTCAGCGCAGCAGCAGCCTGATGGTCGTGGGTCGCAACTGGTGGTGCCCAGCACGATCGATCGCCGTCAGCTGCAAGGTGTAGTCACCGCGTGAAAGGCGGTTGGTGAGGATCAGGAAGTGCTGGCTTGGCATCGCCCGCACCTGTACCTCACGCAGGACCGTGCGTGCACAGACGAAACGCTTGCCCCGTCGCGTGCATAGAGCGCGACGATGAAAGCCAAGCTGTGCCCGCACGGTGCTCACGCCGGCGCCGCCGGGAGGCTCAGAGGCACGCACGTTGACAGTGCAGCGGTGGCGCGTGCAGACTTTGGCAACCACCGTGAGCGTGGGTCGCACGGAGCTGCCGCCAGCGCTGGGACGATGCGCGAAGCCGCGTTGACCCATTGGCGTCTGTGGTGGATCAGAGGTGAGAAAGGCGGCGATGGAGGGATCGGCGATGGCCGTATAGACGCCCGGGCTTTCCGGCTGGGCGCAGCCTTCGCCATAGCTCACCAGCCCCGCCAGCACGTAATCGCCTGGCGGCTGAGCCGGATTGGGCGGCTGAGCAGGGTTGCGATCGACCACCAGCGGGCCGCCGCTGTCGCCGAAACAGGAGTCCCTGCCACCACCTTGGACCCCGGCGCAGAGCATCCTGGGAGTGATCTGCTGAGAGGAGAGTGGGCCGCCGTATGTGTTACCGCACAGGTCCGCGCCCACGAGGGACAGCTGCGTGGCTTGCAGATTGGTGGGATAGGCGCCGTTCAGACCCTGGCTGCCGGGCGACTCAGCACGCGTATCGCCCCAGCCGCTGACCATCGCGGAGATCGGCGAGAGGGCCGTGTTGGGATTGGCGTAAGCGGAGGCCAATTCGGCGCTTACCGGAACCGGGGCTACGTTCGAGCGACCGTCCATGGCCGGCGCTGCTCCCTGCCACAGCGGATGGGCGAGCCTGATGACCGCTGCGTCGTAATCGTTGGTTTCGGGTTCGTAACTCGGATCGAGCGAGGTGCCCACCGCGGGATCTAGGATCGCGCCATCTGAGGGTTTGCTGGCTTCGCCCAGATGCCCCGAACCGGCCATCACCGCGACGTTCTGCGGTGCGGCAACCCGGCCGGTGGTGTCGTCGATCGCGCAATGCGCAGCGGTTGCCACGTGGGTGGCATC
Source organism: Solirubrobacteraceae bacterium (assembly GCA_025449845.1). Taxonomy (GTDB): domain Bacteria; phylum Actinomycetota; class Thermoleophilia; order Solirubrobacterales; family Solirubrobacteraceae; genus Palsa-744. Next base: position 68,080 of record JANWIP010000005.1, on the reverse strand, counting down.
GATGATCACGCCCCCGCAGAAGAAGCCCGCCGACACCGAGCCGGCATGCGGGTCATAGAGAGCCACCTGAAAAGGGAAGTCGGCGATCGATACGCCAGCACCCCCCACGATCCGGGGCGTTGCTCTGGCGTGCGCGGCATTCGCGCAGGGGCCAGCAATTGCCAGGACTGCGGCCAGGGCGCCAAACGCCCGCAACAGGACGAACCTCGTCCTGCCCGCATACCCTCGCACTGATCGTCGATTGCCTCGTCGATCGCCTCTCCTGCAACCCTCGACGACGGGGCCTCTCCTCCATGGTGACATGCAGAATTAAGGCCGTCCATCGTTTTCAGTTGTGAGCAGGATACACGAATAGCCTTGCTATGAACAGAGGCATCTGAAAAGTCAATGGCTGATGTAGACAGGCGTCGGTAAGAAGCCCAGATGGAGAACCAGCTCTCCAGATAAACAGGGCTGACCTACGACCCAAGGCCCTGGCGGCGTCCGAGCGGGCCCTGCTCGGGGCGAGGCGATGTCCGAAGCAGTTGCGAACATACGTTCGGTCAAGTGGCAAATACGCTACCGCCGCTAGAACCCATACGCTTTATGAACGTGAACCAGACTCGTCTTGCCGTCATCGAGGACCCCGAGCCCATAACCGGCCGGCGGGTTCAAGGTGGGGTAGCCACATCCGATGTCGTGCTCTCTGCCCACATGGGGCGCAACGCCGACCTCTTTCCCAGCATCCTTGATCTGCATGTGCCAAAAGGTGCGGTTATTGCCGACGTAACGTACGGCAAGGGGGTGTTCTGGCAGCGTGTTCGCCTGGATGACTACATCGTCTTGGCCAGCGACCTTCAGACCGGTGTTGATGCAACCGCGCTGCCTTACGGGAACGAATCGCTAGACGCGCTGGTGCTCGATCCACCCTACATGGAGGGACTGTTCCGCAAAGACACCAATCATATGGCCGGTGGCGGAACGCATGCAGCCTTTCGGACGCACTATTCGGATGGCAAACCCAAGAACGGTAATGGCCCCAAATGGCATGATGCCGTGCTCGATCTCTACTATCGGGCAGCAGTAGAGGCTCGGCGCGTACTCCGTTGCGGCGGCACTTTCATTGTTAAGTGCCAGGATGAGGTGAGCGCCAACCGGCAGCGTCTGACGCATGTTGAGCTCATTGCCCGCTTTGAAGAAGAAGACTTCTACTGCAAGGACCTCTTCGTGGTCGTCCGGACCAATAAGCCCGGGGTGAGCCGTGTCAAAAAGCAGGTCCACGCAAGGAAGAACCACAGCTACTTTCTCATCTTCATCAAGTGCACCACCGGCAAGGGGCACAAGGCAAGGAGCGTAGCTGCCTCCTAGCAAGTTTGTCTATATACGTGCGGTATTCATTCTTTGAATGGATACCGTCAATACGGAATAGCATTTTTCTCCCAAGTTGCGGACTCGTACGAGCGCTAGCTGCGGCTGTCCTGATAGACCCCCCGCATGCCGCCGAAGCGCTCGCTCGATTGGGTTCTAAAGAACATCAAAGACCCCCACCGCTGGACAGATCCGGAGATCGTATTGCAGGTGCTCGAAGAGACTCCGAGTGTACGAGGCATGGTTTACGGAAGCCTCGCCGAGGTGCAACTTGCGCGCTGGCTCGTCACCCATGGCGTGCCACTTAAAGACCAAATACGCGACGACGACCATGCGAAGACAAAGTCCGATCGAACGATCCTCTATAACGAGCGCTGGTACACGATCCAGGTCAAGTCGATGCAGACAAACAGCATCAAGGCGGGTGGAGTAGATGGGCTCAAAGCCGGCATCCAGTGCGACGGAAGTGACCGCCGACGCGTCATCCTTCCCAACGGCCACGCAGTCGAGACGACAAACTACGTCGCCGGCGAGTTCATGGTCCTGGCAACTCCCCTGCACGCATTTACGGGCAAATGGGATTTTGCATTTCGGCTCAACAGCACGCTAGATCGCACGACATCAAAGAAGTACGATCCTGAGGACCAACCCTACCTGCTGAAGACCATGGTCCCGATCACATGGCCGCTGCAAGAACCATGGTCATCGGATCTGTTAGGCATACTCGATGGCGCCCCCGGTCTGGGTGACGCTATCCCACCGGGTAAGCGCCTGCTGACCTAAATCTGCCCTAGCTTAATGGGCGCTTAGATATGCGAAAGCTCGGCTGTGATCTCAGCAACGGCAGACTTGGCGTCGCCGAAGAGCATCGCTGTCTTGGGATCGAAATAGAGCTCATTTTCGATACCCGCAAAGCCGGGGTTCATGGAGCGCTTGATGACGATCACCGAGTGGCTGTCGGCGACCTCAAGGATCGGCATGCCGTAGATCGGCGAGGCGGCATTGTTCTTGGCCGCCGGATTGGTGACGTCGTTGGCGCCGATCACGAGCGAAACGTCGGTGCGCTGGAACTCGGGGTTGGCGTCGTCCATCTCCTTGAGCTGGTCATAGGGCACGTCGGCCTCGGCCAGCAGCACGTTCATGTGGCCCGGCATGCGACCAGCTACCGGGTGAATGGCGTAGCTGACCTCCACTCCCCGGCTCTCAAGCTCCTTGGTCAGCTCGCGCACCGCATGCTGCGCCTGCGCGACGGCCATGCCGTAGCCGGGCACGATCACCACGCGACTGGCGTAGGCCAGCTGGATCGCCGCGTCCGCAGCACTGGTGGAGCGCACCGTGCCGCCGTGCTCGCCGGCACCTTCGGCGCCCTCCACGGCGCCCCCACCGCCGAAGCCCCCGGCAACAATCGCGGGAATCGAGCGGTTCATGGCGGTGGCCATCAGGTTGGTGAGGATCGTTCCGGAGGCGCCCACGATCATGCCGGCCACGATCAGCGCGGTGTTATCGAGCGCGATGCCCGTCGCGGCGGCCGAAAGGCCGGTGAAGGCATTGAGCAAGGAGATGACAACTGGCATGTCGGCCCCGCCGATCGGCAGCACCACGGCGTTGCCCAGCAGCGCCGCGCACACCAGCAGGCCGATGAAGATGGCTTCCGAGTGGCTGCCCGCGGCGATGTCGATGCCCGCGGCCACGGCGAGGATAAGGAGTACGAGGTTGACGATCTGCTGCCCCGCGCCGAAGGAGATCGGGCGTCCGGGGATGATTTCCTGCAGCTTGCCGAAGGCGATATTGGAGCCCCAGAAGCTGACCGAACCGACGATGGCCGCGAACAGCGAGAAGATCGCCACGTAGGTGGGCGTGAAGGCGTAGCCGTTGGTGAGACGAAACTCAGACCAGGAGATAAGGAAGACCGCGCCGCCGCCGACGCCGTTGAAGAGCGCCACCATCTGCGGCATCGCCGTCATCTTCACCTGCCGCGCCGCCGGCACCCCCACGGCGGTGCCCAGCGCGACACCGAGCACGATCAATCCCCAGTTGCCCTCCAGCGGGTTGAGCAATGTCGCGATGACAGCGATCGCCATACCAACGGCGGCGATGCGATTGCCGCGCACGGCCGTCGTGGGCCCGGAGAGGCCGCGCAGCCCCTGGATGAAGAGGGAGAAGGCGATGATGTAGAGGACATCGAGGAAGTTGCGGTTCTGCAGGAAGCTCCCCAGAACCGGATGCGCGGCGAGGCTCATTAGGTTCAGTCCTCCCCGTCTTTCTTGGCGGGCTTGGACTTGAACATCTCAAGCATCCTGTCCGTCACGAGGAAGCCGCCCACGACGTTGATCGTGCCGAAGGCGATGGCGATCACGAGGATGATCTTGTTGAAGGTGTCGTTGCCGGCGAAACCCACGACCAGCAGGCCGCCCAGCAGGACGATGCCGTGGATCGCATTGGTGCCCGACATCAGCGGCGTGTGCAGCGTGTTGGGCACCTTAGAGATGACCACGAAGCCAATGAAGCCCGCGAGCACGAGGATCGCTAGGTTGGTGGTGAGGACGCTTGCCAGGATCATGGTGGTAGTCGGCGCTCCTTCTTAGACCTTGGCCTCGACGGCCGTCTTGGCTCCCGGGTGCACGATCTCGCCCTCACGCACCACACACGCCCCGGCGACGATCTCATCCTCGAAGTCGAGCTTCAGCGCACCGTCCTCGCCGACGAACAGGTCGAGCAGCGCCAGCACGTTGCGCGCGAAGAGCTGCGAGGAGTGCTCGGGCATCGTGGCCGGCAGATTCAGGGGCGAGACGATCTTCACGTCGTGGCGCACCACCGTCTGACCGGGCTCGGTCAGCTCGCAGTTGCCTCCCGCCTCACCGGCGAGGTCCACGATCACCGAGCCGGGCTTCATGCCTTCGACGGCCTCCTGCGTGACCAGCTTTGGCGCGGGACGCCCTGGGACGAGGGCTGTGGTGATGACCACGTCAAAGCCCTTGATGGCATCGGTGAGCGCCTGCTGCTGCTGAGCGCGCTCCTCCTCGGTGAGCTCACGCGCGTAGCCGCCCTCACCGGAGGCCTCAAGGCCCAGATCGAGCCACATGGACCCGAGTGACTGCACCTGCTCGGCCACCTCTGGGCGCACGTCATAGCCGGTGGTGCGCGCGCCCAGACGCTTGGCGGTGGCCAGCGCCTGCAAACCCGCCACCCCGGCACCCAGCACGAGCACCTTGGCCGGCGGGATCGTGCCCGCGGCGGTCATCAGCATCGGGTAAAAGCGGCCCATGTTCTCGGCCCCCAGCAGCGCGGCCTTGTAGCCGGCGACGTTGCTCTGCGAGGACAGTGCGTCCATCGACTGCGCGCGGGAGATGCGAGGGATGGCCTCCATCGCGAAGGCCGTAGCCTTGGCCTGGGCCAGTGCGCTCGTCGTCTGCGGGCTCGTAAGAGGTGCGAGGAAGCCGATCAGGATCGAGCCAGCGCCCAGCTGAGATATCTCCTCGGGCGTCGGCGGCGCGATCTTCACGACGATGTCCGCACCCCAGACCTCCTTGGCATCGGTGGTCATCTGGGCGCCCGCATCCGTGAAGGCATCATCGGGCAGCAGCGCATCCGCGCCCGCGCCACTCTGCACGACCACGTCGAGGCCTTTGGCCTTGAGCTTGCCCACCACCTCCGGAACGAGCGCCACGCGATGCTCCTCCGGGGAGGTCTCCTTGGGAACGCCTACCCGCATGAAGGCCGGGAACCTATCCGATCGTCCCGACGACCGCCATCCCGCCCATTACCATCAGGAGCAGTGACCGTAAACCTGACACGCATCTACACCAAGCTGGGCGACGGCGGCGAGACACATCTCGGCGATATGAGCCGTGTCTCCAAGCTGCATCCCCGCGTCGAGGCATACGGCACGGTGGACGAGCTGAATGCGGTCATCGGCGTGGCACTGACGCAGACCGGCCTCCCCGCACGCTTTGCTGGCTGGCTGCGGCGCGTACAGAACGACCTATTGGATGTGGGCGCAGACCTCAGCGTGCCGTCTTCCGGCGAGGCCGGGGCTGACAAGCCGCGTCCACGCCTGCGCATCTCCGCCGCCTATACCGAATGGCTTGAGAGCGCCTGCGACGAGGTCAACGCGGGCCTTGAGCCGCTGCGCTCCTTTGTAATCCCGGGTGGCAATCCGGCCGCGGCCCACCTGCATGTCTGCCGCACCGTCTGCCGCCGCGCTGAGCGCCGGGCCCTAGCAATCGAGGAGGAGGGCACTGCTGAGGCCCTGCGCTATCTCAACCGGCTCTCAGACTTGCTGTTCATCCTCAGCCGCGCCGTTAACGAGCAGGACGAGTCACTGTGGGAGCCCGGCGCGCACGGCGCCGACCCGGGGGCGAGCGCCGTCTCCTCGTAACTCTTCTCGCCGCGTGGAGGCCGACGGTCGGCGGGGCTCGGTTGCCCGCAGGATGGCGAGCGCCAGCGAGACCCATAGGCCGGCCAGCAAGTAGCCCCCGAAGACATCGCTGGGCATGTGCCACGCAAGAATCAGCAGCGAGATGCCCACACCAAACACGAAGGCAGTACCCAGCGCGGCCACGATCGGGCGCAGGGCATAGGGAGCGACCAGCATCGCGCACAGCGCCAGGGTCGCAGCGGCAGTGGCGTGGCCGCTGGGCCACGAGGCGGGATTGATGTCCTTGATGCCCGAGTAGGCGTGTGGGTGTGCCAGCAGCGGCTTGAGCACCTCCGCGCTGAGAGGAGCCAGGGGTAGCACCAGCACCAGGGCCAACGCCAGGCGCGGGCGTTTGCGCACAAGGGCGACGCCTACCAGGATCAGTGCCCACAAGGTGTAGCGGCCGGGATCGAGCATGGCCAGCATGTGGTTGGCCAGCAGGTCCACACGGGGGCGACCGAGCCGTGTGAAGTCGTACAGCGCAGCCGCGTCACGCGCATGTGTGATCGGCACGAGCGCAGCCACCACCCACGTCGCCGCCAAGCCAGCCAGGCAGAGCGTGGCAATGGCCATCGGCGCCGCCACGCCGGGCTTATCGACGGATACACGAGGCTCGTTGGAGGGGTGGGCCACTCCAGGCATACCTAACAGGGTAGGAGAGCGACTAAAGCGCTGCTGAAGGACCTATCCCGCAGTGCCTATCCCGCGGGGCCTATCCCGCGGGGCCGACTGGGAACGGCCGGCCGGCCAGCGCCGTGAGCGCCTGGGCCGTTACCCACACCGGCGTTTGCGCACTGGTGGGTGAATAGCGCACGCTGCCATCGGGGGCGATCAAGCTCTGGAGATATTCCAGCGGCGAGCGCCCGGCCCGGTGTCGCACGCTGCCGATATTGCGCCCCGCGGCGATAAGGCCCTGGATCGCCCACGAGGTGGACTGGGCATTGGAACTGCTGCCGCGCTGCTGGGGATAGCCGCCGTCAGGGTTTTGCGCCGCGAGCAGGAAGCCGGCAGCGCGCGTTACCTCAGGCCTTGAGCGCAGGCCAGCAGCGACTAAGCCCTGCAGCGCCGCGGCCGTGTCGTCAACATCGCTCGGAGCCCCGCGCGCGGCGAAGCTGAAGCCGCCATCGCCGTTCTGCTGGCGCAAGAGCCAGTTTGCGGCCCCCCGCACCGCGGGGTCGTGAATGGAGTGTCCGAGCGCGCGCAAGGCGAGCACCGCGAAGGTGCTGATGTTGACAAGGTGCTCGAAGGAGCCATCGCTGTTACGAAAGCGGACCAGTTCCGCCACCAGATTGCGCCCGCCCAGCGAACCTGCGGCGACTCCGCAAGCGTGCAACGCCAGGATCGTGCGCTCCATATCCCCCGGCCCCTGCAGCGTCGCCGCCTGCGCACTCAGCGCGTTGAGCACCGAGCGACCGCGATGGGTCACGCTCTGGGGGCTGCGGCCGGCGGCGGCCAGCCCGATTGCCGCCCAGGCCGAGTACAGCTCGGTGCTGGCCTGACCGCGCGCGCCGCCAAAGCCTCCGTCGGCGTTCTGCGCCGCCGCGAGAAAAGCGACCTCGCGATTGACTGGCGAGCCGGCTTGCGATGTGGCAGGGGCATAACCGGCAAGCAGAAGTACCGCCAGGGTGGCCGCGGCGATCGGCTCCCAACGCACATCCATGCGGGTGCGCATTCGCTCAAGCAAGCGCGCCAGCTCCGGTGCGAAGGCGAGGCCGAACAGCAGACTCGCCACCGCGTCGACCACGTCGAAGGGAATCGCAGCGACCGCCGTGGCAAGCAGCGCGGCAGGGGTGTGACTGGCGCCGATCGTCCACGTGTAGACGTTCATGATCTCCTTGGCCCCCAGGGCAGCGACCATACAGGCCAATGCCAACCCCACGCGCCCCAGCCGCCGCCGGCTGAGCGCTCCAAGAGCTGCGCCTGCGAGCCCCACAAGGCCCCATGCCGCCATCTGCCAAGGGGTATAGGGGCCCTGACCGAGCATGATGTTGGATGCCAGCATCCCCAGCGCCCCGACCGTGAAGCCCGGCAGCGGTCCGAGCGCGTAGCCGACCACCAGCGTCATCGCCGTAATCGGCTTGACCTCCGGCAGCGCCACAAACGCGTCGCGACCTAATGCCGCCATCGCCGCCAGCGTTGCCACCACCGCCAACATCCGCGCCGAAGGGCGCCTGCGCTCGTAGGCAAGCCAGCCCAGCCCCAGCACCGCGCCCACGATCGCAAAGCACGCCAGCGGCCAGCTCATCCGGAGACCCCGGCTGGCACTTTGGGCATGGACCGCTCGGTACCGCTCAGCAGCGCCGCGCCCTGCTCGGGTCCCAACGCGCCGCCAGCCCCGCCAAGAATGCGGGCCGTCTCGGTCGCGAAATACCAGCCGCCCGCCAGCAGCTCGGCAGCAGGGCCATCGGCGATCACGCGTCCGTCAGCCAGCAACACCACGCGCTCGGCGCAGGCACAAGCGAACTCGGGATCGTGCGTGGCAACCAGTACTGCTTGACCCTGCTTGGCCCTGCGACGCAGCTCAGCCGCCAGAGTCGCCTTGGCCTCTCGGTCCATCCCCCGTGTGGGCTCATCCAGGGCAACCACCGCGGGGGGCTCGCCGTCCCCGGTGACGATCGCCAAAGCCAGGCGCTGGCGCTCGCCCCCCGATAGGTCACGTGGATTGCGTTCGGCCATGGGCGTCAGTCCGGCACGCTCAAGTGCAGTTGCTGAGAGCTCATCGCGGACGTGCTCATGCAGGAAGTAGTCACCGGGATTCTGCAATAGAAGGGCTACCCTGCCGCCCCACTGCACCCCTCCCCGAGTGGGCTCAAGCAGTCCGGCGGCATGGCGCAGCAGGGTCGACTTGCCGGCGCCGTTACGTCCCATCAGCGCGACGCTCTCACCCGGCGCTAGCGTGAGATCGACGCCGCGCAGGATCGCCGGCCCATGGCGAAGCTCGTGCCAGACACCGCGCATCTGCAGGGCCTGAGCCACGGCGGGCGATCTGCGCCGACGCCGACTGCGAACGGGCAGGTGAGTGGGCGTGTCAGCAGCCTGCCCCGGCTCTGGCTCCGGCGGGAGCAGCCCATGGCTGCGCAAGGTGGCGCGCGCCTGCTTGACCCCCACCGGCGGCGGCGAGAGACCGGCTAGTGAAAACAGCTTGGCGCCAGGCGTCTGCAGGGCCGGGGCATGACTTGCGGACCACTCCAGAAAGGCGCTCGGCGAGCCATCATGAGCAACGCGCCCCCCGTGCAGAGCGATCACGCGGTCGGCCACCGCAAGGCAGCGCTCCAGGCGGTGCTCGGAGAGCACGATCGTGGTCTCCCACTCCTGATTGAGTCGCCATAGGAGACCGATCAGCTCGTCCGCGGCAACCGGGTCAAGCTGGGAGGTTGGCTCGTCAAGCAGCACTAACTTTGGCTTGCCCGCCAGCGCGGCGCCCAGCGCCACACGCTGCTTCTCACCACCCGAGAGCTCATGCGTGGAGCGGTCAAGGAGGTGATCAACGCCGAGCGCCAGCGCCACCTCCTCTACTCCGCGCGCCACCTCAGCGGGGCTGTGCCCGCGACTTTCAAGCGCCAGCGCCAGCTCGGCGCGTACGGAGTTCATCACGAGCTGGGTCTCGGGGTCCTGCAAGAGCACCCCCACCGCACCCCCAAGGTGTGAGGGGCCGTGCTCACGCGTATCCAGGCCGCAGATCCTCACCCGCCCCGCGAAGTGTCCTCCGTGGAAATGCGGCGCCAAACCGCAGGCGGCGCGCAGCAACGTCGACTTACCGTGCCCGGAGAGCCCTGCCAGCAGACACAACTCACCAGGCTCGATCTCTAGGCTCACGCCCTCAAGCGCAAGTGTCTGGGTTGAGGGGTAGCTGTAGTTGACCTCTTCGAAGCTGAGCACGCTCATGGCTCGATCCCGCGTCTATCGCACATGGGCAGGAGAACTGCCAACGGCAGTGCCAGGCACAGCACGAGCGTGCCTACGTCCAGAGGCATATGTAGCTGAGGGTAGGCATCGAACGAGGCCACGCCACTGAGGCGCCCGGCAAGCGCTAAGGCGAACACCGCGACGGCGGAGGCAGCGAACGCCAGGTCGTGGCGCGACCAAGGCCGTGCCGGGCGCCGTACGCGTCCGCGCCTCCCTCCGCGCCTACCGCTACGACCCAGTCCCTGTCCACCGCGACCCAGTCCCCGTCCACCGCCCTGTCCACGACTGTCCGTCGCGGCGGCGAAGCCACGCAGCTCAAGCGTGGCCGCTACATCCATCGCCCTGTCAAGCGAACCGCCGAGCACAGCAGCGAACAGGGCAACGCGACCGCGAGCCCCCCGTGCAGGCCCCTCCGGACGGGTGCGCTGCGCCTCTGCCAAGCGCTGCGAGTCAGCCGCCAGCACAGGCACCATGCGCGTCGCCAACGAGGCAGTAAGGGCGGAACGGAAAGCGAGTCTGCGCAGCAACGCCAGCAGCTCATCGGGGTCGACGGTGAGGCTGGCAAGCGTCGTCACCAAGATCAGCACCGTCACCTTCAGGGCAATCACGACGCCGTACACCAATGCCTCCACCGTCAGGTTGCCCTGGCCGAACGGTCCGAGGTCGCCCAGGCGTGCGAACACCGTCAGACCGTCACGCGCGACGAGCACGTTGATAACCACGATCGGCAGCACCACCATCAGTGCCGTGCGCAGCGTGCGCCGCAGCTCGTGACCCACGCCCGCCGCGACGCCGGCACCCAGCAGCGCCAGCCCCAGCGCGAGGAGTGCCAACGGGTGGTAGAGCAAGAGGGCAGCCGCACCCAACGCTGCCGCCCACAGCGCGCCGACACCGGCGCGCGCCGCGTGCAGCGGGCTGGGCAGACGGCGGTAGAAGAGCGCTCTGTTCATGGGCTCGGCTGAGGCACCGCCAGCACCGTGCCGGGGCCTGCGAGGGCCACAGCGAAGCGATTACGCAAGGTCGCCTGGTTGAAGGCATTCGCGGCCGCGTTCACGCCCGCGAGGTCGGTGCCGGTTATTACCCACACAGGGCCACCTTCGGAATAGCGGGTGGCAGCGATCAGCCCGGCGTTCGCGGTAAGCGTACGCGCCGTATGCCCGTCGGCATCCAGCACACTCAGCGCGCTGCCATTGGCGGAGATGTGGACATAGACCCCGCTCGCGCCTGGGCCGCGCGCGATGTTCTGAGCGGCCGGATCGCCAGCCAGAGCCAACCAACGGCCTACGAGCACACGCAGCGTGTCAGGCGCATCCCCGGGCACCACCGTGGAGATGGCCGCCGGTACTCCAAGTGAGCGCAGGCGCGCGGTAACCGTGTGACAGGCGGCCCCTTGCACTTCGGCGCACTCCACGCGCACCGGCAGCCGCTTGCCTCCCGTGCCGTGCAGGAAAGGCTCAGGGAAGGAGCCTACGACGGCAGGCACGTCCTCCGTCTGACTCCAGTCGTGCAGATCCCACCAGATGCGATCGCCCGCGTGCACCACCGTGTCAGCCGCTCCCTTTGGAGCCTCGATCCCGTTGACGTAATAGAACCAGTCGATCGGCTGCCCTTTGCGCTGGCCGCCGGAATGCCCGGCGATGCTCTGCACAAAGCCGCCGCCAAAGCGAGTGCTCACAGCATCGTTGCGCATCAAAAGGCTCATCGCCGTTTCGCTCCCCTGCACATGGGGAGCGCTTGATTCACGCAGTACCGTGGCGCCGAAGTCGCTTGACACGGTCAGATTCACTCCCGAGGGCGCGTTGCCCGCCCCCAACCCGCAGCCGGCCACCAGGCCGGCCGCGGTGAGGGCCAACAGCGAGCTGCACACAACTCGCCATAGGCACAAGGGGCTAGCGCACATAGAAGACGGTCCGCGTGCTGCCGCGAGCCAGCGCCGCGTGGTTGCCTGCCGCGTCGGTGCTGCTGATGTCCAGCACGTAGCGCCCGGGGGCCAGCTTGGCGGGCAACAGGTAGGAGAAACTGGTGCCGCCGCTGGCCACCTTGAAGGGGCTGCCGGTCCCACAGCGCGCTTTGACGAAACGCTCGCGGGTGGCGTTGTAAGCGGAGCAGCGACCCTTGAAGCTGCGACGCAACTCGAGACTGATCGAGGTCACATCGCTGTGAGCGATGACGCTGCCGGTCAGCAGCCTGGGAGCGCTTCCAGGCGAGTACACCTTTCCTTCGCTGACCGCCGTGGAATGTGCCACCAATGCGAAGGCTCCCGTGTAGGGGTGGCTAGTCGTGCTGGAACCCGTCGGCACTGTGGAAGAACCAGCCGGAGCCGAGGTACCGCACGCGCCGTCGTTGCCTTCGTGCACGCAGATCGTCGTCTCACTGCGTACCGCAGGGGGACCTTCGTTTGAGCCACTAGCGTGCAGCGTGTAGGTGCCGTCTCCCGAGAATCTCATCGTGGCGTGACCCTGAAGGTCAGTGGTCACGCTGGTACCCCCGCCCGCGACCGTGGCGTTCGCAGCGGGTGAAGCAATGCCTTCCGAGTTGTACTGGCTGACGGCGACAGTGACCGCTTCGCCCGTATTGGCGCTCACTGGGGCTTCGATGCCCAGTGGAGTCGCGGGAGGCGGACAGGCTTCCCCAAAGCAGGCGGGGAAGAACAAGACACGATCGCCCTGCTGCAATTCCGCTCCGCAGGCGCCCACGCTGGCTTCTTTGTAATTGAGCCAAAAAGACCAGTAGTAGTTGGCCTTCGATTCCGCATCGAACACGTGCGACTCACCCATGATGGAATAAATTTCGTACTGGTTAAAGCTGCTGCTCCAAGGACCGCTCCAGTTACCGGCCGTGGCAAGCTCAAGTGCACCTAGAGCCGAGGTGCCACTGCAGGAGTGTTCGCCGTCCTTGATGACTGGCGCGGTTGTTGTGGTCAGGTGGGTCAGCGGCACCTTGGTTTCGGATAGCCCCTCCACCTCAACGCTGACGCCTGCTGGACCGGCGGCGAGCGCGGCCGGCGCCAAGGCCAGCATGGCGAAGAGCGACAGCAGCATGGCAGTGAGCGCCGAGTGGGACCATGAACTCGAACGAGGACGTGAATTGATGCGACTTTGGAGCATTGAGCCACCCCTTTCCACGAGGGCTTGTGGGCTTTTTGGTCGGAGGCAGGTCTCCTGGCTCCCGGGCCAACCCTGCCGCGCCTTCCCGCCCGCCGGTGGCGTAACGGTGGCTGCGCGCTCGATTTGATCGTCAAGCGCGCCGCGGTGGGCATCCCCGGTTACAGTGGCGGGTCCGCGCCGGAGTCTCACCGGCTTCCCTTGACCACCGACTTTTTCGGATAGGGCTGGATCCTACCGCTGTCAGGCGCCGACGGTCTCGAGCTCGGAGTCGCTGTCGCCGAGGGCGGCACGCTCCTCACCGAGCACCTTGCCTGTCGTGAGGAGGCGTCGCGCATGCTCGAGGTCCTCCGAGCGCTCCACCGACAGCGCCCCCAGCACGCGACCCTCCTTGAGGTACCACACGGAGAAATTGCCCTCCGCGAGCGAGCCGCGCACGATCTCCTCATCCCAGTCCCGGGCGGGGCCTACATACTCAAGCGAAGCCCAGTCGGCAAGGTCGGAGAAGAAGTAAGGGACGATGTCATGTGGCTTGTCCTGCCCGAGCATGTTCAGCGCGGCCGTCTTGCCCTGGTTGAAGGCCACATCCCAGTGCTCCACACGCAGGCGCTCTCCGTGAATCACGCTGTCATAAGAGGCTATGTCGCCAGCCGCCCATACCCCAGGTGCCGATGTGCGCAGCTGACCGTCGCAAAGGACGCCGCCCCGCTCCTGATCGAGCTCCAGTCCTGCGGCACGCGCCAAGGTCGTGTCGGGCATGACACCCGCGCCGATCACCACAGCGTCGGCTGGCAAGCGCAAGCCGGCCTTGGTCACGACCACGCTGACACGTCCGTCAGCCCCCTCGAAGCGCTCCAGCTCATCCTCGCCGTGCACCTCGACCCCATGCTCCTTCAAGCGTTCCTGAAAGAAGCGGCCTGCTTGAGCGCCGAAACCGCGCTCAAGCGTCACCGCCTCCTGCATCACGATCGTGCACGAGCTGCCGAGCTTGGTTAGCGAGGCCGCCACCTCGCAGCCGATGTAGGAACCGCCGATAATCACCACGCGCTTGCCCGCCTCCGCGCGGATCGCGTCGGAGTTGCCCAGTGCACGCAGGTAGTGGATGCCTTCCAGCTCGCAGCCCTCTACGTTCAAGCGCCGCACATTGGCACCAGTGGCCAACAGCGCCTTGTCGTAGGCGATGAGCTCCTTGTTGGAGAGCGTCGCCGTCTTCGTCGCCATATCCAGCTTGGTGACGCTCGTGCGGGTGCGCAGCTCGATCTGCTGCTCCTGCCACCACTCCTGCGGACGGAACCAGGTGTCCTCGCGGCTTTCCTTGCCCTGCAGGTAGCCCTTGGAGCAAGGAGGGCGGTTGTAAGGAGGGTCAGGCTCGCGACCCACCAGCAGGATCTCGCCCTCGCTGCCTGACTCGCGCAGCCAGCGTGCACAGTTGGCGCTTGCCAGACCTCCACCGATCAGCAGATGCTCGACCTTGCGCGCGGACACAGGAGCACTCTCAGACACACGGTCACTCTATAACCCGGGCGGATGGCGCACCGACCAGTGCGCCCACGTCGGGATGTGATCGAGAACGCGCCAGCGCGGGCCGGCTTCGAAGCGGTTGGGACCCACATCAGTGCCGTTGTGGCTGGTGTCCAAACGCAAGCCTGCGATCACCATGAACACATGATCACTGGGGCTCGTGGTCGCGTAAATGCTCACCCAGCGGCCAGGACCTGGCAGACCCCAATTGACGTAGTCCTGTGCCAAAGGGTTACTGCGCACGATTTCCCCGATCGGGCGCACCCCCGAGCGGTAGAGCACGTAGTTGACAGTGCTTGAGCAATCCTCGCTCAGCGCGCCGCGCGGATCGGGGTGACCCGCGGTCCCGTATGGCAATCCTTGCAGCTCATTGCCGGCTACGATCATCGCCTGCACCACTGCCGGCGCCGCTGTAGGTATCAGCGCGAGATGTCCATCCGTTGCTGAGAGCACAGCACGTCCGCCCCCTTCGCTCCCACGACGATCCGCGGCTGACAGCGAGGCATCTTCCCCGCCTTCGCTCCCGCGGTAGAGCGCCGCCCAGCGCTCCACGGCGGCCACATACCAACCGGCGTGGTTGTAGGCGAAGATAGCCCGGCGGTAGTCGGCGGGCGCACCCGAGGCACGCAGATAGCGAGCCGCGCCGAAGATCGCATCCGCCGGGTCCCAGCGATCGACACGACCGTCACCATCAGCATCGACCCCATATCTGGCCCAGGTGGAGGCGAGAAACTGCATCGGGCCGCCCGCCCCGGCTGAGTTGACCGCACCCTCACGCGTACACGCTGGATCGGGGTCGCGTCCGTGGTCGCACTCAACTCTCCCGATCCCCGCCAAGATCGCCCAATCCAGGCCGTAGCGTTCTGCTGCCTGCCGGTAGAAGCGCAGGTACACGGCCGGTATCTGCTGCTGCGCGACAGCGGACACTCCATTTCCCCCTCCGGCGAGGCTCGCCGGCTCACCGTGCACAACGCTGAGGGCCATGAGGCCCAGCAGTAGCGTCGCCGCCAACCACCCTGCGCCAAGCACCAGAGCGCCGAAACTCGCGGCCAGCGTCGTTGGCGGAGGGGACTTCGTCAGTGGCCCGGCGGTCATCAATGCTCCTCAACCGGCAGCACGACCTTTCGATCAAAGCGCCGGCCTTCCAAGACGCCCAGCGCGTGGTGGCGGTGATAAAAGATGCCCCACCAAGCTGCGCACACCAAAAGCCACTGAGGCCACCACCCCATTCCCTTCAGGGCCACGAGCACCCGCACCACTGCCAGCATCGCCCCGAGCAAGATCGAGTAGATGAGCTTCGCCACGACTGCTCCTAACAGCCGTGTGGCCCATGAGCGAAATGCCGCTCTACCGCCGTCGCCCAGCGCGGGCGCCAGCACCGCGGCGGGAGCAAGCAGCAGGTAGAAGAGGCTCATCAACGCCGCCGCCAGCAGGCGTAGCGAGAGGAAAGCCAACAGCGCAACCATGCCCACCGCACCAACTACGATCAGCAGCAGGCCGGCCGCACGCTGTTCGGTCCCGCCCGCCCCCCGAAATTCGGCTTGAGCCGCTGTCGGACCACGGCACTTGCCAATTTCAGAGCCTCCGCAAAGTACCGTCAGCAGCCCATTGGGAGATTCGGTTGAGTTGCGCGCCTTGCCGTTGGAGGGCAGCGCCAGGAACAGCTGGCCGTTGGTGCGAGCGTCGCGCAGCAATTCAGCGCTGCGGCTGTAAGCACGTGCCTGTGGACTTCCTGGAGTAGCGCAGCTCGAAAACAGGCCGTTGTTCAGCTTGCATCCCACCAGCGCCTGCTCGCCGCCAGCCAGGCGCAGAGCAGCCGCGCGGAGTTTGGGGTCCAGTCGCGCGGGGTCCCGACACCACTGCACATCACCAAACTCCAGGTAGCACCAGGGGCCTTCGATGCCGCTGGTGAACACCCCACGGATGCCATCGCTCAGCGTCCGCGCGCCAGTGCCGGGGCTGCCCTGCGCGAAGGCCCCCAGCGCGCCGAGACTGGCTTGGTTGGCAAGGCTGCCCACCTCTCCGACGGTGCCAACAGGATCAGCAATCACCCACAGACCGCCGACCATCATCGTTGCCATCAACAGCGTCTGCCCGACAGTCTGGGCAACCTGGCGACGCACCAGCCCGTGATAGGCGGTCAACACTGAGGCCACCGCCAACGCCAACACGAGCCACGGCTGCGTAAAGACCGCCTGCGTTTCTCGCAGCCCGCGGCCGAGGCTGCCACTCGAGGTAGGGCCATCAATAAAATCGATCGTGTAGGCCCATTCGAGCATCGCGAGTAGTGCATGGACGATCCACACAAGCCCCATCCACATGGGCGCCAGCAGGTATTGCTGGAAGAGCCCCTGTGTATCGACGCCTATCGGACCCCCGTTTGCATGTAGGTCGAAGGCATAGTTGGACGTGGGTGCACCAGCCGCTACCCACCCCGAGGTGGAGCAGTTCTGGAGTACCTGATGCGACAGGTTCTGGGCATTTGTTGGCCCTCCTTGGCATACGGGGCTACCCAGTCCGTTTTCCACGAGTGGATCACCCCCGCCGGGGAGCGACTGCGCGGGAGAGGCTTCCGTCGATGTCCCCACTGGACTGCTCAGCGGCGGACCAGACGGGGCGCGAGCAGGAGCACCTGCTGCACCAGCGGCGCAGAAACCCAGCGCAGCCGCCGGCGCTATCACCAGAGCAATGCCGACACGAGCTCGCACTTTCATGCGGCGCTCCTCCGAGGAGTGGCTGAGGCGCCAACCCGTGGAGTAGTTGAGAAGGCCCGCAGCAGAGCCGGCACAACCACATCCACCTGCACGGCCTCCACCCGTCCGCGGTGGTCGCGGAATAGGCAGCGCCCCTGCTCGAAGTCCAGCAGCTTCGCGCGCAGCGCGCGGTCTTCGGGGTCCAGACCCAGCAGCGCCAGCGCCCGAGCGGCCTCGTCCTGCGAGCGCATGCCAAAGGCGAAGGTCGCACCCAGCAGGTTCTCAAGCGACGCTTGCTCCCCCAGCAAAGCATCCGTGACGAGCTGCGTGCTGATGATCGGCACGGCCAACTCCGAGCGGCCCATGCGTTGCAGCGAAGCCAACAGTGTGCGACCCACCGGATCGCCCAGCAAGCGCCAGCCCTCATCGAAAGAGAACACCTTCAGACGCTCACGCTCAGCGCTCAACAGCTGCATCGCGAACATCGCGATCAGGCGCACAAGTTGCTCGCCGACGCGCTCGGATTGGGAGTACTCGGCGCGTCTCACGCCCGGCTCGGGACCGGGCAGATCGCGGATCGGCAGATAGATCACCTGGCTGTCGCCCACAGGGGGCAGTTGCACGTTCACATCGGCGAAGCCCAGCTGCGTCAACCCCGAGCGGGCATAGACGGCAAGCGCCTTGGCCACCTGCGCATCGATTCCATCGCCTTCGTGAAGCGCCTTGATGACCTCGCCGCAAGTGGGCAGCGCCGCCCTGCTCAGCACGCAATCCACGGCCCCGACGATCGCCGTCTCCCAGCTGGCCTCGGCTCTCGCGGGTAGGAGATCGCGCAGGAAGGACACCGCCGCGTCGTGGCGCAAATGCTCCGGTGCCACGCGCAGGGGATCCAGTACGCCGCGCAGAGTCGGATCAGGGCGCAGCTCGATCTGCTGCACGTGCGGCGCAACCTCCTCCAGCAGGTGGAAGCGGTGGTCGCCCTTGGGGTCGCAGTCGACCACGCGCGCGCCCAGCAGGAACGCCTCGTACTTGAGCTTTTGATCGAGCGTTGTCTTGCCCGATCCCAGCGCGCCCACGCTGAGAATCGCCGTGTTGCGATCGCTGTCCGAGCCCTCTCGCAGGTTGAATAACAAGGGGCGCCGCGAGCCCGAAAGCGTGTGGCCGAGATAGAAACCTCTCCGCGAGCCAACCTTGGGGGCCGCCGTGGGCATCATCGCGGCCAGCTGCTCGGGGGTGAGCGTGTCCTCGTAACCCACCACCCGTGTGCGCTGCGCGGGTAAGTGCTGCCAAAACAGCTCCATCTGCCCACCTAGAGGCCGATGCAGGTGGACCTCGCCATAGGCCCGCCGACAGGACTCCACGCGCTGCTCCAACTGCTCCCGATCGCTCGCTCCGACTGCCATCGCAAGCGTCGCGCGCAGCAGCGGAGGACGACTTGAGGACTGAAGGTGCGCCAGCAGATCGCGGGCCGCGCGGGTGCGCCGCTGGCCCAGGTCGGAGGTTCCCTGCTCGCCGTCGGACTCCGCGCTGGCGATCTGATCGGCGTCCTGGATCCGCCTGCGGGCGATCCGCAATGCCAGCTCATTGGGCAGGAAGCGAGCGTTCAACGAGAGGTCCACCGCGAACGGCAGGCTCTCCACCGGAGCGCACATCAGCTCCACCTGCGCGCCCGGAAAGACAGCCTGCTCGGGCAGCGCCCCTGCCACCAGTTGCGCCTGCCAGCTCACCCCCAGCTCGGACTCCACCCGCAGGGCCCTGCCGCGGTTCTCCACGATGCTGTCCATCCAGCGCAGCACATCTCCCTCAAGCGGTGCCAAGACCGCTGCGCCTTGGCGCTCGAACAGCAGCGCGCGAGGCTCGTGCAGACCATCGACCCGCGGCTCACCTAGCCCCCGACAGAAGGCACGGCGCACCAGCCACTGCAACTGCACGCCCCGGGCCGGCAGGACCGGCAGATAGCTGGCCAAATGCGCTCGTGCCTGCTCAGCGCGCGTCCGCGCCCGCTCGAGCTCCGTGACGCTCAGCACGCTCCGATCGCGCATCGACAGCGCGCCGCGCAATGCCGATAGCCACTCGCGCGGATGCTGCTCGGCGGCGCGCGAGAGAAAACCCGCGACATCGCGCTCGGGCTCACGCAAGCTCACCAGTACAAACAGCCGCGGCCGCGCTGCCACGATCTCGCGCAAGCGCTGGGCGTGTTCGTGCGCATAACCCTGCAAAGCCCGTCCATGGCTATGCAACGCACCTCCAGGGAACCCCTCGGCCTCGGCCTGCTCCAGCTCGCGCATGTAGCGCTGGACGTCCCAACGTTCACTGACACGCAGAATCTGGATGTCGGCCTGCACGCCTTCCAGCGCGCCCAGCAGTGCTCGGAAGCGCGCTCGCTTCTCCTCCTCCGGCAGGCACTCATAGGAGTAGGTGCTCACCGCGAACGCTGCCCAGCCATCGTCCAGGCCGTGTGCGAAAACGCAGTTGCCATATATGAAATGCAGCGGCGGGCGCAAGCTCTCACCGCACCCGCAAGCGCACGCCCGGGCGCAGCGCGATGGTCTGCGGATGCCGCGGTGGGCGACGGCCTGGCAGTTCGCGCACCGTCAGTCTCTCCCGCTGCGCCAGCAATCCCAGAGGACGCTTGCGCCATTCCAGGCGTTCGTGCGCAACTGCCACTCGCGCCTGGGCCGGGCCGGTACAGAGCATTCGACGCAGTCGGGCCTCGGAGCCATCAGGGAGCATCACCAAGGCCCCTGGCCGCCACTGGGCGAGCGGCAGCGGGGCGGCACCAGCGCATTGAATGCGACTGGGCCTCAGGGCGTAACCAAGCAGCGACCAGGCCGCCAGGTGAAAAGGCCTGCCATCGATGCGGATGACCGTCAGCAGTGCCGCGCCACCTAAGGGCAGAGCCAGATCGCGCATGTACCACGGCAGCAGCCGCAGCGACATTCCTACCAGTGGCAGAGCCGCCGCCAGCAACGCCACCAGCAGAAGCGCCACGAAATACAGCGCCCCGCGCACCGGTACACCGCTGGGGTTCAGCCGCACGCGATCCACCCGGTAGATGCGCCGTTCCAGCTCGAACACGCTCCGGTAAGAGCGGATCTCGATCGCCATCAGCTATCAAGATCCAAACAGCGAAGTAACTGTGTTCTGAAGCACCCCAATGCCTGCCGGTGTGGCCAGCAGAATCGCCAACAGCCCCAGCACCAACACACCGGCAACCTTTTTGAAGTCGCGGCGGAAAACCAACACGACTCCACCCACTGCCAAGGCCAGCCCGATCAGGCTCATTGCCACCTTGCGGCCCATCTCCCCCGCCTTGGTCGCGGCAGCTTCCAGCGAGCTGCCGCCGGCAGCCGTTGTGACGGTGGTTCCAGTCTTCGTGGGGTTGGTGGCGGTTGCCGCGGACGCCGGCGACGGATTGGTGCTTGCAAGGAAAATGCAGCCCAGCATCAACGCGGCCAGTGCTGCCGGGCTGGACCCGATGCGTCGCGCGATGCTGTTGGACCCGATGGGCAGCCCGATGCCTTTGGACCCGATGCGCCATCCGAGGCTGTGCTTGCGCTGATGGTTTTTCACTGTCATTTCCTTGGCTCCTTCGCTGTGGGGGTGTTGATATGTGTGGTGGGCCCTCGGCCCGTATCTGCACTTCGGGAACCACCCCCAGCCGCATAGTGAGCGCCGGCCAGCACGCCCGCGACAACCAGCGTCTGCAGCGCGCGGCGCGGAACCGCGCGCATGAGTCGCAACCGCCACATGGGCTGCGTTACGACCGTCACCCGTGAGCGGCCAGCAGTTGGCCGGTGGGTTTGAAAGCGCTCACGCATCGGCATCACTCAGCGCTCGAAGTTGAACTCGGAGTTGGCGGCTCGCGCCACCACCACAGATGCGGCAGGCACGGTTGAGGAGGAACCATCTGTGCGTCTTGCGCCTGTCAGTGCACTCGCTGGCGGCCGACTTCGTCTGATCCGCTGTCTCGCGCGCCGCCTCACCGTCACGCTCATCCTCGTTTGTGCTGCCGCTCGATGCGGCAACTGGGCGGGAACCCCAGAACCCGTGCTTGGGTCCGACCGAGCCGGCGCAGCCGAGGTCACCGTCCCCACGACAACCGCGCTGGGCCCGCCGTGCAGTGCATGTATGGCAAGCGCCGCGACAAATGCGACGGCAGCTCCCAGTAGTGCCATCGCAACCACGCGGGACTGTTGGGAAAAGCGCCAAGCAGGTTGCATTGACGAGTAATCACCGAAACCCCGTGACTGCTCATCCTCAGGCGGAAGCGCACCGAGCTCCTGCGTCGGCTCATCCTCGGCGTACACATGGTGAACCACGCGCCCGCGCATTACGCCGCCTTCTCCGCCCGCTGCGCGTCGGCGACCGAAGGCCTGAGCGGGGAGCTTCCAGGCCCCCGGCCGCCGTTGCGCGGATGGGAATCGCCGAGTGGTCGTGGCTGCTGACCGTCGGCGTCCCTTGGGACCTTCCTATGAGTGGGGGGTGGTGGATTTCTCATAGGCAGGTCACCATCAAGCTTTGTTTCATCGAAGGTCTCGCTCAGATCACGCAGACGCGCGCGAGCGCGATTAGCCACCTTGCGGTACTTCGCAAAAGACCAGCCGAACAGCTCGCAGAATTCGGTGCGACGCATCTGCAAGCCCACCTGACAGGCCACCACCAACCGTTGATCAGCCGTCAGCTCGCGCGCCAGCATCGGCACGTGACGCAGTTGCACGCGCATCATGGCCAGCTCCTCTACCGCGCAGCGCACATCAGCAGCGTCGGAGTAACCGTCGCCCAGACTGCCAGCTCGCAGCGCACCCTCCCACGCGGCCTGGATGGGGCTACGTCCTGATATGGCCCTGTAGCGATCCTGTACGCGTGAGAGGAAGCGCAGCTCAAGGGCCGCGGCCGCGTGGCCGGTGTGCGCGAATGTGCCGCCCGCGTGCACATACCTGATGAGCTCCATGGTGGCCTGGCTAAAGCAGTCCTCGAGATCCTCGTGGCGCAGCATGTGGCGGTGTGTCCACAGCAGTGCCTTACGCTTGGCCTTCACCACGTGCGCCACGCGCTCGGCGTCGAGCTCCCTGTGGGGACCAAGGCGCAAGCTGGGCGTTTGACCATCAAGGGCCAGTTTTCTGCCGCGGCATGGGGTAGACACACCGATATGTCGAGCCAACTTGCCAACCGACCCCCCTTGAAGTGAATATCCACGAGCGTCTCAAGAAGATCGATGCCTTCCAGCAGCGTCACCGCAGACTGGCCTTCGGAGTGGCGGTCATCAAGCGCTTCAGCGACGACCGGGGCGGACAGCTGGCGGCGCTGATCGCCTACTACGCCTTCGTCTCGCTATTCCCGCTGCTGCTCGTGTTCGTGACCGTCCTCGGCATCGTGCTCGAAGGCGACCCCACGCTGAAGCAGAGCATTCTCGAAAGCACACAAGGACAGTTCCCGATCGTGGGCGATCAGCTACGGCTGCACTCACTGCCCGCCAGTGGAGTGGCGCTGGCGATCGGCCTGGTCGGCTCGCTGCTCGGGGGCCTCGCGGTAACCAACGCCACACAGGACGCCTTCAACCGCATCTGGCAGGTGCCCGCCCGCAGGCGCCTGGGCTTCATCGCCACACGCCTGCACGGCCTGCGGCTGCTGGCGCTCTTTGGGCTGCTCAACATCCTCTCCACCACCGCCGCCGGTTTCGTGGGATCGAGCTCGGGAGGAACATTGGAATTTCTTGGAGGGGTGGTTGCCGCGCTGCTCTTTAATCTCGCGCTGTTCGGCGGCGCCTTCGCGCTGTTGACTAACGCGCGGGTGAGCTGGCGCGAACTGGCGCCCGGAGTGTTGCTGGCTGCCGTGGTGTGGCAGATCCTGCAGCACGTAGGCGGCTTCTACGTCGAGCACGTGATCAAGCGCGCCGGACCGCTGTCGGCCACCTTCGGCCTGGTCTTGGGCCTCCTGGCCTGGCTGTACCTGGGCGCCCAGGTGACGGTGCTGGCCACCGAGGTCAACGTCGTGCGGGCACGCCGGCTATGGCCGCGCAGCTTCCTGTGAAGAGCACTGCTAAGCGCCTGAGTGGCTCTGCAGAGCGGTTTTTCAAGGCCCTTGAATCTGCGCTGGCGCTTGTTATACTAACTAACAATTCGTAAGCTTATATGGAGCGTATAGCGATGAGCGCACCCTCAGCAGCAGACATCCCAGCCCCCAATTCCGAGCCCAAGCGCGTGCTGCGCCTGATCCCCTTGGACGACACCGTGGTGTTCCCCAGCATGGGCATCACCCTCACCGTGGACGTCGGCGACGACGACCACGTCGTGCTGGTGCCGCGCCACGACAACGAGTTCCTTGAGGTCGGCACCGTGGCCGAAGTGGATGAGCAGATCCGCCTACCCGGCGGCGGCCGCGCCGTGTCCATCTCCGGCGAACACCGCGCTCACATCGGCGCCGCGCAGACCGGCCCCGGCGGTGAGCTGCGCGTGGAGGTGCAGGAGCACCCCGATGAGGTGCCTGTCGATGGGCGCACCCGTGAGCTGGAGCGCGAATACCGCGCGATCGTCGAGGAGATCCTCGAGCTGCGCGGTGATGACGGGCGTATCGCCGCCTTCCTGCGGGCGATCGTGGAGCCCGGGCCGCTGGCCGACTCCGCCGGCTACTCCCCCAATCTGAGTTACGAGCAGAAGGTACAGCTGCTGCGAACGCTGGACGTGACCGAGCGCCTAGAGCTGGCCGTGAAGCTGCAGCGCGAGTCACTCGCCGAGTTGCAGGTACGCAAGCGCATCCGCGAGGACGTGCAGGACGGTGCCGAGAAGCAGCAGCGCGAGTACTTCCTGCGCAAGCAGATGGAGTCGATCCGCAAGGAGCTGGGCGAGGACGAGGGCTCAATCGTCGAGGAGTACCGCGACAAGATCGAGGCCGCCGAGATGCCCGAGGCCGTGCACGAGCAGGCCATCAAGGAGCTAGGCCGCCTGGAGCGCATGGGCGAGCAGACAGGCGAGTCCTCGATGATCCGCACCTACCTGGATTGGCTGATAGCCGTGCCGTGGGGCAAGCGCTCGGATGAGCACCTGGACCCTGTCGGCGCGCGTGAGGTGCTGGACGCCGACCACGCGGGACTGGAGGACGTCAAGGATCGCGTCACCGAGTACCTGGCAGTGCGCAAGCTGCGCGAGGACCGCGGCATCGAGGCCGACCCCAAGTCCGGGGCGATCTTGACGCTGATCGGACCTCCGGGAACCGGCAAGACATCGATCGGCGAGTCGATCGCCCGTGCGACCGGACGCGAGTTCGTGCGCATGTCGTTGGGCGGCGTGCGCGACGAGGCCGAGATCCGTGGGCACCGGCGCACCTACATCGGCGCCTTGCCGGGTCGTTTGGTGCGGGCCTTGCGCGATGCAGGCACGATGAACCCAGTGATCCTCTTGGATGAGGTCGACAAGGTCGGCGCGGATTGGCGCGGCGATCCTTCGGCGGCCTTGCTGGAGGTGCTCGACCCGGCGCAGAACCACAGCTTCCGCGACCACTACCTGGACGTGGAGCTAGATCTGAGCCAGGTGATGTTCCTGGCCACGGCCAACGTCGCCGACACGATCCCTGGCCCGCTGCTCGATCGCATGGAGGTGATCCGCTTCGACGGCTACACCAGCATGGAGAAGCTGGCCATCGCCAAGGGCTATCTGTGGCCGCGCCAGCGCGACCGCAACGGCCTGCGCGAGGACGAGGTATCGATCTCTGACGAGATACTGGAGACGGTCATCAACGAGTACACCCGTGAGGCTGGCGTGCGCAACCTGGAGCGCGAGCTGGGCACGGTGCTGCGCAAGACGGCCACCCGCGTCGCCTCCGGCAAGGTGCAGCCGCCCGTGGAGATCGAACTGGAGGTCGTGCGCGACGCGCTGGGCCGCCAGAAGTTCTTCCAGGAGTCGGCCATCCGCACCGCCGTGCCAGGAGTGGCAACGGGCTTGGCTGTGACAGGCACCGGCGGCGATGTGCTGTTCGTGGAGGCCACCGCGATGAAGAGCTCAGGCTCAGGTGGCGGCGGCGGCCTGGTGCTGACCGGCCAGCTGGGTGACGTCATGAAGGAGTCGGCGCGCATCGCCCTCTCCTATGTGCGCGGCCACGCCAGCGAGCTCGGCATCGACGAGGGCGTCTTCGAGAGCAGCGAGTTCCACGTGCACGTGCCCGCGGGCGCGATCCCCAAGGACGGTCCCTCGGCCGGTGTAACGATGGTCACCGCGCTGGCCTCGCTGCTCTCGGGCAGACCGGTCAAGCACACGGTGGGCATGACCGGCGAGGTCACCTTGCAGGGGCGCGTGCTACCGATAGGCGGCCTCAAGCAGAAGGCGCTGGCGGCCCACGCGGCCGGGCTGACCGATGTGATCATGCCCGAGCGCAACCGCGGCGATCTCGATGAGATTCCCGAGGAAGTACGCGAGCAGATGACATTCCATCCGGTAATGACAGTCCAGGAAGTGCTCGACCGCGCGCTGGAGCCAGCCCGCGACGTCGTGCGCTCCTGAGCTCGACCCCGTCTGGCCTGCTGATGTCACGCCGCCCCAATCCCAGCCTCAGGGCAATGGCTCGCTGTAGCAGTCCCCAGCCGGTCCCCCAGGAGGTCCGCCGCGCGGCGGACCTCCTGGAGCGGCGCTGGCAGCTCTCGATCATCTATGCCGCCCTGGGCGGCGCTCTGCGCTTCAACGAATTCGCCAGCGCCGTGCAGGGCATCTCCCCCAGGATGCTCTCCGAGCGCCTGCGCGAACTGGAGGCCGCAGGGCTGCTGGCGCGCGCGGTCCTCCCCACCTCCCCACCAACGGTCGAGTACAGGCTGACCGAGCAGGGCCGACGGCTAGGGCCGCTGATCGAAGCGATGTGCGCCTACGCCGAAGCGCCCACGGGCTGAGCCTCGTCCACAGGCTCGTGGCAGCCGGCGGCATCGAGACTGGCCCCTACCAGCTGGCCGCCCTCACACTCCTGCGCCAGCACCACTCGCTTGGGATTGCGCACGCCGACGACGCCGGCGATTCCGCCTAGTGCCACGAGCAGGGCCGCTATGCCCATACCCAGATGGAAGCTTTCAAGCGAGGCGTTCTCGGCGGCGGCCGTCACGGCGCGGGCCTGTGAGGGCAGCAGGCCCTTGGTGTTGGGCAAGCCGAGAGGCAGCTTCTTGGCTTCCGCAACAGCTGCCTGCGCGGGCGGCCCCAAGGGTCTGTTCGCCAACTGGCTGTCGAGCTGTGAGACGAAGGCCGCCGCCACTGCGGCGCCCACGGCGGCCGTGCCCAGCAGGCTGGCCACACGTGCGACAGCGTTATTGACGGCCGAGGCGATGCCGGCCTGATTGGTCTCAACGCCGGCCAGCACCGCCGCGGTAAGAGGAGCCACCGTCATCGAGAGTCCCAGCGAGAACACCAGCAGCCCCGGCAGCACTTCGGTGACATAGTCGACCTTGACGCCCACACGCTGGAAGAGCAGCAGGCCGCAAGCGGCGATCAAGGGGCCAACGCCCATGAAGAAGCGCGGCCCATGGCGGTCGGCCAGCGCCCCGAAGCGCCTTGAGAGGGCAAACATGACAATCGTCGTGGGCAGAATCGCGAGGCCGCTCTTCAGCGGCGAGTAGCCGCCGATCTGCTGCAGGAAGAGCACGAGGAAGAAGAACAGGATCGATAGGCCTGCGTACATCGAGAACGTCTCGATGTTGCCCGCCGAGAAGTTGCGCCGCCGGAAAAGGCTCAGCGGCAACATTGGATCGCGCGCGCGGGACTCGTAGAGCACGAAGCACACCAGCAGCGCGCCGCCGGCGATCAGAGGGATCGTCACCGCCGGGCTCCCCCACCCCAGCCGCGGCTGCTCGATCAGCGCGAACACCGGCCCGGCGAGACCCAGCGCTGCCAGCAGCGCCCCGATGTAGTCCACCCCGCGCCCGGCAGATCGCTCGCGGGGGTGCTCCATGCGCGGAATGACCGTGAGGATCAGCGCCACGCAGATCATCACCAAAGGAATGTTGATGAGGAAGATCGAGCGCCACGAGGAGATCGCCAGCAGCTCGCCGCCGATCAGCGGACCCAGCACGGTGGCGATGCCCCCCCACGCCGTCCAACTGCCGATCGCCGGCCCGCGCTCCTCCTCCTTAAAGGTCGCCACGATCACCGCCAAAGCGCTCGGTGTGAGCAGCGCGCTGGCTACGCCCTGCAACGCGCGCGCGGCGATCAGGGCCTCGATCGTAGGCGCCAGTGCGCACAGCAGCGAGGCCACACCGAAGCCCCCCACGCCGAGCGCGAAGATGCGCCGCTCGCCGAACAGATCACCCAGCGAGCCGCCCACCAGGATCAGTGAGCCGAGCGTAAGCAGGTAGGCGTTGGTGACCCACTGCTGCGCTGCCAGCCCACCACCCAGGTCGCGCTGGATGGTGGGCAGTGCGACGTTGACGACCGTGCTGTCGAGCAGCGCGATGCCAGAGCCCAGGATGCAGGCCACCAGCGTCAGGCGCTTCACCATCGCTGGACTGCTAACGACAGGCATCTTCAGCACGGTAGCCGCCCGGCGCCGCAGACGCCTGGGCGGGACGACCTCGGGGGCGATTACCGCCCGGCGGTGCCGGGACGGTCAGGCCGCGATCCCGTCCGTCAGCTTGCAGCGCCTTCCTTCTCTGCCTCCTTGAGCTCGCGCTCGAACTCCTTGGCGTCGGCGTCGATCTCCTTCTCGAGCGTCTTTTCGGCACGCGTCAGTGCCTTATCGAGCTGCTCGCCGAGGCGCGACTCGCCGATCACGATGAGCGCCGCCTGGCCCTCCTCCAGCAGATCGCCGAGCTCCTTGGCATCCCCGCGCGACATGCCCTTGCGCAGGTGTCCGATGACACCACCGGCCGTGCCACCCACGACGGCCGCACCAATGACCGACGGCGGGAACAGAACGCCCACCACCGCGCCCACGGCGATGCCGGTCCAGGCGCCGTGCTGCGTGGGCTTCTCGTGCTTGTGCACATGCACCTTGCCGTCAAGGTCCTTGCTGATGAAGGCCACGTCATAGGTGCCCACCAGCTTCGCCGCGTGCAGGTCGAGCAGCATGTCGTAGTCGGCCTCGGCATCCGCGCGCTCGGCGTAGGTCGCGGCATAGATGAAGACTGGTCTGTCGCTCATGTTCAGTTCCTTGTCTCAGTTGAGGGTCACATCTAGGATCCAGCGGCCTAACGCTAGCGCCATCATCCGATCGGGATGAATCGCCGCGTCGGCTCGACTGATAGCTTGCCCGGCGTGACCTCGACTCCGGCCGCCGCGAGCGCCCAGCCGGCGTCCGCTCCGGAAACCTCAGAGGGTCCGCAGCGTGCGGGGCTGGTGCTGGCCTCACTGATCCTCGTAGCGGCAGTTGCCAACCTCAACCTGGCGGTGGCCAACGTCGCGCTGCCGGACATCGGCAAGGCATTTGATGCGGGACAGAGTGAACTCGACCTGATCGCCGTCGGCTATTCGCTGGGCCTGGCGACCTCGGTGCTGTATCTCGGCGCGCTCGGCGACCGCTACGGGCGCAAGCTGATGCTGATCCTCGGCACCACGCTTGCGATTCCGGCCTCGCTGCTGGCCGCGCTCGCGCCGTCGATCGGCGTGCTGATCGCGGCGCGCCTGCTGGGTGGTCTGGCCGCCGGCATGGCGTTCCCTACAACGCTCGCGCTGATCACGGCACTGTGGTCGGGAGCGGAGCGCACCAAGGCGATCGCGCTGTGGTCTGGCCTCGGCGGGGCGATCTCCGCGCTCGGGCCACTGCTGGCAGGTGCGCTGCTGACGCAGTTCGATTGGGGCTCGGTCTTCTTCATCACGCTGCCGCTGGCGTTCGTGGCGCTGTTCATGGCCTGGCGCTTCGTGCCGGCGCATGTCAATGAGACCAGCGACCCCGTGGACAATCTCGGCGGCATCCTCTCCGTTGTACTGGTGGCAGCGCTCGTGCTGTCGATCAACTTCGCGCCCGTGCCGAACAAGGGAACGCTCGTGCTGGGCCTGGTGGCGATCACCTTGGCGGCGGCAGTCGGTTTCATCATCCGCCAGCGCCGCGCGCGCGTGCCGTTGTATGACCTCAACGTGGCCGGCCGCCGGATCTTCTGGGTTGCGGCGCTGGCGGGGATCATCGTGTTCGGCTCGCTGATGGGCGCCATGTTTGTCGGGCAGCAGTTCCTGCAGAACGTGCTCGGCTACTCGACGCTCGACGCTGGCCTGGCGATCATCCCGGCGGCCTTGATGATGGTGCTGATCGCACCGCGCTCGGCCAAGCTGGTGAATACGCATGGCTCGCGCGTGACGCTGCTGATCGGCTACTTCTTCTGCCTGCTGGGGTTCCTCACGATGCTGCTGCTGTGGAAGGACGGCATCTCCTACTGGAAGGTCGGTCTCGGCTACGCGCTGATCGGCGCCGGTGTGGGGTTTGCGGGCACACCCGCCTCGCACTCCTTGACTGGCTCGGTGCCCGTGAATCGCGCCGGTATGGCCTCGGGCACCGCCGACCTGCAGCGCGACCTCGGTGGAGCGATCATGCAGTCGATCCTTGGCGCACTGCTCACGGCGGGCTATGCAGCGGCGGTGTCCACGGCGATCGGGAACGCCCCCAACAAGGCACGGCTCACCACCGCGGTGGAAGCCGAACTGCAGAAGTCCTTCGCCAGCGCCGCCGACACCGCTTCGCGCTATCCGCACTACGCCTCAGCCATCATCGAAGGTGCCAAGAACTCATTCGTGCAGGGCAGCGAACGTGCATATGGCGCGGGGATAATCGCGATCCTGATCGGCGCCGCGATCGTGTTCTCGCTCTTCCCCAAGCACGAGCACGAGGAGCAGCTGTTGGCTGAATATCACACGACCGATGTAGCCTCGCGTGACGGGGATACGGTTCCTTCGCCCTCGCCAGCCTGAGCGAGCGGCTGCGGATACCGATACATGTAGTCGCGCGTCATCGGCACCGCATCTGACAGGCCCTTGGTCCAGAGGATCTGCGCGAGGTCGAGCTTTCCCCAGCTGAAGGCCGCGAAGGCTCCGCGCAGGTACAGCCGCCACATGCGCACGAAGCGCTCGTCGTACATCTCCTCGACCTGATCGCGCGAGCGCTCAAAACGCTCCCACCACTCCTGCAACGTGCGCGCGTAGTGACGGCGCAGACTCTCGTAGTCCACCGCGTGGAAGTCGTGCTCAGGCAGCAGCGTAAGGATGCTCTCCACCGTTGGCAGGTGCCCCCCGGGGAAGATGTAGCGCTCGGTGAAAGGAGCGATTGGGCGGTCGACCGTCTGCGTGATCGTGTGCAGCAGCGATACGCCCTGCGGGCGCAGCACGCGCTCGACGGCGGCCATGTAGGCGGCGTGGTTACCCACACCCACATGCTCATACATGCCGACTGAGACCACGCGGTCATAGCTCTCGCTGGCGGGCAGGTCTTCGTAGTGCAGAAGCTCCACTGTGACTCTGTCGGTGAGCCCTTCGGCCTCGATGCGCTCGCGCGTATGCCGCAGCTGCTCATGGCTGAGAGTAATGCCGTGGGCCTTCGCCCCATGCTGCTTGGCGGCAGCGACGATCAACTCTCCCCAGCCCGAGCCGATATCGAGCAGGGTCATGCCGGGTGTGAGGTCGAGCTTGCGCAGAATCTGCTCGACCTTCTGGCGCTGGGCCTGCTCCAGCGAATCGCCGGGGGTGCGGAAATAGGCACAGGAATAGGTCATCGAGCGATCGAGCCACAGGCGATAGAAGTCATTGCCGAGGTCGTAGTGATGGCGGATGTTGGCTGCCTCTTTGGCCTTGGAGTTGCGCCTGCGCAGCTTGAGCTTCGGCGCCTTGCGCAACGGCTTTGGCAGCAGCGACGCAAGCTGCTCGCCGTTGGCGGCACCCAGGGCCACGAACTGGGCGAGATCGCCCTCCATCTCGATATCTCCGTTTACATACGCTTCGCCGGCGCCGAGATCGACGTTTCTGGCAATCGCCCAGACGGTCCCGGGTGTGCGCAAACGCAGCCGCAGCCAAGGTCCCGGTCCGTAGCGCTCAGTCTGCCCGTCCCAGTAGGTGACTTCCAGGCCACCATTGGTGATCCGGGAGAAGAGCGCATGACAGATCCGCTTCTCGAACATGTCGTCCTCCTTGCTGGGGCTTGAGGATTCGACGGTAGCAGCGCTCGGCGCCGGGCCTAAGCCCGGCCATGTGACTCAGTCAGCGCGTGGCGCGGTAGCGCCGGATCAGAGCGTTGGTGGAACTGTCGTGCTCCAGGTCCGGCTCGCTCTCGCTGCGCAGCTCGGGAATGATGCGCACCGCCAGCGCCTTGCCCAGCTCGACCCCCCACTGATCGAAACAGTCGATGCCCCAGATGGCACCTTGTGTGAAGACGCTGTGCTCGTACAGCGCTATCAGCGTCCCCAGCGTATGCGGAGTGAGCTGCTCGGCCAGGATCGTATTGCTGGGACGATTGCCAGGCATCACGCGGTGCGCGACGATCGCCTCAGGTGTGCCCTCGGCCCTCACCTCCTCGGCGGTCTTGCCAAATGCCAGTGCCTCGGCCTGTGCGAAAACGTTTGACATCAACAGATCGTGATGCTCGCCGAGCGGGTTGAGCGTCTTGGCGAAGCCGATGAAATCGAGCGGGATCAGCTTGGTTCCCTGGTGAATCAGCTGGTAGAAGCTATGCTGACCGTTGGTGCCGGGCTCGCCCCAGTAGATTGCGCCCGTGTCGTAGTCGACCTCTTTCCCGTCGAGCGTCACGCGCTTGCCGTTTGACTCCATCGTCAGCTGCTGCAGATAAGCGGGGAAGCGCTTGAGGTACTGCTCGTAAGGCATCACTCCGTGGGTCTGAGCGCCGAAGAAATCGCCGTACCAAACCCCCAGCAGACCCATCAGCACGGGCAGATTGTGCGTGAAGGGGGTTGTGCGGAAGTGCTCGTCCATTGCGTGAAAGCCAGCGAGCAGCTCCTGGAAGCGCTCAGGGCCGATAGCCAGCATCGTGGAGAGGCCAATGGCTGAGTCCATCGAGTAGCGCCCGCCGACCCAGTCCCAGAAACCGAACATGTTCTCGGTGTCGATGCCGAACTTGGTTACCTCCTTGGCGTTGGTGGAGACCGCGACAACGTGCTTTGCGATGGCGCTGTCATCTTGCAGCGTTGCCAGCAGCCACTCCCGGGCGGAGCGCGCATTGGTCATCGTCTCAAGCGTGGTGAAGGTCTTGGAAGAGACGATGAACAGGGTCTCCTCCGGATCGAGGTCACACGTGGCCTCCACGAAGTCGGTGGAATCGACATTGGAGACGAAGCGGAAAGTAAGCTCACGAGCGCTGTAGTGACGCAGCGCCTCATAGGCCATGACCGGGCCGAGGTCCGAGCCACCGATACCGATGTTGACGATGTTGCGAATTGGGCGCCCGGTATGACCAAGCCACTCCCCCGTCCTTACGCGTTCAGCGAAAGCTGACATGCGTCGGAGCACGGCATGAACTTGCGCGACTACATCCTCCCCCTCCACAACAAGCGAGCTGTTAGCGGGCATACGCAGTGCAACGTGCAGCACGGAGCGGTTCTCGGAGACGTTGATGCGCTCGCCGCTGAACATTGCCTCGATCCGCTCGGCCAACTGTGACTGTTGCGCCAATTCGAGCAGCAGTCCGATGGTTTCCTCGGTGATCCTGTTCTTGGAGTAGTCGAGATACAGGCCGGCGCCTAGCAGCGTCAGGCGCTCGCCGCGCTGCGGGTCCTGTGCGAACAGCTCGCGCATGTGCACGTTGCGAATCGTCTCGTAGTGACTGCCCAACGCTGTCCATGCCGGGCGTTCCCGCAAAGGTGCCGGGGTCGTGGCGTCTGTGCTCATCACGACTCCTTCCAGGTCTGGGTAAGAGGA
The DNA here is from genome assembly GCA_025449845.1 of Solirubrobacteraceae bacterium. Classification (GTDB taxonomy): domain Bacteria; phylum Actinomycetota; class Thermoleophilia; order Solirubrobacterales; family Solirubrobacteraceae; genus Palsa-744. The sequence continues at coordinate 35,277 of JANWIP010000005.1, read as the reverse complement.
ACCGGCCTTGCCGCCGGGGTATCCTAGCGGCGTGGCTGGCGCACAAAGGATCACTCTGGGCGTCGACCTCGGCGGGACGAAGATCCAGACCGTCGCGCTGCGCGGCCTGCAGACGCTGGCCAGTGCTCGTGTGCCGACGCCGCAGAGCGGCGTGGCCGATGACGTGATCGAGGCCATCCTTGGCACCATTCACACGACGCTTGCGCAGGTGGGGTGCGACGCGAGCGCCGTCGAGGGGGTGGGCATCGGCTCGCCCGGCGAGATCGATATCGCCGCCGGCGTGGTCACTCAGGCCGCCAACGTTCCTGGCTTCTCCGCCAGCGTTCGCCTGGGTCCCCTGGTGTCCGAGGCTCTGGGTGGGATGAAGGTGAGGATCGATAACGATGTGCGCGTGGGTGTGCTGGGCGAGCACCGAGTCGGCGCCGGACGCCCCTACGCCAACATGCTCGGCGTCTGGCTAGGTACCGGGGTCGGCGGTGGGTTGATCCTGGACGGCGAGCTGCACGACGGCCGCGGCGCCGCCGGTGAGATTGGGCACGTGGTAGTCAAGCCCAATGGACGCAAGTGCGGCTGCGGGCGCAGGGGTTGCCTTGAGGCCTACGCGGGACGAGCCAGGATGGAACGGCGCGCGCGCAAATTGGTCAAGCGCGGACAGGACACCGTGCTGTTCGAGATCATGCGCGAAGAGAGCAAAGAGCGGCTGACCTCCGGCATCTATGTCAAGGCTCTCAAGCACGGTGACGAGCTGACCAAGCAGCTGCTGGCAGACGCCGCCTGGGCACTTGCGCTCGCTCTGGCCTCGGCGCAGAACTTGCTCGACCTCGATGCGATCGTGCTCGGCGGTGGGATGGGCGACAAGCTCGGCCAGGCCTTTGTCGATCAGGTCGTCAAGCAGATGGCGCCGCACCTCTTCGCCGATGATCACCCGCCGGTGGTGCTGCACACGGAGTTGGGAGATCTCTCAGGAGCGGTGGGCGCGGCGCTGCTCGCAGCTGAGCCAATGTGACCTGTGCGAGCCGTCCGGCGGGCCCGAGACAATACGCTGCATGCTGGTACCTGTCGTCCTTTTCCTGGGATGTTTCGCTGCGGCGATCGTGGCCGTCGATCGCTGGCTTCCCGACCTTGCGCAAGGACGCGTCGGCGGACTTGCGTTCTTCACGGTTTCCGGACTGCTCGGCGCCGCGGCGGGCTTGGTGGGACTACACATTTACGAGATCGTTCGGGAGTTGACACTCGCGCCAAATGAACGGATAAATAACCCCGACATCGTCGCCGTTGGTCTTGAGACGATGCTGCGTGACGTGGGTACCGTTGTCGGACTGGCGGCAGCCGTCTACCTACTTGCGCCCCCGCAGGGGAAGCCGATAGATGACGCGCCGGAATCCGTGCAGGCCCAGGCGGTTTAGGTTTAGGCTATTCCCCGTTGGACTCACTCTGAAGCGCCTGGACGATCGTCCTTTCGTCCAGTCTGGGTCCCGCGCCCGGCTGGGCGGCGGTGAGCGGCAGGTAGACAATGAACATGGCGCCGCCGCCCGGTGCATTGGCCGCCTGTACATGTCCCCCATGGCGCTCGACCACACCAGCGACGATCGCCAGTCCCAACCCCGCACCGGCGCGTCCGCGCTCACGGCCCGGCTCAGCGCGCCAGAAGCGCTCGAACAGCGCGGCGGGATCGCCCTCTGGCAGACCAGAGCCGTGGTCGCGCACCTCTAGCCGTGCCTCTTGGTCCACACCTCGCGCCTCCCGATCCACGCCTCGCTCCTCAGGGTCCTCGCCGCCGGTGACGGTCACCTCGATTGGCGTCCCTGCAGGGGTGTGTGTGAGGGCATTGCGCAGCAGATTGGCAAGCAGCTGAGCAAGCTGATGCGCGTCGCCGAGAACGGTGACCTGGCCAGTCGCGCGCAAGTCGATCGTGCGGTCGGGCGCGGTCACACGCGCGTCGTCAACCGCGTCGCGAGCAAGCGCCGCGAGGTCAACGATGCTGTGCTCGGCGTTGTGAAGTTCATCGAGTCGTGCGAGTGTAAGTAGGTCCTCCACGAGCACTCCCATACGCGCGGCCTCCTGCTCGATGCGGCGCATCGCCTTCTCCGTCTCCCCCGGCTCACGCGCTGCGCCGATGCGAAATAGCTCCGCGTAGCCGCGGATCGAGGCCAGGGGCGTGCGCAGCTCATGCGAGGCGTCCGCTAGAAAGCGGCGCAGACGCTCCTCGCTGGCCTTCTGACCGGCGAAAGCCCGCTCCAGACGCCCGAGCATCGCGTTGAGCGCGATCCCCAGGCGGCCCACCTCGGTGCGCTCGTCGGCGGGCTCAACGCGGTGGGAGAGATCGCCGCCGGCGATCGCATCGGCTGTGTGGGCCATCCGCTCCAAGGGCAGCAGTCCCACACGCACGACGATGCGTGCGAGCAGGCCCAGCACCAACAGCACGCCTAAGATCACAAGTCCCTCCACCAGCAGCAGGCTGTGCAAGTTCTGATTGACGTCCTGCAACGGGATCGCCACGACATTGAGGCCCCCCGTGCCGGGATCGGGTGTCGCCAGCACGCGATAGCTGCCGCCGTTGCTCCGGCCGGAGACCGTCAGCACGCTGCCCGCCGACAGATGTGTTGGTAGATCGGGACGCGTGGTGGAGCGGTGGCCATAACGCTGGACGGTCGTCGTGGCAGTGACGACACCCGCGGCATTGCGGCGCTCGCCATAAGTGCCCAGCGGCAGCCCAAAGCCTGGCCCTCCGCGACCCTCGGGCCCGAAGTGCTGGCCGCTCGGCGGCCCAGCCGGGATGCCATCGAGTGCGGCCGAGATCGGCCCTGTGGCGGCATGCAGCTGCTGGTCCACACGGTCAAGCAGGAATGAGCGCTGCTCTGCATAGGTAATGCCTCCAAGCGTCAGCAGCCCGGCGGCGGCGAGCACAAGCAGGCCGGTGATGAGGCGGGCTCGCAGCGAGCGCATCACGAGCGCGGTAGGCGCAGGACATAGCCGACGCCGCGCACGGTGTGAATCAGCGCCGGGCCGTGCGCGTCGAGTTTCTTGCGCAGATAGCTGATGTAGGTCTCCAGCACACGGGCATCGCCGCCGAAGTCGTAGTCCCATACGTGCTCAAGCAACTGCGTACGCGTGAGCACGTGACGCGGATTGAGCATCAGGTAGCGCAGCAGCCGATACTCCGTGGCGGTCAGCTCGATCAGTGCGCCTGCGCGCGTGACCTCGTGGGCGTCCTCGTCCAGCTCGACATCCGCGAACGTCAGCAGGCCCGACTCGGGCTCGCTGGCTCCTGAACGCCGCAGCAGCGCCCGCACGCGCGCAATCAACTCCTCCAGGCTGAACGGCTTGGTGACGTAGTCATCGCCGCCGACGGTGAGGCCTCTCACCTTGTCCTCCGTGGCGTCGCGTGCGGTGAGGAAGATGATCGGCACCCGCGCGTGCTCAGCGCCAAGACGGCGGGCGACCTCAAAGCCCTCCATATCGGGCAGCATCACATCGAGCAGCATCAACTGGGGACGGAACGAGCGCACTGCGCTCAGCGCCTCTGCACCGGTGGCCGCGGTGGCGACCTCGAAGCCCTGATAGCGCAGGGCCATCGAGATCACATCCGCGATGTTCGGCTCATCGTCTACGACAAGCACTCGGTGGGAGTTCCCAGCCTCGCTCATAGGGGGATTATCGACGGCGAGGCTGGGAACTTCCTGAGAGCCTTATGTGAGGGCCGCGAGGGCCGCTGACTTGCCCTGACAGTCATAGAGAGCTTTGCTTGTGGAGACGCGAGTGCAGACCTTTGCCACCGCGGCCATCGCGGTGCGCGAGCCGACACGGCTGTCATTCGGCAGCCCGCCGCCTGAGCTGCCTTCGGTCAGCACCCAGCGGATGCGGCCATCGCGGACGGCTCCGGCCAGCCAGGCGACCGACACTTCGCTCTCGCGTCCGGAGAAGCCGCCGATGCCGGCGACGTGGGCGTCTGAGGTGAGGATCGAGCTGGATGCACCCTGCTGGCTTGAGACGCCAAGCGTGCCGCCGCCGTGGGTGCGGATGTAGCTGAGCGCCTGCGTAACCTGCCGTTCGTTGCCGCCGAACGGACCGCGGCCGCCTGGGCCACCGCCGCCGCCTGGACCGCCGCCGACTCCAAGTCCACCGCCACCGCCTGGTCCTCCAACAGTCCCAGGCTGACCTGCACCGGCTGGGGGCGGTCCCAGAATCCGGGCCTGCGCACCTGCCGGGGCGTTCGGCATCACAACTGGGTTGCCTGTACCTGGCCTGACGCCCTGTCGGCCTCCGCCAGGCCCGCCGCTACCGGGTCCTCCCCCGGTGAAACCACCGCCGGGACCCACACCGCCGCCGGGACCACCGCCGCCGAAGCCGGCACTGGCCGATCCGCCAGCGGGGAAGGTGCCACTGGCAGCGTGGCCCAGAGTCTGCACCGCCCAGACCCCGGGTGCGACCAAAAGCAAGCCGAGCGCGGCAGCGAGCGCCGCACGGCGCACGCGCACCGAGCGTTTGGTCGCAAGCGCGACCGCCGTGAGCGCGCCGCCGAGCAGCAGCAGCGGTGTGAGCCAGGCGAGCCCGTCGGGGCTCACTCCCAGCACTGCCAGCTCCGTTACGACCCCGCCGAGCACCGCCAACGGTCCAATGACGCGCGCGAGACGTCCGCCCGCAAGCACCAGGCCGACACCGGCGCCGACAAGCGCAGCTCCAAACGGCGCCAGTAAAGAGACGTAGTACGGGTGAAAGATCCCCTGCGCGAAGCTGAAGGCGACCGCGGTGGTGAGGAAGGCGCCGCCGACAGCGATCAGCCAACCGCTGCGCTTGTCCGCGCGTCGCAGGCGTGTGGCGACGAGGCCGCCGATGCCTGCAACAAGCGCAAAGCCAAGCAGCCAACCGGCCTGCCCGCCGAGACTCGCATTCAGCAGGCGCAGTGGTCCAACTTCGCCACCGAACGGGCCGGTGCCGCCGCCAAAGCCGTTGCCGCTCGGACCACCCGACTGGCCTTCCAGGCGGGCAATGCCGTTGTAGCCGAAGATCAGCGACCAGATGCTGTTGTCGCTGGTACCGGATACCCAAGGCCGATCCGCGGCCGGCGTGAGTGCGACGAGCAGCGGCCACGCGCCGCCGACCACAACGAGTGCCGCCCCACCCGCCAGCAACTGGCGCAATGCGGCGATGCGCCCGCGCGGGGCGATCCAAAGCCATGCGGCGGCGATCCCCGGCACGACCATCAGGGCCACGGCCATCTTCGTCTCAAAGCCGAGCCCAACGCTGACGCCCGCCAGCACCAGCCAGCGTGTACGACCATCCTCCAACGCGCGTCCTAGGCACCACAGAGCGAAGACGCAGCAGAGCACCAGCAGTGCGTCGGGGTTGTTGTGGCGGGAGATCGCAACCGAGATGGGCGTGAGCGCAAGCACAAGCCCCGCGGCGAAGCCGGCCGTCCGGCCCCAATGCCGCCGCGTGAGGTCATAGACGAGCGCGACACTCGCGACGCCCATCAGTGCCTGTGGCACCAGGATGCTGAGCGAATGGAAGCCGAAGATGCGTACGGACAGCGCCTGCACCCACAGTGCGAGCGGCGGCTTGTCGACCGTCATCACGCCGCCCGCGTCGAAGGAGGCGTAGAGGAAGTTGTGCCAGCTGGTACTCATCGAGCGCACGGCGGCGCTGTAGTACTCGTTGGCCCATCCGTTGCGCGAGAGTGCCCAGAGGTTGAGCAGCGCGGCGAGCGCCATCAGGCCCGCGAGCTCCGGCCGTGGGCGCGGGAGCGTACGGCCGCGCGTGCGCTCGCGGCGAGCCGCCAGCGGCGCGTCGAGCGCGTGGGTCGATGCGCCCGCGCTGCTCATGACCAGTGCGGCGCGCCCTGTGGCGCCTGCCGGGTCGGGTCGGACAGGGTGGCCTGCGTCCAACGCGAGCCGCGGCTCCAGCCGACGAGATAGCCGACGCCCGCCAGCCCGCATACCGCGAGCGTTGGGCGCCAGGTTGTTGGTGTGTGGATCGACATCGTTGCTCACTCCGTTCTCATTTGGTGATGGACATTGCGACAGTCCTGGCAGGACGCCTGGCTGTCTGCTGCTGCTGCTGCTGGAAAGCTTCTCGGCCCCCTGTCTGGGATCTGGCTGGGAGCACGGTGTGCGTGCCGTCGTCGTGGACGATGAGGCCACCGTCTGGGAGCCAGCGCTGGGCCTGTGCGGGACCTGCGAGCAGCGCAGCCTTGGCGCGCATCTCGGCCTTGAGCGCGCTCGGCGCAAGCGCCGTCACCTGCACGATGCCCGTGAAGGCGGGGCGTCCACTGGCAGGGTCGAGCAGGTGATGCGCGGGCGCTCCGTTGGCGTCGAGCCAGCTGCGCCGGCCAATGCCGCTGGTGGCGATCCCGCCTTCGCGCAGATTGAACGTGTGCAGGACGCTGTCGTCAAAAGGGCTTGCGACGTTCACCGGCCGTGCGAGCCGCGCGGTGCCACCAATTCGCAGATCCCCGGCGCAGTCGATCGCAAAGCTCGCATGCGTTGCCAGCTCGGAACCGAGCAGGTCTGCCAGTAGGCCCTTGACGATGCCACCGCTGTCGAGCATCAAGCCAGGCGGGCGGCGCACGATGCGCGCCCAGCGGTCGACCTCAACCTCGCGCCAACGCGCCGCGGGATCAGCGCGCGCAGGACGACGCGCGGGTGCGCGAGAAAGCGCGAATGCCAACGGCACCGGCGTACTGAGGTCGCGGTCATAGCCGGCGCGCACCAGCTGAGGCAGCAGAGTGGCGTCAACGAGCCCATCGCTAAGCCGCGTGACGCTGATCGCGGCGGCGAGAAAGCGCGCCATCTCGGCGCTTACCGGTACCGCCTCACGCGGGTCTGCATTGAGCAGCGAGAGCTCACTGGCCGAGTCAAAGCGACTGAAGCGCCGGTGTCCCGCGAGCAGGCGCTCACGCGCGGTGGTGACTGCCGCCGAGGGCGAGCCGAGCCCGCCGTGGCCGTTGACGAGCGCGGCGCACGTCGAGCCAAAGCACGCAAACGCGCTGCTGGCCTCGGCCCCCGCGCGTGCGCCCATTCGCGTGTGTTCACTCGTGCGCGTGTGTTCGCTCATGCGCGCCTCACCGCCCCGCCGGTGGAAACGCCACCAAGCATGCGTGCGATGAGCAGCACCAGGGCTGGGAGCGCCACAAGTGCAAGCGGTGCCAGAAACCACACGGCGCCTGTGTCGGTGCCCTCGCCGAGGGCGTGCACGAGACCAAGCAGCCAAGCGAAGGCGGTAAAGCGGTGCAGCATCCGCCAGCGCTGCACCCCGATGCGCCCGCGTACGTAATAGGAGAGGCCAAGCAGGATCGTCAGCCAACCGGCGAGGATGCCGATCGTCATCCATGGCTGCGCGTATGAGCTGGCGAATGGCAGCGTTACATCGGCGAGGGACGGGTGCAGATAGGAGTCGCCCAGCAGGCTGAGGGCGTGTACTGCCAGCGCGGCCATCGTGGCCAGCGACAGCGCCTCATGCGTGGTACGCAGATCGCGCGTGCCCCGCGGGATCAGCCGCCCGCCCATCGCGAGGCCAATGCAGACGGAGAGGCTCGCGAGCAGCAACGCTGCCATACCGGCTGCGCGGCTCGTGATCCAGAAGACATGAGTTCCGGTGGCGAGTGCAAGCATCAGCAACCCTCAGGACTGGCGCGTTGTGACGGGGGACGCGGAGCTTTCGGATTCGGAGCTGCTGGAGGTGGTGTTCGTGGAGCTGGCCTGGGAGGAGGCAGCGCCCGTGCTGGTGCTTGAACTCGTGTTTGTGCTTGCGCTCGGGTTCGTGCTCGTGCTCGATTCCGTGCTCGTGCTTGTGCTCGAGACCGCGGGAACCGAGGTTTTCGTCGTGGTGCTCAGAGCTCTCGTCGGGGTGCTCGTAGCTCCCTGCGAGCCGCCCGCGGCAATCACGGCCCAGGCGAGCGCAAAAGTAGAGAGGCTCGCGGCGGCTACGTGACGACGGGTACGCGCGATTCGGCTGGCACGCGCCTGGCGAAGCTGCTCGCCGCGTGTGGTCGAAGCTGCTTTGGTGGGGGAAGCTGCCTTGGTCTTTGACATGGGAGCAACCTAAGCTCCCCTTGTCAGGTTCAGCTCAATGCTTCCTGAGAACTTCCCGAGTCGCTTTCGGTCCTTACCACCACGTTGTGTAGAGGCTCACCCCTCGCGTAGCGGCGGATCTGCTCACCGATGAAGCTGTATACGCGCTGCTCCGCCTGGGGAGAGTCGCCGGCGAGGTGCGGCGTCAGAAAGACGCCCGGCGCGTCCCAGAGCGGGTGCTCGGCCGGCAGCGGCTCGGGATCGGTCACGTCAAGCGCCGCACGAATATGACCGGCAGTGAGATGAGTCACGAGGGCGTCTGTGTCGAGGACCGCGCCTCGTGAGGCATTGACAAGGAGTGCGCCAGAGCGCATCTGAGAGAGCATGCGATCGTCCACCAGGTGATTAGTTAGCGGCGTGAGCGGCACCGTCAGCACGACAATGTCAGCTGTTCGGAGCAGCCTCGGCAGATCTTCCACACCGTGGACACCTGAGCGAGCCTTGGATGCGACGCCTTCGACATGGACCCCAAGTGCGGTTAGCTTCTCCGCCACGCAGCGCCCGATTGAGCCGTAACCCACCAGCAGCGCGCGCTTGCCAGCAAGCTCCTCCAGGAGCTGGTGACTCCAGAGGTGTTCCTGCTGGCGCTGGGCGAAAGTGGGCAGACGCTTTTCCATCGCAAAGATCGCTCCCAGAATCCACTCCGCCACGGCGGTGTCGCGAGTACCGCGCGCGTTGCAGAGCGTGACCCCCTTGGGTATCCATGGAAGCAGTGACTCCGTGCCGGCAGAGATCGCCTGAACGACAGCCAACCTGGGCATCTGTCCGAGCAGCTGCAGCACTGCTGGGGAGTCATATGGAGGCACCAGGAACTCGGCGTCGACTATCTCCGCCGGAGGCGTAGCTCCCTCCGGGATCAGGTGCAACTCGACTCCCTCAGGAAGCGGCCCCAAAGACTGGCGCTGCTCACGGTCACGCATCCACACGATGATGCTCATGCGGACATCAAACAGGATGGGTAGTTGTGGAGCCGTGCCCTTGACAGGTGACCAAAAGGTCACGTATAGTGGTGAGTATGGACGCGGTGTTCAAGGCCCTTGCCGACCCGACGCGACGGAGCCTGCTCGACGAGTTGTTCAAGCAGGACGGACAGACGCTGAGTGCGCTCGAGCAGCGATTGCCGATGACGCGCTTTGGCGTGATGAAGCACCTGAAGGTGCTTGAAGAGGCAGGCCTGGTGGTCGCGCGCAAACACGGGCGCGAGAAGCTCCACTTCCTGAATGCCGTCCCAATCAGGCTTGTCCATGACAGGTGGGTGAGCAAGTACTCAGAGCCCTGGGTCGCAACGCTCAGCGAGCTAAAGCAACGAATCGAGGAGAACATGATGGAGAAGGTGTACGAGATCTACATCAAGACCACACCGGAGCACCTCTGGGAGGCGATCACCAACCCCGAGATGCGCGGCAAGTACAACTTTGGCATGGGCATTGAGTCAGACTGGCAGCCGGGCTCTCACTACAAAGCGGTCCATCCAGCGGCATCCGCCGTGCTCTGCGAGGGCGAGAACCTGGAGGTCGATCCCCCCCACCGGCTGGTGCAGAGCTTCACGGCGCTGTGGAGCGAGGACGTGAAACGAGAAGGAAGCTCAAGGGTCACCTGGGAGATCGAGCCGGTCGGCGATTCATGCCGGCTGACCGTCATCCACGATCAATTGCGTGAGGGTGCCAACAGCGAACTCTATGGTGGCTGGCCAATGATTCTGTCTGGCCTGAAGACGCTGCTAGAGACCGGCGAGCTGCTCACGACACCGGGCTCCCTGCGCTACCTAGACCCTCAGGAGTCCTGAGCAGGTGGCCGATGCGCTCCCTGAACTGCTGCTCGCCGATGCCACGGCCTGGCGGAGCTGGCTGGGCACGCACCACGATGACCCGGCGGGGGTCTGGCTGATTCTTGCCAAAAAGGGCACCACCAAGCCGACCAGCCTCACCTACGATGAGGCGCTCGACGAGGCGCTTTGCCACGGGTGGATCGACGGTCAGGTCAGAAGGCTGGATGAGCGCACGTACCGCCAACGCTTCACCCCTCGGCGAGCACGCAGTCCATGGTCAAAGCGCAACGTCGGCATTGTCGAGCAGCTGCTCGACGCGGGCCGCATGCACCCCGCGGGCCTGGAAGCTGTCGAGCGAGCCAAAGCAGATGGCAGGTGGGAGTCGGCCTATGCCGGCCAGCGGACCATCGAGGTGCCCAGCGACTTAGCGGCGGCACTGGCCGCCGAGCCCAGGGCGCAGGCGATGTTCAAAACGCTCTCAAGCCAGAACCGATACGCCGTGCTCTATCGGATTCACAACACCAAGCGCAGCGATACGCGAGCCCGACGAATCGAGCATTTCGTCGCCATGCTCGCTCGCGGTGAAACCGTTCATCCGCAGAAGCGCGCCACCGCTGAGAAGCGAACCGCCATAGAGAGACGAACCACCGCTGACTAGATCCAGTCGTTGCGTCGGAAAGCCCAGTAGAGGCCAGTGGATAGCACAACGATGAGCGCTGTTGAGAACCAGAAGCCCCAATGAGCCGCAAAGCCGGGGTAGGGCACGTTCTGCCCATAGAAGCCCGTGATGGCCGTCGGGACGGCAATGATCGCGGCCCAGCTTGTGACCTTCTTCATCACAAGATTCATGCGATTGCCTTGGATCGTGAGGTTCGTCTCAAGGATCGTGGTTACCAGATCGCGCAGGGACTCCGTCCATTCGGTGGCGCGCAACACATGGTCATAGACGTCCACACATGCCCCTGGCTCTTTGAGGTGCTCGGAGATGTCTTTGACCGCGAAGTCTTGGAGTACGAGCTTGCCGTCGCGATAGAGCCTGGCTGGTGAAGACGTCTTTCACGCGATCGCCGACGGCAATCGCCGTGTGCTGATCGACTTGATGGAGCCAGGGCCCCGCGCCGTGGGTGAGCTCGTCCTCGCGTCGGGGATGTCCTACTCAGCGACCTCTCAGCATCTGGCGATCCTGCGACGAGCCGGGCTTGTGAGCAGCGAGGCCTCCGGACGGCGTCGTATCTATCAGCTTCGCCCAACGGGACTACAAGAGGTCTACGACTGGTCGGGTCGATACCGCAAGTTCTGGCGCGGTCGGCTCGACGCACTGGGCGATCTTCTCGGCGAGCAGCCATGAGGCTGGATATCTCAATGGAGGATGTGTTCCCAGTGCCGATCGATCATGTCTGGCACGCCCTGACCGACCCGAACATGGTCGAGCGCTGGCTGATGAGGCCGGATGGCTATGAGGCTAAGGTCGGGGCGCGTTTCACCCTTCGCGAGACCCCGCGTGCGGATTGCCGTGGCCAGGTCGAGTGCGAGGTGCTCGAGCTCTCGCCGCCCCACCGCATGGTCTGGTCGTGGCGCGGCGCCGAGGATCCCGCAACGACGCGTCTCGTCATCGACCTGGAAGCCGACGAGCGAGGAACTCGCTTGACGCTGCGGCACACCGGTGAGTCCGATGAGCGCACTGCCAGGGGTACCACCGGCGGATGGACGGACAAGCTCGGAGCACTCGCCGAGCTGCTCACCACAAAAGGAGGTAACGGGAATGACTGAGCCGCTACACACCGTCCGGTTTCCGGGCGAGAACGACGAATACCGACGGGCGCGCGACGAGCTACTCGAGGCCGAGATCGACCTGCGCCGGCGCACCGAGGCGGTGGCAGCCAAGCGGCGCGCCCTGCCCGTGGGTGGCGCCGTGCCGGAGGACTACTGCTTCGAGGAGGTCGCCGAGGGCGGTGGCGCGGTGAGGTTCTCCGAGCTCTTCCAGGAGGGCAAGGATACGCTCGTCGTCTACAGCTTCATGTTCCCGCGCTGGGAGGCCGACACCCGGCCGGGGCCGGCTGGCGAGACGGGCAAGCTGCCGCTCGCAGAAACTCCGTGTGCCTCCTGCACGTCGATTCTCGACTCGCTCGACGGCGCCGCTGCGCATCTCGACCAACGGCTCAACCTTGTCGTGGTCGCGAAGTCAGATCCGCAGCGAATCCGCACCTTCTCCCGCGAGCGTGGGTGGCGAAACCTGCGCCTCCTTTCCTCGCAGAACAACGCCTACAACCACGACTACCAAGCCGAAAACGCCGAAGGCGCCCAGATCCCCATTCTGAACGTGTTCGTACGCGACGGCGAGGAGCTTCGTCACGCATGGGCCACCGAGCTCATGTTCGCGCCACGCGACGAAGGCGAGGACCCTCGGCACGTCGACTCCATCTGGCCGATCTGGAACGTGCTCGACCTGACCCCGCAAGGGCGCGGAACGGAGCGGGCCTTTCCCCAGCTGCGATATGGCTGAGGGCGTGGAACGGCAACCTCTAGCTGCGCCCTCGGCGACGACACTCGGGCGTCTCGGCAGGCAAACGGCGCTCGCTGGAGCGTTGCTCGCACTCACCGCCGCAGCGTGGGCCGCGACCAATCTGAGGATGGCCGGCATGGACGCTGGACCGGGAACAAATCCGGGTGCCCTCGGCTTCTTTCTCAGCACCTGGATCGTAATGATGGCCGCGATGATGCTCCCAGCGGTCATGCCGATGGTTCTGGCATATCGCGCCGCGCGGCATGAACGACGTGGTCACGATGCAAGCACGAACCCCGGCGATACAGGGCTGTTCCTCGCTGGCTATCTCGCCGTTTGGGCCGTCGCGGGACTCCTCGGCTATGCGCTGCTCGAGGCAGGCCGCCACCTCGACGGTGGGCTCTTCGCGTGGGATCGAGCCGGGCGCTTCATCGCCGCGGGCGTGCTCGTAGCAGCCGCGCTCTATCAGCTCACGCCGTCCAAGAACACGTGCCTGAGCAGATGCCGAAGCCGGCACGCGTTCCTCCTGGAAGGCTGGCGCGACGGTCACGACGGGGCGCTGCGCATCGGGATGGAGCACGGCGCCTGGTGCCTAGGCTGCTGCTGGGCGTTGATGGCCGCACTGTTCGCGCTGGGCGCCATGAGCATCGCCTGGATGGCGCTGATCTCCATACTCATCACGGCCGAGAGGCTGCTGCCGTGGCGCGCCCCGGCCACCATCGGCGTCGCGTCGCTACTCGTCGTGGTCGCAATCGGCGTGGCCGCGGCGCCCGCCAGAGTGCCCATGCTCACGATTCCGCACAGCGGCGCGGCGATGCAAGCGATGGGCGCCTCGCCGGCCCGTCACATGCAGTTCGTGCTCGCGGATGGCGGTTCGACGGACCGCACGCACGAGATCATTCGCCGCGCCGCGGCAGAGGACCCCGGATCGAGATTCACCACAACCCGAAGGTGCACGTGGCGAGCGGTCTCAACGTCGCGCTCGGGGCAGCGCGCGGCACGTGGTACCGCAACGGCGAGGACCGCTTCGAGTTCGAGCTGGATACCGGTATCTTCGGCGGCGTGTGGCGGCGTGACACGCTGCTCGAGTTCGGCGGCTGGGACGACATACGGTTTGGCGGCCACGCCACCGGACCACGTCAAGGCTGGACGCGCATGACGATGCTCGCGCCGCCGATCGCAACGCGCAGGCCCCCACTCCAGGTCCCGCGATAGAGCGTCTCGTTAGTGAAGGCCCTATCGCGTGAGCCATTCCAGAGCCAGCTCCAGCACCTCCGCCCGGCTGCGCCCGCCGTGGTCGGCGCTGACGAAGTGGCCGCCGATGAACAGCGAGAAGGCAAGCAGGCAGCGCGCCTCGACATCGTCGTCGTCCTCACAGATGGGTCCGAACAGGGAGCGCATGTAGTCCATTCGCCTGTTGTCGACCTGCCGCAATCGCTCGGCAACCGCCTTCTCGCGCCGGGCCCAGTTGCGGATCGCCAGCTCGATCTTCAGCAGCTCGCCGCCTGAGGCGGAGGCCAGCGCGAACAGCCGCCTCAATCTCGACCTTGCGTCCCCCCCCTCGGCCTCGACGGCCTCGATCACCTCGTCGACCCAAGTGCGCTCCCATGCATCCAGCATCTCCTCAAGCAGTGACTGCCGATCGTCGAAGTGCCAGTAGAACCCTCCCTTGCTGACGCCCAATGCTTGGGCCAGGGACTCGATCCGGACGGCGTCCGAGCCACCGGCAGCAAGAGCACTCAACCCCTCTTCGATCCACTTGCCGCGAGGTGTGCGGGTCGGAGGGGCCATCGCCTATCTCTATCGCATCCGCTGGAAAATTGACATCGCTGGAGAGAGAGTCTATCCTCCATCTATACGCCACCGTATGGATGGAGGATAGGGAATGAGTACCTGGAGAAACGCGTGGATGGTCGGCTCTAAGCAATCGAGCACAAGCAACCGAGCCCATCGTGTCGCGGTGGCTGAGAATCCCCCATCCCCCGGTGCCTTGCCCGACTACGCGGACTCCTTTGCGATCGAGAAGAACAAATCAGACGCCCGCTCAGCTGAGCGATACGCGCGCGATGGCTTCGAGCGACTCCCGTTGGCAGCTCGCCGATCGGTGCTGTTATTGCACCGCTGGGTGCTCGGCTTTCCCCTCGGTCCTTGGTCATCTCCCGAGCACGTCTTTGGCTGGCGGATCGTGAGCAGCCACCGCGAGCTCCTCCATCTCGAAGCGCGATCGACGCTACTGACCGGTCACATGGTGTGGCGGACAGCGCAGGAGCAATTGGTGATGAGCACGTTCCTCTATTACCAGCGCCGGAGCGCATCGGTGGTGTGGGCGGTGCTCGGCAATATTCACCGGGGCGGCGCCCCCTACCTGCTCAGGCTTGCGGCGGACCACCGCTCACAGCCCGCCAGCCGGTGATCGCCACGATGAGGCTCCCGAACACCGCGCACACCTCCCGCGCCTGGCGGATCCAGGAGATCGTCCCCGACTTTCGGCTTGAGGATGTCTGGGCGTTGCCGACGCTCGGTCGAGCCGACGAGTTCCCGATCCTCGTCGAGGGGTTCGCCTCAGCCGATCCAGGAAAGACCCCGTCCCGCGCTGCGCGAGCGCTGTGGTCGCTGCGCTGGAAGCTCGGCGACCTGTTTGGCCTGGACGACCCGGGCTCGGGACTCGAGTCGAGGGTGAGCACGCTTCGCGAGCGGTTGCCCGATGACCTGCGCGCCACGGCCGGGCCGAAATTCGAGAGGCTCCCATTCACCTCGCTCTACCTGACAGACGACGAGTTCGCCGCCGAGATCGCAAACCAAACGATGCACGGCGTCCTCCACCTCGGCTGGGTCGCCGAGGCGAGCGGCGGCTACCGGGGTCAGATGGCGGTCTACGTGAGGCCGAACGGCCTTTTGGGTAACGCCTACATGGCCGCGATCAAGCCCTTCCGGCACTTGGTCGTCTACCCACAGATGCTCCAGTCGATGGAACGGCGCTGGCACGAACGGGAGGACGATAAATAACCCACCCCACGGCACGAACAACCGGGACCATGGATCGTCCACGCGATAGCGCGAGCGGGGGTGCCGCAGTCTGGGATACCGGCAGCCGCCGGCCCGGCTATGCAATCAGGCGATGCCGTCTCTGAAGTGGAGTGGACGCGGAAGAGGTCGTCCGCCTGCAGCTCAAGACGGTGAAAAGGCGGTTACCCGCTTCTCTCCACTTCCAATTTATACCGCACCGGGGGCCTTCATGAAGCCCCGCGTCGTGCTCTATAACTGCCAGCCGAGACCAGAACGCTACGGAGGGGAAGTCGCTAAATGCGTGTGTTGTTGTCGCTGTATCCGACGGGAGTGTGGCTATGAGCGAGCATGCGGTGGTGATCGCTGGAGGCGGTCCGGCGGGGATGATGCTGGCGGCTGAGTTGGCGTTGGCAGGGGTCGATGTGGCGGTTGTCGAGCGGCGTCTCGATCACGTGCTCGTCGGCTCACGCGCCGGCGGCTTTCACTCGCGCACGATCGAGGTGCTGGATCAGCGTGGGGTCGCTGATCGGTTCCTCGCGGAGGGTCAGGTGGCTCAGGCCGCGATGTTGGCCACGACCGTGTTGGACATGAGCGACTTCCCGACCCGTCATCCGTATTCGCTCGGAATCTGGCAGAACCAGATCGAGCGGATCATGGCCGCCTGGATCGCCGAGCTGCCGGTGCGGCTCTATTACGGATGTGAGGTGACGGGCTTCGCGCAGGACGACACCGGCGTCGACGTCGAGCTGGCCGACGGCCAGTCGCTACGGGCGCGGTATCTCGTCGGCTGCGACGGAGGACGCGGCCTGATCCGTAAAGCAGCCGGCATCGAGTTCCCCGGGTGGGATCCTACGAGGAGCAACCTGATCGCCGAGGTCGAGATGGCCGAGGAGCCGGAGCTGGGCATCCGCCGAGATGACAAGGGCATACATGGCATCGGCAGGTTGGAGTACGAGGTCCGCGACGGCGAGGTGGTCTACATGGATGGGGGACCGGTGCGGGTCGTCGTGACCGAGCAGCAGCTCGGGCCTAGCAGCGAGCCAACCCTGCGCGATCTCAGCGAGGCGCTGATCACGGTGTATGGCACCGACTTCGGGGTCCACAGTCCCACGTGGATCTCCAGGTTCACCGATATGACACGTCAGGCAGCGGCCTACCGCGCGGGACGAGTCCTACTCGCCGGCGACTCAGCGCACGTGCATTACCCAGCGGGCGGACAGGGCCTCAGCCTCGGTGTGCAGGATGCGGTGAATCTGGGATGGAAGCTGGCCCAGGTGGTCAAGGGGATCTCCCCGGAGAGCCTTCTGGATACGTATCACGACGAGCGCCACCCGGTCGCTGCCCGAGCGCTTCAGCACACGATGGCTCAGACCGCGCTCCAGCGCCAGGACGAGCGGATGAAGGCCCTGGTCGATGTCGTGTCGGAGCTGGCGAGCATGGACGAGCCCCGCAAACACCTCGCGGGGATCATCTCCGGGCTGGACATTCATTACGACCTCGGCGAGGGCCACCCCCTGCTTGGGCGCCGCATGCCCGACCTGGACCTTGTGACCGCCGACGGTCCGCTGCGGGTCTTCGAGCTGCTGCACGGCGCCAAGCCGGTACTGCTCAACCTTGGAGAGTCCGGCGGCTTTGACATCACTCCATGGGCCGACCGCGTCCAGCTGATCGACGCTGAATATGACGGGGTGTGGGAGCTTCCGGTACTTGGCGCGGTCACTGCTCCCACTGCGGTGTTGATCCGGCCCGACGGATATGTCGCCTGGGTGGAGACGGCACGGGATAACGGATTGCGTGACGCCCTGACTACCTGGTTCGGACCACCCACTGCGGCATAGCGACAAGCTTCCAAGATGAATCTGTGACGGAGATCTCATGGACCTCACCAACGCTTCTGCCGTGAGGGCGCCACGCCGATGCACGATACCGGCCGGAGCCCTTAGCCGATCTGCTCTGCCAGCTCGACGATGATCCCCTCCGGGCCGCGGACGTAGCAGAGCCGATAGCTGTCCTCGTAGCGCTCCACCTCACCCACGAGCTCCGCGCCGCAGGCTCGCAAGCTAGCGACGACGGCGTCGATATCGTCGACTGCGAATGCGACATGGCGAATGCCCGGGGTGTTCGCCGGCGCGTGCCTGTCGCCGCCCCCGCCCGACGGGGCGTGAAACTTCGTCAGCTCGAGCCGTCCGTGGCCGTCCGGGGTCTCCATCATCGCGATCTCCGCCCGGACACCCTCGAGCCCCACCACGCGGTCCACCCAACCGCCCTCGACCGGCCCCTCACCCTGCAGCTTGAGTCCGAGCTCAACGAAGAACGCCGTCGCGGCCGCGAGGTCGTCGACCACGATGCCCACGTGCACCATGCGTTGGATCGTCATGCGCTCGACGATAGCGACACGAAGGCCCCAGCTACGGCGTCTCTCGGCTGTCGCGGCAGAGTAGACCTGCACCTCACGTCACCTCAACATCTTGCACGCAGACTGCAAGGTGCAACCACGAGCGCTGATCGAACAAGACGGCGACGAGTAACGGTGCCGCTCGCGGTACCCAACCCTATAACGGGCATCCCCCTCCGAAGGACCGCAAGGCGCTCTGCGGTTCCCCTGCGGTCCAAAGTCCCACGAGCAGCCACAAATGCTACGCATACCGGCCATGAGCAGCCTAGCGTTTCGGGGAATTTTCCGTGGGTTTCGTGGGCATGCGCGGATCCTGAACGCATGGGGAGACAGGATTTGAACCTGCGACCGCCCGGCCCCCAGGCACCCCGACCGGGGGCCGCTCGGTGCGTTTGACCGCTGTCAGTCGGGTTCAGTGGTGCCGTGTTGAGGCGTGTTGCGCTCAAAATGGACCCCGAATTGGACCCCGTCTAGAGCCGCGCGCTTGCATTGTACATACTGTAGCTGTACAATGATCGATATGGGATCAGTCGAAGCATCACGCTCAGGGCGCATCAATATGCGGGTCAGCGAGCGCCAGGAGCGCGTTCTCAGGGCCGCCGCCGACCTCAACGGCGAGACGCTCACCGGGTTCGTGCTCTCTGTCGCCACCGAACGCGCTGAGGAGGTGCTCGAGCGAGCACAACGGATCAACCTCAGCAGCGAGGCATTCAAGCGCTTCACCGGCGCACTCGACGCGCCCATCGAGGAGATGCCGACACTGCGCCGCTACGCCCGCAAACAGAGCCCCATCCCCGCGCGTTGAGCACCAACACGCTCGGCCCCGTCGAAGCGCTCACCGACACGCACCAGCTGGACAGCTTCGATTGCGGGATCGAGACGCTCGATCGATGGCTACGCCAGTCAGCACGCGTCGCGGCCGCCAGTGGAACCGCAGCGACATACGTCCTATGTCGCAACCAGCGAGTCGTTGGCTACTACGCCCTAGCAATGAGCGCCGTCGAACATGCACAAGCCACCTCGCGCCTACGCCGCGGGATGCCAGACCCCGTTCCCGTCGTGCTGCTCGCCCGCCTCGCCCTCGACCTCTCCGAGCACGGGCGTTCCCTCGGCGGCCATTTACTCCTCAATGCCCTCGCGCGTTGCGTCCGAGGCGGCAGCGAATTCGGTGCCCGAGCAGTAATCGTCGACGCTATCTCCCCCGACGCCGCGGCCTTCTACCGCCACTTCGGCTTCCACGACCTAGACGAACAACGCCTCTGGCGACGACTCACCGACATTTCACACGCCCTCGAAGCCTGACGGACCAACCCGAACCAACAGACGCTCAACACACCACGAGAGACCTCCTTGCGCGCAAAGCAGTCGCATACTCGTCGTCGAACACGATGGGAGTGTCAGATTAAACGGTGGATGTGCTTGGTGGTTTTATTTGATTCTTCCTTCGAACGCTATCGCGAATGCGTTTAAGGCGGGCTTCCATCTCATCGCCCAGCGTGCTCTGCCTCGGCCTGTGGGGTCGAGGGCTCTGGTCACGAGGTAGAGGCACTTCAGGGCGGCCGTGTCGTTCGGGAAGTGCCCTCGCGCCCTGACTGCCCGTCGGTAGCGGGCGTTGAGCGACTCGATCGCGTTCGTTGAGCAGATTACGCGCCGGATCTCAATGTCGTAGTCCAGGAACGGTATAAACTCGCTCCAGGCGTTCTCCCAGAGCTTGCTGATCGCTGGGTACTGCTTGCCCCACCTGGCGTCGAACTCCGCGAAGCGCTCCCTGGCGACGGCCTCTGAGGGCGCTGTGTAAACCGGCCGCAGATCCCGGCTCATCTCCTGCCAGTACCTGCGGGACGCGAAGCGGAACGTGTTGCGGATCAGGTGAATAACGCACGCTTGGACTGTCGCGAGCTCCCAGGTGGCCGTGATCGCCTCCGGGAGGCCCTTCAGCCCGTCACAGACGGCGATGCAGACGTCCTGCACGCCGCGGTTCTTGATCTCGGTGAACATGCTCAGCCAGAACTTCGCGCCCTCCCCGCCATCACCCGGCCAGAGCCCAAGGATGTCCCGCTCGCCGTCCACGGTCACGCCTATCACGACATACACCGGCTTGTTGGCGACCTGCCCGTCACGGACCTTGACGACCATCGCATCGATGAAGATCACCGGATAGACCTTCTCCAGCGGCCGGTTCAGCCACTCCGTCATCTCGCCCGTGACCTTCTCGGTGATCCGGCTGACCGTGTCCTTGGAGACCCGCGCGCCATACACCTCCTGGAAGTGCGCCCGCGCTGAGCGCAACCCAGTGGGCCGAATACAACGGCCTTTCCAAAACTACAAAAATTGGACCCCGAATGGACCCCGTGCGATCTGCGCCCCCACCCACAAAACCCGCTTATCTCCAGGTATTTACTCGAATCGGGGAACCTACGACCGCCCGGCCCCCAGCCTGAGCGTTCTGGTGCCTCTGAGTGCTCGTGGCCCGTGTTTACTGGGTTTCAGTGCTTCTGAGTGCTCCTGAGTTGCGCTCACTTTGGACCCCAAATTGGACCCCACGACCATAAGTCTTGACTTCTACAAGTTATAGTTTATACTTGCGGGGTGTGGGAAGTCGAGTACACCGACACGTTTGGATCGTGGTGGGATGAGCTCACCGAAGACGAGCAGGAGCGCGTCACCGCCGCGGTCGAGCTGCTTGAGCAGGGCGGCCCTTCCCTCGGGCGACCTCTCGTGGACACCCTCAAGGGCTCGCGCCATCCGAACATGAAGGAGCTACGCCCCCACGGCGGACACATGCGCGTGCTGTTCGCCTTCGACCCGCGCCGTATGGCGATCCTGCTCATGGGCGGCGACAAGCGCCACCACTGGAGCAGCTGGTACGCCGAGGCAATCCCAGCCGCCGACGCGCTCTACGACGCGCATCTCCAAGTACTTCGCGATGAAGGAGCAATCCCATGACCCCCGCCAAGACCACAAAGAACCGCAAAGGATTCGACGAGCTACGCAAGCAGATCGACACCAAACCTGCACGCCGCGCAAAGGTCGATGAGCACAAGACCACGATGCTCAGCGAACTGCGTCGCAAGCTCGACCTCACCCAGGCCATCGTCGCCGACCGACTAGACGTCACCCAGGAGAACGTCTCCCAGATCGAGCGCGGAGAGGCCGACGTTCGACTATCCACACTGAGCCGATACGTCGAGGCCCTCGGCGGCCACCTAGAGGTACAAGCCGCATTCCCAGAGGAGACCGTCGCGCTCAGCGTGGGAACAGCCGCGACGATGCGTCGCCGGCGAACCCGAAGGGGATCCGCCGCCGCAGCCAAGACACCTCGCAACCCCAGCACCACGAGAGCAAAGAAAACACGAACAGCAAGCGACGCCTGACACGGACCCAGCACACTCCCAGGTGAGCGGCGCTCGGCTCAGCAACAGGCAGGCCGATCCGGCCTGTCAACTGCGTCACGTCTGAAAGCTCGCCAGCTGGCGAGCAGCGCGAACGACGGCCGTGAACTCCTCGGGCGATTTCGCCGCGCGCAACAACTCGATCGGCGCCTGGTCATCCAAGCGTGTGTTCGTGCCGACCAGCCACGCCTTCGCCGTCTCAGCGTCATAAGCGTCGCCGATCATCCGCACGATCTTGTAGCCATGCCGCAAACGACACGCCACAGCCGCCCGCGGCTCAGGCCCATCCTCGCGGGCATAACGGCCGATCTGCTTCACATCGGACAGACCAGCCAGGAAAGCCGCCATCTGCTGGCCAAGGCTGCGCTGCAGGTAGGCGGCGATCTCCGCGACGGGAAGCGTCGCCGCATCGTGATCCAGCCGCTCGGCCTCGGGCACAGTCAATATCGACATCTCAATACTCCCCTCCAGAAGGACACCAGCAGGAGCCTCGACCAAAGTCGACCATAAACTACACCGGTAACTCTACCAGTGCTACGGTTGTTCGACGGAGGCCGCGTCGGAGGGCCGAGATTGGCACAGAGTTGGATCGAGGGGCACCGCGCTACCATCGCGTCATGCTCCGTACTGCTCCAAGGCGCACGCTAAGCATCAACGCCGTCGATGAGGAGCATCAGCGTGAGGTGCTCGAAGCCCTAGGGGTGGCCGCCAGCTACGACGATGGCTCCCTCACGTGCGCGGTCTGTAGCGAGCCGGTCAGGGAGATTGGGCTTGGAGTGGGGCGCCGATGCGGCGACGAGATCGTCTTCTCGTGTGCCCGCCTCGATTGCATGCGAATACTTTCGTGACGGCGCCAGAAATCACAACGCTCCTTCGGGACGTGGGCCTCCCGATCCTTCTCGTGGCGGCGATCATCTACGTGCTGACTATGCCGGAGAAGGCACAGATGGTCGCTGGCTGGCTTTGGACGCTCTTCTCTGGCATCACAAAGCGTGGCGACCGGACTGCCATTGCGCTCCGTGTGCAGGGTCATGTGAATGCATCAACGAAGCACTTAGCGCGAAAGGTGCCCGACGGAATCGTCGAGGGGAAACTTAAGCTCAAATGGAGCAGTTCGGACGAGGCGACAGCATATCTACGGGATGGCGACGTCGTGGTGTTCATGAAGCGGTCGCAGCATCACGAGGAAAACGTTGCGCGCGCGTTGATGGTCTACTTGCCGAAGGCAGTGATCCCACGTGCACGCCGGTACCTCGATCAGCCAACGATGGCCGCGGTCGACCTTACCTTGGCAAAGATCATTCTCGGCCGCTCCACAGCGAGCCAGGGAGTACTTGACGTTTTCTACGAGCAGCATCTCGATCCTGCATGCGAGGAGGATGCGGCCCTTGGCAAGCTCGTCACGGAAATGGACGAGATTGATCTCCATGGCTGGCTGCTTCGCGTGCTCCTTCCTGAGTACCGACGGCTCGGTAACCGCCTACACCCAGCTCAGCCAGACGTCCGGTCGCAAGCAGACACAGCGGCATTCGCGCGATGGATACACAGACTCGCTGCCCGCGAGCCCGGTGACATGTCGATCCCGCTTAGCTATGACGGCTCGCAGATGAGAGTCGCGTTGGTATTCGTTGCTTCCCGTAGCCGACTAGAAGATGAGGGCTCTGAGCCATATCGGAAGTACGCGAAGAAGTTGGTCTACTCGGGAAAATATGACGCCGTGTACCTAATGGGCCGCGACAACAACATCTGGGCCGTCAATGAGATCGCCGAGAGGCTCGCACAAGACGGCCGAGTCGATGGGTCGACTTGCACAGAGTTCACTCTTCGCGCAGACTTTGCCAGGCGAAAGCTCGATCGTAATAGGGGCGTGGTGGCGTGCCTAATCCCACACATCACCGCAACCGCCCCGGACCCTGAGGACGACCTGAGCCACTTCGAGATTGAGAGCTTCTCTCCGACTGAAGACCCAGAGCAGCCGTCGGGCCGGCGACGGTTCTACGAGCGCCCTCCCTCCGGGATTGTGCGCGACTCCAACATAGAAATACCCCAAGCCTGAGTTCCGAGGCCGGACGTCCCCGGTGCTCGAGGCAGATCACCGGCCTTGTCTCAGAATCGCCTCATAGACTTGAAGGCGAGGACCAGATCATCGCGATCTGCTGGCGCGAGAAGCTGCGACAGCCCATCCCACTCCTCGACCTCTCTCTACCAACCTCGCCGCAAAGAGAGCGCACAATGGATCCAGCCTTACCGCCACTGGCTGGCCCGAGAGCAAGTAGCCGAGCGATACGTGATCAGAAGCGCCGACCGAGAAGCATCCCGTCGTCGGTGGTGTCGGTGAGCAAGACGGCGACGTGCTCATCGACCGCAAAGTCGTCAGGAAGCTCATCTCGGGGATATGCGTCTGAGTTCATCGCGCAGATGTATTGAAACCCGAGCTTCTCGGCTTCATTCTTGGCGAGGAGAAGCGCAGATGCTACCTGTCGTTCGTCCACCGGATCAAACAGCGTACTGTCGTGCATAAGAAAACCAAGCCTTGTCTGGCGCGTCGCCCATAGTTGCGACAACATCAGGTCGAAGCAAAAGATCTTCATATTGTTAACGCCCTCGCTATCGGCGCGTTCGATCTCGACGTTGAAACGGAAGCCCGACGGACCGACGTCGATAATGAGGTTCCCGGGAGCCTCGTAGAGCGCCTCCGTATTGCCGTTGAATAGCGAAATCGCGCGATCCCGCTGGGCGATGAGCTCGTCAAAGCGAAGCCTTGCGCGCTGCTCCATCTGCCTCCTGCGGATCGTGAGCTGACTGGAAGCATCGGTGAGCTCTCGGAGTCGGGCGATACGCGCTTCGATATCTCCAAGGCGTGTACGTGACTCTGTCAATCGCGCTTGAAGCTCTTGGTACTCATCGAGGGCACCGTGGGTTCTGAGCACTTGCATCTGGACGGCACGCTCAGCGTCGAGCTTATCTATTTCAGTTTCGCGCCTACCAACTTCATTCTTGAGCCGGTCAATCTCGTCCTCCAAGAACGATCGTCGGTTCTGCACGACGGCAGCATGGAATACCTCGACTTGATCGAGCCGTTGACGCACCCGATCCGGAAGCGCAAAGCCAAGCTCTGCATAAACATCGGCGACTTGGGCAGGTCCGAGACGATCCTGCGCCTCCTCTGACATTTGCTGTTGATAGAGGTCGAGAAATCGACGGTCTTGTTGATTCGCGTTGGAGAGACCATGAATAGCCTCAGTTAGTTCGTTGGCGCGAACCTCAATGGCACGATAATCTTCGTGAACCCGAAACTCCCCAAGTCGTCGCTGCTCTATCTCAATCATGGTCGCGAGCCGAACTCGCTCCACCTCAAGTTCGCCCTGAGTACCAACTCTGCTCGCGAACGTGCTGGACTTGGACGCCTGCTTGAGCGCCTTGACCAGCTTGCCGTCCTCCCCCAGGAGCTTGGCCTCCCTGGCATCTTCCCAGTTGATGTCCAGGTGGTAGGCCACATTCACCTGTTGATCCCATGCCTGTTGCTGACGATGATGGAAGAACGGCGACAGGTACGCCTCACTCCCGCGTCGTACCAGATAGGAGAACAAGCTACGAAAGGTCGGTGCATAGTTAACCGACTCCTCGTGCTCGGTAAGTCCAAACGCCAAGCGGCCGAGGCGCCAATTGATCTCGTCCGGCGCGGCGCCGATATTCACTCCGGACTCGGCGCTCGCGCCCGCCTCGTGTAGCTGGATCTTTCTTGGCTCCGCGACGCTTCGAGTCAGTGTAAGCACCTTATCCCCGAACTGGAGGTCAACAGAGAACACCCAATCCGCCAGATTGTCGCGTACGATTCCCTTTCCCTTTGTTGCTCGCCCACCCAGACAGAAGTGGGCAATCTCGAATACCGTACTCTTGCCCAAGCCGTTTCGTGAATCCTTACAAGTGGATTCCTTAGTGCGCTCAGCAAAGATCAGGTTCAGGCCAGGCTTGAACCGTACGGTCCGAAACGATGACTTGTTAGCACGAACTGCAAGAATCATTCGGGTCTCCTGCGCTTTAGCTTGCCTTCCTCTAGATCAACCATTCCGAGCGCGAATAGAACATCCAAAGCCAGCACCAAATGATCGAATGAGGGGAACGCCACCTCTCGACGGACACGGTCCCACAAACCCGACACAGTGAGCGGCCGGTCGAGACACCCCAAGAGCTGTGCCCCCGCGGCAAGCAACGTCCGTTCCAATGGCAAATGCTTCGTCGGTAGGATCATGGCTCGAAGAGGTCGCAAATCGTGAACAGATAGGTCACGACAGCGAGCGCTGCTGCCATAACATCAAACTCTGTGGAGCCAGCGGCCGCCCAGTCGACGAGTTCCTCGAACAGCTCGTCGCCCGTTAGGCCACTATCAATTAGGACTTCGTAGCGCTCGCGGAACCCGGCTCTTAGGCGCTCCCCAAAGCCATCGTCACTTTGTGTTGTGCGCGCTACGAAATCCTCGACGTCCAGGAACCGAAGTGAGCCAATCTGAAGACGCGTAGTTACCGCCGCCGTAAGCTCATTCTTGCGAAGCTTCTCGGGTGGCGGCGTCGGTGGAGCGACTTCGGCGACTCGCGGAGCCGTCTGGAGGACAAGTACCTTGGTCAGCCGTTGAAGCTCAGCGAAATCGACCGCAGCCACAGCATCCGTCAGGCGAGAACGAACCCACTCGACATGGTCAGTCTTCCACGTTTGGAGTTCTGCCACCGTGTACGAGTTGGGCTGACCGTCGACTACGTCATGGTGCACTCCGCAGAGCAGGACCAGGTTCGGCTCGCGCCTTCGCACGTCTGCCGGCATCGACGGATCGGCGCGTGGCCCCTTGTCGCTGTCAGCCACGATGTGCGCGATCTTGCCCAAGACTGTCTTCGAGTCGTGAGGAGTGGCGTCCTCGACGAGCACCGTACGACAGCCCGGAAATGCACACCGGCAACCGGATTGACCCCAAAGGACCTTAATATCGCTTGTCAGGTAGTCGCGTGTCACGGTGTCTTGCTCATCATCGAGAGCGTAGATAGAGCCGCGGATGATGACCGATCGGCTATCTCCCCTGTCGAGAGTCCAGAACACCCCAGCCACCTCGAGTCGCAGGTCTCGGTCGACTCATCGATAAATCCCGACAGAAGCGCCCTCAAAAAGGACCCGGTGGTCGCAGGTTCGGTGCTGCCGCCCCGCGATCCTCACGAACCGGTCTCATGCTGGTCATGCCCAGCAACGACGGACTAATTGGGAAGCCGATCACTGAAAACCCTCAGCCAAGCCAGAGTCGCGGCACCCAGCAACACGCTTTGGACCCCAAATTGGACCCCAACCCCAAAACTGGCTACCTAGCCAAACTCCCAAAACCAGCCAATTTACAGCGATTTTCTAATCGGGGAGACAGGATTTGAACCTGCGACCGCCCGGCCCCCAGCCGGGTGCGCTACCAGACTGCGCCACTCCCCGTGGCTTGCACAAGCGGGCGACGGGAATCGAACCCGCCCTAGAAGCTTGGAAGGCTTCTGTGCAACCACAACACTTCGCCCGCCGGCAAGCATCCATCTTACTGGCGACGGCCCGGTGCGGGTTTGGGCCTCCACGCCGCCACCCACCTCCACGCCACCCACCCATCTCGGCACCACCCGGCCCGCCATGCACCCGCGCGCCTTTACCCGGCCCCCTTGCGGGCCTCGGCGGGCACCTCGCCCGTCTCCCCGGCCATCCCTGACGGCGGCCAAGGGCCGAACCAGTTATCGCGCGCGCCATCAAGCGTTACGACGGACCCACTGAAGCGCCGCCCAAGCGGCGACGCCAGCAGCGCCATCAGCCATGCGTGCTCCTGCACGGTCCCCAGCCGCTGCGCGGGGATCGAGCGCGCGGTGCCAGCCCGAATCGCCTCGGGATATTTGTCCAACGCCTCCGTGTCGAAGTGCCCCGCCGCGGCAGCCACGACCGATATCCCATCGCCCGCCCACTGCGAGGCCAGTTCGCGGGTAAGCGCCTCGACCGCTGCGCGAGCAGAGCCAGAGTGCGCCATGCCCGGCATGCCGTGGTGGGGCGAGAGCGTGACATTAATAATCGTGCCGCGACCCGCATCTCGCATGGCCTGCTCATGGGCGGCGCGAGCCATATTGATGGTGCCGTCCACATTGAGCCGCCACACGGCACGCCAGCCCTTGGCAGCAATGGCCTCCGCAGGCGTGAAGTACTGGCCGCCAGCATTGTTGACGAGGATGTCCAGGCGCCCAAAGCGTTCGAGCACAGTTGTGAGCAGCCGCGCGGCCCCATCCGCCTCGCGCACATCCCCGACAACCCACTCTGCCGCGGCCCCTAGCTCGTCGATCTCCCCCACCGTGTGCCGCAACAGCTCCTCGCGACGTCCGCTCACGACGACCGTGGCGCCGCAGCGCGCCAGCTCGATGGCGGTGCCGCGGCCCAGACCAGTGCCTCCGCCGGTGATGAGCGCTACCTGGCCATCCAGCAGCCCAGGAGCAAAGACCTCAGACGGCAATACCGCGGATCTCTGGTCGCTCTCGCTGGCACTCATCGCCGGGCGATCATAGGGCGGCAGGTGATCCATGTGGCCTCTGCCACCTCCCTGCGACGTCCCCAATCACTATTCGTCCCCGGCGGCCGTTAGGGTTTCTGCCGTGCCCCGTCGGCCCTTGGCCCTTGTTTCTGTGCTCGCCGCCGGCGACTACCTGTTGTGGAACTGGTCCTTGCAGGGCAACCATGACGTACTCGCACTGGTCTCTGGGCTCACGCTACCACCGGTGGCAATCGCGCTGATGTGGCTCTTGGGGCTCAACGCCGCGCGGCTGCTCGCGCGTGTCGCGCGTGCGCCTAAGCAGCAATCGCGCAGCACGCAGTCGCCGCAGCGAATGGCACAGCAGCCACAGCCGGGCCAGTCGCAAGCGGGAGGGGACCGGCAGCAACCGGCTTCCTCGTCGTCTAAGCTCGCCGCGTGAGGCGCCGCTGGCTTGTTCTAGCCGCCACCTTGCTCATCGTGGCACTGGCGGTGGGTGTCGGGGGCTATCTCTATGAGCGCCACCGCACCGGCAGCATCTACCACCCCAAGGCGCGCTTCCTGCCCGAAGCCCCAGCTCCGCTGCCGCCCAAGCCGATCGATCGCTCCGCCTGGCCGATGTATGGCTACACCAAGGAACATACGCGCTTCTTCCCTGGTTCCGCCGCGCTGCGCCCTCCGTTCAAGCAGCTCTGGGCTCATTACGTCGGAGCGCTGCTGGAGTTTCCACCCGCGCTCTCGGGCGAACGCCTCTTTCAGCTCTCTGACGACGGCACGCTCTATGCGCTGAACAAACACAACGGCCATGTCCTCTGGCACACACCGCTGGGGGCGCTCTCGGCCTCCTCCCCTGCCGTAGCGGGCAAGACTGTCTATGCCACCGTCTTGCAGCGCGGGCACTACGTTCACGGCGGCAAGGTCGCAGCCGTGGACTACGTCACCGGCAAGGTCAAGTGGTCTCGCAACCTACCCAGCGAAAGCGAGTCCTCGCCGTTGCTCGATCGCGGCAGGATCTACTTCGGTTCCCAGAATGGCACCGTATATGCACTGAACGCCCAGAACGGCAATGTCATCTGGACCTACCACGCCGCCGGCGCGGTCAAGGCCAGTCCCACACTCAAGAATGGCGTGCTCTACTTCGGCGACTACTCCGGTCAGCTGCAAGCAATCAGCGAGCAGACGGGGCGGCGCTTTTGGCGCAGCGGCTCCGAAGGCGCCTTGCTGGGCAGTGGCACCTTCTATTCCACCGCTGCCGCCGTCTACGGCCGCATATTTCTGGGCAACACCGATGGGCGCGTCTATGCCTACGACGCCTCCAGCGGCAAGCTCGATTGGGCCTATCAGACAGGCGCCTACGTCTACTCCTCACCGGCAGTCACCAACGCGCCGGGTCTCGGCCCCACCATCTATGTGGGCTCCTACGACGGGCGCTTTTACGCTCTCAGCGCTCGCACCGGCCATGTGCAGTGGAGCTACAACGCGCACGGGCGCATCTCGGGTTCGCCCACCATCGTGGGGAACGTCGTCTACTTCGCCGATCTCGGCACCCACACCACCATCGGCCTCGGCGTTTCCACCGGGCACGTCGTCTTCACCATGAACAGCGGCTCCTTTGACCCCGTCATAACCGACGGCACGAACCTCTATCTCACGGGATACACCGGCATCTTCGGGCTCACCCCGCGCAGCTGACCCCGCCCTAGCGACCCCAGCCCTAGCCCGAGAGACGCCTATCCCAGAGCACGGGCAAGCGAGAAGCGTGCGGCAACAGTGATCGGGCCAGCATGCTCGGCAACGACCGACGTCCAGCCCCCTGCCGCAGGCTCTACCTTTCCCGCACCTCCGACGATGGCCCAGTAGCGGCTGTAGTGGACCCTCACCAGCAAGCGACCCGAGGCGCTCGCGTACAGCGCGAAGGAGTCATGCCCTAGCGCGCTCAAGCGACCTGGGCCTTGTACGAGCGGCGTGGGGTCGAGCACCTTGTAGACCCGCCAGTGAGGACTGGCGAAGACCTCACGTAAGTACGGCAGGCCGCCTGCAATCAGCTTCCCCTCCTGCGAACTTGAGGGGTCAAGCGGCACATCCGGCAGCGCCACATAGCTGACCGCCTGCTGGCGCAGCCACCCCTGGTAGCTCACCGCGCTCAGCCCCGGCTGTAGGAGCACGTCGTCATAGCGAGTGTCCAGCTGCTTCTCCCAGCCTCGGGCCAGTGAAACCGTCGGGGCCAGCCAGGCAGCCTCCCAATGGGAGCGCGTGAATGGCACCTCCACGCGCACAAGCCCTCCCCCGTGCGCAGCGAGGTAGCGCTCCACCGGCGTGTAGTAGGCAGCCTTAGTAGAGGCGTCACCAGCAACCGCAATCGTCTCTCGCACCGGACCCCACACAGTCCACAAGGCGATCCCACATAAGACGACCACCGCAACCGGCCTAAAACGCAACGCCCCCTTGGCCCCCTCTTCCGCGGGCGAGCACAGCAGAGCACCCAGCAGCAACGGTCCCGCCAAGAGCACTCCATAACGCTCCACATTGGCCCCCATCGGCGTGTGCAAGATCACGCACAGCACGCACACAGCGAGATACACCAGTGCCCCAAGACGCAACTCTCGCCGCTCGGATGGGAGCGCCCACAGGAAACCCAGTATCACGGCCACGGTGGCAAGAAAGGAGGTGGTTGGGAAAGGCTCCCAGCCCCCTTCGGGGAAGAGCAGCGCCAACGCGAGCACGAGCACACCCGCGGGCAAGGCCACGATCAGCAGCACGCGCGAAGTGCGCCGCGCCAGGCCATAGCTGAGGGCCACAAGCGCCAGCAGCACCCCAGCGACAGGGCTTGCTGCTGCGCACAGCACGCTTGCGAGCACTGCCACGGCGACGCGACCTCGCACGAACGCCAGCAGGCAGCTCACCGCGAAGGCGACGCCCACCGCAAAGGTGAGCCGCCCGATCCACAGATCCGCCACTGCCGCCACCGCCAACCACACTGCTGCCGAGCGCCCCGCCTCGCCGTAGATGGTCACCAGCAGCCGTTCGCCCAGCAGCGTCGTGGCAAGCACCGCCAGCACAGCCACTACACGTATCCCCATCAGCGCGGCCAGCGGCGGAAAGAGCAGGCTGTAGCCCGGCAGAGCGTGACCGCCGTACCAGTGCAGGTCCCAGATGGCAAAGCCCTGCTGCTGGAAGAGACCTACGCGGTAGACCTGCGCCGCCAGATCGGGCGTGCGCGGATCGACCCATAGCCACACCACCAGCAGCGCGGCTGCCACTGCCAGCGCTCGCGACGCTGCCATCTTCTCTAAGCGAGCGCCCACGGAGGAGGCAGAGCATAGACGCGGAGCCCGGTGTGCTACCCCACCGGACTCCGACACACTTGCGGTTTTGTAGTCGATCTGTACCCGCAAGCCTGTATCGATATCAACAAGTCAACCTCGTGAAAGTCGCTGTCCGCCGCGTCTTGCCCGAAGCTTGCCCGATAATGCGCGCCATGATCCTCGCCGCGCGCCGAGTCGCGCGTACACATCGCGCCCTCGCCCCGCCGCTTCTTGTGGCCTTATGCGCCTGCATGGTACTGGCAAGCGGCTGTTCCACCGGACAGCCTCGACCCCTCTCCGCCCAGGCGCTGCAGGAGGCAGAGACCTTCCCTTACTACCCCATCTACTGGGTGGGCCGCAACTTCGGCAGCTATCCGCTGACGGCCGCCGACGGCAAGAAGGGCTACTCAAGCGCCATCGGCGACAGCGTCTACTACGGCGACTGCGTGCGCGATAAAGGCATCCTCGGTGGCGGCAGCTGCCAGTTGCCGCTGCAGGTGACCACCGTCATCTATCGCCTGCACTCCAATGCCACCCTGGGTACACAGCGCAACGCCTTGATCCGCGGCGTGCCCGCGGTCATCTATGACGAAGGCCACTCGATCGAGCTCTACAGCGGCAGGCAGGCCATCGACATCTTCTCCGATACCTTCGCCCACGCCATGCAGGCCGCCGAAGGGCTGCGGCCACTCAACGCTCCAGGCTCTGCCACCGGCCCGCTTCCCGCGCCCGTCTACTGCCCCGGTCTCACCGGCCCTCGCTCGAAGCCTCTGCGCAGGACGATGTCCCACCTGCCCGAACATGCCTGCCAAAGCGCGGCAGCCATCGAGGCCTCAACAAGCGGACTAGCACCCTAGAGATCACTCCCCCGCAGGCGTATACTCGTAATAGATGGACCGCTATGCAGTCTTGGTAGACGCCGGTTATCTCCTGTCCGGGATGGGCTTTGTCACGACGGGCTCAAGCGACCGTGCCACATTTGATATCGAGATCGACGAGATGCTCGACCTGCTGCACCTGCGCGCCAAAGAGCACTGCGGCTTGGATCTCCTGCGGCTCTACTGGTATGACGCCGCCACCGAACGGCGCCTCACGCCGATGCACAAAAACCTCGCCGAACACGACAACGTCAAGGTCCGCCTCGGCCGCCTGGGCATGAGCGGGCAAAAGGGCGTCGATGCGTTGTTGTTGCGCGACTTCCTCACACTGGCCCAGAACAAGGCCGTCGACACCATCTATCTGGTGAGCGGCGACGAGGATCTCGTCGAGGGTGTGGTGGCGGCACAGGAGCATGGCGTGCTGGTCCACCTCATCACGGTGCAGTCCGATGAGCACCGCAATTTCAGCGCCGCGCTGCAGCGCGAAGTCGACGGCTGGCTGCAGCTGAGCCCCGAGGAGCTGGCGCCGCTCGTGAAGAGCACCACCAACGCTGCCGCCGCCGGTGCGCAGAACATGATGTCCGACGCTTTCGGCAAAGAGCTCGGCAGGCAGTTCGGCTCTGAGCTGGCAGCCGAGGTCGACAAGGAGGAGCTGCGCGAACTGGCGCTCGGCTACCCCGAACTTCCGCGCGAGATCGACAGGCGCCTGCTGCGCTACGCCAGCCGCATGCTGGGCGGAGAACTGGAGCAACAGACCAAGCGCTCGCTGCGCGCCGGCTTTTGGGAGATGGTCGGCGATCTCGAACCCGCCATGGCGGGCGACGCCAAGCCTTAGATCAGGCCCTAGAATCGCTGACTTTGACGGGCACGCTCGCGGAAGCGTGCCGGCGGCAGGCCATAACGCCGACGGAAGGTCGCGGCGAAGTGAGCCGAGTGGCGGTAGCCGACCAGTCGCATGACCTCGCCGATCGGCAGATCACGCTCGCAAAGTAACTGCGCCGCGGCATCCATGCGCCGTGCCACCAATTCCTCATGAAAGCTGCACTCGCCGAACTGAGCGTAAGCGCGCTGCAGCTGACGCGAAGAGCAGCACAGCACTCGCGCCACAGTGGCCAGCGTGAGGTCGCTGCGGCGATGTTGGCGGGCAATTACCACCCGTGCCAGCAGATATAGGCGGTGTCGCTCGCGGAATGTGTTTGCACGCACATCCCTTAAGCCGACCGCGCCGTCGCACCGGGACAACTGGTGCATTAAGCCCATCTCGACAGGGATGCACGGAGTCTCTCCTTGATACACCCTCAGGCGGCGTAGCGCAGTGCTAGGCGTTCGGCCGCATCGCGGTAACCGCCGCCGAATAGCACCCCATGCACCAGCATCGGCGGCAGCTGCCACAGCTCCACGCGCTGCTGCCAGCCTTCGGCCAGAGGAACGACCTCCTCGTAGGCCGCAAACACCCGCTCTGAAGGCGCGCCGAAGAGTCGCAGCATCGCCAGATCCATCTCGCGGTGCCCGCCGTAGACGGCGGGGTCGATCAGCAGCGGCCGTCCTTGCCTGTCGGCCATCACGTTGCCGTTCCACAGGTCTCCATGCAGCCGCGCCGGAGGCTCCAGAGGGCCGGCAAGCTCGTAGGCAAGCTCGCACACGCGCTCGATCGCCGCCGAGCCGGCGCTCGTCAGCCAGCCTTGATCGCTCGCCAGCCTCGCCAAGGGGTATAGGCGTCGCTCCACAAAGAAGCTCGGCCAATCCTCTGTGGCCTCATTGGGGAGTGCCAGCGAACCAAAGCGCGTTGGCTCACCGGCCTGGGCCCGCGGATCGCCGAAGCAAGGCGACCCAGCTTGATGGATCATCGCCAGACCTCGCCCCAGCTCCTCAGCACCCGCCGCATCCAGTCGGCCCGGCTCGATCCACTCCAGCGCCAAGTAGTCCATCCCCACTTCCAACACTCGCGGCACGCGCAGCGCCCCCGGCTCGCCCAGCCACTGAAGGCCGAAGGCCTCCGCGGCATACTCGCCCGGATGCGCCTTCGCCCGTGTCTTCACGAAGGCATCGCTGCCATCGGCCAGCGTCACATGCCAGCCCTCATTGATGTCGCCGCCACCGCTGCGCCGCACATCGCGCGCCCCAGGCGGCAGACTCACAAACCGGCTCCTTTGCGCACCTGCGCCAGCAGGCCAACACACGCAGCCTGCACCAGATCCAGCACCTCCTCGAATCCCCCCGGGCCGCCGTAGTAGGGGTCGGGCACATCCAGCTCGCCATTCGACGCCGGATCGAAATCGCGCAGCAGTCGCACTCGCGCGGCAGCCTCCTCATCCGGCGCCAGACGCTGCAGGTCGCGCAGGTTGGAGCTGTCCATCGCCAGCAGCAAATCGAAGTCCTCGAAGTCGCTTGCTCTCACCCGCCGGGCGGCGCCCTCAAGGACAATCCCGCGCGCACGGGCCGTGGAGGTGGCGCGCGCGTCGGGAGGATCGCCCACGTGCCAGCCGCCGGTCCCCGCCGAGTCCAGCGTGATCCACTCCTGTAGCCCTTCTCGTCGCACGAGCTCGCGCATGACCCCCTCCGCCGTGGGCGAGCGGCAGATGTTGCCCAAGCAAACGAACAGCAACGCGACGCTGTGCGCCTGCTGCTCTGCAGCTCCAGACGGGACCTCAGGGCGCGGCAACCCTACTCCTCCTCCCCCAACTCCAGCACGGCCAGGAAGGCCTCCTGGGGCACCTCCACGCGCCCGACCTGCTTCATGCGCTTCTTGCCTTCCTTCTGCTTCTCCAGCAGCTTGCGCTTGCGCGTGATGTCGCCGCCGTAGCACTTCGCGATCACGTCCTTGCGGAAGGCCTTCACCGTCTCGCGCGCGATTATGTGCGAGCCGATCGCCGCCTGGATGGGCACGTCGTACTGCTGACGCGGAATGCGCTTGCGCAGCTTTTCGGTCAGCAGGCGTCCGACGTCGTAGGCCTTCTCACGGTGCACCACCATCGATAGTGCATCCACCGTGTCACCCGCCAGCAGCACATCCAGCTTGACCAGATCCGCGGGCTTCATATCGGTCAGCTCGTAGTCAAGCGACGCGTAGCCGCGCGTGCGTGACTTCAGCTGATCGAAGAAGTCCAACACGATTTCCGCCAGCGGCAGGTTGTATTCAAGCTGCACTCGCTCAGGCGACAGGTAGTGCATGCCCGCGTGCTCCGCGCGGCGTTCCTGACACAGCTCCATCACCGCCCCGACGTACTCGCGCGGCGCGATGATCGAGGCCTTGATCATCGGCTCACGGATCTCCGCGATCGTGCCCGGGTCGGGCATGTCCGAAGGGTTGTGCACCTCCAGCTGCTGCCCATTGGTGAGGGTGACGTCGAACTCCACCGAGGGCATCGTCGCGAGCAGCTCCAGGTCGTACTCGCGCTCCAGGCGCTCGCGCACGATGTCCATGTGCAGCAGGCCGAG
>JANWIP010000004.1 GCA_025449845.1 Solirubrobacteraceae bacterium | reverse complement strand
CGCGTCCCACCCGGCACGTGGCGAGGCTACGAGGGCGGGCCGGAGGGCCTCGAGATCCTCGTCTTCGGTGCGCCTAACCTCGGCGAGAATCCGCGCGAGGACGTGGAGGGTCAGCGCGACTGGTGGGCTGACTAGCGCCCGCAACAGAAGCCCGAGCGCGTCAGCGCCACCGACCTCGACGCGCTACGCGGCGATCTGCACGCCATGCTCAACGACAGCAACCTCCAAGCCATGATCGACGGAATCCGCGTGGATGCACGCGATCAGATCGAACCGACCTTTCGCGTACCTGCGGTTCGCATGAGTCGGGTTACATGGAGCCAGCCGGGATCGAACCGGCGACCTCCTGCTTGCAAAGCAGTGTTAAGCTTGGCCCAATGCGTCTAAATCTGGCTATATAGGTGCGCTCTAGCCCCGTTTGCGCAGTTGGTTTCGCCGAGTTGGGAACACGGCGGGAACACAATCGAGTAGACTCACCGCGAAAGCAAAGAAGCCCGCACCGCTGGAACGGCCGGGGCACGGCACGAGAGCGAGGTCTCGATGCGGCTCAAGCATAAGTCGGTTCGACCAACGGGTCATCTCCAGGTTGTCGAGCGCAAGAGCGGACGCCGATATCACGCACTGTGGCGTGATGCCGACGGTCGCCATCAGTGCGTGCTCGGACCTGCTTGGGTCAAGAAGACTGGCCGGCACACCAAGCGCGGCGCTGAGACGTGGCGCACAGCCGACGGGCCGAAGCCGGACGGCTACCTCACGCCTGACGACGCAGCGCACGAGCTGCGCAAGATCCTCGCGTCGGCGCCGACCGCCGCTTCGATGGTAGTTTCTCCCCAGAGCGTCACGTTCGCCGAGGTCGCAGAGGAGTGGTACGACGACGGCAGGCGGCGCCGTGGCCTCAAGCGCTCGACGCAGTTGGACTACCGGCAGGTGCTTGACGCCTACCTCTTGCCGAGGTTCGGACAGGCAGCGATCACAGACCTGACGCCGACGGCGATCCAGTCTTGGCTAGGCGAGTTCGGACGCACGCGCACAAGCGAGAAGGTACTGATGGTCATGCGCGCGATCCTCACCCGCGCCGTCAAGAGAGGAGAGATCGAGCGCAACCCCGCCGTCGATGTCGAGCGGCCGACGGTTCGCTACTCCGGCGATCTCGATGTCTACTCGCGCGAGGAGATCGACGCGCTAGTGCGCGCGGCGGCGAGCGAGCAGGACGCCGCTATCTTCTTGACGGCGGCTCTTACGGGCCTTCGACGCGGCGAGCTGGTGGGTTTGCACTGGCGTGACATCGACTTCACGCAGGAGGCGATCCGTGTGCGCCGCAACTACTCCCACGGTCAGGTGGCAACGCCGAAGTCGGGCAAGGTCCGCACCGTGCCGATGGTCGCCGAAGTCGGACAGACGCTCGCCAAGCTCGGCCAGCGTGAGCGCTTCACGGGCGACGACGAGCCCGTCTTTGTGGGCCAGACCGGGGGATATCTTGACGCGAGCGCATTGCGACGCCGATACGCGGCGGCGGCTAAGCGGGCCGAGCTGCGCGCGCTGCCCTTCCACTCGCTGCGCCACTTCTTCGGATCAGCAGCCGTCAACCGAGCGTCAATCGTCCAGGTGCAGAACTGGATGGGCCATGCCGATATAAAGACGACGGGACGCTATCTACACGCCAAGAGCCAAGCTGGCGACGCGGCGCTGCTCGCTGGCGCGTTCGCCCCATCTGGGACAGCCGAGCTGACCCCAAGTGATACGGCAGCGGCGTGAAGGTCAGGGAGGTCATCAAGCTCATCGAGCGCGATGGCTGGCAGCAGGTTCGCCAGACGGGCAGCCATCGCCACTACCGCCATCCGAGCAAGCCGGGCACAGTGACCGTTGCGGGCCATCTACGCGACGACTTGCATCCGAAGACCCAAGGGAGCATCATGAGGCAGGCAGGATTGAAGCCATGAGCAACGTCGAGCGCTATCTCATCCTCGTTGAGGGCGGTCCCCCGTCGAACTACTCGGCGTGGTCCCCTGACGTGCCGGGGTGCGTTGCCACCGGCCCGACGATCGAGGCGTGTGTCGAGGAGATGCACGCAGCCTTGGTTGGCCACTTCGACGTGATGCGCGAGCACGGCGAAGCGATCCCCGAGCCGAGCGGACCCGGAATCTACGTCGAGCGCGCCGCAGCCTGATTTCGAGCGAGAAGTGCGGCGAGGATTCTCCATGCTCAGGAGGAGAAGGCGCATTGTCCCGCGATGGGTCAGTTCAGTCAGGACGTGGCGCGGTCGCCAGCTCTGCGAGGCGCGCTTCGATGTCGGCAGGCGCGTATCTAACATGCCTCCCAAGTTGGATCTTGGGCAGCAGGCCACGCCTCGTGTAGTCGTAGATAGTCCGAGTCGGTAGTCCGGGCTTCGCTGCAACTCGGCTGCTGTCCACAGAGGCGCTGCGAGGGAAACCCGCTCATCGTGGCTGCTCACTCAAACACCTCTCGCGCTCAAGCACAATCTTCACGCCACGCCGGATGAGATATGGAGTGCCCCCGCTTTTGTGATCTGCTGATCTGCCCCCGGTTTTGTGGACTTGGGATGCTGGAATCAGGCGGTGGCACTCCAGAACCCACAGAAGGCATATGCCCGCCAATACAACGTCGGCACCGCAATCTCAGTCACCCCAAAAGCATTGACGATCTCTGCCGGTATGGCAACTACAACTGCGTAGAACTGGAAAGTCTGTGCGCAGCCAATGCGCGCTGTTGCATACGGCCCTGACTTTTGTATCCACTTCGCCGTGCGAGGAACGTTCGTCTTGAACTGTCTTGCTACGGACCAGCCGACAATCAGCTTCTCGAAGTCGATTCAAATATTGAAGCGGATCTGAGTATGCCTCAGTTGCAATTTCCAAACCGCTAGCCCGCGCGCATCTCGTGTGTGCGCCTGTATCTTCGCTGAGGTCCAAGCGATGTAATAAGGCAAGCGACGCCTCCGACAAGGCAGAGCCCTGTCAATATCAAAAATAGATAAGAGATCTCAGTTATTTCGAAGGCGTTGAAAATCACTCCCGGTAAGGCAAATGCGATTGCATACAACTGGAAGGCCCGGGCACATGCTATGCGTGCCGCCGCGTGCGGTCCCGATTTTTGCACAATTCTTGCGAAGCGGGGAACGTTCGTCGCAAACTGACGGGTTACCGACCATCCGACAAGCCGCTTCTCCACACGGTTCAGATATTGGAGCGGATCCAGCCCCCCTTCGTCTCCGTTTTTTCCATCGATGCCCATGTGGGATCACGCAATGCTTGCGGCTGATTGGGTCGAGACCAATCGTATGCGCTTCGATTCAGACCGCAGCATATGTTCATCCTATCGGCTCAGCCGAAGAAATCTTGAGGGCAAGGCTGGCCGCATCGGTCAGCATCCGAAGAGTGGCGTGAGGAAGCCAGGTGCTCCGGTCAGGAGATCAGCGAGGGTCGCATATGCTCCAAGCCCGAGACCCGCTCCCGCCAGCCCTCGGAATAGGCTTGTCTCCGCAATCAATCCGTTTGCCGAGAGCAGCTCGGGAGCGGCTAGGAGCACGCTCCCCGCGCCCAGGCCGGCTCCAACGCAGGCTCCGCTATCGCCGTTTAGGCACTTCGATCCATCCAGCGCCGCAGCTCCGGTTCCGGCCGCCACGGATGTAATCCCTAGGGCAGTACCGGCCGCGCCCTCAACGACGACTGCGGCTCCGCCGGTGCCGACGGCGACGACGCCGAGTGCGACGCCGGTAGCGACTGGGTGCTGTTCGGCGAAGTGGACGCCTGCTTCGGCTGCTTCGCTGACGCAGCTGCTGGAGGAGAAGGGGTTGATGCTGCAGAGGCCGGCTGGGTCGGCCATGTTGAGGGGGTTGTCGTTGGTGTAGTTGAAGGGCTGGCGGGTGATGGGGTTGACGGGGTCGGTGCTTGTGAACTGGGCGGTGGTGGGGTCGTAGGAGCGGGCTCTTTGGTAGATGAGTCCGGTGTCGGTGTTGGTGTACTGGGCGTCGTAGCCGAGGGGTGTGGTGGTGGTGCCGGTGGTGCCGGTGGTGTTGCCGTATGGGTCGTAGCTGGTGGTCGCTTCGATGTTGCCGGTGGCGCTGGTGATCATGCGGGTTGAGTTCTGCTGGTCGTGGTGTAGGTAGAGGATGGCGCCTTTGCTTTGGATCTCCTCGATTGGGGTTTCGTTGGGGCCGTAGATGTAGGTGTTCTGTTCGTCTGAGATGATGAGGGGCAGTTCGCCGTGCGTGTCCCAGGTGAGGGCGGTGGTGGTTTTGCCTTTGGTTTGGGTGGCGCGTAGGCCGTTGCCGTCGGAGGTGTAGGTGACGTTGAGTCCTCCGGCTTTGTTTTGTTTGGCTTGGGTTAGGTTGCCGGCCTGGTCGTAGGCGTAGATGGTGGCCTGGCCGCCTTTGGGGGTGGTGCTGACGCGGTTGCCGAGTTGGTCGTATCCATAGGTGTTGCTGCCGCTCGTTTTGAGCTCGCCGGCGGCGTCGTAGGCGCTGGTGTTCGCGCCGAGGGTTGTGGGGCTGTCGGCGGAGTCATAGGCGTATGCGGTGCTCCCGGCTTTTTCGAGGCGGTTGTTGGTGTCGTAGGTGCTGTTGGTGCTTGCGCTGCCGGGGAGGCCGTTGCTGGTGGTGGTTTTGATCTGTCCCTCGTTGTCGCGGGTGTATGCGAGGCCGGCGAGGAGTTTCACGCCGTTGCCGGACATCGTGATTTTGATTTGCTGGTCGGCGTTGTTGTAGGTGATTTTGTCTTGCTCGCCTGTCGCTTTGGGGAAGGTGGTGGCGGTGAGGTTGCTGTTGGGGTCATACGCGAATGTGGTGGTGTTTTTGGACGGGTCGGTGACGCTCTGTAGGCGTGCGGCGTTGTCGTAGGCGCGGGTGATGAGTGTGCCGTTGGGGTAGGTTAGTTTTGTTTGGTTGCCTGCGAGGTCGTATTCGTATCCGGTGTTGTCGCCGTGCCCGTCGGTGCTCTGTACGAGCCGGTCGAGCTGATCGTAGGTGTATGTGGTTTTGCCGGTCCCGTCGGTCATCTTGACGCGGTTGCCGTCGGCGTCGTATTCGTATTTGACGGTGGGTGTTTTGCTTTCGGAGTAGGTGATTTCTTTGAGGCGGTTCGCGGGGTCGTAGCTGTATTTGGTGGTGCGTTTCGCGGGGTCGACCACAGCGAGAAGATTGCCGGCGGCGTCGTATTCCTTTTTCGTGACGCGGGCGAGTGGGTCTTTGATTTCGGTGATCTCTCCGAGAGGGTTACGGGTGTATGTGGTGGTGTGTTTGTTTCCGTCGGTCTGGCTCGTGACGTTTCCGGCGCCGTTGTATGCGGTTTCGGTGGTGATGCCGCTTGGCTCTTTGACCTTCGTCTTGCGGTTATCGGCGTCGTAGGTGTTGGTCGTGGTGTGTCCGTCGGCGTCGGTGACGGTTTCGATGTTGCTGTTCCCGTCGTATGCGTATTTGACGGTGTGGCCGAGGGGGTCGGTGATCGTTTTTGGCCTGCCCTGTTCGTCGCGTTCTATTTTGGTGGTGTACTGGCTCGCTTCGGCGCCTTTGACGTTTCCCTTTGGACTGACGCTCGACGTTTCCTGGGAGTCTTCGTTGAAGCCGAACGTCCGCTTGTCGCCTTCGGGGTCCGTTTCGCTTGTGCGGTTGCCCTTGGTGTCGTATTCGTAGCTCCAGGTGTGTTTGAGGGGGTCCACGGCGCTCGTCAGGTTCCCGTTGGCGTCGTAGTGGTAGGTCGTGGTCTGCGTCGTGCTGTGCGGCGCGGGTCGCGATACCGTTTCGGCGTTGCCGTGGCTGTCGCGGGTGATCGTCGTCGTCTCACCCTTCGGTGTCGTGACGCTCAGCACGTCGTGCGTCCCGTCGTATGTCCATTTCGTTTCGTTTTTGTTGGGATCCACCATGCTCGTCTTGTTACCGTTTTCATACGTGTACGTCGTGGTATGACTGTTGCCGTCCGTGACGCTCGTCAGGTCGTTCGCCGCGTCGTAGGTAAACGTGCTGGTGGTCGCGCTCGCGGTGCCGAAGCCTCGGGTGATGGAGTAGGGCTCGTTGCTGCTCGTGTAGTGCTCGTCGGTGACGCTGCCCGTGGAGTGGTTGGTGATCTTCGTGTGGAACGGTTCGTATTCGAACGTCAGCGTGCGTTCGCTCGGATCGGTCTGCGAGGTGACACGATGCGAGCCGTCGTATTCGTTGCTCGTTTTCCCGCCGCGGCCGTCCGTGAACGACGTCATCTGGTGCGACCCATCGTAATGATAGGTCCAGCGTGCTTTCGCTTCACCAGGCTCGGTGACGGTCGCCAGCTGGCCGCCTTCGTAGGTGTATTTGACGGTGTGGCCCATCGGGTCTTTCGCGGTTTCGATGAGACCTTCGCCGTTGTAGGCGAGCGTGATCTTACGGCCCGCGGGGTCCGTGATCGTTTCGAGCTGCCCCGCTTTGTTATAAGCCAGTTTCGTCTGGTTGCCGTTGCGATCTACCACGCTCTGCAGGCGGCCCGTGCTGCCTTCAAACTGGTATTTGCGTTGGTCGGGCAGCACGAGCGAGTAGCCGACGCCTGTGCTGCCGTTCAAGGTGTCCTGCGACCATGCGGGTGGGCTGAACGACGTGCCTTTGCCTTCGATGAACGGGACTGTGCTGCCGTTCGCCTGATGCAACATCGCTTTGCCTTGAGCGACCACCAGGTGGTCGCTGAACGAGCTGCTCCAGCCAGGCCCAAACGCGCCCGAGACCCCCGCGACAGCGGCCTGCGAGTTATACGTGCGGATCATGTTCAAGCCCACGCCTCGGCCGCCGACCGACAGGTCGGTCTCGGTCTCAAAGAAGTCGCCTGTCGCGCAATCCACGGGTTCCCCGCACAGGTTTTTCGGGCCTTCGGACGGGTTTTCGCCGCCCCACTGCGACGATGATTCACTGGACACGGGGTCTTTGATGAGGAGTTTCCCCGTCGCCTGGACAATGCTGCCACTGTTGAAAAACGGCACCTGGACCGTCGTCTGGCCAGTACCTTCTATCTTCTGAAACTTCCCGTCGTTATTGAGCTGCGGTGCTGGATCTGTGCTTTCTGATTCGCGTACATACATACCGTTGATGTGCTCGGAGTTTGCGTCGAATGTCGCGAAGTTATCCAGGTTGGCGTTATTGCCCATCGCTATCGAGCCTTCTTTCCAGATGGCCGTCCCTTCGTTCACCAGCGTCCGTTCAGTCATGTACATCGTGGTGGCATCAAGTAGGGCTGTCGCACCCGGCTTGATCGTGGTGGTGCCCGTGCCCGCCATCGTGCTTTCCAGGCCCCATTCAAACGTTTCGCTGACGTTGAGCGTCCCGCCGCCCGTCAACACAGATTCGAACCTCATCGTGAAGTCCGTGATCGTCGCGGTGCTCCCAATGGGGATCGTCAACGAGGCGTGTTCGATGACGAGATTCACC
The DNA here is from genome assembly GCA_025449845.1 of Solirubrobacteraceae bacterium. GTDB lineage: Bacteria > Actinomycetota > Thermoleophilia > Solirubrobacterales > Solirubrobacteraceae > Palsa-744. Next base: position 110,639 of record JANWIP010000004.1, on the reverse strand, counting down.
GCTTTGAAATTATTACCCACGATCGCTCCGGCATTGATGAGGATTTCACCCGTCAGCGTGCTGCCACTTGCAAGTGTCACGGCGATCGGCTTGTAGCCAAACGTCAGCTTCCCGGTCTGTGCTTCGACTTTGCCTTCGTTTTCGAAATTGACTTCGACCCTTGTTTCCCCCGTGCCTTTAGTCTTCTGGAAAACACCTGTATTGATGAACACGCCGGTCGGTATTTCTTCTTCGGTAGTGATCCCGAACACACCCTCGATGTTCGCGTTAAACGTCCCCGGGTTTTTCACCCGCGCGTTTTTGGCCAATTGCATATACGCTTCAAGAGTGATCGTCCCTTCGTTGACCAACGTCCTTTCCTTCAGCCTCATTGTACTGGCCTGAAAAGAGCCCGTAGCGCCGGGCTTGATGATCGTAGTGCCGGAGCCAGACATCGTGCTTTCGAGATTCCACACGAACGCTTCGGTGAGATCGAGCGTCCCCGCACCCGTCACCATCGCTTCAAAGTTCATCGTAAAGTTAGCGATAGACACAGTACTGCCTTCAGAAATCGTCAACGACCCATATTCGACCGTTACTTTACCTGACGGCGCTTTGAAACCGCCGGCCGTGATCGTGGCGTGATTGAACACCTCCGTGCCTTCCAGCACGCCGCTGCTCGTCAGCGTCACCGAGATGGGCTTTTCGCCGAAGACAAGCCGCCCAGTCGGCGTCTTGACCGTCCCCGAGTTTTCAAAGCTGACTTCGACCTGCGTTTTCCCTTCGCCTACCGTCTTCTCGAACAGGCCGGTGTTCACGACCAGCGGCGCCGCACCTTCACCTCCGGTGGTGATCCCGAACACGCCTTCCCCGTTCGCCTTGAACGTCCCCGAGTTATCTAGCTGGGCGCCTTCATCCATCCTCAGCGACCCTTCGACAAACGTAAAGGTCCCTTCATTGACCAACGTCCGCTGCAGCAAAACGGCAGACGTTGCCACCGACGCAGTCGCACCGGACCCCAGCACCGTCAAACCCGACCCCGACATCGTGCTCGAACCGCTCCACACCAGCGACCCCGACACATCCACCGCAGCAGCACCCGTCAACACCCCACCGAAGTGCATCGCCAGCGTATTGATCGACGACGCTTCAAGCGTGTTCGTGACTTCAAGCGTGCTTTCGTGGATCACCAGCGACCCTTCGCCCTGCACCACCCCCACCTGATTGACCCCCGAGGCCACTTCCACCGTCGAGCCCGATTCGATGCACGCAACATCCGAGGAAGTCGGGACGTGTTCAGCCGACCAGCTCCCCGCCGTCCCCCAGAGCCCTTCGGCCGGCCCTTTCCAAGTGTCCGTGCAGACCGCCGCCGACGCCACGGCAGGCAACACGAGCAACACCAGGGCCAGCGCTGTCAGGCCCGCCAGCCAGACAGCTTTGCGGCTGAGGGCACTGCCTTGGGACCCACCTTGTTGGCGAAGAGCTTCAATCAGGCAAGACAACAGACTCGACACGGGGACTACCTCCTCGGGATCAAACGGGCGACGACCAGCAGCCTGCCGGCCTTATCGGATTGCCAGCGACCGTAACACCGGCACCGTTCTGCGCCAAATAGTCGGGAAGACACGAGATGCTCCAAGGTTGCGGGTGCCGGTCGTCACGAAGGAAGCCAGACGGCGAAGAGACCGTCACCGCAGGCCGTTCGATTGCCACCCTCCAGCACCAGACCGCATGACCAAACCACCCGACAGCGTGTCTCCGACCCCTAGCCTCCTCGCGCGCGCCGGGATCGCCGCGACGCGGCCACCACGCGGCCGAAGGCCGCCCCTCCCCACACTCCCGCGTTGTTTGCGACGACGCTTGGCGTACTCGCCAGAGGATCCTCCAGGGGTTGTGGGTGCTGGCGGACAGGGTGCGCGGTGGGGAGGACACGCACGCAACCCGCCCGACAGATTGTTGGGGACGGTCTAGATCGAGAACATCCCCAGAGCATCGAGGTGCCCCGCCGCACGCGAGGCCAGCACCAACTCGCCCTCCACGTGCACCAGGCCCTCACGGCGCAAACGCTCAAGCGCATCGCCCACCTCAAGCGGCGCGATGTCATAGATCTCGCGCTCCAGCTCCGCACGACTCCAGCGCTCATCGCGATCCACGCGCAGCACCTGCAACATCACCGCGCGCTGCGCCACCTCCTGCACCCTCAACTCCAACGACCAGTTACGCTCGCCCTGCATGGGAAGACACTCCTTTCCGTGCACGGCTCCGGCGCGGGCCTATCCGCGTCGGAGCCAAATCACATTGACTCAGACCACCGTTTTCCCACGGCGGCTCGCACCCGCGCCGGGGGCCACCGCCGAGGGTGGTGGGGCGCGAGCGGCCACGACCTCGCACCCCCGCCTACGCCGAGCAGGACGGGATCAACTCCGGCGCCTCGCCGTCCTCCCACACGTCATCCGCCGCCTCGCCGAGGAGAACGTGCAGCAGCGCCCACTCGCCCGCGCCCAGCACGCTGCCCGGGTCCCCACCGAGGCCACCGGGCTCCGTCGGGTCATCCAGGCCGCTCGCACGCACCTCCACCGCCCGGCGCAACTCGCGCAGCCTCTCCCGCCGCCGCTCAACACCACGCCGCCACGCACACGCGCCCAGCTGCCGCGCCCGCGCCATCAGGTGCTCATAACGCTCGATCTCGTGGTGCAACGCCAACTGCAACGCCCACCGATGCGACCGCAAATCGACCTCCACGCCCGTCCGATCAACCGCCGCCCGGCGGCCCAGCACCTCAAGCAGCGCCCGCGCGCCATCAACGCACGCCACCAGCAGACGCAACTCCTCTAACGCCTCCTCGACCGCCCCACCATGCGCCAGGGCCTTGACCTCCTCGCCCGCCAAGCCCAACTCGCCAACAGGCCCCTGCGGATATGCCTAGCCAGACACCCGGGCACGTAGAACATGCAACTCATCACCGGTCTCCTTTCGCTCACGGCAACGAACAGGAGCCAGAACCCCCACACCCAGACACGGGACGCCCTCCGGCGGGACAAACCTTGCGCGCCGGCGACACCACCTCAGATACGGTGCGGACTGCATGAAGGGGACCAGCTCCTCTTCCTGCCACGGCCCCCGGCAGTTCGAGCTGCGCGGGGGCCAAAATGTTTACGGGCACCCATATATGCACAGCCAACGGCGGACGTCAAGGGGTCCCGGGGCAATACGGCGAGAGGTTACAAAACGGGTACAGAACGGGCACAGTTCGGGCACAAAGGACACACTTCGAGCACACTTTGGGAGGACGCTCGATAGCGCTCCAGTGGGCTCAGCCGACCGGCGCCGCTTGGGCTGTGCGCTCGTTGGCGCTCTGCCGGTACTCGACGGCCTCGGCGGTCTCTGTGTACTCAAGCAGGTCGCCGGCCAGCTCGACCAGCTGCGCCTTGACCTCGGCTGGCGTCGCGTAGAAGAACTCGCGCCGCTTGTTAACGCGGTTGACGCGACGGTCGGCCATCCTTGCGTGCAGGTCGGACTCCAAGCCAACCGCGTTGTCGGAGAAGACAAGGGCGTGCGTGTCGTACTTGAACGGCACGGAGGCATCGCCCAACTCGCGTACGCGCTCAGTTGGATCGAGCCGCCTGGTTAGGCCGACCTTGACCATGCCCTCGCCGAAGGCACCGAGGTTGGAGATGACGTACACGTAGCCAGCACGCACGTTGGCGACACGGTAGTCGACCGCTTCGATTGCGTTTTGGATGGCGGCCAGCGAGGCATGCGTGCGCTCGATCGCCTCGTGGTTACCCTGCTCCTTTAAGCGCGTAAGCACGTTCAGGTAGTGCTGCTGCTCCTTCTCCAACCTCGCGCGCTCGCGTGTCAGTTCCTCTTGCACCTTGCGCTCCTCACGGAGACGTTCGCGCTCGGCACGTTCGCGCTCCTTCTCCTCGGCGCGCTTCTCCAGGTAGTCGGCGGTCAGCTCCAACTCTTTGATGCGCAAGCGGTGGTACTCATCGGAGATGCGGATGTCCATTGTTTTGCCCAGCTTGGCGATCGTCGCTGCGATCTTGCCCAGCCTCTCGATCGCGCTTTCCAGCTTGTACGGCTTCAGCGCACGCACCAGGTTGTCAGCTTCGGCGTTGTAGGCGCGCAGCACGAGCTTCGAATAGTCACGCACCATCGCGCGGCCTTTTGGCGCCGACCCGTTGACAGTCCAGTCGGTGTTGGCGAGCACAGCGCCGCCGTCCTTCTGAGCCATGACCTTGATCGTGTCGCGCAGGCGTTTTAGCCGCGCGTCGTAGCCAACGGCATCGGTCAGCGGATGGCGGTACTCATAGACGCCGATCTCTTGCAGGATCGAAATCTCCTCCGTCACCACGATCTCTTGCGCGAGCTCCGCCACGCGCGGCTCAAGCGCCGTCCGCCGCCCTTCGAGACTCGCAATCTCCCGCTGAGCCGCCTCCCGGGCGGCGGCCGTCTCACGCTCAATCTTCACCGCAGCCTCAGCGCGCTCACGCTCAATTGACGAAGAAAGCTGCTCAGTCTCGCTCAGCAGCGTGGCCTTGCGCTCTTCGAGCTCGACCGCAGACAGCAGGTTGAGCCGATCCACGCGTCCACGCAACTCTTCCAGCTGCGCGCGGAACTCCTTTGCCTTGGAGCGGGCACGGAACAGAGGGATGCCGGCATCCCTGCCGGTCTCCGCGGGCCCTTCCTCCTTGGCCGGTGAATCCATCGGCCAATCCTAAACGATCGAACTTGATCCCGTGTCCCCCGGCCCGAAAGGCTCCGCCACCTGTCGGGACCCCTCCCCCTCGATCACGGCTGGCGGTCGCCGAGCACCGCCAAGGCCAACACTCAGCCGCAGACTGCCGCGCCTTGGTGCTCTGCTTCGTCCCTGCTTCGTCCCTCACACTGGTCAGGACCAGCGGGGGTGCCAAGATTTGGCTTTGTAAAGCGGTAAAATGCCTATGGAGCCAGCCGGGATCGAACCGGCGACCTCCTGCTTGCAAAGCAGGCGCTCTCCCAGCTGAGCTATGGCCCCTAGGATCCTCAATATACGCCCTACAGAGCGCAGCCTGTCTAAGGCAGGCGGCTATGCGGCGAGTGTTTTGGCGGTGACGATCCGCTCACGCCCATCGGCTGAGACGAGCACGACCGCGTAGCCCTCATCGAGCGCGCGTGTGATCTCGTGCCCGGCTTGTGGTGAGTCGGCGTCTACAAACGCGGCGTGCTCGGGGTACGGGGAGTCGCCCGCGATTGCCAGGTCGATTGCGCGGTCCATCGCCTTCGTTGTTAGCGACTCGGCTGGATTTACGTTGCTCGCCATGCGTCGATCATCTCCTTGTAGCCGGTGCGAACCGCCGTGATCGCGGCCCGCATCCCTTCCCCAAGAGTACCGGCATGGAAGGTCTCTGCCGCAGCTTTCCCGCTGCCCGCCTTGTGGCGGTGCATGTCGTTGACGCTATGAGCCCCGTCGTAGACGCGCACGGTTGTCTCGCCGTCCTCGCCATCGACGGTGAGAATCACCGCGTAGTCCACGACCTCACGGCCCCTCGTCGTGAACTCCACAACGATGCGCGCCCCGATCTCGTAGTTGAGCACATCGCGGTAGCGCTGGCTCATGCTCCAGCGACCACCATGCCGATTGCGCTGACCTCCTCGTCTGTACTCACGAGTGTGAGCCTGCCAGCGAGCCCGGACGGGCAACGCCCGCCGCCGGTTTAGGCAGCAGCCCTATTCCGCTGATCAAATCCCACCGGATCGCTCCCAATCCTGCCGCTGCCGGACAGGCCCCGGTGACCTACTTAGCTACTTGTCGAAGTCGAAGTCTCGCGGCGGCTGCTGCTCAAACCACAGCCGATCCTGGTCGGGCGTCTCGCGCAAAAAATCCGGGGTCTCCTCAAGGACATCCTCGACTGGCTCTCCCGAGTCCTCTGCCGCCTCGCCCTCGGCGCCCGTGCCCGACTCGGACTGCGAACTGGAGGGGACCTCCCATTCCAGCGACTCCTCAGGCGGAGGAGCGGTTGCGCGAAGCGGCTGCTCCGCAAGCACTGTGCGCATGTCAAGCTCGGCAGTCTCCTCGCCTGTGTGGGTGAGGTTCTGCTCGGGAGCGGGGGCATCGGAGACCTCGGCAGTGGAGTGCCCCGGTTCCTCTCCTGAGCCGAGCATCCCCTCAGCGGAGTCGCTGGGGCCAGCCGGAGAGGCGTTGTCCCCGCGGTCCACAGGTCCCAAGACCTCGTGCTCCAGGCGAGCAACCTCGTCCGAGTCGGCACCGTGCTGGCGCTTGAACTCCAAGTGCTCGCGGATGGCGTCGTCGAGCAATCCCATTGCGCTCGCAAACCATACCTCCCCCGGCGAACGCCTTCGCCGGCATCCTGCCTATCTCACGACTCTTCATCGCGCATCGGTCTGCGACTACACTTGCTGCACCGCGCCTGACCTTCTTGTTTCGGGCAGAGCGTGGGGCTATAGCTCAGTTGGGAGAGCGCCTGGATCGCACCCAGGAGGTCGGGGGTTCGAGTCCCCCTAGCTCCATTGAGGCAGAGAAGGGCTCAAGTGCAACCCTCCGGGGCCACTTGAGACCTGCCACAATTGGGCGAGGACTGGTGTTTGGGCGAGGACAGGTGTTGCACCCTGGTGCTACCATAGGCCCCGTGCCGACTCGCTTTGCGCGCATACCCGTCACTAAGGATCCAGCGCTTGCAGAAGCGCTGGACCGCGTCGCGCCCCTGGTGGAGCCTGATCGGCCAGCCGCGTCCCTCGTACACGACCTCGCAATCCGCGGTGCCGAGGCGATGCTCGCCGAGCGCCAGCATGACACTGAGGGCATTGAGCGCCTGATCGAGCATTCGACTTCGGCCAATCCGGGGTTCGATGTCGATGTCGCGCGACGCATTGACGAGCTTGCCTGGGGCAGGTAACCGTGGGGGACGAACCCCCCTTCGGAGGCAAGATCCTCATTGCCGACACATCCGCTTGGGCTCGTGCGCCGCACCCTCTCGTTCGGGATCTATGGGCTGCCGCGCTGCGGGGAAGGCAGATCGCCAGCTGCTCGATCGTGACCCTCGAGCTGCTGTACTCCGCATGCGATGCCCAGGACCTCGCGATTGTCGAGGCTGAGCAAGCCCTTCTACGCGAGGTGCCCATCACCACCTCGGCGCAACGAGCTGCAATCGGAGCGCTACGCGACCTCGCCTCAGAGGGATCCGGGCAACACCGGGTTCCCATCGCAGACGCCTTGATCGCGGCCGCCGCCCAGGACGCCGGCGTTGATGTACTGCACTACGACCACCACTACGACCGCCTTGCACATGCCCTTCACTTCACAAGCGTCTGGATCGCACCGCCCGGCACCCTCGAGAAGCCAAAACGTCCTGACTAACCTCCGCCCCCGCCTTGGCCCAAGCCGGGCGAGTCGATGGTCAGCGAAGTCAACCAAACCCCTCCGCCAGCGTTGTTTGTGTCCCTGCTTTGTTGACGTATTCCCCGGCGGCGACGCAAATGGCAATCGATGCACAGGACACTCCGGATAGACTACTTGCCCGGGCGCCTTCGGGATTGGGAGTTGCCTGGGCTGTCCAAGTTGTCCCGTTCCAGCTCTCCGCCAGGGTTACCTGTGTACCGGCTTTGGTTATGTAACTGCCGACGGCGGTGCAGGCAATTTCCAGTGCGCACGAGACGCCAGTTAGGCTGCTCGCCCGGGCACCTTCCGGATTGAGAGCTTCCTGGGCTGTCCACGTTTTTCCGTTCCAGCTCTCCGCCAGGGTTACCTGTGTACCGGCTTTGGTTATGTAACTTCCAACCGCTACGCACTTCAGGAGTTTTACGACATTGCACGACACGCCGCGCAAGCTACTGACTTTTGCGCTCGACAGAGTAGGTGTTTCCTGAACTGTCCAGGCTTTTCCGTTCCAGCCCTCCGCGAGAGTCGCCGTCACTCCCAGTTTGTTGGTGTAACTCCCTACCGCTATACATTCCCCTAGTTTGACGACGACCGCACAGGATACACCACCAAGACCGCTGGTTTTTGATTCAGTCGGTTCTGTGACTTTCAGAGTAGACCAGTTTTTTTCATTCCAGCTATCCGCCAAGGATGCTTTGACGCCACTGCTGTTGACGTACTCGCCAACAGCAATGCATTCGGTTATTTTAACCACTGTACACGATATTCCCTGCAGGCCGCTGGCTTTTGCCTGGGAAGGAACCGGCGGAGCCTGGGGCTGGTTGCCATCCTCGGCAAAAGCCGCTTCAGTGCCCGCTTCGTTGATGTAGTCGCCCGCGGCAATGCAATTCAGGGGTGCCGCGCAGGACATCGCCTGCAAATTGCTTGCTTTTCCGGTAGCTGGATAATCTATTGCGCTGAAATTCCAGGTCGTAAATGCTTCGGGTTCCCAATGCTGCTCCATGGCCACCTGGATACCCGAGCCGTCGACCTCGTTGCCTGCCGCCCGGCAAAGCACGGTGGTAGGGCAGGATACTCCCAGAAGAGTGCTACTTCTTGTTTCGAGCGAATTGGTCACGGACTGCGATGACCATTCGGTGCCGCTCCAGCTCTCTCCAAATGGCTTCATCACGCCTTGCACACCAACAAAGCCACCGACCGTACTGCAGAAGAGAGCCGATACGCACGACACCGCGTTCATGCGGCCCTTGCCTTCGGGTGGAGCGAGAGCGTTGTTAATTGACCAAGCTTTACCATTCCAGCTCTCCACAAAGGGCGTCAAGACGCTCGGGCCTTCGGTGTAGTATTCTCCCACTGCCGTGCAATTCACTGCTGATATGCAGGATACGCTTTCAAGACGGAAATCTTCCGCTTTGGCGGGAAGGGGAAGTTTTTCGATTGACCAATTTTCTCCATTCCAGCTCTCTATTACCGGCCAAGAGACTTCCGAGGCGTCGTCATATACACCTACCGCGGAGCAGAAGACTGCTGACGGACATGAGACATCCTCCAAATTGGTGGCTTTCGCACCTTCCGGGTTTGGTGTTGCCTGGATAGACCACGATTTACCGTCCCAACGCTCCGCGAGGCCAACTGTTATGCCGGCTTTGGTGGTGTAGTCGCCCACAGCAGTACATTCGGTTAGTTTGATAGCAGCACACGATACTCCCAGTAGCCCGGCGAGTTTTCCTCCTTCCGGACTGGGTACTTCCCGAATCGTCCATTCTTCCCCATTCCAACTCTCGGCCAGGGACAAGGATTCACCTGAGCTGTTCTGATAGCTTCCGACAGCCATGCAGGCGATGGGTTTGACAGCGGCACAAGATACGCGCCTCAAAAAATTATATGTAGATCCAGCGGGGCCAGGCGCTTTCTGGAGAGCCCACGCTTCACCGTTCCATCTCTCGGCAAGGGGCAGATATATGCCGTTATCGGAATAGCCGACAGCTATACATTCGGTCAGTTTGAGGACAACACAGGACACGCCATCCAAAGAGTTACGTTTCGCTTCGGCTACGCTAGGCGCTTCTTGGACCAGCCATGCTTTGCCATCCCATTTCGCGGCCACCGGAACAGGGCGTCCCGTAAGATCCTCGGAATCACCAACCGAAGTACAGGCCACTTTCGTGACACACGATACGGACCATAAGTTTGTGCTCTGTTCTGGTTCTCTTGTTGTCTGGATCGACCATGTGCCCGCAGATGCCGCCGTCGCCGAGGCCAGAAGCACTGCAACCACGAGGAAGCCGCAGTACATCCTTGGGCGTCCCATTGGGCTCCTCTCACTGAGTCTCAAATATCGATATGGATGATAAGATCTGGCTGCGCGAGGTCAATGGGGCCGGGACCCGGCTGGCCGGAGAGCCATAGCACACGGCAGATCCAAGGGCAGAAGAGGGCGACGAGCGACTGGTCCCGTTCGGCAGATGCCCGAAATTGTGTCTGACTCCGAGACCCAGCGAGCCCGCTCATCCGCGATTTATGCGCAGGCGCGCTGCTCAGAACCCGGTGTTCGCTCAGAACCCGGTATTCGTCTTGACGCGCTTGCGATCGATCGGGTGCAGGCTGCCCTTGGCATCCAGCGTCTTGCATGCCTCGGCGATGTCGTTGCCGAGGCAGGTGGCCAGCGAGCTGCTGAGCGTCTCCTTGACCAGCACCCGCATGATCTTGATGTGTTCAGCGTTGGGCGGCAACGTGTAGGCAGGGACCATCCAGCCTCGCTCGGCAGCCAGCTGAGCCGAGACATCGAACTCGTCGTAGTCGTGCTCTCCCGCCAGCTTGAAGGCGACGAGCGGCAGCTGCTCGTCATCTTCTCCTCCGATCAGCTCGAACTCGCCGATCTCCGTGATCTGCTTCGCGAGCTGGCGCGCGTTGTACTTCATCGTCTCCATGATGTAGCGATAGCCGTCATGGCCGAAGCGAATCAGGTTGTAGTACTGCGCCAACACCATCGCCGAGCCCGTTGAGAAATTCAGCGTGAAGGTGGCATCCCGCTTGCCGAGGTAGTTCTCGTAGAAGACGAGGTCCTCGGGCAGATCGCTTTTCTCCCTGAAAACCAGCCAGCCGACCCCGGGGTAGACCAAGCCGAACTTGTGCCCTGAGACGTTGATCGAGCGGACCTGCTCAAGGCGGAAGTCCCACTCCGACTCGGGATAGAGGAACGGCCATACAAAGCCGCCGCTCGCAGCGTCGACGTGCAGCGGCACGTCCAGGCCCTTCTCGTTCTTGAGGCCCACCAGGTAATCGTTGATCCCGCGGATATCGTCGGCGTGACCGGTGAAGGTCGTGCCGAGCACTGCCGCCACGCCGATCGTGTTCTCATCGATATGCGGCTCCACGTCCTCGGGCCCGATCGTGTACTTGTCGGGCTTCAGCGGAACGATGCGCGGTTCGACATCGAAGTAGCGGCAGAACTTCTCCCACACCACGTGCACGTCCCCGCCGAAGACGAGGTTCGGCCGGTCGACCGACTTGCCGGCTGCCTCGCGGCGCCCTCGCCACTTCCACTTCAGCGACAACGCGCCCAGCATGATCGCCTCCGAAGAGCCCTGTGTGCGGGCGCCCGTCGTCTCACCTGGCGCGTTGAAGAGGTCCGCGAGCATCCGGATGCAGCGCTGCTCGATCTCAGCTGACTGCGGGTACTCGGCGTGATCGATGAAGTTCACGCGCAGCGCTTCCTGAATCACCCGCTCGGCCTCGGGCTCCATCCAGGTCGTCACGAACGTCGCCAGATTGCGCGCCGGCAGACCGTCGAGCACCATTTCCTCGCCGATCAGGCGCATCGCTTCCTGGGCAGACATGCCCGACTTGGGGATTTTGTGGTCTGGGGCGGGCTCGAGCAGGAAGCGGTTGCCATACATGCCCTCAAGGGCCTCGATCTGCTCGCTGGTGAGCTTGACAGGCTGCTGGTGGGGCGGCATCTGATACCTCCATTGAGGCCGCCGAGCGGTCCGCGGGCGGGCCGGGGGGCAGACCTGTCATCGGCTGAGGAGCGCCCGCGACGGACGCCGAGCGGGCGATTATACGCCCGCTCGTCTTTACACGGCCGCCTTGCACGGCCGCCTTACACGGCCGCCTTGCACGGCCGCCCTAGATCCCAGGAGCTGCACCGATGCGGCCAGCCAGTCGATCCGCCGCGGCTCCCAGGACACCGGGCGCCAACGTCGCCGCACTCGCGTGCCGAGGCTGTGCTCGACGTTGACTGCCTCCGAGTACTGCAGATATGAGGCACTCGTGAAGAAGATCGAGCCTACGAAGAACGTCACCCCGATCGCCGGTCGGCAGCTCGACGTACCCGCTCACGAGCGGCCTATCTTAGAGGCCGCTCAGGGGCATCAAGGCCACCCGGGGCATCATCAGAGGCGCCGGAACATCGCTGCGTTCAGGGGCAGAGCACCGTTGCCGCGGCACTGCCCACGGAACCATCAGCGTAGGTGGATTCGGAGGCAAACGGAAAGCCCCCTGCAGGGCAGTGAGAAGGCACGATGACCGTGTTGGCCGAACGCACCAGCCGGTGTGTGCTTACACCGAGCGTCAGTGAAAGCAGCACCGGCGAGGCATCTGGCGCTTCGGGCAGCGTGTGAATCGGGGGCACGCGCAGCACCAGTTCTTCTCCATAGGGCGCACGACCAAAGCGCATTTCCCCTTCGAACACCAGCGTCTCTCCCAGCGGCGTATAGCCCTGGGCGAGGATCTCAAGCGTTGACTGGCCGTTGTGTAGCGGGCCGACGAAAGCTCTCAGCCTGATCCGCTCGGAGAGGATCTGGGTTCCCGCGTGGACCTTCGTGAGCGCATACCCACCACCCACTTGCGAAGCCGCCGAGCAGCCGCGCGCGCCGTGGGCGCGCAAGCGCCGCGCGGTACACGCGTTCAGATTGGGTATGTCAAGGCCCATGCCCGCCGGAAACCGCACCACCAACCGCCGCACCGCCAAGGGCACACTGGTTCCCCCCATCGGCGAGACCACGTCGGGCTCGCCGTCTCCATAGCGAACCGCGAACGTCAGAGCCCCGCGCGCGCCAAGTCGATCGGGAGAGAAGCTCGATGTCAGGACAGAAAAGGTCCCCCCCTTAGCCGGCGCGGACAGCATCGGTGGCGCGGCGCTGGCCAAGACCGCACACAACATCGCCGCGAGGCAGCTGCTCAAGACGCCACCCAGTGCCAACGCCGCAGTCCGAGTCATGGAATCACCATAGCCGTCGCCGCCACCTAAGGCCCCCGCCTGCCCGCAACCCACGCGGCCGGGGGCCTTGGTGTTCCGCGGCGCAAGCGCGCCCGGACATAACGCTCAGTTACTCGCGCAGGCACGGACATAGCGCCGTTACTTGCGGGGGCAGGCACGGACATAGCGCCGTTACTTGCGGGGGCAGGCACGGACATAGCGTCGTTACTTGCGCGGGCAGGGAATGGTGCCCTTGTAGGTGTTGGTGGTGGCATCCGCGAAGCTGAACGACGCCTCATAGGGAAAGCCGCCGGAGGGACAGGTCTTGGGAACGACGACCCCCCTCACGTGCACCAGCTTGCGCTTGCCATGGATTGTCTTGAAATAACCGACCTTGAAGTCGCCGATGCTAAACGAGGTCTTTTCCACCGACGCATAGGAGGCTCCGGGAAGCGTGGGGATGATCGGGATTTCGAATGTCACCCCCCAGCCGTAGGGCTTGGGTCCATAGACCTCCTTCGCCTGCAGCACGAGCTGCACAGAGACCGGCGTATCGGCGTTGACGTAGACCAAGATCACCATACGCCCGTTTTCCTTCGGCCCATTGAAAAAATCAAGGGTGAACGGCTCGTGGATAACTTCCCCAGCCAGTTCCAGCAGACCCACCCCGCTGCCAAAGCCCAGGCGCGAGTCGGCCGGGCAGGCACTGGCGCCGACCGCTTCGAGCTTCGCCGCCGTGCACATGCCAGCGCCGCGTAGATCCACTTCCAGCCCGGCCGGCCCATAGGCCGTGACATTCCTGATCGGCGACGGCACGCCCGGAATGGTCGAGCCAAAGACCGCCGTGGCAGAGAGGTTCGTTGGCGAGCCCAGCTTGTCGGGACTGAAGCTCGTATGGATGCTCAGCGTCTGTGCGCCCCACGCCACCGCAGCGAGAGCGAGGCAGACACCGACCACTAGTACCGCTGACAGGAGACGTGTCTTCCCAAACAGCCCCTGCGCCTTCGACATCCCAGCGTTGCGTATCCGCATCATCGTTCTCCACTCCTCCTCTAGATCTTGGGCATCACTCTCCCCCCTTCTCAGGGGGCGGCCCGCCGGTCCTGGCCCAAACCGCCAGCCCTTCGTAAAACGCGGCAATCTCCTCACCGCTCGGCGCTGCCTCGGGGTCGAGCAGCGCCTGCACCATCAGTCCGTCCGTCACCGCGATCATGAAAGACGTCGCGACTTCCAACCTGCGATCGGGCGGCGTCTGCTCGCCCAATGCGGTCCGCACCATCTCGCCCGCCCGCCGGCGCTCCTCGGCGTAGTGCGCTGCCAACTGGCGGCGCAGCTCCGGCGCGCGCTGTGCCTGAAGCAGGGCCTCCAGGAACACCACGAACAGTGGCAACCTCTCGGGGAAGGCTTCGACCGTCGCGCGAGTGCCGGCTGCCATATGTTCGATCGGCCCCGCTTCCGGATGAGCGCGCGTCAGCTGCGCGTCTTCCTCGACGCTGCGGTCGGTCCATTCCAGGAAGGACTCCAGCACTGCCTGATTGAGCAGCTTCTCGCGGGAGCCGAAGTGGTAATTGACGGCTGCCAGATTGGTACCCGACGCCGCCGCCAGATCGCGCACGCTCGTCGCCGCGTAGCCCCGCTCGCGAATCAGTTGCTTGGCTGCCTCCAACAGGGCTGCCTTGGTCGCGTTTCCGTCGGCCATGCGGTGCAGAACAGTCTACCATTCATACGATCGTATCAAACAAACGATCGTTTGTTAGCGCATGTCTCTCACCCTCTTGAACTTGCCTCCTCTGGCCGCTACCCCTCAGGCCCCAATCGCAGCTCCTCGCCCGCGAACTCGACACCCAGCGGCTCGATCAGCACACGTCGCGGACCCTCATCGACGGTCCCCGCGAATACTGCCGCGAGTCCCATCCCATGGGCTATATCGACGACTTCCTTACCGCTCCCTGCCGCGCAGTAGAAGGCGAAGCCGCAGCCCATGTTCAGCGTGGAGTAGGCCGCGCGCTCGCTCATTCCCGTCTGCTGCGCCAGGAACCGCAGCACCTCGGGGACGGGCAACAGCTCTTTGATCGTGTAGGTGAAGTCGTGCGGAGGGCGCATCAGCTTGAGGAAGCCGTGACCGGTGATGTGACTCAGATAGGTGACCGGTACTCCCGCGTCCAGGACCCGCTCCACGAGCTTGGAGTAGATGAACGAGGGGGTCAGCAGCGCCTCGCCGAGAGTCTCGCCGCCTGACAGCCTTGTGGCGAAGCCATCTTTCAGTTCTCGCGCCACCATGCGCGCCAGTGAGGAGCCATTGGCGTGCAGGCCGTTGCTGGCTACCAGCACGATCTCATCGCCTGCCGCCAGGTCCTGCCCCAGGATCGCTTTGCTCCCGGGTGCGATGACCCCCACTGCGCTGCCTGCCAACTCGATGTCGGTGGCGCTCACCAGCTCCGGCAGCGAAGGCGACTCGCCGCCACCCCATACGCAACCCGCCTCCGCGCACGCCGCGGCCCAGCCCTCGATCAGCTCGCTGTGCCACTCGTGATTGGCGAACCACTGCGGCGTACCCGTGGCGAAGTAGGCATTGAGCACCAGCGGACGCGCGCCCACGCAGCAGAGGTCGTTGACGATCGCCGCCACCGCGTCATAGGCGACCGCTCGGAAGCAGTTGACGCCTTGCTGCTCGCCCACCATCCGCGCGATGATCGACTTCGTCCCCAGGCCCTCCAGCACCAGTGCGAGAGTCTGTCCGGCCAGCTCGAACACGAAGGCGGGCTCGCCGCGCGACTCGTCTAGCGCCTTGCCCCCGCGGGCGCTCAGCAGCGCGGAGGTGCCCAGCGCCGCGTCGATCGCCAAGCGCTTGCCGGCGTCGAGTACCGCGTAGTCGATCCCGGCGCTGCGATAGGCGTCATCGCCTCCTCCGCCGCCTGCCTGTGCCCTGGCGGGCGCGCCGTTATTCACACGCCGTAGTCTAAACCGGAGCGCCAGGGACCAGCGTATGAGCAAGGCCCGTTGAGCTATCCGGCGCCCCGAGTTGGATCATCCTACGGCCAGAACCGCGGCACTATCCGGCGCCCCGAGTTGGATCATCCTACGGCCAGAACCGCGGCGCTATCCGGCGCCATGCGCTCGTGCCAGCGCTCGACCTTCTCCAGCTGCGCCGCCAACGACAGCAGCCGTCCCTCGGTGTTGGCCGGTCCTAGCAGCTGCACGCCGAAGGGCAGGCCATCGCGGTTGACGCCCGCCGGCACACTCACTCCGGGCCAGCCCAACACATTCCACGGCCACGCATACGGGCACGAGCCGGCCACAAGCTGATCGGTGGCGAATCCGCTCAGGCCCTCGGTGACCCCGATCGGCAGCGGGGGAGTCGCCGTGGTCGGCGTCAGGATCACGTCGACGCGCTGGAAGATGGCCCCCGCGCGGCGCTGAAAAAGGGGCTCCAGGCGCCGCGCCGCGCCCAGCACGGGGCGCCCAACGAAGCGGCCCACGCGCGCACTGCTGCGCGTGATCGGGTGCAGCAGCGAGCGATCGGGGACCTGGCTGGCCCATTCGTGCACTCCCGACTGCCCACGTGCCACCAGCGTCAGGCCCATCAGCCCATAGCGCGGCTCATCCTCGATCACCAAATGGCCCAGCTCGCGCAATACTCCGCCTAGGCGGTGCACCGCCGCGCGGATCTCCGCGTCCAGGCGTACCGGCGCGCCGCTGAAAGGCGCGCGCAGCGACAGCGCGATGCGCAACCGTCCCGGCTCGCGTGCTGCCGCCTGCACGTAAGGCTCGGGCGGAGGCGGTGGGGTGTGCAGATCGCCCGGATGAGAGCCGCTGAGCACATCCAGCATCAGCGCCGTATCGGCCACCGTGCGCGTCAGCGGTCCGAAGCACGTCAGCCCGTTGAACGCCTCGGGGTCCGGCCACGTGCTGATGCGCCCGCGCTGAGGCTTGATGCCCACCAGGCCACACCACGCGGCGGGTATGCGCACCGACCCCGCGCCGTCCGAGCCCGTCGCCACCGGCACGATCCCCGCGGCCACCGCTGCCGCGCTGCCACCGCTTGACCCACCCGGGGTGTGGTTGAGGTTCCACGGGTTGCGTGTCGCCCCGAATGCCTGGCCCTCCGTGAAGGGGTACAGGCCGATCTCCGGCGCGTTGGTCTTGCCCACCACGATCGCGCCCGCCGCGCGCAAGCGCCGTACCAGCTCGCAGTCCTGCGTCTTCGCCGGGAAGTCCCCCGCGCAGCCGAAGGCCGTCGGATGACCGGCGACATCGACATCGTCCTTCACCGCCACCGGCACGCCCAACAGCGGCAACCGCTCGCCGGCGGCGAGGCGCCGATCGGCCTCCGCGGCTTCGGCGCGCGCGGAGTCCGCGAACACCACCCGGAACGCGTTCAGCGTCGGCTGCGTCGCCTCGATCCGCGCCAGCGTGCGCTCCACCAGCTCGCTTGAGCTCACGCTGCCATCAGCCAGCGCCGCGACACACTCCACAAGGGTCATCGACGGGACGCTAACAGGAGGCACAGGCACACTCAACAGGCCGGTGTACGGGCGCGCTCAATAGGCGCACAAAACACGCTCAACTGGTCACCTACAGGCGCGCTCGATGGGGCGCACAGACGCGCTCAACGGGTCAGCCAGCCGCCATCGATCGGCAGCGTCGCGCCGGTGATGTAGGAGGCTTCGGGCGAGGCCAGGAAGCAGATGCCCGCCGCCTGCTCCTCGGCTGTGGCGAAACGTTTCAGCGGGATCGCCTCATTGAGGGCCGCGGCCTGCTCGGGGTCCGCCCGCACGGCTGCGTTCATGCCTGTCTTCGTCACGCCCGGGGCGACGGCGTTGACGCGGATGCCATGGGGCGCCAACTCCAGCGCGGTGGCCCGCGTGAGCATCAGCAGCGCGCTCTTGGAGGCCGTGTATGCGGCGTGGCCGGGGAGAGCGGTGAAGGACTCGATCGAGCAGACGTTGACGATCGCACCGGGAGTACCCGCCTCGATATGGGCACGCGCGAACTCGCGTGACAGGCGCAGCGGCGCCTTGAGGTTGACATCGAGCGTCTGCTGCCAGCCATCCAGCGGATGCTCAAGCAGCTCGTGGCGCAGCAGGATGCCGGCGGCGTTGACCAGCACGTCGCTGTTTGCCACGGCCGCGATGGCCTCTTCGCTCCTCACATCCACCGCGATGTGGTGCGCGCCCACGATCGAGTCGAATGTCTCCTCCAACCCGTCCCGAGAGAGATCGAGACCCACGACGCTGGCGCCTTCGGCGGCGAGGCGGCGCGCCACGGCCCGCCCGATGCCCGACGCCGCGCCCGTGACAAGCGCCCGCTGACCGGCAAAACGCGTCATCGCAGTGGGCGTCATCGCAGCAGGTAACCCCCGTCCACGTAGACGATCTCGCCCGTCACATAGCGCGCCGCCTCGGAGAGCAGGAAGGCGACTACATCGCCTACATCCTCCGGTGTTCCCGGGCGTCCGCCCAAGGGGATCGCCTTTTCCAGCTCGGGTGTGTCGGGTGTCATGCCTGTAGCGATTGGCCCTGGCCCGACCGCCACCACGCGGATGCCGTGCGGCGCCAGCTCAAGCGCCTGGGCGCGCGTCAACCCCAGCAGTCCACCCTTGGTGGCGGCGTAGGCGGCCTGCGGTGGGTCCGACCACCCGACCTGCGACTCGATCGAGCATACGTTCACGATCGTGCCCGCCTGCCCCTCCTTCACCCAGTGGGCCGCCACTGCCTGGGACAGCAGAAAGGGCGTCGTGAGGTTGAGCGCCACCATCGCGTCGACGTCCTCCTCCTGCTGCTCCCAGCAGTTGCCCTCCAGCAGCAGGCCCGCGTTGTTGACCAACGCGTCCACACGGCCGCAGACCTCAAGCGCGTCGGCAAGCACCTGCCGCGGGGCATCGGGCTTGGCCAAGTCGCACTGAAGCTGCACCGCCTCCCCCTGAGTGCGGCTGACCCCGAAGACGCGCGTCCCTGCCGCCGTGAGCCGCGCGGCGATCCCTTGGCCGATCCCGCGCGAGGTGCCGGTGACGATCGCCACGGGGGCGCTCATGGAACCCGCTCCGATCTCACGCCAGGTGCGCGAGCGGACCGCCGAGCGGAGGCGATCACTCGCACACGGTTATCTCCTGGATCGGCCAGCGCGTCAGCAGCTCCACTCCACCCTCGCGCACCACCACCATCTCCTCCACTCGCACACCCTGGCCGTGGCCGTCGCGGTCCTGCGTCTCTACTGCCATCGTCATGCCCTCCGCGTATACCGTCGCGCCCTCCGGCGAGGCGCCGCGCCAGGTCATCGGAATCTCATACAGCGACAGTCCGATTCCGTGACCCCAATGGTTCGTCGTCATCTGCCACGGCTCGCTCGCGCCGTAGTAGTCCCAATACTCGCCTTTCGCGTCGGGGAAGCGCTGTGCGGCCTCTGCCGTGGTGACACCGGGGGTGATCGCGTTCAGCACCGCGTACAGGTTCTCCACCGCGCGTGTGTGTGCATCGCGCGTCGCCTGCTTTGGCTCTCCGCAGCTGAACGTGCGGTAGTAGCACGAGCGGTAACCGTGAAAGCCGATGTTGTAGAGGTCCGAGTAGACCACGTCCCCGGGGCGGATGATGCGATCGGTCGTGTCTGCCTGGCTCTTCGGCCACGTATTCGGGCCGCTAGAGATGTTGCCGCCGCCGTGCTCCCCGCCCAGTTCGATAATGCGCGCCACGCCCGCTGCGAACACCTCGCTCTCGCGTGCGCCCGGGCGGATCGCTTCCTTCATCGCCTGAAAACCCGCCTCGCACACTGATGCGCTTAAGCGCAGGCACTCCACCTCGTCTGAGGTCTTAATCGCGCGGGCCGCCGCGAGGGCAGCTCCGGCCCCCGCGTCCACTGCGTAGCCATAGCGCTCCAACAGTGCCATCAGGCCTGGCTGGCCAACGTCGAGGCCAACCCGACCTGACATCAGGCCGTGGTCGGACAGGGCCGTCGCGATCTCCTTGGCCATCTGCTTCTGCAGCACCTCCGCGGCCGGACCTGGCCCGAGCGCCGCCGGCACGATGCCGATGCCCGGGGCCGCATAGCGGATGTCATCGAGCCATGGGCACGTGCGGCGCTCATGGATCGCGTGGTCCGCGCTGTCCCAGTGCGTGATCTTGCCCTCGCCTGACAGCAGTGAGTAGTGAAAGCCCCCGGCGCCTGAGACCGACGTCGTGGCCACCGCGGTCACGTAGCGAATGTTCGGGTCTGAAAGCAGCAGCACCGCGTCGTAGCCGGCCGCCACCATCGCCTCGCGCGCGCGCGCCAGGCGCGCTTCGCGCATCCGCGCCATGTCAATCCGTGACTCCCAATCCACCGCCATCGCGCCGCGGGTGCCTTCCATGTAGCCCGGCTCAATGATCGTCACTGCATGCTCGCCATCTGAAAATCACCGTTCGTTATCTCTGCCTGACCTGCGTTCGGCCATTCGATCAGCCGGCGCACCGCCGCTACGACCGAATCTGCCGAGGGATACACAAGCTCCTCCGAGGAGCCAAAGGGAGTGGGCCAGTGCCGCGCGCCGAGGCGCGCGATCAGCGTGCCGTGCGCCGTGTGGTCCACGGCGGCGGCCAGCATCGCGGTGATTCCACCCAGCAGCGGATCCTCGCCGAGGCACAGCACGCGACCAGTATGCCGGGCCGATTCGCCGATTGTGTGTTCGTCAAGGGGGGAGAGCAGGCGCAGGTCCACCACCTCCAGCTCGATTCCATGCGTGGCGAGCTCGTCAGCAGCGCTCAGTGCCAGGAGTGTGCCGAAGCCGAAGCACACGACTGTGGCGTCCCGGCCGGGGCGCACTACACGCGCGCGAGGGAGATCCTCCGCCTCTGCAGCAGCCTCGCCCTCGGCAGAACCCTCGCCTTCCGCAGCAGCCTCGCCTTCCGCAGCAGCCTCGCTCGCCTCGGCGCCCTCCCTGACCAGCGCTCCCTTCGTCCGGTAGGAACGCATGTCCTCCGCGAACACCACTGGATCGTTCTGCCGCAACGCCCAGCGCATCAGCGTGTACGCATCCTGGGCATCGCTTGGCACGCACAGCGCCAGGCCCGGCACTGACGCCAGCCACGCGTGCTGGGCCTGGGAGTGCTGCGCCGCGAAGGCCCCAAACGGTCCCTGCCCGACGCGCACCACCAGCGGCACCCGCAGCTGTCCGCCGCTCATGTAGCGCAGCTTGGCGGCGTTGTTCACCAGCTGGTCGAGGCCCAGCAGCAGGAAACCTGCGAAGTCCACCTCCACCACCGTGCGCACGCCCATCATCGCCGCGCCGATCCCACAGCCCATGCTCGCTGCCTCGGAGATCGGGGTATCGCGCACGCGCTCCTCGCCGAACACCCCTGCCAGATCGCGCGTCGCGCCGAAGGGAAAGCCGGCCGCGATGTCCTGGCCCAGGAGCACGATCGACTCGTCCTGCGCCATTCCATCTTCAAGCGCGCACCTGATTGCCTCTGGAAAAAGGACACCGGACTGCGCGGCTTCACGGCTCAACGCAACCCCCTCCCCCTCAAAAAAACTCCCCCTCATACATCGCCCCATACGTCCTTTGCCAATTCCTCCGCCGTCGGACGGGGTGAGGCGCGTGCGAACTCGATTGCCTCGTGCACCTCTGCTTGCGCCTGTGCATCCAGGCGTACGCACTCTTCCGCGTCCAGGCCCGCCTCGTGCGCCAGCACCACCAGCGGGTCGCGGCCCTGCCAGCGCTCTACCTCCTCGCGTGTGCGGTAACGGCCATGCGGAGGGTCCGAGCGGGAGTGCCCCAGAAAACGGTAAGTGAGGCACTCAAGCAGCGCCGGTTGGCCCGCGCGCGCCTCCGCCACGAGCGTACGCGTGGCGCCCGCCACCTCCTCCACGTCCTGGCCATCCACGCGCAACGCGCTCAGCCCGAACGCCTGTGCGCGCGTCTGCACGCCTTCACCGGCTGTCACCTTCTTGGCCGGCGTCGTTATCGCGTAGGCATTGTTCTCGCACACGAACACCACGCCCAGCTTCCAGATCGCCGCCAGGTTCATCGCCTCATACAACACGCCTTGATTCACACCTCCATCGCCGAAGAACACCACGCACACGGTGTCCTCTTGCGCACGCCTCGCCGCCAATGCCACGCCCACCGCCAGCGGGATCGAGCTGCCCACCACCGCTAGTGAACCCAGGAAGCCGCACTTCACATCGGCCACGTGCATTGAGCCGCCCTTGCCCCCGCATACGCCATCGGCGCGTCCGAACAGCTCCGCCATTAGTCGCTTCGGATTAACTCCCTTCGCCAGCGCATGGCCGTGACCGCGGTGATGGCTCAGCATCTTGTCACTGTCCCGCAAGGCGGCCGCTACCCCTACTGCCACGCCCTCCTGGCCAATCGACGCATGGATCGTTCCCTCAAGCTCATTGCGCTCATATGCGCGGTACGCCGCCTCCTCGAAGTTGCGGATCAGCGCCATTCGCGCGTATAGCTCCTGAGGGGTTTTCACACTTTCATTCCATAATCGCGCCACGCCGCATCGACGCTCACATAGCCAAGCCGCACATCGCGTGCAACGCTCTCGCGCTCACGACGCAGCGGCTTGCCCCAGCCGCCTCCGCCGGCCGTCATCTGCACGACCACATCATCGGGGCGCAGCGGCACCCCCGCTGCCTTGGAGCCAAAGAGCGGCGCCGGGTTGATCGGCTCGCCGCCCTCGCGCAGCAGCTGGTATTTGGCTGCCCCTCCCTCGCCGCCGCCATCCAGGCCCCACGGGGGGATCATCACGCGGTTGCCCACGATCGACACCTCGGCGGTGTGGTCCAATATGCGGTGCTCGCGGCGGATACCGAGGCCGCCCCGGTGCTCGCCTACGCCGCCGCTGTCCTCGCGCAGCTCATAGCGCTCCACGCGCAACGGGAAGCGGCGCTCCACCACCTCCACCGGCACGTTCCAGGTGTTGCCCGCGATTGAGAAAACCGCGTTCAGGCCATCGCGGTCGCGGTTCGCGCCCCAGCCGCCCTCGGGGTACTCATACAGCACATAGCGCTCGCCGCCGTGGGGCCGGAAGCCGGAGATCAGCAGATTGTTGGAAGAGCCCTGATCGCAGGCCATCGTGCGCGCGCCGGGGATCTGCGCCAGTGCGCGGAAGATCGCCGCGCTGATAACGAACACCGTCTCGTTGCCGCCTGTGCACGGCGCGGGAAAGCGCGGGTTGACGATGCTGCCCGCCGGGGCGATTATCTCGATCGGGCGGTAGCAGCCGGCGTTGGGAGGGATGTCGGGGTCCGTCGCGCACTGCAACGTCATATACACACCCGAGCATGTGTACCCCAGCACACAGTTCAGCGGGCCTTTGGTCTGCTCGCTGCTGCCTGTGAAATCCACTTCGATGCGCTCGCCGCGTACTCGCAGTGTCACTCTTATCTCGCACGGCCCGGGCTCGATGCCATCGTTGTCGAGCCAGTCCGACGCCGTGTAGTCGCCATCGGGCCAGCTGGCGATCACTCCACGCATACGCCGCTCCGAGTAGGCCAGGGCCTCGTGCATCGCCGTGCGCAGCATCTCCTCGCCATAACGGTGAAACAGCTCTCCCACCCGCTCGATCGCCGTGCGGTTGGCCGACACCTGGCTCTCCAGATCGACTCGCATCTGGGCTGGCAGGCGCGAGTTTTCGGTGATCAGCTTGAGCAGATGCGCGTCGCGCACGCCGCCGCGGAACAGCTTCATCGGGCTGATGCGCAAGCCCTCCTGGTAATTGTCGGTCGCGCCCGAGAAGAAGCTGCCGGGCATCGTGCCGCCGACATCCAGGTGGTGCGCGCGATTGGCCGCATACGCCACCGCCTCGCCTTCGTGGAAGATCGGCGAGACCATCGTTATGTCCGGCAGATGCGAGCCGCCCAGGTAAGGGTCGTTCATGATCACCGTGTCACCCTCCTGCAAGCCTTCTGCCGCGAATGCCGCGCGGGCGTGGAAGACCGAGAAGGACAGCGCGCCCAGGTGGATCGGCAGGAACTCGCCGTGCGTCACCAGCTTGCCTTGCGCGTCGAAGATCGCGCAGCTGTAATCGTTGCCCTCATTGAAGATCGGCGAGCACGAGGTCATGCGCAGCGTCACTCCCATCTCGCGCGACACCGCCGTCAGCGCATGGCGAATGACCTCCGCGGTGATCGCGTCGGCCTTTGTCATCTGCGCCCGCCTGCCGCGGTGATCGCGTCGGCCTTTGTCATCTGCGCTCCTGCATCGTGCCCACGTCTTCCAGTTCGGCCAGCGCCTGCCCGGGCGAGGTGAGGATCAGGCTCCCCGAGGGGTGGGCCACGGCCATGTTGCCGGGCGGGATCAGCACCGTGGCATCGAGCTGATGGATCACCGCCGGGCCCTCGATCGCCTGCTCGGGCTCGATCTCTCGCCGCCGCAGCACGCGCGTATCGAGGAACTCGCGCGCCTCCAGGAAGTACACCTTGCGCTGCTTCTCCATGCCTCGCTCGGGCGCCGCCGTCTTGGACCAGTCCCACCACATCCCCGGGCTCGGCGGGATGCCGTGGCCGGTCACGCGCATGTTCACCAGCTCGACCGTCATGTCCGGGAAGGAGTGTCCGTAGAGCTGCTCGTGCAGACGGTGAAAGCGGCCCACCGCTTCCGCCAGCACCGAGGCGAAGGCGGGCTCGGGAGCCGGGGCCGCGGGGAACGCCTCCGGGCAGCGCACCGACAGCTCGTGCGCCTGGCCTTCGTAGCGCAGATCGAGCCATAGCTCCATCAGCGACTCCGCCGCGCCGAAGCCTTCTTGCGCCAGCGCCGCCTGCGCCTGAGTCCGCATGCCATCCACTGTGCTGCGCACCGTCTCCGCGCGTACCTCGCGCATCGGCCGCGCGATCGTGCGCACCAAGTCGTGTCTCGCGTCGGCCGCTACCGCCCCGAGCGCCGACGTGCAGCCCGGGCAAGGTGGCACCAGGATGCGCTCGATCCCCAGTTCACGCGCCACGTCCGCGCCGTGCACCGGGCCGGCGCCGCCGAACGCCACCAGCGTGAAGTCGCGCACGTCCCGGCCGCGCTCCAGCGAGATCGTGCGCACCGCCGCCTCCATATGCGCGTTCACGATCCGCACGATCCCCGCTGCCGCCTGCTCCACAGTTATCTCCAGCGGCTGTGCGATCGCGCGCTGCACCGCCTCGCGCGCACGCTCCATATCGAGCGACAACGCGCCTCCTAGCGGCGCGCCTGGGTCATAGCGGCCGAGGATCAGGTTGGCGTCGGTCACCGTCGGCTGCTCGC
This sequence comes from Solirubrobacteraceae bacterium, assembly GCA_025449845.1. Taxonomy (GTDB): domain Bacteria; phylum Actinomycetota; class Thermoleophilia; order Solirubrobacterales; family Solirubrobacteraceae; genus Palsa-744. Next base: position 85,862 of record JANWIP010000004.1, on the reverse strand, counting down.
CTCCCAGCCCGTAACAAGCCGGGCCCGGGTCGGCGCCGGCCGAGCCCGGGCCCACGCGCAGCGCGCCGCCCGGGTCGATCCACGCGATGCTGCCTCCACCCGCGCCGATCGTGTGGATGTCGAACGTCGGATAGCTCACCGCCAGGCCATCGATCGCTATGTCCAGTCGCTCGTCCGGGCGGCCTTGAACGATCCCCGACACGTCGCAGCTCGTCCCGCCCATATCGAGCGTCAGCGCGTTCTCGATGTCTGCCTCGAACGCCAGCCTGTGCGCTCCCGTCACGCCTCCGGCCGGGCCTGAGAGCAGGCTGGGGATCGGTGCGTTCGCCACCGCCTCCGAGCCCAGCACCCCGCCTGAGCTCGTCATGATCGACAGCCGTCCCGGCTTGAGTCCGCGCTCCTTCAAGCGCTCGCCCAGGTCCGCTAGGTGTGCGCGCATCGCGGGTGCCACATAGGCCGCCATCGCCGTTGTCGACGTGCGCTCGTACTCGCGGTGCACCGGCAGCACCTCCGAGGAGATGAACACCGCCTCCGCGCCGCCCTCGCGCAGCACGATCTCGCGTGCGCGCTGCTCGTGGGATGGGTTCTCGAAGGAGAACAGGAAGACGATCGCCAGCGAGCGCACGCCTGCCTCGCGCAGCTTGAGCCAGGCGGCGCGTACTCCTTCCTCATCAAGCGCCTGCACCACGTTGCCGTCCGCGTCCATGCGCTCGCTTACCTCCAGGCGCCGATCGCGTGGTATGAGCGGCTCCGGGATCTGCTCGTCGAGGTCGAACAGGCGCTGGCGGTGCGTGCGGCGGATCTCCAGCACGTCGCGGAAGCCCTTCGTCGTGATCAGCCCCGTGCACGCGCCGCTGCGCGTCAACACCGCGTTCACGCCCAGCGTCGTGCCCACCTTCACGTGCGAAACCTCGCTCAGTGGGACCTCTGTCGCGGCCATCGCTTCCAACACCCCGACCGCCGGTTCGCGCTCGTTTGTGGGCAGCTTCAGCCACGATGTCGACCCGCTCTCCTCGTCCAGCACCACCACGTCTGTGAACGTGCCCCCCACATCCACGCCAATACGCATCATCGGAAGATCACCTGTGGTTGGTTCGCCATCTCTGCGAGTAGGGTAGGCCCATGAGCGCCTGCGTGCCGACCCCGACCCCTTTAGCCGTTCTGCTCGACCCCACGCCGTGAGTACCACGACACCCATGCCAGCTCCCCCCGGTGAGTACGAGCGGCGCTGGCAGCAGGCCCTGGAAGCATCTCATGAGCGTGGCTTTGACGGTCTGCTCGCCGTCTCGCGCGGCGCCTCCAGCATCGACTCCTACGCCGATGTCTTCTATTTGTCAGGCCACTACGGCAACATCGGCTACACCCCTGACTTCCAGGATTACTGGGTGGGGCGCTCGCACTCCGCCGTGGTGCTCGCCCCCGGCCGCGAGCCGCTGCTGATCGTTGACGGCGCCGACTACCGCCGCGATCTCGTGGGCATCGAGGACGTGCGCTTCGCGCTGGACTTCCCCGCCGCTGTGGCGCAGGCGCTGCGGGACCTCGGCCTTGAGCGGGGGCGCGTCGGTGTCTGCGGGCTCGGCGTCATGAGCGCCAGAGTCTTCCGCCTGCTGAGCGAGCAGGTGCCTGGCGCTGCCTTGGTGGAGGCCGACGATCTGATCGAAGCGCTGCGCGTTGTCAAAAGTCCTTTTGAGCTTGAGCGCATCCGTGCTGCCGCCGAGGTCGGCGACGCGGTCGTCTCGACCATCATGGAGAGCGCGCGCGCCGGAGGTGGCACCACCGAGGCGCAGGCCGTTGCTGAGGGCTACAAGGTGGGCATCGCCGCCGGGGTGCACTTTTTTGACACCTCCATCGCCTCCGGGCCCTACAGCAACTACTTCACCTACAACCACCTGCCTTCTTGGTCGCAGCGCGCCCTCGCCCCTGGCGACATCTTCCACGCCGACTCCTATGGCGCCGTCGAGGGCTATCTCTTTGACTTCGGGCGCACCTGCATCGTCGGCGGTCCCGGCGGCGAGCGCTCCACAAGCGACGAGCAGGCTGCCCTCTGCCAAGGCGCGATCGACGCCGTCGAGGCCGGCATTGCCATCGTTCGCCCTGGTATCCCGGCCTCCGCCGTTTTCGATGCCGTCCACGGCCACCTGCTCGGTGTCGGGCTTGCCACCGATGATGAGGAGAGCATGGACATGGAGAACGCCTCCGCGCTGTCGATCGGCTTTCCCCCGCATGGCCACGGCTTCGGCCTCGGCTGGGAGTGGCCTTGGATTCTTCCCACCGAGGAGCGGCTGCTGGCGCCGGGTATGTGCCTGGCTGTCGAGGCCATGCCCACGCGGGCGGGGCTCGGCTCCTCCTACTTTGAGCAGGACCTGATCGTCACCGAGGATGGTTGTGAGCTGCTGACTGGCGCGCGCAAGCGCTGGTGGTAGGGAGCCTGCGCGGCTTCCAGCCGGGCCGCGGCACCGAATCGAGCGGGACAGAAACATTTTCGCGCGACTCCCCAGGGGGTGGCTTCGTCCGCGAACGGCGCGTACGGTCGGCATTGCCTCCGGGAATGGTGATTCTAATGACTGGACGTACACGGGCTGCTTGATCAAGCTCGCCGCTGGTGTCACCTTTGGTCGCGTGCCCTCGCGATGGCACAGCCCGACCGCGGGCGCCGGGACGAGGAGAGCCCACGTCCATGGGCTCGGACAGGACGAAAGGAATAAGCATGTTCAAGACAAAAGCCGCCCTGCTGGGTGCTTTAGGTCTCATGATGGTCATTGGGGTCGCCGTCTCCTCAGCCCAGGCGCTGGGCCCCTACTGGCACGTCAATGGAGCCAAGCTCACACAAGGCGAAAAGCAGGTCAAAGTCCAACCCAAAGGCAACCTTGTCTTCAAAGGCAAAATTGTCGCGCTGCCGTTTACCATGGAATGCGCCTATAGCAGCGGCGACAACGGAGCGATCGAAGGCAACGGCAACTCACAAGGCCAAGGCAAAGGCGAAGCGAACCTCTCAGAATGCAAAAGCACTTCCATATCGAAATGCGCCGTGGAGGAATCCGTATTCACCAATCAATTCAAAACGCATCTAGTCACGTTCAGCGGCGGTCAATCAAAATACGCGATACTCCTCGAACCCCAGCAAGGCACAACGCTTGCGACGATCACGCTGATAAATGGCAGTGAAAAATGTGTCGCCGCCGGCGAATTCCCAGTAACGGGCTCCGTCGCGGCGGAAATAACCCCGAAGGAAATAGAAACGGGAGAAGGCCAACTCAACTTCCCCTCGACGCCGATCACAACCGTGTCCCTTGAAGGTGTAGAACGGAAAATATCCTTAACTCTAGGCGGCGCCGCAGCCAGCTTCAACGGCATCTATGGCGCTCGGCTCGACGGCGGAGAAACCGCGGGTGTATTTGGGACATAGACAATGCTCTCTCTAGAGACGTCTTACTCGCGGAGGAAGCCGACGCCCCTCGGTCACGCGAGGCTCGGTCTTCTGGTCGCACTCGCGGCCATCGTGTTGGGCGTGATCTTGGTGCTGGTACTCGCTCACGCGGGCAATAGCGCTTCATCGCCCTACACCGGCTACAGCTCGTCCGTGCGAGAGCAGGTCGCAAAGGCGATCGAAGCAGATCCAAAAGCACCGCAGGACCTCGCCGTCAGCAACGTCGACTGCGAGGCGCTGTCTGGCAGCACGATGACTTGCTCTGGAGGCTTCAAGAGCAGCTATGGCAGCGGGAAAATCACCTACAACGTGACCGTGAACCCCCACACCCGAAGCTACCAGATCAATCCCACCCTCACGGTCACACTTACCCATCCAACCGATAACCGGCTGAGACACGGATTTTAATCGATAGGAAGTGACTTACCATGCCTAGAATCAATTTACGGTCGCTGTGCTTGCCGATCCTCCTGGCTGTAGTCGGAGTCGGACTGGGCGGCTGTGCGATTACCTTCAACCCCGACCCAGCTGTATGGACGAACGTAGACCCGGCAAAGAAGACAATAACGATAAAGAACATCTCCAACGAAGGCCTCACGTGGAGGGACCTGTTCGTTTTCGACCGAACGGGGGGAACTTACTTCAAGCCGGCGGGAATGACCACCTGTCCACTGCCAGGCGCGGCATTCGCCGCCGGGGCGACCTGCACAGCTGAAGTTGAAAGAGAAGCCTTTGTGGCCGGCAAGAAGGCCTACTTGGTGGTGGAAGTGGAAAAGGCAGGGAGGCACAAACTCTACGCCGATCCACTGGAAACGAGGTAACTGTCCGGCGACTCACAACGGAGACCTGCTGCCTCGGCGCGGCTTCCACCCTGGACGGGGCGCCGAGTCGAGCAGCAGGCGCGTGTACGGATGCGACGGCGCGGTGAGAATCCTCGCCGTCGCTCCGCGCTCCAGCACCTCACCGCGACGCAGCACCAGCACCTCGTCGCTGACCTTGCGCACCACCGCCAGGTCGTGGGAGATGAACACGTAAGCGGTGCCGGTCGCCGCGCGGATCTCCGCCAGCAGGTCGAGAATCTGGGCCTGGGTGGCGACATCCAATGAGGACACCGCCTCGTCCAGCACGAGCAGGCGCGGCTGTACCGCCAGCGCCCGCGCCAGGGCGGCGCGCTGGCGCTCGCCGCCGGAAAGCGTGCGCGGCAGTGCCTGGGCGTGCTGCTGCTTCAGCCCGACGCTGTCGAGCAGCTCCGCGACACGACGGCGGCGCTCATCCGGGGTGGGATTGAAGTGCAGCTCAAGCGCCTCGGCCAACGCGGCGCCGATGCGCTGGCGCGGGTCGAGCGAAGAGTAGTTGTCCTGGAAGACGATCTGCACCTCACGCCCACGCGTCCGGCGCTCGCGTGCGCCGCGTGCAGGTTTGTCGCGGGAGTGGCCCAGCACCGCGATCGTGCCGTCCGTGGGCGCCTGCAAGCCAACGATCATCCGCGCGATCGTCGTCTTGCCCGAACCGGACTCGCCAACGATCGCCAGCGAGCCGCCCGGTGGGACCGCGAAGGAGACATCGTTGACTGCCAGGAAGTCCGCCCGGCCATCGCGGTTGCGCACGCGGAAGGACTTGCGCAGGCCGGAGACTTCGAGCACGGGCGGGTCGGATGCGGACACCGAGATTGAGGCCGCCTGCCGCGACAGGTCCCCGCCGGACGCCGAGATTGAGGCTGCCTGCCGCGACAGCTCCCCGCGAGTCACAGGCTGCTCGTCCACAATCGCCCCTTCGCGCATCACCACCGTGCGCTCGCACACCGCTGCCGCCAGGTCCAGGTCGTGAGTGATGAACAACAGCGCCAAGCCACGCGCGCGGCGCACCTCGTCGAGCATCGCCATCACCTCCGACTGCGTCGTCACATCGAGCGCCGTCGTCGGCTCGTCCGCGATCAGCAGCTTCGGCTCGCACGCCAGCGCCGCCGCGATCATCACGCGCTGCAGCTGGCCGCCGGAGAGCTCGTGCGGGTACTGGCGCAGGCGCCGCTCCGGTTCATCGACACCCGTTTCGCCGAGCAGGCGCGTGACCGTCTCGGTGGCCTGCGCGCGCGGGCGACCCTGGGTGAACACCAGCGCCTCCGTGAGAAAATCACCGATGCGCCTGACCGGGTTGATGTGCGTGCGCGGGTCCTGGAAGATCATCGCCACATCGCCCGCGCGGTAGCGCAGCAGCTGCTCGCTTCCCATCTCCAGCACCGGCCGGCCCGCGAAGCGGATCGCCCCGGCCACCTCGGCGCCGGGTGGCAGCAGGCGCAGGATTGCACGCGCCGTCATCGTCTTGCCCGAGCCTGATGCGCCGACCAGGCCGAGGGCTTCGCCTTCCGCGAGCCCCAGCGATACGTCGCTTAGGACCGTCGTCGTGCCTTCCCGTGCCGGCAGCGACACGCGCAGGTGCTCCAGCTCCAGCAGCCGAGCGGCGCTCACGACTCCCGCCTCAAATCAAGCAGCACGCTCACAACTCTCGCTTCAGCAGGCAGCGCGCTCACAGCCCTCGCCCCGCCCTGTCACCCAGGCGCCGTGCGAGCACCATCACGCAGAGGACCACCAGCACCAGCGCGATGCCCGGATAAAGCGCCTCGGCGGAGTGACCCGCCAGGATTGCCGGGCGCCCTTGGGCGACCATCAGGCCCCAGTCGCTGCTCGGCGGCTGCACGCCCAGGCCCAGGAAGGAGATCGCCGCCAGATCGATCGTGGCGTAGCCGAACATCACCGCCGTCTGCGCCAAGATCAACGGCCACACGTTTGGCAGCAGATGGCGCCACACGATCAGTCGCGCCGGCAGGCCCAGCACGCTTGCGGCGGCGATATATGGCAGCTCCCGTTCACGCAAGGCGCTGGCGCGCACTACGCGCGCCATGATCGGGGTGTAGGCGATGCCCAGCGCCAGGATCGGTGCGCCCAGGCCGACCCCGAACACCGCCACCGCAATGATCGCCAGCAACAGTCCGGGGAACGAGAACAGCACGTCGATCACCGCCGAGAGGCCTGTGTCCACCCAGCCGCCGAACCACGCCGCCGCGAGCGCCAATGCCACTCCAAACGCCACTGCCAACGCGATCACGCCCAGCGGCCCGAGCAAGCTGGTGCGCGCGCCAAACACGATCCGCGAGAAAATGTCCCGGCCTGAGGCGTCCGTGCCCAGTGGGTGTTCAAGCGAAGGACCGAGGTAGGCGGAGGACAGATTGACTTCCGTGGGGGAGTGCGGGGCGATCAGGGGCGCCAGCACTGCCATCAGCACCACCAGCGCCAGGAACACGAGGCACGCCACCGTGATCCGCGATCTCATCTTCGGCCTGTTCGCAGGCGCGGGTCCAGCAGCAGGTACGTGACGTCAACCACCGCATTGACCACCACATAGACGACGACCAGGATCAGGCAGATCGCCTGCACCACCGGGAAATCGTTGTTGGACACCGAGTCCACCAGATAGGCGCCGATGCCCGGCAGTTCATAGGCCTTCTCGACCACCGCTACGCCCGCCACCAGGCTGGCGACCGTGATGCCCGAGACGGTTACGATCGGCAGCAGTGCATTGCGCACCACGTGGCGGCGAATCACGAGGCCCTCGCGCAAGCCTCGACTCCGCGCGGTTTCACTGTGGTCGCTGCCCATCTCCACGCGCACTGCCGCGCGCGTTATCAGCGCCACATAGGCCACCAGTCCCAGTGCCAGCGAGATCGCCGGCAGCGTCAGGTGCCACACGCGATCGGCGAAGCCGCTGCCCGCCCCATACACCGGGAACCACCCCAGCTTCAGCGCCAGATAGTTGATCAGAATCGTCGCCGTCACAAATGACGGAATTGCCAGGCCGATCGTCGTGACCGTCAACACCACGCCATCTGTGCGGCGGCCGCGCACGCCTGCCAAGACGCCCAGCACAATGCCCCCACTCACGATCAGCAGGGCGCCCATCGCCACCAGCAGCAGTGTCACTCCAATTCGGGGTGACAGCAGTGTGGTCACAGGTTCGCGCGTGATCGTCGAGCGGCCGAGGTCTCCGTGCAGCAGTCCCGTCAGCCACAGCCAATAACGCTCAAGGAACGGCTTGTTGAGGTGGTACTGCGCTTCGATCGAATGGATCGCTTCCGGCGACAGACTGTGCCCGTGTGTCAGAAATGCCAGTGGGCTCCCCGGCGTCAGATATAGCGCGGCGAAAATCAGGAAGCTCGACACCAGCAGCGTGACCAGCGTGCGCAACAGTCGCCGCAACACACCGGCCAACACGCCGGAGCGGAGGGGGGCGGGCCGGGCGCCACCCGAATCTCCGGAGGCCTTCCCAACAACTAAGGCCTCCGGTTTGTCAGGTGCCGCCGAGCTCAGCTGCCCACGGGTAATAGAGGAATGTCGAGAATGAGCTGGGCGCTCCCGTGATGCGCTTGTTCATGAACAGCCGCTCGGGGTAGATGTAGAGCGGGATGTTGTTCACCGGCTTCACCCACAGTTGCAGGGCCTTGATCGCCAGCGTCGCGCGCTGGCTGGGGTTGTTCTGCGCACGCGCCTGGGCGAACAGGCTGTCCACTTCACTATTGGCAAAGCCGTCCAGGTTGTAGGGGGAGTTGCTGCGACTCCAGTAGTAGAGAACCTGCAGCGGTTCGGCCTGGTCGATGTAATTGTTATTACCCGTAGTCCAGTCGATCCCCGCGCGCGCCTTTTCGTTGAAGATCAATTCCACGTACTGAGCCGTGGGCAATGCCTTCACCTGCATGTCCAGGCCGATGCTCTTGGCGGCCGACTGGATCGCCGTCGCCACCTGCGCCGACTGCGAGTCGCCCTGCTGGATGCCGATCGTCATCGCCGTCTTCGGGTTGCCCGCTTCTTCCACCAGCTTGCGCGCCGCCGTCACATTGGGCGTCGTTGGCGTGCCCACGCCCAGGTACCACTGCTGGTACTGCTGCGTGGCATAGGAGAAGGAGTCCGGCGGCACCGCCGCGAGCTCCGGTACCGCCAGACCCTGGAAGACGGTCTTGGCGATCCCCGAACGGTCGATCACCATTGACAGCGCTTCGCGCACCTTTACATTCGTGCTCAGGCCCGTCTTCTGGATCGGCTGCAAGATGCCCTGATTGGTGCTTAGCCCGTAGTACATCTTGCCGGCGCTCCCCAGCTGTGGAATGCCCTGGATCGGCACTTCATACGTGCCGTCGATCGCACCCGAGGACAGCGCGTTGGTGAGCGTCGTGGTGTCGGTGATGAACTTGAAGACGAGTGTCTGCACCTTGGGCTCAAGCGCTGCATCCCAGTAACTCGGGTTGCGCGTCAGCGTGAGCTGCTGGCCCGTCTGCCACGACTTGAACTCGAACGGACCGCTGCACATGATCCCGCCGCTCGCCGTTCCATACGCTTCGCCCTTGGCTTCCGCGTAGGCCTTCTCGATCACCGTGCCGAGACCCGAGGCCATCATCTGCGCCACCATCACGTCCGGCACCTTCGTGGTGAGTGTCACTTCTTGCGGTCCGCTCTGCGCGATGCTCTTGATGTCCGCGACCCACGCCGTATAGAACGTGCCGAGCTTCGGGTTCAAATGGCGGTTGAGGCTGTAGACCACATCGCTCACCGTTAGCGGCTGGCCGTCCCAGAAGTGCACGCCCTGGCGGATCTTGAACACCCACGTCGTGGCTGTGGGGTGGGTGTAGCTGCTGGCCAGCCCTGGCTGGAGGTGCAGTTCGGGGCCTGTGCGCAGCAGCGCGTCGCAGGTGTTTGACAGGACCGTGTTCTCTGGCAGCGCATAGGATTTCAAGGGATCGAGCGAGGCCGGTTCGCCGTAAGGCTCATCCCAGGTCACCTGCGAAACCGTGCTGCTCGACGTCGGCGTCGTCGGGGTCACCGTCACGCCCGCCGGGTGAAAGGGGCTCGCCGCGGTACTGGAGGTGGAGCTCGTGCTGTTGCTGCTGGATCCGCCGCAGCCGGCTATGGCCAGAGCGAGCAATGCCGAAATCGCTGCGATGGAGCGCATCTCCCACCTTTTCTTCCATTGGTCGAACATTCAGTTTCCCGGGGCGCACTCTAACGGCTACCCGGACAGGACAGTTCCGGCAATCGTTATCACCTGCTCGATGTCCGCGAGCGTGTGTGCGCCCGAGGTAAGAGCGGGATGCCCCGGAGGCCACAGCACGCCCTCGGCCACCATTCCCAGCAGGAATGCGCGCGTGGCCTCGGGGTCAGCGCGCAGCACATCGCGGCGATTCTCGACCCGCTCGACACCGATGTGCACCTGTGCGATCGAGGCCGTGCCCGTGACCGCAGCGGTGACGCCGTGCGTGAGGAACAGCTCGCCAAGCCCGGACCGCAGCAGCTCCCCGGTGCGGTCGGCGCGCTCCAGCACGGGCTCGGACTCCAGCACGTCAAGCACCGCGAGGCCCGCCGCCATCGCCACCGGGTTCTCCGTGAACGTGCCCGACTGGAAGATCTGCCGCGGTGGGTGCACTCCCCGCGGGCTGAGGTCTTCATCGCGCGCCAGCGCCGCCTCCATCAGCTCCGCGCGTCCCCCGAACGCCGCCAGCGGCATCCCGCCGCCCACGGCCTTGCCGATCGCTGCCAGGTCGGGCATCACACCGAGCAGCGGCGGTGCGCCCGCAAGACCCAGGCGATAGGCACACAGGACTTCGTCGAATATCAATACGACGTCGTGGCGCCCCGTGGCCTCGTGCAGCGCCTGTGCGAACTCCGGCGTTGCGGGCACGCCGCCACCGCTTGAAAAGGCCACCGGCTCCACAATCACGCACGCCAGCTCGCTCGCGTGCTCGTCGATCAGCTCCGCCGCGGCGCGCGGATCGTTGTAGGGCAGCACCAGCACCGACTCCTGCACTCCCGGCTGCAGACCCGGATAGTCCACCACCGGCAAGGGGCGACCCTTGCTGCCCGCCACCACACGCGTGTGCGCGGACACCAGGAACATGTCGTCGGAGCCGTGGAAGGCCCCCTCGCACTTGGCTACCAGCGTGCGCCCCGTCACGGCCCGCGCGACGCGCACGGCGGAGCGCGTCGCCTCCGAGCCGGTATTGGTGAAGCGCAGGCGCTCCAGGTGTGGCATGTGCCCGCGCATCCGCTCTGCCAACTCGACCGACAGTTCCGTGGGCAGCATCGGGTTGGTCATCCAGCCGACCTGCTCGCGCACCGCCTCCAGCACCCGCGGATGGCCATGGCCGAGCAGCATCGGGCCGGCGCCCATCAGCAGGTCTATGTAGTCGTTGCCGTCGACATCCGTCGCGCTCGCACCATGTGCCGAGGCGAGAAACACCGGGAAGGGCGCGTAGTACTTGGCCGCTCCACTCACCCCGCCGGGCAGCACGCCGCGGGCACGTTCCCACAGCTGCTGCGACTCTTTGCGTCCCGCGCGGTAGCGATCCAGCGAACGCTCCGCCATCACTCCATTGGGACTGTCCACGACAGTCATACGGCGATGGTACCTGCAAGGACCTGGCCCGACCAGGGCATAGCGGCCCGCGTTTGCTCAAGCTGCCCGGCGACCGCCTCACGGTGGTACTGTTTTGCGCAGGGGTAGTGGTCGTGTCGTGATCTAGGCGCCGCGGCCTGCCGTCCACGGATTGGGGGAGCGATCGTGGCGAAAGAAAACGGGTCCTGCCGTCTGCCGAGCGCCGACGTCGCGTTCCTGCACATGGACAGGCCGACCAACCTGATGGTCATCAACTTCGCGATGCTCTTCGACCAGCCGCTCGAAGCGCAGGCGCTACACGCCGCCCTTCGCACGCGCCTCATCGAGCGCTACCCGCGCTTTCGCATGCTCGTGCAAGAGAGCCGGCTGGGGCTGCGCCGGCCCTCTTTTGCGGAGGACCCCAACTTCGAGCTCGACCGCCACGTGCATACCCGCGCGCTCCCCTCGCCCGGCGACGAGGAGGCCCTGCGGAGTCTTGTGAGCAAGCTGGTGACCGCCCCGCTGGATCACTCCAGGCCACTGTGGGAGATGTATCTGATCGAGCGCCCTGGCGGAGGCCATGCGCTGCTGGTGCGCGTGCACCACTGCATCATCGACGGCATCGCCCTGGCGCGGGTGATCGTCTCATTGACCGACGAGGCGCGCGAGTACGAGGACTCGGCCGCGGCCCAATTGGCGGCCCGGGTGCGGGCCGGCGAACACGACTCCCCGCGGGGCACGGGAGACAGCACGGAGCTCATCGGTGCACCTCGCGTACGCGAGCTCATCAAGCGTGCGCCGGCCGGCGCACGGGCGCTGGCGAAGCTGCTTCTTACCCCCGCCGACGCGCGCACCGCCTTGCGCGGCAAGCTGGGTGTGTCCAGAGGGGTCGCCTGGACCGGGCAACTGGATCTGGCGCGGGTCAAGGCGATCGCGCGTGCACAGGGCGCCACCGTCAACGACGTGCTGCTGGCGGCCGTCAGCGGCGCATTGCGGCGCTATCTGCTCGACAGAGGTGGCGAGCCGCGCGCGATCAGGACGCTCGTGCCCGTCAACCTGCGCCCCCTGGATAAGCCACTTCCGCGCGAGCTGGGCAACCGCTTCGGGCTCGTCTTCCTCACGCTGCCCGTGGACGTCGCCGAACGCCGTGAGCGCCTGCAGGAGCTGACACGCAGGATGAGCGCCATCAAGCGCTCCCCCGAGGGTCCGGTCTCCTACGCGATCCTCAAGACGATCGGCCTGACGCCACCGCAGGTAGAGCGCCGCATCGTTGACATCTTCACCACCAAGGTCAGCGCGATGATGACCAATGTGCCGGGACCATCCGAGGTGGTGCACCTGACCGGCAGCCCGCTGCGCGCCGTGCAGGTATGGGCACCGATGTCGGGGAGCGTTGGCATGAGCGTCAGCATCTTTAGCTACCGCGGCGAGGTGACTATCGGGCTGTTGGCCGACACCGGCCTCGTGCCCGATCCGCAGGCGATCGTGGGTCACGTGGAGCGAGAGCTCGAACAATTGGCCGCGCTGGAGCCCTTCGCGAAGACCCATTCGAGCGCCCAGCCGGGCGAAATTGTTCGGAGATAGCGGCAAGACTCCATGCATGACTGGAACATGTCCTCCGACGCTGCAAGCCTACGTACCGAGGGAGATCGACCGCAGGTCCGTGAGAGTTCGAACGGAAGCGTGTCTAAGGAGCAGTGGGTTCATTGATATTCATCCTGGCCCCCACGCTTGGGGCGGTGTGCCTGGCCACAGGGTTTGTGGTCGCGCTCGGAGTCGTCGCTGCGCGCGCCGATGAGCACTTCGACCGGCAACTAGCCGAGGAGGGGAGCGAGGCGGGGCCCGGCGTCTACAGGTCCAACGTCTACGACACTCCGATATCCGTGCCCGCCAGCAGTCCCGCCGGAGCAACCGCGGCTGTAGGTTACGCGCCGCCGCCGGAGGTGACCACGGCCATCGCCGTCGCCAGCACCACCAGCGTCGCGGTGACCGCGATCACCGCGCGCTCGCCAGCCTTATTGGAGGGGAAGTCCGGGCGAGCACGGCCGATGCCCATCGACAGCACCAGCGCCCAGATCACCAGGACGCCGCCGGCAATGTAGAAGGGCACCTTGCTCTTCGCAGCACCGAGGACGGGGATCAGGTGCAGGACGGTGGCAAGGTGCAGGACGGTGGCAAGCATCAGGCGCGAGCGTAACGGATCGCGGGGCAGGTATGCTGCGCGCGCTATGTCCGACGCCGTCCGCACTCCCGACGAGGTGCTGCAGGGGCTGCCCGACTTCCCCTTCCAGCCCCACTACCGCGAGGTGCAGGGTCTGCGCCTCGCCCACATCGATGAGGGCGAAGGCAAACCAGTCGTGTTCATGCACGGCGAGCCGACCTGGTCGTTTCTGTGGCGCAAGGTCATCCCGCCGGTGCGCGACGCCGGCCTGCGCTGCATCGCGCCCGATCTCGCCGGCTTCGGACGCTCGGACAAGCCGATCGACATCGACTGGTACTCCTACGATCGTCACACCGAGCTCACCGCCACGCTGCTTAAGGACCTCGACCTGCGCGAAGCCACGATCGTCGTGCACGACTGGGGTGGGCCGATCGGACTACGCCTGGCAATCGAGCACCGCGAGCGCATCGAGCGGCTCGTGATTCTCGACACCGGCCTCTCCACCGGGCACCAGCGCATGTCCGATGCCTGGACGGCCTTCCGTGATTTCGTGCAGCGCACCGAGGATCTGCCGGTGGGCTTCCTGGTCAAGGGCGGCTGCAAGAGCGACCCGGGCGATGACGTCGTCGCGGCCTACGACGCGCCTTACCCCAACGCCGCATCCAAGGCTGGCGCCCGTGCCTTCCCGTTGATGATCCCGTTGACCCCCGACTCCCCCGGGGCGCTCGCCGGGCAGCGCGTGCTCGACGCCCTGCGCAACGATCGTCGCCCCACGCTGATGCTGTGGGCCGACTCCGACCCGATCCTGCCGCTCTCCACCGGCGAGCGCTTCGCCGCCGCCCTCGGGCGCGAGACGCCGAGGACGATCGAGGGCGCCTCGCACTTCCTCCAGGAGGATCAGGGGCCGCTGATCGGTGGGCTGATCGCCGACTGGCTCAGCGCGGACTGATTCAGCGGGACTGACCCGGCACGAACTGGCTCAACTCTCGGTGCCCTGCTCGATCCGGGGCTGCTCGCTGCCGGCCTCCAGGCCCGGCTCCGAGCGCGCGGCGCGCAGTTCGTAGTCCTTGCGCACATCGTTGTTGGCGCCCGCCAGCACGCGGTCGGCCTTCATTGCGCGCGCCATGCCCTCCGAGAGGCGGCGCGGCAGCAGCTGTCCGAGCGTGCTCGTGCGCTTTGCGGACTTCGGCACCCACACGTCCACGATGCCGTTCTGCAACGCGTCGACGATCGCGTCCGCCACGTCGGAGGGCTGCAGCGTGCTCAGGCCGCGCGCCTCGCCCAGGCCCGAGCCCAGCTCGGTGTTGACCACGAAAGGCATCACGTAACACACGTCGATCTGCGCATCCATCAGGCGCAGCTCGCCGCGTACGGCCTCCGTCAGGCCGACCACCGCGTGCTTGGTCGCCGAGTAGGTCGCGCCTCCGGGCGCGCCGAACTTGCCCGCCTGCGAGGAGATGTTCACGATGTGCCCACGGTTGCGCGGGATCATCCGCTCCAGCGCCAGCTTCGTGCCGAGGATCACGCCGTGGATGTTGATGTCCACCATGCGCCTTGCCGTCAGGTCGTCCTCGTCGATGAAGCGGCCCACCTGCATGATGCCGGCGTTGTTCACCAGCACGTCGATCGGGCCCAGCTGCGCTTCGGCGTCATCCAGGAATTTGGCGAACGACTCGCGCTCGGTCACGTCCACGGGCAGCGCCACCGTGCCGGCGCCCAGCTCGGCGGCCGTCGCCTGCGCCGTCGCCAGGTCCACATCCCCAATTGCCACGCGCATCCCCTGGCGGATGAAGGCCTGAGCTGTGGCGCGGCCGATGCCGCGGGCAGCCCCTGTTATCGCTGCTGTCTGTCCGGCGAGGATGCGGGGCTGCTTGGCCATCTCTGGGCCTCCTAGGTCTGGATGCTGAGTGCTCTGCTGGAGTGCTGCAAAACTAGCGCACCTTCCGTGCTTCTGTTGGGTTTTATGGATTGGTCATCTGCTTAAGGACAGGCAGGGGCCGCCGGAGAGGGGCACCGGCCCGGGCGATCCACGGCATCGCCCGGGCCTTGTGTGTGTTGGGCGTTGGTCGATAGGGTGCCTGGATGGCTTTCTTCCGTTTCCAGGATCAGCAGATCGCCTACACCGAGTACGGCGGCGGACCGGCGGCCGTGACCGCCTCTGGAAAGCGTGGGCGCACCGCCAGCGCCGCGCCGGCGATAGCGCGCCCCGTGATCCTCGTGCACGGGCTGCTGCTCTCCCAGGAGATGCACCGCCCGCTGGCCGAAGACCTCGCCGCGCGGGGGAATCGTGCGATCACGGTCGACCTGCTCGGGCACGGCGAATCCGACCGCCCACGCGACATGTGGCGCTACTCCATGAGCATCTTCGCCGAGCAGCTCGTGGCGCTGATGGACCACCTCGAACTGAAGCAGGCCGTCGTGATGGGGACCTCGCTGGGGGCCAACGCGGCGCTTGAGATAGCGGCCTCCTCGCCGGAGCGCCTGCGCGGCATGGTGATCGAGATGCCCGTGCTCGACAACGCGCTGCCCGCCGCCGCGGTCACCTTCACCCCGATCCTGCTGGCGCTCACCTTCGGCGAGCAGATCATGAAGGTCGTGGCCAACGGCGCTCGTGCTGTGCCGCGCGCACTGCTGCCGCACTACGGCAACGTCGTGCTCGACCTTGTGCGCCAGGAGCCTGGTCCGGGGGGCGCGCTTTTGCAGGGGCTCTTCTTCGGGCGCATCGCCCCTCACCGCAGCGAGCGGCGCACCTTCAAGACTCCCGCGCTTGTGATCGGGCACCGCCGCGATCCCGTGCACCCCTTCTCCGATGCCGGGCAGCTGGCCGAGGAGCTGCCCAACGCGCGGCTGCTGCAGGCCGACTCGCTGGTCGAGCTGCGGCTGAAGCCTGAGCGGCTCACTGAAGAGATTGCGGCCTTCCTCGATGAAGTGTGGAAGGCACCGCGGGTGCGCACCAAGCGCCCACCCACGAACGCGACAGCGCTCAGTGCGAAGGCGGGTAAGGCACCACTTCGTTGATGCTCACGTGCCCCGGCGCCGTGGGGGTTCCGACCGCCGATTCGGGCGCCTTGGTCAGCCACAGCACCAAGAAGCGGAAGGCCTTGCCGCCGGTGCCGAGCTTGATCGTGGCCGCCTTCTTTTTGACCAGGTGACTGGGGGTCAGCTTGGTCCAGGCCGGATCGGTGATCGTCGCCGGCAGCTTGCTGCCGTTGGCGCCGAACACTTCGACGGTCATCCCCGGAGTCGTGGTGTCGACTTCCAGCGTGCCCAGATGGCGCGCCGTTTTCAGGTCAAGCGCTAGTCCCGCCGCCATTAGCGGGGCCACCTTCGGTTCGACCTGGGCCGTCCAGGCCGTGCTGGCTTCACCGTCGATCGCCAGGCCCGGATCGCCGAAATAGGATTCGGGGTAGCCCGAGGGGTTGTAGGTCGAGGCCGCGTTCGTGTCCAGCAGAATCGGGCTGGGCTTCTGACTGGTGGGTTCGCCCGCGCCCGCCGCGGGCGTCGTGCTCGTCGGGTTGGTTTCGGGGCTGCTCGGAGTCGTGGTCGGACGACTGCCGGTGTTCGTCGGCAGCAGCAGCCGCGACGAGGGTATGCGGGGGGTCGGCACCACTGCCGGCAGCTTGGGGGGCTTGATCGCCTGCGCCCCTGAGGGTGTGCTGGACCCGCTCGCGCCCGTGCCGAAGGTCCCACTGGGGGTGGTGCTGGGTGTCGTGGTCGGCGGGGGCGTGTTCAGCGTCGAGCCGCTCGGGGTGGTCGTTGGCGTGGTGGGTGTCGTCGGCGTGCTCGCGGGGACTTGCGCGATCAAAACGTGCGTGGGCGGTTTGCTCGGCTGCTGATTGAGCGCCGCGTACGCCGCGGTGCCTGCGCCGGCCAGCAGGAACACACCCGCGGCAGCCAGCGCCGCCAGGGGCCGCCAGTCGGCCTCGCGCGCGAGGCTGCTCGGCGCGCCGACGCCGCACTGAAGGCACCACTCCTGGCCCTCGGCCAGCGCCGAGCCGCAGCTCTTGCAGGTCTGCCTCGCGTCGGCTGGCAGCTTCAGCGGATCCACAGTCATCGATTCTTGCACCTTTCCAGGCTCGGACCGCCCGGTAGAATCTCACGGCCGGTGGGCTGCATGTTCTCGTCCAGCTCCAGCTGCCAGTAGTAGCGCGTGAAGGTACGGCCCGCGCGGAACTCGCCCAGATGCGGCTGCAGCGTCTCGCCCGAGGCCATGCGCACGATCAGCTCGGGGTAGGTGCGTCCCTCAAGCGCCGCATACATCGGCGCCGGGAAGGCGCCGCCAAAGCGGGTGTTCACATCGGTGATGCCCAAGCCCATCTCGGGGTCGCGAAAGACCTGGATCGTGGCGGGGCCGCGCACCGCCAGCGACTCCATCACCTTGGCGCCCAGCTCGATCAACTCCTCGTCGTGCACGACCTTGCCCTTGATCGACTCCCCGCCGCGCGACTCTTCCATCGTGCGCGGGATGGCATTCAGGCAGCGGCCTTGCGTATCTCCCAGGCAGTCGATCGACATCTCCGGGCCGCCCATCGCGCGCTGCACCATCGTTGGCTCCTTCACGTAGTCAACGAAGAAGTCTTTCTGCTCGCGGTCGTGTGCAAGGTGGATCGAGCGCGCGCCCGAGCCCTGCCGGGGCTTGACCATCACCGGGTAGCTCTCGGGCTCCTGCTGGGGCAGCACCGTCGGTGGCGAAGGCAGACCCAGCTCTCCTAGCAGCAGATGCGTCTCGTACTTGTCATACGTGCGTCGGGCCACCTCTGCGCTGGGGACCAGTGCCGGCAAATGGCCTTCCTCGCGGGCGCGGGCGAGCACCTCGATGTCGAGATCCGTCAGCGGGATCACCGCGCCCACCTCGTGCTCAGCGCACAGGGCCTGGAGCGCGGGCACGTACTCGGGGTCCTCGATCAGCGGCACGCGCGCACGGATTTGGGCGGCGTACTGCGCGGGCGCCAGCGGATTGGGGTCGGCCGCCACCGTCTTGGTCAAGGCGGCGAAGCTGGAGACGATGTCGTAGCGCTTGCCGACGCCTGTGAGCAGGATCGCCGCGGCGCTCACGCCTGCCACCCGCCGGTATGGCCCTTGTACAGGCCATCGCCTCCCAGGATCATCGCGGGCGTGCGCTTGAGGATCTCCAGATCCAGGCGCCAGCAGCGGTTTTCGATGTAGTAGAGGTCGAGCTCGATGCGCTCGCTCCAGGGCAGCGACGCGCGGCCGTTGACCTGCGCCCAGCCGGTGACGCCGGGGCGGATCGCCAGGCGCCCGCGCTGGCGCTCGTCGTAGGCGGCGACCTGGTGGGGCAGCGTGGGACGCGGGCCGATCAAGGACATCTCGCCGCGCAGCACATTGAGCAGGTTGGGCAACTCATCCAGCGAGGTGCGCCGCAGCAGCGCGCCCACGCGGGTGATGCGCGCGTCGTTCTCGTTCACTGCGAGGCCCGCGCCTTGGTGCTCGGCGCCGGTCACCATTGTGCGCAGCTTGAGCACCTCGAACTCGCGGCCGTTCAGACCGACGCGCCGCTGGCGGTAGATCGCGGGGCCCGGGGAGTCAAGGCGGATTGCCAGCACGGCCACCGCCACCAGCGGTGCGCTCACCAGGAGCGCCACGCCGGACAACGCTATGTCGATCGCGCGCCGCATCACCGCTGGGCATTCTCGCAAGCCGAGCGCTTGCTCACCGCGCGCCTCGCCAAACCTTTCAGCCGAGCGCCCACAGCAGCGTATGCGCGGGTATGAGGGTGTAGCGCTCGCCGAAGTGCAGCGTGTCCTTGCTCGCGAGCACCGTGGGGCGACCCGGATGGCTGCGCGCAGCGGCGTGGGCGGCCGCTAGGCCGGGCTGCTCGCGGTACTTGACCTCTACCACGTCGAGTTCCCGTCGCGTCCCGCAGACGAAGTCGATCTCGCCCCCGCGCGCTGTCTGCCAGATGTGCAGGCGCTCGGGCAGGGCGAAGGTCTCGATCAGGCGATCCGGCGGCTCGTAGCGTCGCAACAGCGCTGCGCCGATCGCATTCTCCACGAGCGCCGCCGTGTCGGCGGTCAGGCCCGGAGCGTGATCCAGCGCGATCGTGTGCAGCAGCGGATCGGCGAAGAAGACCTTCTTGTCCCGGGATTGCTCATTGGTCTGCGAGCCGCTGCGCCAGAAGTAGGCCACGAACAGGAAGTAGCCCGCGGCGAGCAACTCGATGTAGTCGCGCACCGTCTGGTGGTCCGGCCGTCCCCGGCCGCCGAGCGGGACGTCCATCTCGCGCGCCATGGCGCTCCAGCTGATCTTCGAGCCCAGCGAACGCACCACCCGCTCCAGGAGCGCGTGGGCGGCAGGCACACTGGCGCCGCGGCGCTGGATCTCACCGGTGAGCGAGTCCTCGAGCACGCGCTTGACGCGCGCGGAGGGATCGTGGGCGCGGCTGAGGGCCTCGGCCACGGCGGCGGGGAGGCCGCCGAAGCGCAGATAGCGGCGCAGCGCGGCATCCAGCGCGGGGCCGTGCAGGCGCATCTCGCGCAGCAGCGCCACGCCGTCGGGCGTGCGCAGGGCGCCCACCGTGAGGCCCGGCGAGGGCGGGATGCCATCGCCAACCGCGTGGGCAAACGCCGCGAAGCTCTGCGGCAGGATGAGATGGTCGACACCCGCCCCGCGACGGCCGGGCAGCCGCTCAGCGGCGCCGCGTTGCAGGTCGATCGCCGAGGAGCCCGTGCAGACGACCACGTCCTCGCCGATCGTTCCCTGGTCCCACAGCGACTTCACGGCGGTCTGCCAGCGCCGCACCGCCGTCACCTCGTCGAGCAGGATCAGGCCAGGGGAATCCCCGCCGGCGAGGCCCTTGGCGCGCTCGACGCTCACCGCGAAGTCGCTCAGAGACTGATCCTCGAGCAGATCGAGCGCCAGATAGACGATCGACCGCGGCGGATGGCCGGCAGCGAGAGCCCGCTCGACTAGCAGCTTCAGGTCGGTGCTCTTGCCGACCTGGCGCGGGCCGCGCAGGATGTGGATGCCGGGCCGGCCCAGATCCAGCTCGGCGACGAAGTCGACCGCCAGACGCAGCGGCTGCGCCTCCAGCAGCGCCAGGTGCGGGTCCTCCGCGCGCCAGGCCGAGTTCGTCCACCACCGGTTCTGGGCGAGGATCTGTGCTTCTGTGAGCGCCATTCTCAGCCCGACGATAGCAGCGCTTGGCAGAAGATGCTGCATTTATCGGGATGGAAATTGCGAAAGATGCTGCTGATATTGCGAAGAGATTCCCAATAGATGCAGCATTTATTGCAACTACCGCGTGCCCTCCGCCGCCTCCCAAGCCGCGCTGGTGCCGTGGCGCAGCCAGTCCCACAGGCCCAGCGCGAGCGAGGCGGTGGTGAGCACGTAGTAGCGCGCCACCAGCAGCGGGCGCGCGTGCACCAGGCCACCCAGGCCGGCGCACACGAACAGCGCGACCTGCAGCGCGAGCGTGACCGTGTACACGCCGCTCGCGGGGTGGGTGGGTCCTGTTCCCCCGGGCGGGTAGGCCAGCACCAGCGCGAGGTTCGCCGCGAACGCCAGCACGTGCAGGAAGGCCGTGCAGTAGCGCAGTACGCGGTGGGAGAGGATCATCAGCGCGTACGCCACGCCGTAGCCGCGCGGGTCGAGCATGCCGCCGTGCAGCACGATCGGCCAGGTGTGGCTCATCATGCGCCGCTTGCGCGCCAGCTCGCCCTCGATCGAGGGGACCATCTTCTCGCTCGCGCCCGCCTCGGGCACGTAGACGGCGCGCCAGCCGCGCTTGACCATGTTGAAGGGGAATGAGAGATCGTGGCCCATGATCGGGTCGACCACGATGTAGCTCTCGCGTCGCGTCGCGTAGATCGCGCCGTTGCCCGCGGTGATCGAGCGCAGGCGCGACTCCGCCAGGCGCTGGGCCATCTCGTAGCGCCAGTACAGCCCCTCCTGGTTCGTCGCCTTCGCGGCTTGCGCGGGGGAGGTGGATGGGGCCTGGAAAAAGCGCACCTGTCCACAGGCATAGCCCACGCGGGCGTCGGCGAAGGCGCCCACCAATACGCGCAGCGCATCCGGCTCCCACAGCGAGTTGGCATCGCTGAAGGCGACCAGCTCGCCGCGTGCGCGCGCCACGGCGGCGTCCTGCGCGCGGATCTTGCCGCCGCGCAGCAGGTCCAGCACGAGATCCGCCCCGGCCTCGCGCGCCTGCGCCGCTGTCGCATCCGTGCACCCATCGCACGCGACGATCACCTCCAGCAGCTCGCGCGGGTAGTCGAGCGCCAAGGCGTTGCGCACTTTCTCGGCAACCACTGCCTGCTCATCGTGAGCGGCCACGATCAGGGACACGCTTGGGAGAGCAGGGTCTTGAGAGGCTCCGCTGTGCTCCGCCGTGTTGGTCGCTTGCCTGCCTGTGCCCTTTAGGGTGCGCCCCTCAGGGTGTGCCCTAGGGGGTGCGTCCTCCTCAGATGGCCGCGGTCGCAGTACCCGCGCGAGCAGCGCCAATATCGCCGCGTAACCGAGCTGGGTCCAGACGATCAGGGCGAGCGCCGTCCACAGCACGATCTCAAGGGCGGTCCGCATCAGAGATAGGTGACCTCGACGCCGAGCCGCGCGTAGACCGCCTCCGCGCGACGGTCGCAGCTGAGCAGGCGGTAGCCGTGGTGCTCGGCGGTCGCACCGACAAGCGCGTCATAAACCGCTCCCCCCGCGATCGCAAGGCCCACCAGCCGCTCGAGCAGATGGCGGCGGGCGAGATCGGGGAGGGCCAATCGCTCACCCGAGTAGTCCTCACGCAGGTATTGCGCAACCAGCGCCGGCTCCGCGCGCTGCGGTTCGGGCAGACGCGTCAGCACCGAGTAGGTCTCAAGCTCGGCGTGGGCGATCAGGTCGCGTGCGTCGCCAAGCGCCTCCAGCGCCGCCTCGTGATGCTCGTTCCAGCTGGCGAAGGCCGCGATCACGACGCTGCTGTCGGGGGTGACCCGACTTGTGTTGCTCACCGGCGCATCTGTTCCAGGGTGTCGCGCACCATCTCGGCTGTAAGGGTAGGCATCTCCTGATCGGTGACTGCCACCAGCCGACCATGGCGCTTCTCCAAGCGAATCGGCGTAGTGGGATGCTCGATCTCAAGCCGTCCGTCGACGGCGCTCAGCTCAAGCTTCTGTCCGGGCCTGAAGTGCAGCTCTTCGCGCAGGCGCTTGGGTATGACGATACGCCCGGCGGAATCGATGGTTGCGACCATGGCAGAAATATACCATAGCAATTGGGCTTCGATAAGGTAGCTCAGGACTGGGTCTGGACCTGGATGGCGTTGCCGATCCGCTCTCCCATGGTCAAACGGAACCCCAGCCGCGGCTCAGCGCCGCACCTCGAACGCCCGCTCACGCCGCGGCCCATAGCGGTAGATCGCGAAGTGGTGATCGAACGTGGCGACACGTGCGATCCCCAAGCGCTCCATCACGGCAAAGCTGGTGCGATCAAAGATCGAGAAGTCCTGGTCGGGGAAGTCCTCGCCGATCCGCCAGGCGACGTCGAGATCGCCGGACTGGACGTTCTCGATGGTTGCCGCCCCTTTGCGCAGCGCGTCCCAAAATCGCTCGGCCACGTGGCGACCCAGACGCACGTCGGCTAGGCGCCAGGTCTCGACAAGCACATGATCGGTCGTCATAAGCGGCTCGCTCTCGGCCGAAAGGATCTCCTTGGCACGCTCGTTATGGCGATCGCTGCGGTCAAGCGTTGCGTAGAAGGCCGACGTATCTACGAACAGGCTCAACGCGGAGGCTGGCCCGTGCGGCGCAGATAGTCCTGCCAGAACGCTTCGCCGATGTACTCGTCCTTGTGGTTGGCGATGTCGGACCCACCCGAGTCGCCAATGCCGAAGATGGCCGAGATGTCCCCCTTCGGCTCCTCGCCGAGATCGCGCTCCACCATCTGCCGGAAATACTCCGCCAAAGATATCCCCCGCTCCGCGGCGCGGCGCTTGGCGCGCCTGTGTGAATCTGATTTGAGCGTTATCTGAGTTCGTACCATCATGGTGGCACCATCATAGCGTCGCCATGAGCCCTACCGCGTGCCGCTGCTTCAGGGCTGCATCTGCACGTCGATGGCCTCGCCCACCTGCTGCCCCTTGCCGGTGAGGCGCCAGGCGTTGGGCTCCCCACGTGCGGGGCCGCCGCCGCTGTTTTGGATCAGGCCGAGCGTCTGCAGGCGCGAGAGCAGCTTGGAGATCTGGCCCTGGTCTGAGACATCGGCGGCGTCCGCCAGCGCGCGGTTGCTCGCGCCGGGGCTCTGCGCCACCGCCATCAGCACCCTTACGGTGCGGTAGGTGAGGCGCATGTCGAGCTCGCGCAGCGGGTCCGTGCCCTGGCTGCGTGGGCGCCTGGGGCGCGGAGCGCACGGACGCTCAATCTCCCTCGTCGCCGCGGCTGTACCCTCATAGGGCAGCACGATCATGCCCATCAGAGGGCCGAGCAGCTCGGCGAAGGTGCCCGCGGCATGGGTCGCCGGGGACCTCGACCCTGCGGAGGACCCGGGCACCGCCCCAGCGGCGCCAGCGCGCTGCGGTTCGGTCAGCCGCGCGTGCAGCACCGAGGACACCGCGCCGATCACGCCCTCAGCCGTCAGGGGAGGCGGCTCACGGGCGCCCTTCGTCTCCCGGTGCACGCCATCCAGCGCGCGTTTGACCACCTCGATCACACGCGTCCTACGTTCGAGCGCCCGCGGACCGGCGGCGAGTGACTCTACGATGCACAGCCGCCCGACCTCGGGCTCGTCGTCGAGGAACTCCAGCAGCTCCGCCAGCGCCGCACGGATGCGCTCGCGCCAGCGCTTCTCGCCTTCGTATGCCGGGACCACCTCCGCGGCGATCCGTGCCACCGCGTCCTCGAAGGCCGCCAGGAAGCACGCTTCGCGGTCCTCGAACAGTTCGTAGAACGTACGCCGCGACACGCCGCTGCGAGCCACCACGTGCGCGACCGTCACGTTCGCCGCGCCCCGCTCTGACGCGACCTCCGTCATCGCCCCGAGGATCCGCGCGCGCTGGATCTCCGAGACCTTTTCCCGGCCCACGCCGCTGGTTTCGCGGCCTTTGCCGGCGGAGACCCCGGAGCCCGCCCGCTTGCCGCGTGCCCTTTGGATACGCGCCCCGGTTCCGCGCTCTGGAGTGGACACCGTCATCCCTCCTCGCCTACTTCTTCTTCTTTGCTTTGCGGTGCTTCTTGGTCTTGCTCTTCTTCCCGTGTGCCCTCCGGGTATTGGCCTTGGTGCAGCCGGTCACAGCGATCTTGGTGTTCTGTTTGATCTGTGCGCCGTTCTGCCCGGTGAGCGTCGTGGGCATCACGAGGCTTGTGCCACAGAGGTTGCCCTTGGCCTTGGCGGGTAGGACGGCTGCGAGTGCGGAGTGTGGTCCCTCGGGAAGCTTCAGCTCGAAGGTGTTGATGGGTGCGTCGGGGACGCTCGCGAAGGTGCTCGAGGTGATGTTCTTCTTGATATTGATGCTCCCGACGAGATCCAAGGTGACGCCTTCGCCCTGCAGGATGATCACGAGGTCGGGGAACGCGGCGCCACCGTGAGACACGAGGTATGCCGGGCCCGTGAACGGGCTCGTGAGGACCGGTGTGGTTGCTGTGACGGTCCCGATGTTCGACCCGGCGGGGCAGGACGCGGGGTTCTGGTTGAACGTCGCTTCCGGGCACGCCTGCTGGATCGTGGTGAGCCTGGATGGCAACGCCTTGGGCAATGTGACGGCGACCTTGCCGATGTTCGCCTGTCCGTGGCCGGAGGTGACCTTGACGTCGAGGCTCGCGCCGTTCTTCTTGCTGGTGTTGGCTTGGGTTGAGACCTTGAACGTGGGTTTGAACGGCAGGCTCGCACAGTTGGTGACCTGGAACGGCACGCTAGCCGTGGAGGTCCCGCCGGACCCGCCGGTGAGGGTGTCGGTGGCGTTGAGGTGTTCGCAGCTGGTGGGGTTGAACATGAACCCGGGCCGGTCGATCGTGACGTTCACGTGCTTGACCTGCAGCGGGATGCCCTGCAGGATCGTCGGCAGCGGATCGGTATCCACCAGGATCTGCGCTGTGTGCGGGTCCACACTGATCTTCGCGCGGACGACGACGCAGTCGCAGGGCCCGGAGCCGATATCGAACGGGCCGGCCTTCGCGGGGACAGCGATCGACAGGCCGAACGGCGCGCCGTGGTAGGGGCCGGTGATGAACACCTGGCCCGTGGGGACCGTGAACGGATCGGTCCCCAACCCGGCGCTCACCGTGGTGTGGCCGATCAGGCTGTCAGGGCCACACGTACCCAGAGACGCTTGTGGTTCGGGGCACTGCTTCACCGACGCCAAAGACCCCAACAGGCCCGGGGGCATCCGTAGCTGCACGCCGCTGAGGGTCTGTTCGTTGTCCTGGCGGCCGATCGTAGTGGTGAACGGTGTGAACGCACCCGCCTGGATATTCGTCGTACCCGCCGTCAGGGACGCCGCGAACGGCAGCCCACCAGGACACGCCGAGCCGGCCAGCCCCGAGTTGATCGGGAAACTGGACGACGAGTCCACCGGGGTGGTCCCCGACCACGGTGTGAACACCGCGCTCGTCGCGTAGGACCCGCACATCGCGGGCGTCGCCAGAGGTGCCCTGGACCCGCCGAAGAAGTGCAGCTTGATGTCTTCCACGGGGGTCTGCGGCGCACCGTTGAAGGTCGTCGTCAACCTGCCTGTTACCGGGTCAAGGCTGACGTTCCCCGCGAGCTTGGCGCGCACGCCAGACACCGGGTCTTCAGCGACCAGATACAGCGCGAGCAGCGACCCGAACGGGTTCGCGTTCTGCGCCGCGAGGTAGATCGAGCCCGTCAACGGGTTAGCCAACAACGGGGACTTGATTTCATCGATCGTGCCGATCTTCGACGCGTCCGGGCACGCCGCGGGATCCGGCGTGAACTGCGCGACCCCCGCTTCCATGCCCTTGTAGCCGACCTGGCTCATCGAGCACGCTTCAAGACCATCCGCGGAGGACGGGTTGACCTGCACCCCTTCGGGCAGCGTGACGGTCGCGTCCTTCAGCGCGGCCTCGGCGAGGCCGTTCGGGTTGGTGCTCGTGTCCTGAGGGATGTGCACGCTGACGGTCAATCCGGTGGGGGTGCTCGCAGCGTTGGTGTCTGGCTGGACCCGGATCGACGGATCGAACGGGAGCTGGTCGCACCCGGTGAGCCCGATTTCGCGGCCGAGGCTGTCGGTGAGCGAGATTTCCCGTGGGGTGAGCTGCAGGCCCTGCGGGTCAGTTTGGGTGGGCCACGAGTCGCCTTCGAACGTGGTGGTGAAAGGCAGTGTGCATGACGTTGGGAGTGTTAGCAGCGGTACGGGGTTGGCCTGGTTCTGGGGTACGCACGGTTGCCCTGGGCTCCAATGGCCCCCTGACACGCAGTTCCAGCCGCGGGATTGGTCGTGGCGGGGGTCGCCGGGAACACCCCAGAAGGTGATCTGGGTGAACAGGGCGTTCGCGAACTCCGTGAGGTTGTTCACACGGATCGTCACTCCGTAGTCGCTGCCGCTGCGCACCGACGCGTCGAGCATCACCGAGGCGTTGTCAGCTGTGAAGCCAAACCGGGCGGGCTCGCCACGGGAGGGGACGAGGTTGAACAGCGGTACGAGATTCCCGACCGGCAACGTGCTGCTGTACTTGGGTTCCAGGACGTTGACGAGCACCGTCCCGATCGCCGTGTCCGCGGGGCACAGGTTGCGCCCACCGCCCGCGACGGTCGTGAAGTCGACGTTGTTGCACTGCGGGACCACGGTCGCGTTACCGACGAAGCCCGCGGGAAGCTGCGTCACGACATCCCGCAGTAGCGCTGGGGGGCTCTTGGGGTCGGCGGTCTGGTTGAGCACGATCGTGCTCGTCAGCTGGAACGGATGTGACCCCGCGCGTGCGTCGATCGCACCGCCCTCTTCTTCTGGTGTGAAGTCGAAGTCGTCGATACCGAATGGCACCGCGCCGGCCTGCAGGCGCAACGGTCGCGCGAACGACGCCTGGGGGGCTTCGCCGCCGCTGATTTCCATTTGGTTGGAGTTCGCGGCGTCGGACACCGCGCCGTTTGCGACCTTCACCCGGATCTGCATTTCGAGCGCTTCATACGGGTTCATCGCAGGAAAGAATTCAGGGTACGGGCACCGCACGCGGCCGGGCTGCACTTCACATTCACCAAGCACGGCCTGCAGATCCAAGCTGGAGCCAAACCCTGAGGTGTAGAACGCGACGCTCTGCGCCGTCACGCCCGCGGGCAGCGTATCGCTGAACGTCACCGCACCGGTCGTTGTGCTGTCGCCCGCGTTATCGGCGACCACGACGACCGTGCCTTCCCCACCCGCCGCCAGCACACCCGGCGTCGAGCTGGCCGACAGATGCCACCACGGCTCCACCGCGCCCGCCGAACCCACCATCACACCCAACAGGAGCACACCTGTGAGCACCACACCAAAGACACTACGCTTGATCGATCGCATATAGATCACCTGCTCCTCTTCCCGTGCGGCGACCTGGCGGACCGCTTCGCTTTGACACCAACCTGATAGCGCCTCCTGGCCTGTGCTTCACACGACGCTCGCTTGCGCTTGGGCTTCGTGCGGCACTTGCGTAGCGCCGTGGCGCGCTGCTGCGCGACCGAGGGCGCCTTTTTCTTCACCGTGGGCCGGCTCGCTGCGGTCGTGGGGTTCCCCGCACCGGAGAACGTCGCGCTTGGCGGAGCGCCGAACACCCCGGGCTGCGAGGAGGGCGCCGCCCGGCACGAGTCCGCCGTCACACACGGCGGCGAGCCAGCCGCAGGAGCCGCGACACACGGTGAGCCAGGGGTGCAGACCCGCGCGTCATACACGTCAAAGGACGAATCGAGATCCTGCGGCACGAGCCGCGAGGACGTCAAGAAGAACACGTCATCCCCCGATTCGCTGGCATCCATGAACGCCGATTCTTCACCCGAGGAGCCCGCGGAGATCAACCCCACACAACCACCCGACACCGCGCTATACCCCCGCGACCCCACGGCACACGTATCACTGGCGGGTGTCCCTTCGCCCTTCGGCGGCTCGAACTCATACACGTCGCCCGTGCCGTTCGCGTCACCAGGCACCAGCGCGTCCGGACTGTCGAAGAACAACCGGCCACTATCAGACAGATACCGCGACCGGTAAGACACCGGCGACGTGCTGTCTACGTTCGTCCAGCTCGGGATCGACCCGGCAAGCCAGTGACCTTCCCAGTTCGCGGGGCGATCCGCCAGCAACCCAGGATATTTCCCGGAGTCAAACACACCCGACGGCCTCGCGCCCGAAGGGTTACACGAAGCGCACACCAACCGGCCCGTACCCGCGTCGTAGAGAAAGACCTCCACATCAGGCTGGCCGCTACGAGCATCACGATTGTCATAGCCCGTCAAGCTCCGTTCCGACATGAACGCCAGATACCTACCATCCGGCGACACACCCGCAGTCAGAGATTGCAAATAAGCGCCACCGAACGCCTCCCAGTCGTGGTAGTCCCTGCTGGACAGCTGCGCGACGCGCCTGACTTCACCGCGCACCGTGTCATACACATACAGATTGCATACACCTGTGCTCAAGTCGCAGCTCCCCCGGGTGGCACCGGCCGCCAGCACACCCCTAGCGGCGAAATACACATACCTGCCGTCTTCGCCTGTCCCGATAGCCGTGCCCTGTACTTCGGCTGCTTCCCCCGCGTTTTGGTCCACCGCCAAGTCTTTCAGCTGGCACCTGAGCTTCCCGGCGACTTCAACGATCGCGCACATATACAGATTGAGTCCCGTGGTGGCGTCCGAGGTCAACCGACTGCCATCGATGAAGAACACCTTCGACCCGTCGCTGCTCGCCACAGCGAACTGCGGGTTGGACGTCCCCCCATGTGCGCCAGCCTGCACGGTGTCCAGCTGCACCGTTTCACCCCTGGCCACATCACGCAGATACAAAGCTTCCTGGCCTCCGGTCTTGTTGACGCGCCACACCACACGAGACCCGTCGTCAGACACCGCGCCCCTGACATTTAGATTTTCTGAGCCAAGCGACGCGTTGTATTCTTCTTCTGTCGCGGCCTTACGGTTGGGCAACACGCTCACAAGCCGCAGCGAACCACCAGCCCACTCAAACAGATTGGTCCCCGAGACGCCAGGAGCCGCGACGCCTTCCGTCAACGGCGGCAAGGATTCAAGGATGACATGGCTCATGTCACGCGACGCACCCACGAACCTGGCATCCCCCACCTTGATGTACCCACTTTCTTCCAGTTGACCAAACCTGGTGCCGGGCGGAACGTTCCCAGCATCAACCAACGGCGTATACACACCGCCGGTCTCCCGCCGGTAAGGCGTATGTTCGCTCGCCTGCGGCGACAACGGCGTCGCACCGCCCTGCGGTTCCACGAGACCAGCCGACAGGTCAGACGAGAAACCCAGATACTCAGATGGTCGGAAAATGCCACCGACGACCGTTTCATGGGGCGTCGCGATGTCAAGCGAGGACCAACCACCCGCCGCCCGCGACGAGAGAACCTGCGACCACGCGACATTACGATTACCCTTCGCCCCGGCTTCGATCGGACCCGCCGCCGGATACGTCACCGCACTACCATCCGCCGCGGCCTGAACCAACGCCCCACCTCCACCAGGGCCGCCGATCCCTTCCAAGGTCCATCCCCGCTTCTCCGGCGGAGAGACCATCTCCCACGCACGACCATCGGGCAGCGCCGGCGCTTCGCCGCCCTGCGTCACGAACACACGATCCGGACCATCGACCACACCAAGCGAGTTGCTCGCAACCAGGCGGTAGTGGTAGGTCACGCTCGGCGACAGGCCCTCCACCAACGCGCTCACAGACACATCGCTCCTACCCGACCCGACATCCCCATCAGGCACCGGAACACTCGCCCCATACCCTGTGGTGGTGCCGTACTCGAAACGGTAGGAGGTGTCACGGCCAAGCGGGTTGATCTGCCCCGCGAGCGTCGCACCGGTCGCCGTGACACCGGAAACCGACTCGCTGTCGATCACGGCCGGCGGAAGCGTCACGAACGTCTCATCTTCACCAAAGCTGGTGCCCGCGGAGTTGCTCGCGACGACACGGAAGTGGTAGGTGGTGCTCGTCTGCAGCCCGCTCAGCGGGATGCTCACCGGTTCGTCTTCGAATTCGCCGCCGGTCAGCGTGGCCGGTGTCGTGCTCGACCCATACGAGGCCGAGGTGCCGTATTCGACGTGGTAGCTCGTTTCGTGACCCTCGGGGTTCACCAGCCCGTTGACCGCGACCGACGTCGGCTGCACTTCTTCCCCGCTGGTGTTCACGATCAGCGGGCCCGCCGCCGGCACACCCACGACCCGCACACGTTCACGGTCAAGGACGTCCACCGCACCCGCGACCGGGTTGAACGCGATACCACGCTGGCCACCTTCACCCTGAGGATCGCGGTCGAAGCTCGCGACCTCGCCACCCGAAGAGTCATACTCACGAATGTGCACGACCCCTACTCCTCCGAGTGATTCCGCGACGAACAGTTCCCCAGCGGAGCCCACCGCCAGGAAATCCCGCGCGCCATAAGGGAACGACCCCGTGGTGTCGCGTGGCGCGCCGACTTCCGCACCCGACGCTTCGTACTCGTGCACGCCCGCCAGTTCGCTGGCCTGAACATACACATCGCCACTGGCGTCAACGGCCAACGCCTTGACCGTTCCGGCGCCCGCGATCGCGACCTGCCCGACGTACACACCACCCTGGGTGAACTCCTCCACCCGATTCACATCCCCCACAAACACATCCCCCGACGCGTCCACCGCGATACCACCCGTTTCACCCATCTGAAACTCACCAGGTTCCGTCCCCGAAGTCCCCGCCCGGCACGCTTCACCGGCGAGACACACATCCCCGTTGGTCGTCGCGTTGACTTCCTTCCCGAACGCCAGCAGAAAAGCCCCGGAGGAGTCGAACTTCTCCACCCGGTCGGTCCCCGAATCCATCACATACACATCCCCATGCGAAGCGCTCAACGGACCGTTGTCCACCGCCACGCCATCCGGGTTCTTCATCTCGCCCCCGCCGCTCCCGTACACCCCGCGAAAACAATCCGTCGTACACGTCTGCAGAGCTTCGGTATGCCCATCCGCGACACCCCAACCCCACGCAAACAGGAATTCCCCCGCCGGCCCAAACTTATCCACCCGCTGATTTTGCGTATCCGTGACATACACATCGCCGCTTTCCTGATCCGCCGCGATCCCACGCGGTTCGCTGAACTGCCCCGATTCATCGCCTTCCCCACTACCAAAGCTCGCGGGCACAGCCACCGCCACCCCGCCCCCCACAACCAACAGACAAACCACAACCACCACAACACCAAGCACACACCGCAAAGCCCTCATCAACAACTCCCCTCCTCGAACAAAGAGGGGCACGCCCCTCGCCAAGATGACAAAGAACGCACAAGCACCAACGCAAACGGCACCCTGCGAGACGGCCCCCCGCACAACGCGCGCGAGAGACCAAGCCGACCCCTGCGACCGGAGCGAGCCGCCGAAAGCCGGCGGCGAAAGGCCCTAGAAGCTAACGATCCGGGCCAAGAGAGAGAGAGAGAGAGAGAGAGATGCGTCAGTGATGCTGACGCATCTAGAAGGACCCCCAACCGGAGCCGCAACCATCCCTGCCACGTCTGTCCGAACCGAACTCACGCGAACCTCATCTCCCTCGTAAAACGTGCGATCACGTCCCTCTCCCAAGGAAACCCTGCCTGACAGTACAAGCCGGCCACAGGGCCTGGCCCAAACCCGATCCTATGTACGCCCGATCCCAAGCCGGGACCGAGCGAGAACATAATAAGCAGACTGAGCAGCAGTTGTCAAGCCCTTTGGTGTACGGCAGCGCGGGCTATGGTCAAACGGAGGCGGCTGCGCGGGGCGAGTGGGGCTGAGCGCAGGGGCTACTCCACGTGCAGGATGCTTGCCTTGACTCCGGGCGCGCCAGCGATGCCTGCGTCCAGCGTCAACAGCCTGGCGCTCAGCCGCTCGGCCAAGGCTACGTAGAGGCCGTCGTAGAAGCCGAGGTTCTCGCGCAGTGCCCACGCGCGCGAGAGTAGGCCGCGGTGGGAGGCTCGGCGCAGCGGTAGGTCGGCCAGATCCTCCAGAGCGCCGCGCGCCGCGGTCACGCCCAGCTCGCCGGCCAGGACGCCCCGGCGCAGGACGTGCCCGACCTCGGCGTCCACCAGATGCGGCGCCCACAGCGCCTCGTAGGGTTGCAGCAGATGCACCCGCACCGCCTCGGCGTGCTCGCCGCTCGTCAGATATGCGACCAGCGCCGAAGCATCGACGACGAGCACCGGGTCAGTCCTCGCGGACCTCGCGCAGAGCCGAGACGATCGTCTGTGCCCGCATCCGCGACGGGCCGCGGGCGCGAATGCGCTCGTCGATCTCCTCAAGGCTCGGGGCTGAGGCCGACTGCACGAGATCGCGCTTGATGTAGTCAGACAGCGACATCCCGGCGGACGCGGCCCTCGCCTTCAACGTCCTGTGCACTTTGTCGGGGACGTTGCGAACCTGGATCATGGATGACATGTGCTGCACACTATCACATGTGCAACACACCCACCGCTCGCAGGCGTCGGATCAGGGCTGCATCTGCACGTCGATGGCCTCGCCCACCTGCTGCCCCTTGCTCGTGAGCCGCCAGGCGTTGGGCTCCCCCTTGACGGGGCCGCGACCGACGTTCTCGATCAGGCCGAGTGCCTTCAGCCGCGAGAGCAGCTTGGAGATCTGACCCTGATCGGAGACATCCGCGGCGTCGGCGAGCGCACGGTTGCTGGCGCCGGGGCTCTGCGCCACCGCCAGTAGGACCCTGACGGTGCGATAGGTGAGGCGCATGTCGAGTTCCCTGAGGGGGTCGCGCCCCTGGCTGGGCGGGCGCTTGGGCCGGGGCGCGCGCGGGCGGTCGATCTCGCGCGCGGCCGCCGCCGCGCCCTCGTAGGGCAGCACGATCATGCCCACCAGAGGGCCGAGCAGCTCGGCGAAGGAGCCCTGAGCCGTTGCGGTAAGGCGCGCGTGTAGCACCGAGGACACAGCGCCGATCACGCCCTCCGCCGTCAGCGGAGGCGGTTCACGGCTGCCCTTGGCCTCCCCGTGGCCCTCATCGAGCGCCTGCTTGATTACCTCGACCACGCGCGCCCGGCGCTCCAGCGCGCGCGGGCCGGCGGCCAGGGACTCGACGATGCACAGCCTCCCCGCCTCGGGCTCCTCGTCGAGGAAATCCAACAGCTCCGCCAGGGCCGCGCGGATGCGGTCGCGCCAGCGCCGCTCGCCCTCATACGCCCGCACCACCTGTGCGGCGATCCGCGCCCCCGCGTCGTCGAAGGCCGCCAGGAAGCACGCTTCGCGGTCCTCGAACAGTTCGTAGAACGTCCGCCGCGACACGCCGCTGCGCGCCACCACATGCGCGACCGTCACATTCGCCGCCCCCCGCTCGGCCGCGACCTCGGTCATCGCCCCCAGGATCCGCGCGCGCTGGATCTCGCTGACCTTTTCGCGGCCCACGCCGCTGGTTTCGCCCTTGCCGGCGGGGGTCCCGGAGCGCGCCTGCTTGCCGTGTGGCCTTTGGGTACGTGCCGCGGCCCTACGCTCGGGAGTGGACACCGTCATCCCTCCCGCCTACTTCTTCTTCTTCGTTTTGCCGTGCTTCTTGGCCTTCGGCTTCTTCTTCGTCTTTGGGCACCCGGTGACGGCGATCTTGGTGTTCTGCTTGATCTGCGCCCCGTTCTGCCCGGTGAGCGTCGTGGGCATGGTGAGGCTCGTGCCACAGAGGCTGCCCTTGGCCTTGGGGGGTAGGACGGCGGCGAGCCCCGAGTGCGGCCCCTCAGGCAGCTTCAGCTCAAACGAGCTGATGGGCGCGTCGGGGACAGCCTTGAAGGCGCTGCTGGTGACGCTCTTCTTGATGTTGATGCTGCCGGTGAGTTCGAGCTTGACCCCTTCGCCCTGGAGGACCAGGACGAGGTCGGGGAACGCCGCACCACCGTGAGATACGAGGTAGGCGGGGCCGACGACAGGGCCTGCGAGGACCGGGGTGTGTGCGGCGACGATCCCGATGTCCGAGCCTACCGGGCAAGATGCGGGGTTCGCGTTGAACGTCGCTTCGGGGCATGCCTGCTGGATGGTGGTGAGACGTGAGGGCAGCGCCTTGGGGAGCGTCACGGCGACAGTGCGGATGTTTGTCTGTGCGCCCTGGGGGTAGCCGACCCTCACATCGAGGCTCGCGCCGTTCTTCTTACTCGTGTTCGCCTGTGTGCTGGCGGTGAACTTCGGTTTGAACGGGAGGCCTTGGCAGTTGGCTGCCTGGAAGCGGCTCGACACGTTCGCCGTCGCGCCCTGGGTGCTGGTGAGAGTCCCGCCGACCGACAACGGTTCGCAGCTGGTCGGGTTGAACGTGAAGCCCTGGCGGTCGATCGTGACGTTCACGGTCCGCACGTCCAGCGGGATGCCCTGCAGGATCGTCGGCAACGGGTCGCTCGTGACCGTGATCTGCGCCGTATGCGGGTCCACGCTGATCGCGGCCCTTACAACGACGTTGCCGAGGTTGAACGGCCCCGCGACCGCGGGCACCACGACCGACAGGCCAAACGGGGCGCCCTTGTACGGGCCGGTGAGGAACACCTGGCCGCCCTGCACCCAGAACGGGTTCGGGCCCGTCCCAGCGGCGACGGTGGTGTGCCCAATCAGGCTGCCCTGGCCACACGTGCCCTGGTTGGCCTGTGGTTCGGGGCAGCGTTCCACGCCCTTGAGGATCCCCAGCAGGCCCTGGGGCATCTTGACCGACACGCCGCTCAGATTCTGGTCCTGGTCGCCGCGGGAGAACGTCGCGGTGAACGGGCTGAACCCACCCGCCTGGTTACCCGTCGTACCTGCGGAGAACGTTGGGGTGAACCCGCCGCCGCAGCCGCTGTTGATCTGGAAGCTGTCCGCGCTAGTCGCGGGGGGGCCGGAGTCCGGGGCGGACCAAGGGGTCAGCACCGAGTTGGTGGTATATGTCCCGCACTCCCGTGGCGTGGTAAGAGGGGCACGTGGGCCGCCGAAGAAGTGCAGCTTCAGGTCGCCGAACGGGAACTGCGGGTTTTCATCGAATGTCGCTACCAGCTGCCCCGTCACGGGGTCGGGGTCGATGCGACCAGGGATCTTGATCAGCACCCCGGTCGTGGGGTCATCGATCACGATGTAACCCGCCAGCAGGGTGTGGAACGGGTTTTCGTTCTGGGCCGCGAGATAGATGGAGCCCTGCAGGACGCCCGCCAACGCGGGGGTTTCGATTTCGGCGGTCGCGATCTTCGATGCTTCCGGGCAGGCGGGCTGGTTGTTGGTCCCCAGCGCGATCTGTGCGAGGGAGCAGGTCTGCAGGCCGTCGGCCGCGGAGGGGTTCACCGCCAGGCCGGCGGGAAGCGTGACGACGGCCTTTCTGAGGGGTGGTGTCGCGAGCGTGTTGGGGTTCTCGCTCTGGGGGATCTTGAGCTCGACGTTCAATCCGGTCGGCGTGGCGGCCTGCGTGGTTTCCGGCTGGGCGGTGAGCGTACCGGTGAACCGCAGCAGGTCACAGCCCGATACGGAGGGGGATTGCGAGGTCGCGCCCGCCCAGTTGGGGTCCGTGAAATCGGGGGTGCCGTCCGCGTCGAGTCGCCCCGGCTGCGGCCAGGAGTCCATGTGGATCGAGGTCGTCAACGGTTCCTCCGTGCAGTCCGCGGGGTTCGTGAACTGCGCGACCTGCGTATTACCACTGCCATCCCGCACAGCCGGGTCCCCGTACAACGTCACGTGGATGCTTTCCACCCCGAGCTGTGGAACTTCGTGGCTCTCCACCTGCAACACATAGCCCGTCGGTGACGGCACGACGCTCACATACAGCACGTGCGAGGTCTTCAAGGTATCACGAAACCCGAACTCCGCCGCGGCGCCGTGCTCAGGCACGATGTTGAACAACGGCCCGTTCACTCCCGCTAAGAACGCGCTGCTCTCAACGACGATGTATCCAATCTGGGTCGCGGGCGGGCAAGCCCCGGGCCCGGATAGCTGCACCAAGGTGCATGTCGGTGCCGCCAGCGCGCTGCCCGCGAACCCCACCGGCAGATCCACGACGACATCCTTCACTTCACGCACACTGGTGGGTCTGAAGAAGAGTCCGCGTGGGCCCTGTCTGATCATGGTGTTCGGCTCGATGTCTTGCGTGAACGCATAGGGGTGGCCGCCCGCCTGTGAATCGACGGCCCCGTCAACCCCCGCGATAAACGCCCCGAACCCACCAAAACCAAACGATGTCGCCAGCGGGCTGTTCGTGTTCTGTGTGCTCAGCGAGGCTTCTCCCGCACCCCCGCCGGACACGCTTACCGTGCTCGTCAGGCTGCCAGGAGCGCCCGGCGCGACCGTCACCAGAATATGCATGAGCAAGGTTTCATCGGATGCCACCGCTTCCTGGGACACGCACTGCAATGGGACGGTCGTGCAAACACCCGGACTCGGCGCATTCCTAGCCAGTCTGTCAAAGGTGACCGCCTGGACGGTGACGCCCGTTGGCAGCGTGTCGCTGATCGTGATCGGGCTGCCGTCCGTCGCGACGCTGCCCGTATTCGTGACCCTCACCAGATATTCGTCGCCGGCTTCGGCGTGTGTTTCTTCGGCGAAGTTCGTCGGCAGCGCCGAGGCGTCGATCCTCCACGCCGCGCCCGGAACCGCGGCGAGCGCGCGCCCCGCACCGCACGTCAACACCAGCACGACCATCACTACGGCGACGCGACGAGCAGCCACACCAGCCGGGAGACCTTGAGTTCTTGAGCGCATTTTACCTGCCCCTCCGTGTAGAACGAGATGACCCAACAGCCTTCCCACGCCCGCCGGCAACCCGCCGCCGGCCCTTACTACGCTTCTTCGCCTTCCCCTTCTTCTTGCCGTGTGCCCTGCGGGTGGGCTTGGTCTTCTTCGCCTTCACGACCGGCTTCGCTTCCGCCGCGAGGTTCCCCGCGCCGACAAACGACGCGCTCACAGGCGAGGCGAGCGATGGCGGCCCACCCGGTGCGCCCCGGCACCCTTCACCCACACACGGCAACACCGGAGTCGCCGGCGCCGCGACACACGGGTCACCCGTCGTGCAGACCCGCGCGTCATAGTAATCCCGCTGGGTATCGGTGTCCTGGGGCACGAGGCGATCCGACGTCGCGAAGAACACATTCGCACCAGACGCGTCAGAGCCGAGCAGTTCAACGGCACTGAACCCGTCCGTTGGCCTAGCGCTGCCTCCCCCGAGGGCGATCGCCGACGTGTCCTTGCCATCGGAGATCAGATACACGTGACCTTCATGCCACTCGTACACGTTCATCGCATACTCCGGCTGACCGCTATCCGTCCCCACCTGTACATTGTTCAGCGCACGCGGCGTCAACGCAACCGGGCTTTCGAAGAACACAAACGACCCGTCATGAGACATCGTCGGATCTGGACGCGGCGAACCAGCACGATAGAAAGTGTCCAGCGAGGGGACGATCCCCGCGTCTCCCACCCCCGCATTGCCGTTGTCGTTGAAGCCGCCCTCGCCGGTCGAGATCCGCACCAGCTCACCCGTCTGGGCGTCATACCGGAACACCTGAACCGCGCCTGTCGTGCTCGTATCATCAGGCGTCAGCCGTCCGTGGCTCAAGAACACCAAGAACCGCCCATCGGGCGTCACGTTCGCCGTCCCAACTCCCCCAACATAACCGGGGCCTTCATGGGTGGTGTCACGGCCAAATTCTTCATCCGACGGTGGCAGCACCGCGACGAACGCGACCCGGCCCTGCGGATAGCTCGCGTCACGCTCGAACACATACAGGTTCTCAGCGCCCGCCCGCGCTACCTGACCCCGGCTGTTCGCGACACCCGTCAGCACACCAGTCGCCGCGAAGTAAACATGGGTGCCGTCGGAGGAGATCGCCTCGACACCCGTCACACCCGGCCCACCACCACTCGTATCCCCCACCGAGACCGCCGTCAGGTTTTCTCCAGCCGGACGGGAGAAATCATACTCATACAAGTTTTCATCGCCCTCGGTCGCATCGTCGGTCAGCTGCTGGGTGCTCGTGAAGAACACCCGCCGCCCATCCGTCGAGGCGCCCTGGAATTCAGCCTTGCTCGCAGCCGACCCCAGACACGCCGCGCTCCTACAGCCCGACGACGAGCGACCCGAAATCAAGACCGTCCGTGACTCGTCGATACGCGCATACAACGTGGCCGCCGGCACTGGAACACCCGCATTCGCACCCGAGCCAGAGGCACACGGCTCTGCGGTGAAGAACACCGTGCCACCATTAGCAGACATGGAATTATAGTGGAAGCTGCTTCCTGGGCCGTTAGGCAACGACGTATTGCATGCGCTGATCAGATCGGTGCTGCCCGCACCACCGCTCACCCCAACCAGTGCGGGCGCCGCACCACCAACCCCGACATACTCGTAAACCGTGGTAAAGGTCTTTTGGTTCCCCGTCTCGTTTGTCGCGTCGAAAGGCCACTTACTGCCCGCCAAGACATATACGACATGGGAGAGATCGGCCGTCGCGACAGAAGAAAAGATCGGTTCGCCGGTTACGTTTTCCGACGGCGCAGTCACAGGGCCAATGTCGCCAAACGACCCATCGGGGAGATGCGCCACCAGATCGTCCTCGCCAACCGGCCGAGTCGGCACCAAAAAAAGCGCCGTGCCAGCGGTGGCACTCTCAAGCAAGGGTGAATTGTCACCAAACTGAGTCGCCGGGGGCACAAGCGATTCTGCCACCCAACCCCCAGTCGAACGCAAAAGCTCGATCGGATCGCCTTCATATCCTTCCCGGTTTGCGTTGCACGCACCAACCCCACCAAAACACTGAATACTCTTGGCTATCACACGCGTGCCATCTTCCGTAATATCAGGGGCGCTATTAAGGCCGAGCAAATGGCCGATCAACGCACCATTCTTCTGCGGCGGCGTGACCATCTCATAGGCCCTGTTATCCGGCAGCCCTTCACCACCCGTGTCGTAGATGAACGTATGATCGACACCGGTGGTCGTCCCGGCGATGTTCCGCGCCACGACGCGCCAGTGGTAAGTCGTGTTCGCCTGCAAGCCGCTCACGTGCTGAGTGATCGTGCGGTCGCTCAAACCCTCCGCGATGCTCCCATCGGGGACGGGGGCGCTCGTGCCGTACTCCGCGCTGGCGCCGTATTCGAAGCGATAGGACGTTTGGGCAGCATGCGGGTTGATCGCCACATGTAGATCCGCGGAGCCCGAGACAATATTTTCAGCCGCCGCGCTGTCGATCGACGGCGGCGAGGGCATCGTGATTTCCGCACTGGCGCTCTGGTTCGCGCCGTTCGCGTTTTCCGCGACCAGCCGGTAGTTGTAAGTGACGCCTTCCTGCAGACCCGAGAGATCCGCACTGACAGCCACCGGGCTCGCACCAGAACCTGGGCTCTGCGCGCACGGCGCACTCTGCCCATAGGATCCTTCCGTGCCGTATTCAAAGAAGCACGCGGTCACAGGCACACCATCCGGATTGACCGCCCCGTTCAGCGTCACGCTCGTCGGCCGCACATTCGACGCCACGCCCGTCGACACGTCGGGGACAAACAGGGCGCTGAAGAGGTAGACCTTGCCAACTTCGTTATCGGATATGTACACGTCGGCGTTGGCCTGGTCGACCGCAGTCCCCCTTCCACCGAATTCGCCGGTCGCAGATTCGGTGATCTGCGTAAGATATTCTCCACCTGGCGCGAACACATCGGTGACCTCGTCTTCGGAGTCGGTCACATATACGTCGCCGCTCGCATTGTGAGCCGCGACGCTGATGTTCTTGTGGCCAAAGGAGCCAGGGGGCGTGTTATTCCCATTCCATGACGCCACGTAAGTCCCACTGAGGGCGTCGAGCGCATACACACCACGGGTGACATTGTTCCCCAAATAGACGCGTCCATTGAAGTCGTCCACCGCGATATCGTTCATATAGAGCGAGTTTTCCCCGATCGGGACGGACGTGAGCGAGATCTGCCGCAGATACGCCCCATCCACGCTGAAGACATCGACAACCTCATTGAAAGCGTCCACCACGAAGACCTCACCCGTGGCCTGGTCCACCGCTATTCCGTGCGGCGCGTTGAACCCATGAGCCGGCGTGTCGCTGCCCGCCGCACCGTTGCACTCGCTCGCTGAGGGCGTCGCCTTCCCGGTGATCTGGCACACATAGCCACCCGCCGAATCGAACACATCGACCACGTTGTTTGTGGAATCCAGGACATACACGTCGCCCGTCGCGTTGTTCGCCGCAACCGCAACATGACCACCGCCGAACGACCCAGCGGGCGTGCCCGGCGGATTCGTGACCGCCGAGCCATCCCAGCTCCCAAGCTGCGCCCGCGAAGACGTTTCAAAGACATCCACCGTGCCCGACCCAGAATCCGCGATGTACGTCCTCCCGTCCCCATCATCGACGGCGACGCTGCTCGCTTCGAGCCCGCCAAAGCCGGTAGCTGCTTCCAGTGCACCTGTGAACGAGTACTTGAACGCAGCCGACGCCGAACCACACATCAAACCTAGCGACACCACGACCAACCCAGCCAGCACAACCCCACGCAAGCGCAGCATCAACATCCCCTCCCGGAGCAATCGAGAACAAGCCGGCCCGGGAGGAGACCCGGGCAGCACAAAACCACCCTGCACACACGGCGCAGAGCGGCAGAAGAAAGCCAGGCCCTAGAAGCTAGCCGGCCCGGCCAAGAGAGAGAGAGAGAGAGAGAGAGATGCCTCAGCGATGCTGAAGCATCTAGTAGGACCCCCAACCGGAGCCCCAACCATCCCTGCCACGTCTGTTCGAGCCGAACTCACGCGAACGTCATCTCCCTCATAAAAACGTGCGATCACGTCCCTCTCCCAAGGAAACCCTGCCTACGAATGAAGCCGGCCGCAGGGGCCTGGCCCAAACCCGATCCTATGTATGCCCGCTCCCAAGCCGGGAGCACAGCGAGAACATAATAAGCAGACTGAGCAGCAGTTGTCAAGCCCTTGGGTGTACGTCAGCGCGGGCTATCGTCAAACGGCGGAGGCTGACGGCTCACGCGACATGCACGACGTCCGCCTCGCCCACGGGCGATCTCACTTCTCCAGCAGCTGCTCGTACAGCCGCATATGTGCGCGCGCGATCTGCTCCCAGGAGAAGCGCCCGGCGGCGGCGGCGCGGGCGCTATCGGCCATCTCCGCGAGCGCGGCCGGTTCGGCGAGCAGTTCGCTCAGCGCGTCATGCAGCGCGGCGGGGTCGCCCGCGG
Source organism: Solirubrobacteraceae bacterium (assembly GCA_025449845.1). GTDB lineage: Bacteria > Actinomycetota > Thermoleophilia > Solirubrobacterales > Solirubrobacteraceae > Palsa-744. The sequence goes on along the minus strand of JANWIP010000004.1, from coordinate 44,580 downwards.
GCACCGTGCGCGCCGCGCCGCTCGCCGCGATCTCGGGGAAGCCGCCGACGTCGGTGAGCAGCAGCGGCTTGCCGAACGCCAGCGCCGTGAACAGCACGCCCGACTGGTCGATCTCGCGGTAGGGGAGCACCACGAGGTCGGCGCGCTGGAAGTAGGCCGGCAGCTCCTCGTCGCCGATGAAGCGCGGATCGAAGCGCACGTTCGCGGGGGCGGCGGCCTGCAGCGCCGAGATGTCCATGCGCGGCATTCCGGCGATCCACAACTCGGCCTGGGCGGCGTGCGGTGCCCCGGCGGGCGAGCCGCCGATCCCCTGCCATGCCTCGATCAGCACATCGAGGCCCTTATAGGGGCGCATCAGGCCAAAACACAGCACGACCGGTCCGTCGCTCTGATGCGGCGGCGGCATCGGCGGCGCCTGCGCCAGGTGCGCGAAGGCGCCGTGGGGAATCGTGTGCACCCGCGCGGGGTCGATCCCCAGCTCGCGCGTCAGGCGGCGTCGCCCATGCTCGGAGTGCACCACCACGGCATCGAAGCGCTCGTACAGCCGCTGCTGGGCGCTCAGCTGTCCCGGCCGTGGCTCGCGGGGGAGCACGTCGTGGGCGGTCAGTACGAGCTTCGGCCTCCCTGTGCTGTCCTGGCCGCCCCCGCCCCCGCCCCCGCGACCGACGACGCGGCGCGCGCGCGCACGGCGCGGCAGCAGGCGCCCGTCGAGCTGTTGCACCGTCAGCCACTGGAAGTGCGCGATGTCGGCCTCCCGCGCCAAGCGTCGGTAGCGCAGCATCGCCGGCACGTGCTCGGCCAGCTTCAGGGCCATCCGTCGGCGCGAGCGTGGCCCCTCCGCGCTACCCCGATGCGCCAGCCCATAGAACAGCTCCCTGCGTTCGTATCCCTGCGCCGCCGCGACCGGCCCGTAGTCGAAGTGGCTCGTGATCAGCTCCACTTCCGCCCCCTCCAGCGCCAGCGCGCGGCACAGCGCGTGGTCATACGGTGGCGTGTAGGCCGACGGGTCCACGACGTGCACGCGCATGGGGAGAGACAATAGGCATGTGCCGGACAGCACGGCGCCCCACGGGGCCACCATCAACAACGATCGAATTGAGCTGAGCTACTGCGTCGTCAACACCTCGCAGCGCGAGTTGCTGTTGCGCGGATTGGACGCCATAGGCAGGGAGCGCGCGGCGCTTGGATTCGAGGCTGAGGTGCTGGTGCTCGACAACGGCTCGCGGGACGGGTCGGCGCAAGCCGCGCGAGCGCATCCCGCCGTGGATGAGGTAATCGCGCTTGGCGAGCGGCGGGGGAAGGGGCTCAACGACTCCGAGCTGCTGCGTCGTGCGCGCGGGCGCTACGCGCTGCTGCTGAACGAGGACTCGGAGCTGCTGGCGGGCGCGACGCTGGCGCTGCACCAGGCGCTGGAGGACCATCCGGAGGCGTCCTGCGCTGGGGCCAAGCTGCTGCGACCCGACGGGGCCGAGCAGGCGTGCGCGTGGCGCTTTCCCACGCCTTTGACCGCGCTCGCGGGCGCGCTGTTCCTGCATCGCCGCTTCACCGTGCAGAGCAAGGGTTCACGCACGCGCGAGGTGGACTGGTGCCAGTCGGCCGCGCTGCTTGTGCGACGCGAGGCCGCCGCGCAGGTCGGCTATCTCGACCCCGACTTCTTCGTCTACTCCGATGAGGTCGACTTCGCGCGGCGTCTGCGCGACGCCGGCTGGCGCAGCCTGTGGGTGCCCTCGGCTGTTGCAATCCACCACGAGCAGCTCTCCACCGATGCCGTGCCTGAGCGGCGCATCGTTGAGATGTCGCGCAACCGCGAGCTCTACATGCTTAAGCACCACTCGCGCCTCGCGGCGCTGGCGGTGCGCTGGCTCACGGCCTGGGCGTACGCCGTGCGCGCGGCTGGCGCGCTGGCGATACCCGGCCACTCCCCCCGGCGCTACTGGCGCCATGTGGCCGCGACGCTGTGGCCGTCCCGTGGCGAGGGCCTGCGTGAGGCCGCCGCGGAGTACAACCGCGCAAATTGAGGGGGGTCTAACTGAGGGGGGGGTCTAACCCGCTCTTGCCCCGACATATAGGGGTTACGAGCAAAGGGCCCACGCGGCCAAGGACAGGCTGATGCCAAGAAAGGGTGTGCGAGGATGGATTCTTTACCCGATGTGGTTGGTACGGGCGGCAAGCTGCCCGTGGATCGCCAACTGTCGCGGCACCGCGACGAGCTGGTGCTGAGATGGCTGTGCGACCAGTACGCCGGACGGCTCGACCACCTAGAAGTGCTCACCGGTAAGAACACCCTGCGGGTGAGGGAAATCGTTGCGCGACTGTGCGAGGCCGGCTGGGTGTACACACGGCGCATCCTGGTGGGCGAGCCAATGTGGGTGTTTCCCACACAGCAAGGGCTCAAGCGGTGTTGCCTGACTGTACGCGAGTTGATCCCCAGCTCGGCGCGGCTCACGCATATGGCGGCGATCAACGACGTGCGGCTGCACATCCAGCTGAACTCTCCCGACACGCACTGGATATCCGAACGAACCATCTTGATCGAGGGTCCGCCGAGACGACAGTCCTACATACCCGATGGCGTCGCAATTCACGACGGACACAAGGTTGCAATCGAGGTGGAGCTTCATGCCAAGCGTGTCGGCGTCGTGCGCAGGAAGCTGACCGAGCACGAACAGCGCTATGACGCGGTGCTGTACTTCTGTGCTTCGGGTCCGCACCGGCAACTGACAAAGCTGGCCGAGACCGGCCGCTGGCCCAACCTGGGCGTGCGCGAGCTGCCGAACCCGATCCGGGAGCGGCGATGAGCGATGACGAGCAGGGCGTGGCGCTGGCGCACAGCGTGGCCGGCGAACGCGCGCTCCCCGTGGTAGGCGGCGTGGTGGTGCTCAGCAAGGCGCGCCTGTGCAGGCACGTGCTCGTATGCGGCGCGCCGGGAAGCGGCAAGACCGAGACGCTGCTGCGGCTGGCCTGGGGCGTGGCGCAGGGCACAGCGGCCCCCGTTTACTACCTGGACGGCAAGGGCGACCGGCGCAACGCCGAGCGCTTCGTGGGCCTGATGGCGGACGCCGGTAGGCCCACGCGGGTATTCCCGAACGAGCCGCTCGACGGCTGGCGCGGCGAGGCGCACGAGATCCGCGGCCGGCTGATGGAGATCGTGGATTACGCGAGGGAGGGGTCCGGCGCGTGGTACCGCGACGTCGCCAAAGCGGCGCTGGGGCTGGCATGCGAGCACCCGCAGGGGCCTCCGCGCGACTCGGCGACGCTGCTGGCGCGCCTGGACATGGAGGCGCTGGAAGAAGCGCACGGCGCGAGTGGTGCGCTCAAGACGCTGAGCGAGGGCCAGCTCAAGCAGGTGCGGCTGCGCTACGAGGCGTTCTTCGGCGAGACGCGCGGCGCGCTCGATGCCTCGGGCGCGGGCGGAGGTTGGGCCTGGGAGGACACGCAGGCCGCCTACGTGCTGCTGGACAGCCTGGCGCTGCACGAGGAGACGGCGGGCGTGGCGCGGTTCATGCTGGAGGACTTCGCGCACTACTTCACCAAGCGCAAGCCCGTCGGTGACTGGTGTCTGATGATCGTGGACGAGTTCTCGGCCTTGGCGGGCGCGGGCGGCATGGCGCGGCGCGTTGAGCAGGCGCGCGGCTTTGACACGGCGCTGGTACTGGCCCCTCAGGTGGTGGCGGGCATGGGCGGCGCCGAGGAGGCCGAGCGCATCTTGGGCAGTGTGGAGACGGTGGTGTGCCACCGCGCGAACTCCCCCGAGGAGATCGTCGCCCTGGCCGGGACGCGGCAGGTGTCGGAGTACAGCACGAGGTTCACGCGCGACGGAACGACCGGCGAAGGCTCGATCCAGCGACGCGAGCACTTCAAAGTGGACCCCAACAGGGTCCGCGATCTGCCGACGGGCGAGGCGTTCCTGATCAGCCGCGGCCAGGCGATGCGCGCGCGGATCCTGAGGGCGCCGCAGCTGCGGGGCAAGCTGCCCGAGCCGCCGCGCGTCAACCCCCCTGTCCCACCGGGCGAGAAAACAGCGAAGACGGACAACAAATCGGACGTCCTGGGGCTCTGATTCTGACCGAAAGGAAAGGTGACAGATGCAGGGAAGCAATGAATTCGAGCTGAAGTGCCTGTCGCTGTACGCGCTGACGGTGGCGCTGGAAGTGCCGGCGATGCTGGCGAGGTACGTGGCGGGCCTCACCGCGGCATGGATATTGATGCGTATGGGTGGCCATGACAACGGCAGTGCGAGCGATTGGGCGAAGCTCGCGGCGCTGGGCCCGATTGCGTGGTCAGCGCTCGCGCTTCTGACCCCGCAGGGCGGCGGCTGGTGGTGGCGCCAGCGGCTGGGCGGCAGACCGCCGTCGCAGCGCGAGCGTGAGTCCTTCCAGGACGCGCTGGGTCGACTGCGGGCGAGGACGAGGACTCCTCTGCCGACGCCTGAGAGTTGGTTCGTGCTGGACGATCCGCGCTGCGAGGCGGCGGTGTATGGGCACACGCTGATGCTGAGCAAGGGCGCGTTGGAGCTCCCGAGCGCTCACCTGTCGGCGCTGCTGGCGCACGAGCTGGGCCACCTGCGGAACCTCGACGCCAAGCTGACGGTGGCGGTGAACCGCCTGATGCTAAAGCCCTTCGACCCAATTGTGCCCCCGGCGGCAAGCGACCGAGAGAGACGGCCACAGAGCCCGGCTTCCCCGCCTCACACTCCGCGGACCCCGGCTCCCCCGCCTCACACTCCGCAGACCCCTACTCGCCGGCCGTCGCTGATCGGATGGGCGGCGCGCGGGGCTCTCTCACTGCTGCGCGGCGGGCTCGGCCTGCGCCTGAGCGCCCCGTCGTGGGGAGCGCTGTGGCGCGAGCAGGAGTACAGAGCAGACAGCTGGGCGGCGAGCATCGGCTGGGCGTCAGAGCTGGCCGACTTCCTGGAGGAGCGAGTCCTGGAGCTCGACCACCCGATCCCGCTCGTCGGCCTCACCGCCCACACCCACCCCCCGACCGAGCTGCGCATCGACAGGCTCCGCAACAGCACAGGCCCCCAGGAGCCCAAGCCGCCCTCGGAAAGCGAGTCGGCCTGGATCGGAGGGCCGGTACACCATAAAGGCATGGCCCCTTAGCTCCGATCAAGCGAACTGTCGCTGGGGCTCGCTGATCGCTCGTCGCCCCAGCCCTTACCCCCCGCGCGCACGAAAAGCGCTCACCGCGCGGCGCCCGCCGGCGAGCAGCAGGCGGGCCTGCGTCAGCTCATTGGGTATGAAAAAGCGCGTCAGGAGCAACAGCCCCGGGATCCACGCCAGCCACACCACGCGTGCCAGCAGCCCGCCGAAGCCTTCTGTGGGTAGCAGCAGCTCGCCGCTGACGGCCACGCCGCCGAGGATCAGCGTCAACAGGCTCAGGCGCCACCAGTCGAAGGCCACCGGGAACACGCGCCGTGTCAGCAGACGCAGCACCGCGAGCATCGCCACATACGCGCCGCACAGCGCGATGCCGGCGCCGGCGATCCCCAGGCCCGCCCCGGAAGCAGGGACGAGCCACAGCAGCAGCGCGACGTTCACCGCCAGGCCAGCCAGCGCCGCCGGCAGGTTCAAGCGCGTCACGCGTGCGCGCCCCGTGATCACGATCAGCACCTGGTAGAGCCCATACAGCGTCCAGCCCAATGCCAGCCACGGCAGGGCGGTATGGGCGCCGAAGTATTCCGGTGCCGCCAGCAATCGCACGAGCCAGCGGCCCAGCAGCGCCACCGCGCAGACGACCGTGCCGGTGGCCAGCACGAAGAAGGTGCTCACCAGCGAGTACAGCCTTGCGGCCATGCGATCGCTCTGCACCGAGTACGCCAGCGGCGGCCAGGCGTACTGGAAGCCGCGCACGAACACGAACACCACCGTCGCCAGCTGCAGCGCCACCGAGTACTGGCCGGCCGCCGAGTGCGAGTAGCCGCGGTACAGGTACAGGCGGTCCACCACCTGCAACCCATACACGCTTGCGTCGGCGGGGATCGTCGGCAGACCAAAGCCGAGCATCGCGCGTAGGTCCGCGCGCTTGACGCGCAGCGAGAAGCGCGCGCGCAGCACCCACCACAGGCCGAGCACTACTACAGCGGAGGCGCCGAAGTTGCCGAGCAGCAGACCTCGTGCGCCCTCGCCCGCGAACACCACCAGCACGATCGTGAAGGTCACGGTCATCGCCACGTTGGCGCCCGCGGCGCGCACATAGACCTTCACGCGTTCATCCACGCGCAGCTGCGCGTAGGCCATCTCCAGGTTCGTGAAGGCCCACAGCCCGACGACGGCGCAGTCGAGCAGTTCGACGTTGGTCGTGCCTAGCAGCAGCCGCGACAGGGGGCCGGCGAAGGCCACCGCCAGCAATGCCGCCAGCGTCGTGGTCCACGCCACCGTCGCCGTCGCCGTGCGCGCGATGCGGTCTCGCCGTGCGGCGTCTTCGTCCTCGAAGTAGAAGCGCACAAACGCCTCGCCGAGACCCACGCGCAGGAAGATGCTCGCCAGGATCACCGCCGTCAGCAGGGAGTTATATGCGCCATATTCAGCGCTTGAAACGTGGCGTGTGTATAGCGGCAGCGTGAACACCGCAATCGCCTTGGCAACGATGTCTGCCGCCTGGTAGGCGGCCCCCGTGCGCAGCAGCCGCTTCAGGTAGGCCAGCACGAGCTCAGCCTGTGGGGGCAGGTTGCTCGCCGCTGGCCGCCAGCGCGAGCGCCACGCCGATGCCCAGCAGCGTCCACGTCATCGGGTCCTCCAGGAAATCCGCATACGTCCATGTGTGCAGTACCAGCGCCGCGAAGCACGCCGCCAGCGCGATCCTTGGCGGCGAGCGGCCCGCGCCGGAGAACAGCACCATGAAGGCCACCACCAGCAGCGCCATGTACAGCGCCAGGCCCACGATCCCCTGCTCGGCAGCGACCGTGATCGGGATCGTGTGCGAGGCCGAGGTCGCGTTCAGCGCCGTGGCCTTTTTGTGCAGCTCGTACTCGTGCGCGAAGGAACCTGACCCATAGCCCTCCAGGGGCCGCTCCGCGAACAGCGACAGTCCGCCGCTGACCAGCTTGGCGCGCCCGCTGGTCGCGTTGTTCGCCGAGCTCCCCGCCCCGCGCAGGCCGATGTGCAGGCTTGGCGGCGCCGCCACCGCCACCACCGCGGCGAGCGCCAGCGCGGCGAGCGCTACATAGATGGTGGAGCGCACATCCCAACGCCAGGCCGCCAGCACCGCCAGCCCGAGCAGCAGCGCCGCGATGCTCGACTGCGAGAAGCTCGTCACCAGGCCCGCCAGTAGCCATGCCAGCACGGCCGCGCCCGCCCATACCTCGCGGCGAGTCTTGGCCCACAACACCACCGTCGTCACCGCCAGCATCACCAGCGCCAGGAAGCGACCGTAGACGCTGGGATCGAAGAACAGCGAGTTCACGCGGAAGTAGTTGTCGTACTCGTTCGCCGCCACCACCTTGGGGTTCAGCAGCAGATCCTTGCGCGCGTACTCGACGAAGCCGATGCCGGCGAACACCACCGCCTCGGCTACCGCCACGGCCAGGCACTGGAGTAGCAACTCGCGCGTCCAGCGCGTCTGGCGCAGCAGCACGTACAGCAACCCGAAGGGGATGTAGAAGAACGCCAGGTTCTCAAGCGCCTTCGTCACATCGCCTGAGTAGGCGGCCTGCAGCGCGTACAGGACCACCGTGGCCAGCAGCAGCCAATCGAGCAGGATCAATTTGCCCGCCCATTCGCGCGGTCCTGGCAGGCCTGGCGACTCCTCGCCCTCCGCGCCGCCGCGTGCAAACAGTCCCAGCAGATACGCCAGCACCCCCGCGCCCACCACCAGATACAGCGGGATCAGCAGGTTCACCGTGCGCCCGTCCGCGGAGATCGGCAGGCGGAAGGGCAGCGCGGCGATCGCCAGCAGCGGGAACGCCCGCGGGCGAGCGCGCATGAACAGCGCCAGCGCCACCACGATCACGGCTGCCAACGGCGTTGCGATAGCCAGCTTCTCGCTCGTGCTCATTGCAGCTGGAAGCTCCTCGGCGACTGCACCGTGCGGTGCTGTTCGCGCAGGCTCACGCGCACACGGTATTCCCCGACGCTCGCCAGCTGGCCGTGGTCCCTGGGCACGAGCGGGTCGCGCGGCGTGCCAGCGCCAGTCGGTGTGCTGGTAGGGCCGCGGCGCCCGTCCCACTCCAGCGACAGCTGCGTGTAACGCGCCAACGGACGTTCGAGCAGCAGCGTGGCCACGACATTGCCAGCGGCGTCTTCAATCGCCACGGTCACCCGATCGCTGTGGGCAATGCGAAAGGACAGGTGCTCAAGCGCATGGCGGCCATGCGTGCGCGGCGCGAAGTGGCCGTTCATCTTGAAGTTCTGCACCACCGTCGGCGTGTGCTTGAGGTGCTGCGTGATCGCAAACGCCGCGAAGCAGGCCAGCACCAGCGCGGCGAAGACGGCGGCTGCCGCTCGATCGACCGGCCGCGCCGCGCGGGCCGCCGCCTGGTCGGGGGGCGAAGCGCCCGACCCGCCCGTGAGGGCCGGCGGGGTACTCAATCCCGGCCGTCCCGCGCGAAGCGCTCAACCGTCTCCGAGCGCAGACCCAGGCGCAGGGTCTCAAGCGAGAGCACTTCGTCCGGCGCGATGTTGCCGAGATTGCAGTTCGAGCCGAAGAACGACAGCAGCCACGCCTGCTGGTCGCGGCGGGGGGCCTCGAAGATCATGCGCTCGCTGTCGATCGCATGCGCGATCTCATCGATCAGGCCACTGCGCACCTCACCATCGGCGCGAAAGATGCCTGCCGTGCCCGACTCGCGTGCCTCGGCGATCACCTTCCAGGCACCCGCCTCCAGGTCGGCCTTGATCCGTTCGATCCACACGTATGGCGCCATGATCGCCTGCGCGTCCTTGCTGCCCACCTCGGCGAGCACCGTGAATTCCTCCGCCAGGCGCGCGATCAGCTCGCGCTTGACGTCCGCCTCCAGCTCGATCGTGCCGTCGGAGACCTCCACGTGGCGCAGCCCCAACTCATGCAGCCAGCGCACCAGACCATCGACCTTGCCCTGGCGGATCGCCACCTCGGTCAGCGTGCCGCCTAGCACCACCGGCACGCCATGCGCGGCGTAGCGCTCGAGCTTGGGCTTCAGGTTGCCCGTCACCACAGCCGTGCCCCAGCCGAGCTTGACGATGTCCACGCTGTCGCCGGCCGTCTCCATCAGACCATCCACCGCCGCGACCGACAGGCCCCGGTCGATCACGTGGGTCAGCCCTCGCTCGCGCGGCTTGACCGAGCGCTCCGGAATGTCCAGGAAGGTCGTTATGGGAGGATCACTGGCCCGTGCCACTGGCCGCTTCGCCCGTGCCGCCAGCTTCACTCGTGCCACTGGGCGCTTCGCCCGTGCCGCCAGCCGCTCCGCCCGTGCTCGCGGGGGTTTCTCCGCTGCCGGCTCCCGTGCTGCCTGCCGTGCTGCCGGCTGTTGCCAGATCCGCGCCGGCGACTACCACCACCGTCGCCGAGCCGCCGTCCATCGCGGCGATCGAGGACTCAAGCGGCTGGGTCTGCGAGACGCCCAGCGTCTGCGCCACGTGGCGGGCGTCGGCGCGGTGGCCGGGCGCGTACTCCACGACCGTAGTGGAGCGTCCGGCAGGGTGCCCATTGAGCGCCGTGGCAAGCGTGTAGCCGCTCTGCTGCAGATTGCCTGACAGGCGGTGCGCGAGACCTCCCGTTTCGGTGCCATTCAGTACCACCACGTGCGTTTCGGAGGGGTTGCTGGCCGGCAGCGAGCTTTCGCTGCTGTGGTGCGTCGTCGTGGGCGTCGTTTCACCGCTGGATGAGGACAGTGTCGAGGTGACTGAGCCGGTGCTCGACGCCTTCTTGTTGGAGCTACCTCCGCCAGAGGTGAGCAGCACGATCAACAGCACCACCACCACGATCGCGCCGCCCGCGATCAACAGTCGTCCACGCGCGGGTGAGCGCTCTTCGCGCAAGAAGGGCGGGCCGGGCGGCGGGCCACCACGACGCTTCACCGGACGACGCGGGGGCTGCGAGCGGCCATTTGACAACGGCGGCGTGCCACGGCGCGGCGGCGCTCCAGTGGCGGGACGGCCTGTGATACGCCCTGGGCGCTCAGGTGCTTCGGGCGAGGCAGGGGCAGATCCACGCGGTCGTGCGCCCGCTCCGGAAGAGGGCGGCGGGGGGCTGGGGGCACGCGGGGCCGGCACCGCCGTGCGCGCAGCGGGTGCCTCCGGCGCGGCGGGCGACGCGGAAGCCGTCAACGACGATGCTGCCGCCACAGCCGCCAGCGCCGGGATCTCCTCGCCGACATCACTGCGTGACTCATCCTCCTGGGCAGCGGCCTCGCTGGAGGACGCGGCCGTCACCATCGGCTCGGCCTCGGCGGGGATATCGATCAGGGGGGCTGCGTCAGGGACCGGCACAGCAGCCGGGCTCTCCGGCTTCACCGCTGCCTCCGCGGCACCGGCAGCGACCGCGTTGCCGGCGATGATCGCGGGCGCCGCTGGCAGCAGCTTGATCGCCGCTGCACGCTCTGCCGCGGGCACGCCCTCGGATCCAGGCGCCTGCACTGCCGCCTCGGGCTCAGCCTGCGCCACCTGCCTCGCGGGCGCCGCAGCATTCCCCGCCTTGACCGCCACCGGGCGCGCGACCTGCGCCGTGGCCCGCTGAATCCGCAGGGCCAGCGCGGAGGACAGGCGGTGCTCGAGCTCGGCCATGCGCTGCGGCTCCTCCTCGCTCCATTCGCGCAGTCGTTTCAACTCGCGCGCCTGCGCGAAGAACAGCATCGCGAGCAGCGCGATGCCCACGATCGCGGCAAAGGCCACGATCGCACCGACCTTCGTGAAGGAGTTGGATAGGGAGAGCGCCAGCAGCAGGGCCGTCATGAGCTCTGTGAGTGTATGAGGGGCGCAGGCGCACTCGCGTCACCGTGCTCGCCAGGGTGCGGCGCCTCCCGCACAGCAGACAGCTCGCTCACCTTCGCTGCCAGGCCGGCCGCGTCGCCTTCCAACACCAGCAGGTTGATCTCCTCGAACATCGCCTCCACCGTGGCGACCTCCAACGGCTGGCGCTCGGCGAGCAGGATCTTCTCCGCCGTGGTCGCGCAGCAGCGCTCGTAGCTGTTGAAGAGCTCCTCGTGCAGCTTCTCCCCCGTACGCCGCCCCACCAGCTCGATATCGATGTCCCGGCCGGGCTCCAGACCTGAGAGCTCGATCATCGCCCGTGCCAGGTCGACGATCCGCACCGGCTCACCCATGTCCAGCACGAACACCTCCGAGCCCGCCACGCGGGCAGGGCTCTCGTCGTTGGCAAGCGAGCCCGCGCGGATGATCAGCTGCACCGCCTCGGGGATCGTCATGAAGTAGCGCGTCATGCGCTCGTCGGTCACCGTCACCGGACCGCCGCGCGCGATCTGGCGGCGGAAGATCGGCACCACGCTGCCCGAGCTGCCGAGCACGTTGCCGAAGCGCACCGCCGCGTAGAGCGTGCCCGGGAAGCGCGCCGTCGCGGCCTCCAGCGCGAACTCCGCCAGCGCCTTCGATGCCCCCATCACCGTCGCCGGCGCCACCGCCTTGTCGGTTGACACCAGCACGAAGCGCTTGACGGCGCTCTCGCCCGCGACGTGGGCCACGACACGCGTGGCGATCGCGTTGTTGCGCACCGCCTCTACCGGATTGGCCTCCATCAGTCCCACGTGCTTGTAGGCGGCCGCATGGAACACCACCGCCGGGGCGTGCTCGGCGAACACCTCGCGCATGCGCTCGCCCTCCTTGCAGTCCGCCAGCACCGCCCGCAGCACGTCCGGTTGCACGTGACGCTCGTCCAGCAGCTCGCGCTGGATTTCAAACAGGTTGTCCTCCGCATGGTCCAGCAGCACCAAGCGCCGTACCCCCACGCGCGCAATCTGGCGGCACAGCTCGCCGCCGATCGAGCCGCCCGCGCCAGTCACCAGCACCGTGGCGCCCTTCAGATAGGCGCCCACGCTGTCGAGCTCCATCTGCACCGGCTCGCGGCCCAGCACGTCCTCCACCTGCACCTCGCGCACCTGCTTGGTCAGCGCCTGCGAGCCGCCACCCAGGCCGCCGGTCTGTAACAACTCAAACACCGTCGGCAGCGTGCGCACGGGAATGCCCCGGCTACGGCACTCGCGCACCACCCGCGCACGCATCGACCCCGGCGCGGAGGGGATCGCGATGATCACCTCATCGGGCTCGGCGTCCTCCAGAATGCGCGGCAGGTCACGCTGCGTATCCCCGCGCACGCTCACCCCATCGATCCGCAGCCCCTGCTTACGCGGATCGTCATCGAGGAAACCCACCGGCGCCAGCCGCAGCTCGCGGTTGCGCAGGATCTCCCGCAGCACCAGCCGCCCGCCGTCACCGGCACCCACGATCAACACCCCACGTTCACCCTCGCGCACCCCGCGGAAGGCGGCCAGCGGCCGGCCCTCGTGAATCGAGCGCGCGAGTACCCGCACGCCCACCAGGAAGACCAGCGCCAGCAGGAAGAACATCGCCACCACACCGTTGGGCAGCCCCACAGCCACCGTGCGGTGGTGTGAGGGGATCTGCACGGGACGGATCACCGCCACCGCCACCACCGTCAGGATCGTGATCGCCCCCACGCCGCGCAAGATCGCCCAGTAGTCCCGCTGCCCCGAATAGCTCCAGCTGCGCTGGTAGCTGCGTGCCAGCGTCAACACCACCACACCGCCACCCATCACCCACCAGATGGTCCGTTCGCGCAGGTGCAGATACGGCCCGTGTGGGCCATTGTCAAAGCGCAGCTGGAAGGCCAGCCAGTAAGCGAGCGCGACCAGCACCCCATCCACAGCCAGCTGGGGGAGCGCGTGGCGGTGCAAGAGGGGGAGGGCCACGGAACGGATCCTGCGGCGCATCAGGGGAATTGTACGGGTGAAAGCAAAAGATCGACCAGCATGCGCGGGTCGCGTTTGATTCGAGACCCGTCCGCCGCGGCCTCGCCGCGGGGACGCTTGCCGAGGTCCAGTTGCGCCGGGTCCTCCAGGCGACGCATCCGCTGCTCGGCGATCAGGCGTTCATCCACCGCGCCCGGGCGCCCCTCAAAGGTGGTGTAAACCGGCGTGCCCAGCGCCACCGCCTCGCGATTCATCGTGCCGCCCGCGGAGATCACCAGGTCCGCGTAGGCGATCAGCGACTGCGCATCGATCGCCCGCTCAGGCACGGTGAAGCCCTGAACGCCTGTCAGCTCGGCGCGCTGAGAAGCGGTGCGCGGCAGCACCACCGACTGCACACCCTGCTCGTTCGCGGCCCTGCGCAAACGCTCCAGCACCTGCGCAAACAGATCGTTCTCGAAACGGTGGTACAGAGACACCTCCGGCGGCGTCCTCACCACCACGATCGGCCTCTGGGGGTCGATCGCCAGGCCCGGCAACACTGCGGCATTCGGCTCGAAGTCCGCCAGGTAGTACTCCTCCTTCAGACCCTCATACGCGCGTATCTTGCCCTTCGCGCCGTAGCGCTCCAGGCGCTTGGCAGGGATCGCCTCAGGGACCACCACCGCCTTGGCCAGACGGCAGTTGACGTTGTGCTGCACCGTCGCCCACTCGTAGTCGAACATCGTCGAGCTGGGAATGCGCAGGGCGAATGCCGCGACCGTCACGTCGTTGGAGCCGTGGCCCAGGGCGATGTCGAAGCGACGGCGCAGCGCCCAGCGGGTCAGCGCTGCCGAGCGGGCGGCCAGGCCCACCGCCTTGGCCCCCAGGCGCTCGCCGCGATGGTGGCCGATCGTGGTGTGAGGGATCTGGAAGCGCTCCAGCAGACCCAACGTCTGCGCGAAGTCGCGCGCCGTCACCTGCACCTCGTGGCCGTCCTCTTCGAGCACCTTTATCACCGGGCGCATCACCAGCACGTGCGGGCTGTTGGTGAGGTCGATCCAGACACGCATCTCCGGGGACCGTACCTGCCGCGGGCGCAGACCATTGCCCGCCACGCGCGGCAGCATGTCCCGGTAAGGTGAGCATCCTCATGCTCGTGCTCGCCTCCATCACCGAGTCGCTCGTCAACACCGCCTGGCACTTCGTCCGCGACGCCGGGCTGCCGGCGGTGTTCATATTGATGGTCGCCGAGAGCGCCTGCATCCCCATACCCTCGGAGGCGACCATGTTGTTCGCCGGCTTCGCCGTGGCGGACCCGGGGGGCAGCGCGGCGCACCACCATCTCACGCTCTTCGGGATAGTCGCCGCGGGGGTGCTCGGCAATCTCGTCGGCTCCTGGATCGCCTACGGCGTCGGGCGTGCGGGGCGCCTGGAGCTCGTGGAACGGCACGGGCACTGGCTGCACCTGAAGCCCAGCCACCTCGCCTGGGCCGACCACTGGTTCGAGCGCTACGGCGCGCCCGCGGTGTTCTTCAGCCGCATGCTGCCCATCGTGCGCACCTTCATCTCGCTGCCCGCCGGCATCGCAAAGATGCCGTTCTGGCGCTTCACCGTGCTCACGCTGGCTGGCTGCATCCCCTGGGTGCTTGCGCTGGCGCTCGTCGGGCAGGAAGTCGGCGGCGAATGGCAGAGCGTGCGCAAGGGCTTCCGCTACGCCGACTACGTGGTCGCCGTGTTTGTGGTTGTGGGAATCGTCTGGTTCCTCATCCGCCGCCGCCGTGGATCAGGCGACACGGGCGAGCCGGCCGCGGATGCGACCACCGGCTGAGGCGCAGGCGCAGGGCGCAGAGATGGCGCCCTGCGGCGTGAGTCGCACGCAGCCCGAGTTGCGGCTGCGCCATGCGCTTGCGTTGGGGCTCCTGCACGGGCCGACCGAGCTGCTGCCCGTCTCCTCCTCCGCCCACACCGTGCTCGTACCCTGGCTCCTGGGGTGGTCCTCCGCCGAGCTCGAGCCCGAGCACGCCAAGACCTTCGAGATCGCGCTGCACTACGGGGGTGCCCTCGGGTTGATCCTAGTCCTGCGCCGCGAGCTGATCGATGGCCTGCGCCGGCCTGTTGTGCTGGCGCTGTCGCTCGCCCCGCCTACCGCTGTCGGCTTCGCGCTTGAGCGCTCGATCGAGCAGCGCCTCAGCGGGGCGCGCGTGATCGCCGTCAACCTGCTCGCGGGGGGCCTCGCCATGGCACTCGCGGACCTGCGCGGTTCACAGCGACGGCGTCTCGCTGATACCGACGCCCGTGACGGGCTCGCGCTCGGACTCGCCCAGGCGCTCGCGCTCGTCCCCGGCGTCTCGCGCAACGGCGCCACGCTCACCGCCGCTCGTGCCCGTGGCCTGCGTCGTCAGGACGCCCAGACGCTCTCCTGGCAGGTCGCGCTGCCGCCGATCCTTGGGGCCACGCTCCTGAAAGGGCGGCGCATGCTCACCGACGGCGTGCCGCCCGGTCTCGCACGACCGCTCGCCGTTGGCGCTGGCGCGGCGTTCCTCTCAACGCTTGTCTGCTCTCCGCTCGTCGCCCCTCCTCGCCGCGCACGGCCGTTGCTGCCCTTCTCGCTCTACCGCGCGGGCCTTGCGGCAGTCGTGCTCGGCGGCCGCCATCGCAGGCGCAGTACGCGGCCCACACGGCGGAGGGGCTCTGCCCCGGAGCCTTCTCCCCAAAAGGACCGGCCACACGCGCTTCTAAGCTGACGTATCAGTGTGAGCAACGCGCTACTCGGCACTCTCCTCGGCGGACGCTACCGCCTCGACTCCCGCATCGGCGCCGGGGGCATGTCCACTGTCTATCTCGCCTTCGACACCGTGCTCGAACGGCCCGTGGCGATCAAGCTCATGCACCGCCATATCGCCTCCGATGCCGACCAGCTGGAGCGCTTCAGGCGCGAGGCCAAGGCGGTCGCGCAGCTCAACCATCCGCACATCGTCACCGTCATCGACGCCGGCGAGGAGCTTGGCGAGGAGGACGGGGCCGACGGCGACGGGCAGGGTGCGACTCCCTACATCGTCTTTGAGTACGTCGACGGTGAGACGCTCAAGGCGCTTGTGCGCGAGGGGCCGCTTGAGATCACGCAGGCGCTTGCCTACGCCATCGAGATCGCGCGCGGGCTCGGCGCCGCGCATGAGCGCCACATCGTGCACCGCGACGTCAAGCCGCACAACGTGCTGCTGACGGCCGAGGGGCGCGCCAAGATCACCGATTTCGGGATTGCTCGTCAGCTCTCTCAGCAGGGGCTCACGATGGACGGGCGCGTGCTCGGCACCACCGATTATGTGTCACCTGAGCAGGCCCTTGGGCAGCCTGTCACCGGGCAGTCCGACATTTATTCGCTCGGGATCGTGCTGTATGAGCTTTTGACCGGCGAGGTGCCCTTCACGGGGGATACACCTGTCGCGGTGGCGATGCGCCATGTGCGCGAGGACGTGCCCGATGTGCAGCGCCTGCGGCCCGAAGTCTCCGCGGCCACCGCCGCCGTCGTCGACCGCGCCACCGCGCATGACCTCGCGCGGCGCTATGCCGACATCTCCGCGCTGCTCCTTGATCTTGAGGAGGCGCTTGCGATTGAGGCCGCCCGCACCGGACAGGCCACCGGCGAGGTCACCTCCGTGCTGCGTTCGCTGCCGCTGCGCGCGCGCCGGCGACTGCCCTGGAACATGCGCCACCGCTCGCGCTGGCTCGCCTCTTTCGCGCTGCTTGCGGTGATCGTCGCGCTCGTCTTGATCGCCGCCGCGGGGCATACGCACAGCGGCACCGGCGTTGTCTCCGGGGTCAGTACCAAGCCCGGCTTCGTGCCCGTCTCGCTCGCCCAGAATGCGGCTCATGACTACAACCCCTTCGGCACCGGGCCCGAAAACAGCGGGCAGGTCGACAATGCCGTGGACTCCGATCCGAATACCACCTGGAGCACCGCGCACTACTACGAAGACACGCTCAAGAAGGCGGGCGGGACTGGTGTGGGGATATATCTGGATGCTTCGCCGGGGGTCGTTGCCAGACAAATCGAGCTGCAGACACCGACCCCCGGGTTTGGCGTGCAGATATTTGCCTCCAATAATTTCGACGCCTCACTGCCCTATGGTGACGCCACCACGCTCAATGCGCGGGGGTGGCAGGGGCCTCTTGGGTCAGACACCTCCGTGCACAGCCGCGAACGTATCCCGATCAACACCTCGGGGCATCGCTTCCGCTACTACCTCGTCTGGCTCACCACGCTGCCTCCGGGGCAGGAACTGGCGTCGATCGCCGAGATAACGCTGTTCCGCTGAGTTAGTAGCTGTAAATACGGCGCGCCGCGTGGCGCTCCATGCCCAGCCGGCACAGGCGCTCGACCAGCTCGGGGTAGCTGACACCGGAGGCATCGAGCAGCTTTGCGTACACGCTCGTCGGGGTGAACCCCGGCATCGTGTTCAGCTCGTTCACTAGCACCTCCTCGCCGTCCACGAAGAAGTCGACCCGCGCCAGCCCTTCGCAGCCGGCGTGCACGAAAGTGTCAACCGCCAACCTTCTTACACGCTCGCGGGCGCCTGCGGAGATGCGCGCTGGCACCACCAGCTCCATGCCGCCCTGCTTGTACTTCGCCTCGAAGTCGTACCACTCGCTGGCGCCCGGCAGCACGATCTCACCCGGCTCGCTCGCCAGCGCCGCTGCGCCAGCCGCCTCGTCATCGGCCTGGCTCTGGCCCAGCACCCCGCACTCGACCTCCAGCCCGCTCGCCATCGCCTCCACGATCGCCAGCTCGTCGTGCGCAAGCGCCTCCTGTAGTGCTTGGCCCATGCCTTCGGGCTCACTCACCTTCACGATGCCCACCGAGGAGCCGAGGTGGGCCGGCTTCACGAATACCGGCAGGCCCAGCTTCTCAAGCGCCGCCAGCACCTCCGTGGGGGACTGGCGCCAGTGCCTATCGTGCACGCCCATGTAGGGCACCTGTGGCACGCCCGCGCTTGCCATCAGGCCCTTGAACAGCACCTTGTCCATGCACACCGCCGACGCCGCCACGCCCGCGCCCACATAGGGCACATCCAGCACCTCCAGCAGGCCCTGTGTCACCCCATCCTCGCCGAACGGGCCATGCAGGACCGGGAATGCCACGTCCGCCTCCAGCAGGCCCGCGCCAGGGACGACTGTCAGGCGCTCACCTTGCCACCACCATGCACCGGCACGGTCGATCTCAACCCACAGCACCTCATGGCCACCTGCTTGCAGGCCCTCACGCACAGCCGCGGCCGATGCCAGCGAGACATCGTGCTCAGAGCTGCGGCCTCCAGCCAGCACAGCCACCTTGAGGGGATGGGGACTGGGGCTGAAGGTGGACGGCATCGGCGCGCAGCTTACGGCGTCGCGTCCTATGGCACCGGCGCCGCGGGCGCGTTGCCCGCCACGGGGGTCGTCGTGGTGGTAGTCGTTGCCGGCGGCGTCGTCGTTGTGGGGGTCGTTTCTGTCGCCGAACCTGTCTGTGTCAGTTCGCCCACCGCAATCGTCACCGTCGCGCCCCTCGGCGCCATATTGCCGCTCGCTGGGCTCTGCTTGAGCACGACACCGACCTGTTTGGGGTCGGTCACCGTGCGCGACACCGATTTCGGGTTAAAGCCAGCGCGGCCCAAGGCGGCGGCAGCCTGCGTCTCGTTCTGGCCGACCACTTCAGGCACCGCCACTTCCTTGGGCGCCTGCGCCACTGTCAGGTTCACCGCCTGGCCCGCCGCCAGCTGCGTGCCGGATACAGGTGATTGTGAGAGGACCGTGCCGGGGGCCTGTTCGTTTGAGGACTGCTGGGTGACCGTGCCGAGCTTCAGGCCCGCCGCCTTCAGCGTCGCTTTTGCTTCGGCTTCACTTGAGCCCGTCACTTCCGGGACCGCCACCTGCTGGGGACCGCTTGAGACCAGGACCGTCACCGGGCTGCCCTCCTGCAGCTCCGTGCCCGCGGAGGGGTCCGTGGAGATCACCAGGCCCTGCTTCACCTTTGTGCTCGCCTGACTCTGGGTCGTGGGTTTCAGGCCCGCCGCCTGCAGCGCGGCCGTGGCCTGCGCGGCCGTCTGGCCCACGACATTGGGCAACGCCAGGCTGCCGGGGCCGCTTGAGACCACGATGCTCACGCGGGTGCCTTTCTTCACGTTGCTGTTCGCTTTGGGGCTCTGGCTGATCACCGTGCCGCTAGCCACCGTCGCCGAGGCCGCCTGACTGGGGCTCGCCGTGAGGCCCGCATGGGACAGCCTCGCTACCGCCTGCGTCTGCGTCAAGCCCGTTAGGGCCGGCACGCTCACCTTGTTGTTTGCCGTCAACACCAACGCCAGCGCCGTGCCGAGAATCGCCAGCAGTGCCACTGTGCCCAATACCCACCAGCGATAGCGCTGCCACCAGCTCTCCCCGCCCGGGTCCTCGTCCTCCTCGCTCGCCGCCAGCAGCAGCGCCGCCGGGGCGCCCGTGGGCACCATCATCGGCGCGTTGGCGATCGCCGTCGGCGGGAAGACGGGTCCATTCGTCACGGGCGGGGGGCTTGAAGGTGCAAGCCCGATCTGCGCGCGCGCCTGTTCCAGCACCGCGATGAACTCCGCCGCGTCCGCGAAGCGCTCCAGCGGACTCTTCGCTAAGGCGCGGGCCACGACCGCGTCGAGCTCGGGGCTCACGGCGGGGTTCAGCAGGCTCGGGGGTGGCGGCTCAGCCGAGACCTGCTTCAGCGCGATCGTTACCGCCGTCTCCCCATCAAAGGGCACGGCGCCCGTCAGCAGCTCATACAGCACGATCCCCACCGCGTACAGATCGGAGGTCTCGCTGACACTCTGGCCTTGCGCCTGCTCGGGTGAGAGGTACTGCGCCGTGCCCATGATCGAGCCCGTCAGCGTCATGTCCGAGGCGCCGGCGCGCGCGATGCCGAAGTCCGTCACCTTCGCGCGACCCTCCTCGTCGAGGATCACGTTGTGGGGCTTCAGGTCGCGGTGGATGATCCCGCGCTTGTGCGCGAACTTGGCGGCGCGCAGGATCTGGATCACGATCTCGATCGCGCTCGCCGGGTCCATCGGGCCGCCCTCGCGCACCATCGCCTTCAGCGTGCGCCCCGGCAGGTACTCCATCGCGATGTAGTAAGTGCCATCCCACTCGCCGCGGTCGAAGATCGACACCACATTGGGGTGCGAAAGTCCGGCGGCGCTCGAGGCCTCGCGGCGGAAGCGCTCCACGAACTCCTGGTCCTGCGCAAAACGGTGCTGCAGCAGCTTCAGCGCCACCTGCCTGCCCAGCAGCGCGTCCTGCGCCAGGTACACATCCGCCATGCCGCCCGAGCCGATGCGCGATAGGACCTCGTAGCGGCCGTCGATGATCGTGCCCGCCTCAACCATGCCCGCCCCCCAGGGACCCCAAGAGACTCTCCATGACCTGCTTGGCGACCGGCGCCGCGAAGGTCGCGCCCTGCCCGGGGACCTTTTCGAGTGTCACCGCGATCGCCACGCGCGGATTGGCCGCGGGAGCGAAGGCGATGAACCACACATTGTTCAGCGCCGCGCCCCGCTGGGTCTCTGCCGTGCCGGTCTTGCCCGCCACCTGCACCCCCGGGATCTGCGCCGTCGTGCCTGTGCCTTCGTTCACCACCGCTTCCATCATCGAACGCACCGCCGCCGCAGTTGAGGTTTTCATCACCACCGACTGAACGTGCGGAGTGATCCTTTCCACCGTCCTGCCGTCGGGGTCCACGATCCGCGCCGTCATGTGCGGGGTCATCAGCCTGCCCTTGTTGGCCACCGCCGCGGCCACCTCGGCCATCTGCAAGGGCACCACCTGCAGCTTGTCCTGGCCGATGCCCATGCGCCCCACGTCGACCCGCGGGCTCAGGGGGGAGATCAAATGGCCGTGGTAGTACTCGCCACTTGAGGACATCTGTTCTGAGGGATAGTCGAGCTTGGGCTTGCGGTCGAAGCCGAAGCGCTGCATGTAGCGCGCCATCGTCGGCTTGCCCAGCTTTTCCGCCACCTGCGCCCACACCGTGTTGACCGACTTCGCCAGTGCCTGCGTGAGCGTCAGCTGGCCAAAGCTCTCGCCGTTGTCATTCTGCAACGGCACACCTGAGACGACCACGTTGTTACGCCCGCTCACGGTCGAGTTCGGTGTGAACTGGCCGCTGTCGATCGCCGCCGTCGCCGTCACGACCTTGAAGGTCGAGCCGGGGGCGTAGCCGAACTGTGTCGCGCGGTTGACCAGCGGGGTCCCCTGCGTATCGCTCGTCAGCTTGGCGTAGGTGGAGTTGCTGCGCAGCGCGTTGGGGTTGTAGCCCGGCGTCGAGGCCATCACCGTCAACGCGCCCGTGCGCGGTTCCAGCGCCACCACCGCCCCTTTGTGCCCGGCTAGGGCCGACTGCGCGACCCGCTGCGCGCTCGGGTCAAGCGTTGTCACAACTTCATCGCCCTGCTTGCGCCTGCCTTGCAGCTGGTTGAGGATGCTCTGCAGTTCGCTGTCGCTGCGTCCGCTCAGCGGAGCGTTGCGGAAGCGCTCCAGCCCTGCCTGGCTCAGGTTCACGTAGGAGTACCCGATCGCGTGCGCGAACTCTTCGCCGCTCGGATATGTGCGTGTGTAGGTGCCTTCGCGCGTGCGCACATCGCGCGCCAGCACCGAGCCGTCGGCGGCCACAATGCGACCGCGGTCAATGCGCTGCTGCTCCAGCAGACTGCGCTTGTTCAGCGCGTTGTCGCGCAGCGAGCTGGCCTGGAAGATCGTCCAGCGCGAGGTGAACCCCACCAGCACCGCGAACAGCACCACCACCAGGACGTACAGGCGCACGATCGGGCGGTTCATCCTTCGCTCAGCTGCCCTAGTTCGAGACTGCGCAGCAACGCGCTGGCGTCATTTTCCGAGCGCAGCGAATGGTCCAGCAGCGTGTGCCTGCGCGGCGGCGCCAACGATACCGCGCTCACTCCTGAGACGAAATCGCTGCTGTACAGCTTCACGCCGCCTGGCAGTTCATACGGCACGCCGCGGTAGAGCGTCACCAAGCCACGGCTGTTCGTGCCGATGAAATAGACCGACTGCGACGCCACCCATGCGCCAACGACCACGATGCCAAGCACCGCCAGCAGAATCAAAGGTGCCACCAGGCGGCGCAGGCGTCGGCGGGGCTTCTTGGCGGCAGGTGCCGGAGGTGGCCTGCGGGGACGGCGGAGCGTAGTCGCGGAAGCTCTTGTGGACTCGCTTGGGGACGACGGCGTGAGAACGCTCGCTGAGCTGAGCTGAGCCGATTCAACGGGCGCCATCGCGCCTGCGGTGGTGTGCTGTTCGGCGGCCGCGGTGGCGCCATCCCTACCGACCTCCTCCAACCGCAACAGGATGACGGTGATGTTGTCCCTGCCGCCCGCCTCGTTCGCCTGGGCGATCAGCGCCTCGCCGGCGTCGCGCACCCGCGGATGATCCAGCAGCACCTGCGCCAGCTTCGCCTCGCTGAGCATCGTCGTGAGACCGTCGCTGCACAGCAGATACACATCACCGGCGCGGGCGTGAAAGGTGCGCGTGTCGACCTCGACTACCGACTCCGGCCCCAACGCGCGGGTGATGATCGAGCGTTGCGGATGGTCCTCGGCCTCCTCGGGGGTCAGGCGGCCCTGGCGGATCAGCTCGTCCACCAGCGAGTGGTCGTCGGTCAGGCGCAGCAGTTCTCCATCGCGCAGGCAGTACGCGCGGCTGTCGCCCACATGCGCGATTGCCACCTCGCGCTCGCCCACGTACACGGCCGTCAGCGTCGTGCCCATGCCCGCGTGGTCCGGATCGTTCTGCGCAAGCTCGTAGATGCGCGTGTTGGCGTCCAGCGCGCGTTTCGCCAGGCCCTCCTCCGCGCTGCCCGCATCGTTCAGCCCGACCTCAAAGGACTCCACCGCGATCCGCGAGGCCACCTCTCCCGCCTGCGCGCCGCCCATTCCATCCGCCACCACGAACAGCGGCGCGCGCGCCAGTAGCGAATCCTCGTTTGCTCGTCGCTGCATGCCCGTGTCGCTGCCTGAGTACTGCTCCGCCACCCTCAACATGGGGCGTCCATCCCGGTCGGCTCACTCGGCTCTGACGAGTCCACTTCAATCCACCTCGAAGGCGAATTCGCTGTCGCCGATGCGCACCCTGTCCTCAGGGTGCAGGGGGCGGGGGGTCTCAAGCAGCTCCTCGTTCAGGTAGGTGCCATTGGTCGAGCCCATGTCCTCGATCACCAGCGCTCCACCCTGTTCATAGATGCGCGCATGGTTGGAGGAGGCAAAGGGGTCCTCTAAGCGGATCTCCGCCTGGTCTCCGCGTCCCAGCACGATGTTCCCGTCGAGGTCGTAGATCATCCCCGGGTCGTGTCCCGGTGCGCGCTCCACCACCAGCCGCGGCGCGCGCGTGGCGATGTCCACCGGACCGAGCGTTGAGGCCGAGTGCAGGCCCGTGGCTTCGGGATTGAATGGCGCTCGGCCCGCGCTGCCCTGGTGAGCGGAGTTGCCCAGCTTTTCGCGCCCCCGCAGGTCGCGCAGGGCGCTGCGTGCAACCCACACCAGGAACAGATACATCACGGCCAGGAACCCAAACTTGAGCGCCACCGACACGGGCTGCAATGTGGTCATCGGACGTCGAACACCAGCTCGGTGTTGCCCAGCTCGATGCGGTCACCTAGCTGCAGTGCGTGCTTGCCACGCAGCGCGCGGCCGTTGATTCGCACCCCGTTGGTCGAACCCAGGTCGGCTAACACCCAGTCCTCCTCAGTTGGGCGTATCTCGGCGTGGCGCCGTGACACCCCCGCGTCGTCTAGCACGATGTCGCACTCCCGGCTGCGGCCCATCACCGCACCCGGCGGGGGCACCAGCACACGCCTGCCCCCCACCACCAGCACCGCTCGCGTGCTGCGGCGGGCGCGTGCCTCCTGCACCGCCCCGCCGATGCGCTGGGAGCTGCTGTAGATCATCGTCTCGCCGTGCTGCTCCTTCTGCACCGCCCGCGGCTCCTGCGCTGACTGCTCTCGCTGCTCTGGCTCCTCCTCGGCCACCGGCTCAGGCTCTTGCAGACGGGTGGGTGCCGCCTCGATGCCGAACTCGCCGAGCGCAAGCTGCTCGTCGGTGTGAAACACGATCTGCGGGGGCGCGGACAGCATCAGGTTCTCGCGGCGGGCGTGCTCCAAGAGGTAGGCGCACAGCTCGTCGATCAGGTCGTGCTCGACCCCCTCATACAGCCCTCGATCCTCCGGCGAGAGCCACACGGCAAACTCGTGCGGTGCGTACACCCGCGACACCGACTGCGTGCGGTGGGCGTCCATCTCGCGCGTCAGCCTGCGCGCCAACTCCATCGGGCGCACCTCCGAGCGAAAGACGCGTCCGAACGTACCCTCTACGAGGTTGGTGAGAATGGTCTCCAGGTTCTTCAGAGGGTTCATGGAAGCGGCCTGACCGGACGAATGCCGGCCCCCGCAGGTCATGCTAGTCAGACTGGGCCGCGCAGGGCACGGGCACCCACTGCCAGGGCGCCGGCCAGGATCGCCGCGAGCAGTGCCCCACGGGGCATCTGCTGCCCGGCCGAGAGTGGCAGACCGTGGTCCAACAGGGGCTCCGCGGTGAGCAGCGCCGCCGTCCACATCGTGGCCGCGACCAGATCCACGGCGGCGTGGCGGCCCCGCACCAGCCATGGCAGGACCAGCGCAGCGGACGCCCACAGCGCGGCGCCCAGCAGCACGCCTGTGCTCAGCAGCGGCAGCAGCACGTGGTTGAACGCGCTTTCAATCGAGCCTTTCCATGCCGCGGGGCCACCGGGATAGGACGCTGACGCCGCGCCATCTGGAGGGCCAAGCCACAAGCGCCCGCCCAGAAATGGCTCGGCCAGACATAGCCACCAATAACCCAGGACACCTAGGGCCGCGCGTCCGCGCCAGCTTGCTGCCTGCCCCGCGATTGCGGGGAATATTCCGGCGAGTCCGATCGCGCCAAGCGCCGGGGCCAGCGCGGCGCCGAGCGCCTGGAGCGGCGTGCGCCGAAGGATCAACAGCGGCGCCATCGCCGCCAGCAGCAGCACAGCCGCCCCCGGACGTCCGCTCGCCGACTGCCAGATCGCCAGTCCCGCGCTCGCCGCCAGCCACACAGCCCGCGGCGGCTGGATCATCGAGGATCGGGCTGGCGCTTGCCTTTCCGGCTCTGGCGGGGCCGGAAGTGGCTCGGCGGGCCTGACGGCGCGCCTGGGCAGCGGCGCGTGCTCCAGCCCTCGCTCCAGCACATCCTCGAAGCACTCCCGCAACGCGGCGAGCGTGCCGCGCTGCTGAGGGTTTGGTGCCAGGGCGGTGTCCAAGGCATCGGTCAGCTCGCGCGAAAGGTCGCGGCGATAGCGCCGCAGTGGTGGCAGCCGTCCGCCGATCCGTCGCGCCGTGTCCGCCGGGTTGGCGCCGCGCACGGGGTTCACCCCGCTGAGCGCCTCATACAGCACGAGCGCCAGCGAGTACAGATCGGTCTGTGCGGTGGCTTCGCGGCCTTCGCTCTGCTCGGGGGCCATATAGGCGAGCGTGCCCAGCACGTCCCCTGTGCGCGTCAAGCCATCCTCCCCGGCCAGCAGCGCGCCGCCGAAGTCCGTCAGCTTGGCTACGCCCACCGCGCGCTCGACCGGGTCGTGCGGCACGAGGATGTTGTGCGGCTTGACGTCGCGGTGGATGACCCCGCGGGCGTGGGCGTGCTCCAAGGCACCTGCCAGGGCCACGCCGATGGCCAGCACCTCCTCATCGCCCAGCTCCCCTTCGGCCAGCACCGCCCCCAAAGTGTCTCCCTGTACGAGCTCGGAGATCAGGTAGAACGCTTCGCCCTGCGCCTGCGCTTCGTAGAGCGCCACGATTGCCGGGTGGGACAGGCGCGCAGTGGCCTGCGCCTCGCGCGATGCCCGCTCGGCGGGCGCATAGGACGCGGAGTTCGTGGAGGATTCCTCGCTCTGCACATCGCGCCGCGAGCGTCCATCCGTATGCAGCCAGATGCGCTTGACTGCCACTTCGCGGTGCAGCTGCTCGTCATAGGCGCTCCAAACAACCCCAAAACCGCCCGCTCCGAGGCGCTCGTGCAGGCGGTAGCGCCCGAGCACCAGCGTGTCGGCGCCGGGGACGACGAGGGTCTCGAGCGAGTCCACCGTCTTGCGCTTTCGCCGTGCTCGCACTCGCTCCCTGCCTCAGACGGCAGGAAAAGCCGCTGCGAGCGAGAAATTGCAAGATTGACGGGAGGCAGCGGTAAGCGCGGTCCTGGTGGGTCAACGACATGACCGTGACCGCGGTCATACTGGAGCTTCCTTCACGCCCCTGCAAGGAGATGCTTTTTGTCGTTCTTTGACGATGACGAGGACGAGCCAACCGGGCCGTCGCCCGCGACTCCCCGCACGCGCGTGGGCGCGACGCCGCGACCCAGCCCGCGCCGCCCGCAGAGCGGCGGTGCTGGCGCTGGTGGTGGATCGCTCGACCATCACGCGCTGCTCGTACGCCGCCGCATCGCCGCCGGCGTCGGCGTCGTGCTGCTAATCGTGATCGTGCTGATCGTTAATGGCTGTCTCAAGGGCCGCAAGCAGAGCGCGCTGAAGGACTACAACCACAGCGCCACACAACTCGTGGCGGAATCGGATCGCGCAGTTGGGCGTCCGCTGTTCGCCGCCCTTGCCGGAGCGTCCGGGAGTACCCCGTTGCAGGTGAGCGTGCAGATCGATGGCCTACGCCAGCAGGCCTCCGCCCAGGCGCAGCGCGCCAAGGGCCTGAGCGTGCCTGGAGAAATGACCGGCGCCCAGCGCAACCTGCTGCTGCTGCTGGACCTGCGCACCGAAGGCGTCGGCAAGGTCGCCGAACACGTGCGTACGGCGCTTGGTGGGCAGAGCAAGCAGGCCAGCACGCTGATCGCCGGCGACATGGAGAACTTCCTCGCCTCCGATGTCCTCTACTCACAGCGTGTCGCACCACTGATCGCGCAGACGCTGGGCGGCAATGGCATCCACGAACCGACCGCGTCCACCAGCAACTTCCTGCCCAACATCGGCTGGCTGGAACCGGCGACCGTGCTCACCCGCCTGACGGGTAAGTCTTCGAGCTCGACCCCTAACGGAGCGGTCGCCCCCGGCACCCACGGACACTCTGTCACCGGCGTCACCGTCGGCGCCAGCACGCTGCAGCCCGCGCCCGCCGTCAACCACGTGCACTCCGGTGCCAATCCCACCTTTACCGTGATGGTCGAAAACGGGGGCAGCAACCCCGAGACCAACGTCAAGGTCGAAGTCGCCGTCACCAGCGGCGGCAAGGAACTCAAGAGCTCCCACGTGATTAACAAGACCGAACCGGGCAAGACCTCGCCAGTGGATATCCCAGTCGAAGGCGTAGCCCTCAACGCGGCCTCACGGGTCGCCGTCAACGTTCAGCCCGTGCCCGGCGAGACCAATACCGAAAACAACAAGCAGACCTACGATGTCGTCTTTGAATAAGCCGGCGGCTAAGTTGTGTCGATGGCAGTCGCCTCAACGCTGACCGACACCCAGGGGATAGTCGCGCTCGCAGCCGCGGCGGTCGCCGTTGCCGCATTGATCGGCTGTCTTGTGGCGCTCATCGGCCTGCGGCGCCTGCGTGCCTCCCAGCGGGTGGTGCTCGGAGAGAACAGGCAGCAAGATCTCGTGGGCCACGCCGCCGAGCTGGAGCAGGCCTTCCAGGAGCTACGCGAGTACGTCGGCGACGCCGCGGAGCGACTGGAGCAGCGGCTGGGTGCCGTCGAGTTGGCCCTGACCGGAGCCATCTCCCACAGCGCGCTCGTGCGCTATGACGCTTATAACGAGCTCTCCGGGCGCCAGTCGGTGTCGATCGCTCTGCTCGATGGCACGCGCTCGGGGGTGGTCCTGTCCTGCATCCACCACCGCGAGCAGGCCCGCGTCTATGCCAAGCAGGTGCAGGGCGGTCACAGCGAACTGGAGCTTTCGCCCGAGGAGGCCGAGGCGATGCGCCTGGCGCTCACGACGCCACCGGCCCAGAACGTGCACGAGCACTCGCTTTGAGATGACGCTCCCGCGGGTTGGTTACCTCGGCCCAGCCGGCACCTTCAGCGAGGAGGCGCTGCTGGCCAGCGCGGCGCCGGATTCGATCGAGCCGGTCGCGCTGGGCACCATCTATGACGCCGTAACCGCCGTGCGCACCGGGGAGGTGCGGTGGGCATTAGTGCCAATCGAGAACTCGCTCGACGGTTCGGTGACGGTCACGCTCGACCTGCTGGCTGACGAACAGGGCGGCCTTGAGATCGTCGGCGAAGCGCTGCTGGATGTAAGGCATTCGCTGATCGCGCGGGAGATGGTTGAGCTGAAGGAGATCGACACGGTGCTTTCCCATCCGCAGGTGCCGGGGCAGTGCACACACTTCCTGCGCGGTGAGCTCCCCCATGCCAGAGTGCTGCCAGCCAGCTCAACCGCCGAGGCCGTGAGGATCGTCGCCGGCGGCGAGCAGCGCGGGCAGGCAGCGCTGGGCACCTCTCTGGCGGCAGATATCTACGGCGGGGTCGTCGTGCGCGCCGACGTGCAGGACCGCGGCGACAATGCCACCCGCTTCGTTTGGCTGGCGCGCGCCGGGATGGGCTCGCCGGGGCCACCGCTGCGCGGGGGGAACAGTGTGGGCGAGTGGAAGACATCGCTGGTCTTCTGGGGTGCCGGCGCCGACAGCCCCGGCTGGCTCGTGCGCTGCCTGGATGAGTTCGCGCGGCGCGAGATCAACCTGACCAAGATCGAGTCTCGGCCGCGGCGCGAGCGGCTTGGGCACTACATGTTTTTCGCGGATCTGCAGGGCAACCTGCGCGAGCGGCCGCTCGCTGCTGCAGTTGAAGGTGTGCGTGAGTTCTGCCAGGAGGTCCACGTGCTCGGCTGCTATCCGTCGGCCTGAGCTGGTGCCCTGCGGCGTGAGCCGGCTTTGTGCCTCGCTACACTGCGCCTGCAATGGATGCCACAGTCCCACCAGCGACAGTGGGGTCCGCGCCGCTCACAGAGCACCGGCGGCGCGGGCGTGACAGTGGCCGTGTGCTCGTTTTGAACGCGACATATGAGCCGATCAACGTCTGCTCCGTACGCCGCGCCGTGGTGCTGGTGCTGAAGGCCAAGGCCGAGCTTGTCGAGCGTGGCCTGTGGGAGCTTCACTCTGAGCGCTCCACCATGTCGCGGCCGGTCGTGATCCGTCTGATGAGCTACGTCCACATACCCCGCGACGCCCACCGGCGCAAGATCACGCGGCGCGCCGTGTTCGCCCGCGACGGCTGGGCGTGCCAGTACTGCGGCTCACGCTCCAACCTTACGGTCGACCACGTGATCCCTCGCTCCAAGGGAGGCGGCTCCAACTGGGACAACATCGTTGCCTCCTGTGCCCCCTGCAATCGCCGCAAGGGGGACAGGCTCCCCCGGCAGGCGGGGATGCATCCACGGCGAGCGCCGCACACTCCGCGTGCAGAGATCTTCATCCACGTCGCCAGCCCCACCATCCCCGCGGCCTGGCGCCAGTATCTGCCGACCGCCGCTTAAAGCGCGAGGGGCGCCGGTCGAGAACCAACGCCCCTCGCAAATGCTGATCTAGCTGGAAAAACCGAGAGTCTCTACGTCTGCCGGAGGGACCAAAGCCGGCGATCGTCTCGGGGTGTCCCGGGTTGGATTCCGCTAAGCGGTCCAGCCTGCCTGCCCCCCGCTATCCCCCTGTGGGGGGAAATATGGGGGGTCCGACCTAGCGGCCGGTCACCTCCAGGGTCCCGCAAGAACTGTCACCTAACGTTTGGACCACCTCCTTTCTCTGGTCTAGCCAGAGTAGCGGAAGGAGATGATGGCCCGCAAGGGGGGTTTTCGACTTCTTTGCGGAGGGCTGTCAACCCTCGGGGATCTCGCCGCCAGTGCTGCCATTTTCCTCTGGTGAGGACGTGCCGGCCTGCTCCTGGTGCGCCTCAGAGTTCGCCTCGGTCAGTGGTCCCTCGACAGGTGCCTCCCCCTCCTCGCCGCCCTCCACCACAAGGGCGATCGCCGAGACGGCGTCGTCGTCCTTGAGGTTCATCACGCGCACGCCGGTGGCCGAGCGTCCCTGACGCGAGATGCCGCCCGCGGCGGTGCGCTGGACCATGCCCCCGACAGAGATGAACACCAGCTCCTGGTGCTCCCGTACGACCAGCGCGCCCGCGAGGCCGCCCTTCTGCTCGGTCAAGCCGATCGTTTTGACGCCCTTGGCGCCGCGGTTGGTCTTGCGATATTGGTCGATCAGCGTGCGCTTGCCGTAGCCGTTCTCGGTGATCACCAGCAGGTCCATGTCATCGCGCGCCACGTCCATCGCGATCGTCACGCCCTTGGCGCCCACGTCCATGCCACGCACGCCCGTGGTGTCGCGGCCCATCGAGCGCACATCGGACTCCGCGAAGCGCACCGTCAGCCCGGCGCGCGAGACCATGATGATCTCGTCCTGCGCATCCACCGCCCGCACCGCCAGCAGCTCATCGTCGTCGCGGATCTTGATGGCGATGATGCCGTCGGCCTTGATCGGCGTGTTGTAGGCGGCCAGCTCCGTCTTCTTGACAGTGCCATCGCGTGTGGCGAACACCAGGTACTTGGCCTCGCTGAAGTCGCGTGTCGAGAGTACCGCCTGCACGCGCTCGCCCTCGCGCAGCGGCAGGATGTTGACGAGCGCGCGACCCTTCGCGGTGCGCGAGGCCTCGGGCAGGTCATAGACCTTCGAGCGATACACCTTGCCGCGGTTGGAGAAGAACAGCAGGTAGTCGTGCGAGCTGCACACGAACAGATGCTCGATGAAGTCGCCGTCCTTCATGTCCATCCCCGTCACGCCGCGGCCCCCGCGCTGCTGCTGGCGGTAGGTGGCCAGCGGCAATGACTTGATGTAGCCCGTGTGCGTGATCGCGATCACCATCTGCTGGTCGGCGATCAGATCCTCGATGTCGATTTCATCCTCGCTGTGCGTGATCGCCGAGCGGCGCTCGTCGCCGAAGCGCTCACGGATCTCGCCCAGCTCCTCTTTGATCACCGCCAGCACGCGGCTCTCATCGCCGAGGATCGCTCGCAGCTCGCCGATCCGCTCAGTCACGTCGGCGTGCTCCTGGGCGATCGCATCGGCCTCGAGCGCCGTCAGCTGCGACAGGCGCAGGTCGAGAATCGCGGTCGCCTGGATGTGGCTGAGCTCGAAGCGCTCCACCAACTGCTCGCGCGCGTTGTCACGGTCGCGCGAGGCGCGGATCAGTTCGATGATCGCGTCGAGGTTCTCCAGCGCGATCAACAGGCCCAGCAGGATGTGCGCGCGGGCCTCCTTCTCGGATAGCTCGTGCTTGGTGCGGCGCACGATCACTTCGCGCTGGTGCGCCACGTAGTTATGGATCACCGAGCGCAGGTTCAGCGTGCGCGGGACGTTGTCGACCAGCGCCACCATGTTCACACCGAAGGTGCTCTGCATCGAGGTGTGCTTGTAGAGCTTGTTCAGCGCCACCTTGGGGATCACGTCGCGCTTGAGCTCGATCACCAGACGCATTCCGCGCTTGTCGGACTCGTCGCGTAGGTCCGATATCTCCGCGATCTTCTTCTCGTGCACCAGGTCGGCGATCTTCTGGATCAGGCCACCCTCGCCGCCCTTCTTGACCATGAACGGCAGCTCGGTGACGACGATCGCCTCCTTGCCGTGCGTCAGGGGCTCGATGTGCGCCTTCGCCTGCACCCGCACGCGACCGCGACCCGTCTCATAGGCATCCCTGATCCCGGCGCGGCCGAGGATGATCCCGCCGGTGGGGAAGTCCGGGCCCTTGATGTGCTTCATCAAGCCCTCGACGTCGATGTCCGGGTCGTCGATGTAGGCGAACGTCGCATCGATCGTCTCGCGCAGATTGTGCGGCGGGATGTTCGTCGCCATCCCCACCGCGATTCCCGAGGAGCCATTCACCAGCAGGTTGGGGAAACGCGCCGGCAGCACCAACGGTTCCTGGCGTGAACCGTCGTAGTTCGCCACGAAGTCCACCGTGTCCATGTCCAGGTCGCGCAGCATCTCTGTGGCGATGCGCGCCAAGCGTGCCTCCGTGTAGCGCATCGCGGCTGCCGGATCGTCATCGACGGAGCCGAAGTTGCCCTGGCCGTCGACGAGCTCGTAGCGCATCGAGAAGTTCTGGGCCATGCGCACGAGCGTGTCGTAGATGGCCGAGTCGCCGTGGGGGTGATAGTTGCCCATCACCTCGCCCACGATCTTGGCGCACTTGGCGTAGGGGCGAGTGGGGCCGAGGCCCAGCTCGTTCATCGCGTAGAGCACGCGGCGGTGCACCGGCTTCAGGCCGTCGCGCACGTCGGGCAGGGCGCGGCCCACGATCACCGACATCGCGTAGTCCAGATACGCAGTGCGCATCTCCTCCTCAAGCGCGCGCGGTTCGATGTTGCCGCCGCCTATGACGTCAGCGCTTGCCATACATCACCTCCTCTTCGAGGGTGGCGCAGCCAGCCAAAGGCTGGCGAACCGGGCCCCTCGTTGTTTCAAAATTACACATCCAGGTTGGCTACGGCTCTGGCGTTGTCCTCGATAAATGCTCTGCGCGGCTCGACCTGATCGCCCATCAGCATCGAGAAGGTGCGATCGGCCGCGGCGGCGTCCTCAAGGGTGACCTGCGCGAGCGTGCGGCTCGCAGGGTCCATCGTGGTGTCCGCGAGCTGCTCCGCGTTCATCTCGCCGAGGCCCTTGAAGCGCTGGAGCTTCGTGCCCTTCTGCGCGACACCCAGCACGGACTGGCGCAACGCCTCAAAGGAAGGGGCCGTGTCGCGCGCGTCGCCCAGGCGCACCTCGAAGGCAGGGGCACCTGCCAACTCGATCAGCTGTTTGTGCACAGCTGCCAGCTGGCGATACTCCTGAGAATCGAACAGCGTGCGCTTGATGCGGTGGGTGCGCGCGAAACCGGTGCGCGTCTCGGTGGCCTTCACGCGCAGCTCCAGCGGGTCCTGCGCGACAAACTCGGTCGCGTGGGTCTCACCCTCCACGCCCTCGCGTGAGAGCAACTTGATGGCTTCCTCGGCACTCATCACCTGCTCGCCCAGCAATGAGGACTCCTCCAAGAACTGCACCATCTCGTGGCCATGGGCGGCTCGGAGGGAGGAGGCCCAGCCTTCGTACTGCTTGAGCAGCCGGGTGAAGCGCTGCCAGCGAGTATCGGTCAGCTTGAAGGGGGTGTTGTGGCGGTCGAAGATCTCGAGCTTCTCCCACTTATCCGACAGCAGGATCTCCTCGAGCTCAGAGTCCTTCTCGATGTAACGCTCGCGTGCACCCTGCTTGAGCTTGTAGAGCGGCGGCTTGGCGATGTAGACGTAGCCGGCCTTGATCAGCTCTTCCATCTCGCGGAACAGCAGCGTCAGCACTAGCGTGCGGATGTGGGCGCCGTCCACGTCGGCGTCGGTCATCAAGACGACCTTGTGGTAGCGGGCATTCTCGATGTTGAACTCATCGCGCACGCCCGTGCCGATCGCTGTGATCAGCGCCTGCACCTCGGTGTTCTGCAGCACCTTGTCGATGCGGCTCTTCTCGACGTTGAGGATCTTGCCGCGCAGGGGCAGCACCGCCTGCGTGTTGCGGTCGCGGCCCTGCTTGGCCGAGCCTCCCGCGGAGTCACCCTCGACCACGAACAGCTCGGCCAGCGAGGGGTCCTTGACTGAACAGTCGGCGAGCTTGCCGGGCAGCGTCGAGTTCTCAAGCGCCGACTTGCGGCGCGTCAGATCGCGCGCCTTGCGCGCTGCCTCGCGGGCACGCTGGGCCTGCACGGCCTTCATGATCACCGCGCGCGCCTCGCTAGGGTTCTCCTCCAGGAACTCGGCCAGGCCCGTGTTGACAATCGACTCCACGAATCCGGCCATGCCCGGGTTGCCGAGCTTGGTCTTCGTCTGACCCTCAAACTGTGGGTCGCGCAGCTTCACCGAGACGACCGCCGTCAGGCCCTCGCGCGCGTCCTCGCCCGTGAGGTTGTCCTCCTTCTCCTTCAGCAGCGAATGATCGCGCGCGTATTTGTTCAGGGTGCGCGTCAGTGCCGAGCGGAAGCCTGAGAGGTGGGAGCCGCCCTCGCGGGTGTTGATGTTGTTGGCAAAGCTGTGGATCGACTCCTGGTAGGAGGAGTTCCACTGCATCGCGATCTCCGCCGCGCCCTCCTCGCTTTCGCCCGCGAAGAACACGACCTTGCGGTGGACGGTGTCCTTGTTCTCGTTCAGGTAGCTGACGAAGTCCTCGATGCCGCCCTCGTACTGGAAGTTGGCCGAGTGGCCCTCGCCGCGCTCGTCGACGATCGAGATCTTCAGGCCACGCGTGAGGAAGGCCGTCTCGCGCAGGCGCTCTTCCAGCGTGTGGAAGTCAAACTCCAGCGTCTCGAAGATGTCCGCGTCGGGAGCGAAGGTGACGCTCGTGCCCGTGCCGTCGCTCGCCGACAGCTTGGCGCCCTTCTCCAAGGGGGCCTGCGGCGCACCGCGCGAGTACTCCTGCGACCACGTATGGCCGTCGCGACGGATCTCCACGCGCAGCTGCTCTGAGAGAGCGTTGACGACCGACACGCCGACGCCGTGCAGCCCACCGGAGACCTTGTAGCCGCCACCGTCGCCGAACTTGCCACCGCTGTGCAGGACGGTGAGCACGACCTCAACGGCGGGGCGGCCCTCCTTCTCGTGCATCGCCACGGGGATGCCGCGGCCGTCATCCACGACCGTGACCGAGTTGTCGGGGTGGATCGTGACCGCCACTTCGGTGCAGTAGCCCGCCAGGGCCTCGTCCACAGAGTTGTCCACAACCTCGTACACCAGGTGGTGCAGGCCCATGACGCCGGTCGAGCCGATGTACATGCCCGGGCGCTTGCGCACAGCCTCCAAGCCCTCGAGGACGGTGATGTCCTGTGCGTCGTAGGTGGCGTCGGCGGCCGTCGCCGTGCCGGCCACCCTGGTGTCCTTGGAACCCTTGGTGGTGTCCTTAGAGGCTTCCTCCACGCCAGGCTGGCTGGGGTCGGCGCTCAGGGAGCCGTCAGGGCTGTGGTCGTCTGTGGCCAATGGTCCTCCGATGACGTGAGAACGCCCCGGTGCAAGGCGCGAGCGCGGCAGTCCGGGGCGGGTGCGTTGACGGGCAGAATGATAGCACAGGCAGGCCCCCAGACGGGGGTACACGGGGGCCTGAATCGCCAGTAATCAAGCCAAAAACGAGGGTGGCGCAGCCAGCCAAAGGCTGGCGAGCCGGGCCCCTCGACTTCCCAGTCCCAAGGGTGGCGCAGCCGGTCCGTAGCATCATCCGGTGCGGCAGCGCAGTTCGTGCACCAGCTCCTCGCCCAGAGCCGCGTTGAGGCGCCCAACCAGCTCGCTCCCCATCAGCGTCAGCTCCTGTGCCCACACCGCGGCGGAGCAGACGACAGTAAGGACGCCGGAGCGCTCCGCGGTTGGCCGAGCCGCTTGGGCAATAGCCTCACCGGCGGCTGACCGCCACACCTCCTGAACCCGTGCAAGAGGGGTTCTTGGGGCGATCGTGGCCGTCAGACCCTCAACGGCGAAGGAGAAGGGCCTCGGTGCCCTGCGACTCATGCCGCCAGTGCCTCCTGCAACACCGTGCCCGGGGAGATGCGCAGGCGCGTCGTGCGCTGATCTCCAGAGGCCGGGACGTGCGCGAGGTCCGTTGTCGCGATCACGCTCTGCCCCCCGCTTGAAAGCTCCTCGGCGAGCAACTCACGGCGCTGGGAGTCAAGCTCACTCATGACATCGTCGAGCAGCATCAGTGGCGTATGGCTGCGCTCCTCGGCCAGAACGGAGCGCTCCGCCAGCAGCAGGGCCAACAACGACAGGCGCTGCTCTCCCTGTGAGCCATAGGTGCGCAGCTCGCGCCCCTCGCGCAGAAACACCAACTCGTCGCGGTGGGGGCCGTGCGTGCTGAAGCCGCGTTCGAGCTCGCCGCCCAGGCGCTCACGCAGCTCCTCTACGAACTCGTCCGCGCTCGCGGCGCTGGAGCGAGGCCGATATTTGAGCGTCGCCCCGCCCTCCAAACCCAACTGGCGCGCGCGCTGCGCGAAAGGATCGACGATGCGCTCGACGGCCCCAGCACGGTCCTCGCGCAGCGCCACCGCATGGATGGCCAGCTCCCGATCCCAGCTCGGCAACGTCTCACGCGAAGCGCGCCCCGCGCGGATCGAAGCCAGCAGCGCGTTGCGCTGCGCAAGCGCGCGGGAATAGGCGCGACGCGTGGCGGTGCGCGTCGGCCACAGGCCAGCCACCAGCGCATCGAGGTGCGCCCTGCGCAGTGCGGGCGTACCTTTGATCAGCTCCAGGCGATCGGGGAGGAACACGCTCACCAGCGGGCGTGCCTCGACGTCCAGCAGGCGCTCCACGGGGGCGCCATCCGCGCGCATGTGCTTGACGGGGCGCTCGCTGTCGGGGAAGAGGCCATAGCCCACGCTCAGCTCGTGCTTTTCGCGGCCGTCGTCGGTATGCACCACCACACGGGTCGTACGCTCCCCGAAACGCACCAGCTCGCGCTCATTGCGCGTGCGCAGCGCGTGGCCGGTGCAGCCGAAGTAGAGAGCCTCCAGCAGATTCGACTTTCCTGCTCCGTTCGGCCCGTGCACAATCGTCAAGCCGTCGCCCAGGCACGCCTCCGCGCGCGCATAGGTGCGGAAGTCGCGCAACTGGACGGAGAGAACTCTCACACGTTGAGGCGGATGGGCATTATTAGGTAGACGAAGTCGCCGCTGTCCGGGGACTCGATCAGGCCGGGGCGCAGCGGGCTGATCAGCTTCAGAACTAGCTCAGAGGACTCCAGGCTGTCGAGGCCATCACGCAAGAACTCGGGGTTGAAGCCGATCTCGAAGGGCTCACCGTGGAAAGGCACGGGGATCGACTCACTGGCCTCGCCCACATCGGGGGTCTGGGCGGAGACCGTCAGCTCGCCCTCGCGGAAGCCCAGGCGCAGGGGGGTGTTCTTCTGCGCCAGCAGACTGATGCGGCGCACCACCTCGGTCAGCTCGGCCGTCGCCAAGCGCAACTCGTGCTCGACCGACTCCGGCAGCAGTTGGCGGTAGTTCGGGAACTGACCGTCGAGCAGGCGCGAGGAGAGCGTCGCGCCGTCGAGCTCGAACACCACTTGGTTCTGGCCCACGCTCACGGCGACATCCTCGCTCTCGCTCTGCTGAGCGATACGCACCAACTCCTGCAGGGCGCGAGCCGGAACGTTGGCCTCGAGCGTTCCTTGCAACGGCTGCTCCAGCGTTGTCTGCTTGATGCTCAGCCGATAGGAGTCGGTGGCCACCATGCGCAACTCGCGCTCTGAGGCGGTCATCAGGATGCCCGTGAGGATCGGCCGGGTCTCATCCTTGGAGGCCGAGCGGGCGACGCGGGCGATCGTCTCTACGAAGGCCTCTGCGGGGAGCACCACCCGTGTCTCATCTGACGGGGATGGGAGCGCTGGAAAGTCCTCAACACGCAGAGTGCGCAGATGGAAGGTCGCCGAGCCAGAGATCAGCTCCACGTCCTGCTCGCTTGCCCGCAGCTCGAAGCTGACACGATCGGCTGGCAGGGCCCGGGCGACGTCCAGCAACAGCCTTGCTGGGAGAACGACTTCTCCGGGGCGCTCAATCTCAGTTTGCAGGGGAACGCGCAGGCCGACATCCATATCTGTGGCCAGGAGTTCAGTCGCCTCGGGGGTTACGGCGAGCTTTACGCCGGAAAGCGCTTGCACTGCGCTACGCGTCGAGGCAACACGGGTAACGGTTTGCAGCTGGGTCAGGAGCTCAGCTGTTGAGCAAGAGATCTTCACAAAGGCACCTTGGCAAGGACTATTCGATCAGGAGTAAAAGTTGTAGGGGCTGTGAGCAGAGAGAAAGGGTCGGTAGACATTGGGGTTGGAGCGCAGAGACTGTGGAGTGGGCCGTGCTTTGAACCGAGGAAGTGTTTCAGGCGCTCCGGTCAAGACTCATTGTTGTTCAATGTTCCAAGCAGCTTATGCACAGCTGCTCTACTCGCTGCATCGTTGGAGATGCGCTCGTTGGTGCGCTTCCAGGCGTGAAGAACGGTGGTGTGGTCACGACCGCCGAAGTGACGTCCTATCGCGGGCAGGGACTCAGAGGTCAGCTCTCTTGCGAGGTACATGGCTACCTGACGTGGCCATGCCACGCGGGCAGCTCGGCTGGTGGAAAGCAACTCGTCAGGCGTGATGCCGAACTGTTGGCAGGCCGCGAGCTGGATGTCAGCTAGCGAGCGGGTCTTAGGCCTTGAGGCGGGATATAGCCCGTCCAGAACCTCGCATGCCAGCTCAGCTGTGAGGGCTCGGCCCGTCAGCGAACTGTAGGCCACCACGCGGATCAGGGCACCTTCAAGCGTGCGCACGTTAAGCGTCACGCGTTCAGCGATCACGTTGAGCGCCAGCTCGTCTGCCAGCTCGACCCCATCGTGGTGAGCGCGTTTGCGCAGGATCGCCAAGCGCGTATTGAGGTCTGGAGGCTGAATGTCGGCTACGAGCCCCGCCTGGAAGCGCTCGCGCAGACGATCCTCCAGCGCTTGCAGATCCTTGGGTGGGCGGTCTGAGGTGAGCACCACCTGACTGCCGACTTCGTGCAGCCAGTTGAAGGTGTGGAAGAACTCCTCCTCGGTCTTCGTCTTGCGCTCCAGGAACTGCACGTCGTCGATCAGCAGCACGTCTACGTGCCGAAAGCGGGACTTGAAGGTCTCTAAGCCACCATCGCCGAGGGCGGACACGAACTCGTTGGTAAACGCCTCGCCGGTACTAACGCGCAGGATCATCTCGGGGCTGTGGCTGGCCAACAGTGTGGCGATCGAGCGCAGTAGGTGGGTTTTGCCGACTCCTGGCGGGCCGCATATGAAGAGCGGGTTGTATGCCTGTGCGGGCATCTCTGCCACTGCCAGCGCTGCCGCATGGGCCAAGCGGTTGCTGTCGCCGATCACGAACTGGTCGAACGTCAGCTTCGGGTTGCCAAGCAACTCTGGCTCGGCCTGCACTGGCCGATGTGTTGGCTCGGCCTGCCTCCCGCCTCCGGTCCTCTTGACAGAAGAGGGGCTTGAGTGCTCAACGACGTCGACGACTACGCTCGGTCCAAGGACAGCTGCCGCGCACGTTTGCAGCAGACGACCAAAGCGCTCCCGTATCCAACCGCAGGCATGCGGCGGTGCCGCAAGGAGCAGGCGCCCCTCCGCCAGTTCTTGCGCGCGCAGGGGCTCGAGCCACAAGCGATATGTGGGCTCGTCTACGGCCTCGGCAAGTTCTGCTTGCACCTGGCTCCAGATGTGTTCCAGCTCGACGCTCACGGCAGCGTTTGACCCGCTCCTCCCGGGAGAAAGTAAGGCGACTTATTGATTGAGGGCCCGCTTAGCGCTGCAAGGGGCCCGGCCAATCGAATATACCCAAAGCTGGATTTGGCAGGGAGGATGCATGCCCGCAATTGGCGGGAAAAAGCGGCGGCGCGGACTATCGTGATCGGCACGGCGTTCCCAGCCGCGGGACACAGGTATACTGGGCCCCTCGGATGAAGCGGACCTACCAGCCTAAGAAGCGCAAGCGCGCCCGTGCACACGGGTTTCGTACACGCATGAGCACTCGCGCGGGGCGGCTCACACTCAAGCGCCGGCGCGACAAGGGCCGCAAGCGCCTGTCCGTTTGACGGCGGCGAGATGAAGCCGAACCGCCGCGGCCGTCTCTCCCGCAGTGCCGAGTTCGAGCGTGTGTATCGGCAGGGACGCTCCTCGGCCAATCGCCACTTGGTGCTCTATACGTTCCCCAATCCCGCCGTGCAGCGGCCACGGTTGGGGCTTTCGGTGTCGCGCAAGGTGGGCGGAGCCGTCGAGCGCAACCGCGTCAAGCGGCTGTTACGCGAGGCTTTTGATCAGGCCCAGGAGGGGCTGAGCGGGGGACACGATTTGGTCGTGGTCGCCCGCCCCGAGGTCAAGGATCTCGCTGAACGTGAGGGGCTCGCGGGGGTTGACGCCGCGCTCAGCGAGCTGCTTGATAAGTCTGGCCTGCGGAGCTCCGCATCCGCATGAGTACCCGCGCGGCCCGCACGTTAGTCAAGGCCCCTGTGGTGCTCTACCAGCGCC
Organism: Solirubrobacteraceae bacterium; assembly: GCA_025449845.1. GTDB lineage: Bacteria > Actinomycetota > Thermoleophilia > Solirubrobacterales > Solirubrobacteraceae > Palsa-744. The sequence continues at coordinate 4,676 of JANWIP010000004.1, read as the reverse complement.
TGATCTCACCTGCGCTGCCGCGGCGCTGCAAGTACGAGCCCACCTGCTCGCGCTATGCGCTGCATGCTGTTGAGGAGTACGGAATACTGCGCGGTGTGGTGCTTGCGCTCTGGCGCTTGCTGAGGTGCAACCCGTGGAGCCACGGCGGGTACGATCCGGTGCAGGCCCAGCGGCTCTTCAAGGCCGGCTCGCATCCTCACAAGCCGTGTTCGCACGAGCACCCCGCCGGGGTCGGGCGCTGAGCTGGCCCGCTCATAGCATCGGAAACCTACTTACATGCCCGTTCTAGCCAACATCATCCAGGATGCCTTCTCGCCGCTGATCTCGGTGTTCGAATCGATCCTGGTGTTCATCCACGAACATTTCGTGGGCGGCAGTTGGGGGCTGGCGATCATCGGGCTGACAATCGTCGTGCGCGCGGTGATGGTGCCTCTCACCGTGAGCCAGTTTCGCTCGATGCAGCGCATGCAGGCGCTGGCGCCGGAGATCAAAGCGCTCCAGGAGAAGTACAAGGACGACAAGCAGCGCCAGCAGCAGGAGATGATGAATTTCTATCGGGAGAACAAGGTCAACCCGTTTGCCTCCTGCCTCCCGCTGGTGCTGCAGTTGCCGGTGTTCATCTCGCTCTTTTACATGCTGCGCACCGATCTCAAGCTTGACATCTGCGGGCAGGCTCTGCGCGAACACTTCCACGTCGTAAGCAACAGCCAGATCACCACCCAGCAGTTGCAGAGCATCACCTGCAATCAGGTGGCGCCGCACTCCGCCAAGTTCCTCTTCATCCCAGACATCACCGCCAAGGCCACGGGCGCGGTGCTGATCGTGCTGCTGCTGATGTACATCGGCTCGCAGGTCGCCTCCACGCTGATGATGAGCGCAACCGCCGACAAGAACCAGCGTCGCATGATGCTCGCGCTGCCGCTCGTGTTCGTGTTCTTCATCTTCAGCTTCCCCGCTGGCCTGCTGGTGTACTGGATCACCACGAACCTCTGGACGATGGGGCAGCAGTACTTCGTCAGGCGAGGCGCATCTCCCCCGCCAACGCTGGCAGGCAAGGAGCCCGCTGTCGCCAAGAGCAATGGGAGTGCTGCGAACGGCAAGGCCGACGGCGCGGCCGGCAAGGCTTCGAAGGGGGAACCCGCGCTCGCGGGTGTAGGCACGGGCTCGGCTCCCCCGCCCCCGCCGCGTAAGAAGAAGAAGCGTTCAGGGCGGCGAAGGTGAGCGAGGAGACCGCATGAGCAATGAATCAGCGGATGAGGCTGACGTTGACGACGTCGGGGCGGAGATCGACCCGAGTGACCCGCTGGAGCTGCTCGGTGAGCTCCTGGAAGAGATCGTGGATGCTCTGGGTCTGGACGTCGAGGTGGATGTGGAGGAAACGGATGGCGTGCTGACCGGCTCAGTCGCCGGCGACGATGTCGGCCTCTTCATTGGCCGGCGAGGACAGACGATTGACGCTGTGCAGCATCTCGCGCAGCGCATCGTCTTCCGCGGGGGCCCCGTCAAGGCCCGTGTCGTAATCGACGCCGACGGCTACCGCGAGCGGCGGGCCAAACAGCTGCGCGAGGATGCAGACGACGCGGCTGACGAGGCTTTGCGCCTGGGCAGCGATGTTGAGCTCGACCCCATGCCCGCATCGGAGCGTCGCGTCGTGCACGAGCATCTGCGCGAGCGCGGGGACGTCGGCACGCACAGTGAGGGCGAGGAGCCCGAGCGGTATCTGGTCGTGTCCCCGCTTGGGGACTGAGGCACGCAGCGGGGGTTTCACGTGAAACGGGCGCTCACGGCGCTGGTTGAGCGCTACGCGCTGAATGAGCACCAGGAAAGCCAGTTTGCCGCGGTCCTGGGCAAGTTGGCCGAGGACGAGTCGGCCCCGACCACCGTGCGCGAGCCGGCGCAGGCGCTGGATGTCCATCTCGCAGACTCGTTGGTTGCGTTGGAGTTGGATGCGGTCAATGGAGGTGGCGGGGAGGCCGCCGCCACGGCGGGGCCCGCCGGTTCACCGCGGGTGCTCACGGATGTGGGCACAGGGGCAGGGTTTCCGGGGCTGGCGTTGGCGATCGCGCTGCCGGGCAGCGAGGTCGTGCTACTGGAGAGCCAGGCGCGCAAGTGCGCGTTTGCGCAGCGGACCTGCGAGGCGGCTGAGGTGGAGAATGTGCGCGTGGTGTGTACCCGCGCGGAGGAGTGGGGTGAAGGGATGGGGGGCAGCGATGTAGTCCTGGCCCGGGCACTGGCGCCCCAACCGGTGGTGCTTGAGTACGCAGCCCCGCTGCTGCGGCTGGGCGGCACCCTCATCGATTGGCGGGGACGACGAGATGCTGAGGAGGAGTCCGCGTCGGCCGCGGCAGGGGAGGCTTTGGGGCTGCGATTGGTTGAGATTCGCCACGTAGAGCCTTATAAGGGCGCTCGTAACCACCATCTGCACGTGTACGAGAAGGCGCGCGAGACGCCGGCACGCTATCCACGGAGGGCAGGCGTCGCTCGCAAGCGGCCACTTGGTTGCTAGCTTCCCCGGGAGATGGGCACGGTCTACGCGATCGCCAACCAGAAAGGTGGGGTTGGCAAGACAACGACAGCAGTCAATGTGGCCGCCTGTATCGCTGAGGCCGGCTTTCAGACGTTGCTGGTCGATGTGGACCCGCAGGCCAACGCCACGGTTGGGTTGGGCCTGGAACGAACGCATGCGCCGGGGCTGTATGAGGTGCTGACGGGCGAAAGCACCGCGGAGGAGGCCCTCGCCCAGACACGCGTACCCGAGTTGCTGATGGTGCCGGCGGGAGCGGGGTTGGCGGGCGCCAATGTCGAGCTGCCACGTCTGGAGGGCTTTGAGGGCCATCTGCGCGAAAGCCTCGCGCCGATCAGGGATCGCTTTGAATACATCCTGCTCGACTGCCCACCTTCGCTGGGGCCGCTGACCGTCAGCGCTTTGGTGGCTGCCGACCGCGTGGTAGTGCCCGTGCAGACTGAGTACTTCGCGCTTGAGGGCCTGGCCGGGCTGTTGGAGACGTTGGCGCTGGTGCAGCGGGAGTTGAACCCGCGCCTGACCGTCGCCGGGATGCTTTTGACGATGCACGACAACCGTACTCGTCTCGGTCGCGATGTCGAGCGTGAGGTGCGCGAGCATTTCCCCGAGCTCGTGTTCGACACCGTGATCCCGCGCAACGTGCGCGTTGGCGAGGCTCCTAGCTATGGGTTGCCTGTGACCCACCACGATCCCCACAGCGCCGGGGCCGAGGCGTACTTCGAGCTGGCCAAGGAGTTGGTTGCGCGATGAGCACGCAGAAGGCCGCCAAGCGCGGTATGGGCCGGGGACTTGACGCGATCCTGTCCGTCTCGAGCGCCAATCAGGCGGAGGCCGACGAAGAGCTGCGCGAGCTGCCGGTCGAGCTGATCTCGCCTAATTCCAAGCAGCCGCGGCGGCACTTTGATGAGGATGCCTTGAACGCGTTGGCCGGCTCGCTCGGTGAGCGGGGGGTGCTCCAGCCGGTGCTCGTGCGCCCCCGGCCGGGGGGCAGGTATGAGCTCGTGGCCGGCGAGCGGCGTTGGCGTGCCGCGCAGATAGCGGGAATGGACAAGATCCCGGCGCTCGTGCGCCCGCGCGATGACGCTTTGGCGCTGGAGATCGCGTTGATCGAGAACATGGCCCGCGAGGACCTCAACCCGATTGAGGAGGCCAATGCCTGTATGGCCTTGGTCGAGGAGCTTGGGTTGACGCGCGAGCAGGTCGGGCGGCGTGTGGGGCGCAGCCGCGTGGCCGTGTCCAACTTGCTGCGGCTGCTGGAGTTGCCCGATGAGGTGCTTGGGTTGATCGAGAGCGGGACCCTCAGCGAGGGGCACGGGCGGGCTTTGTTGACGGCCAAAGATCATGGGGTGCGGCGTCAACTTGCACGCAGCTCGGCGGCTGAGGGGTGGTCGGTGCGCGTGTTGGAGGATCGCGCGCGCAGGAGTAATGAGGCGGTAGGGGCCGGTGGGCGCGAGGCGCCTGACGGCGCGACGCGCAAGGGCAAGGGCAAGGCTCACCCCGACCAGGAGGCTGCCGCGGCGGAGATCGCCGAGGCGCTGTCGCTTGCCTTGGGGGCGGATGTCGCCGCTCGGGTCGCGCCTGGCGGTGGGTATCGCGTTGAGTTGGCGTTTGGCTCGCGCGAGGAGGCTCTGGGGCTGGCCCGGCGGGTGCGCTCAGGGGCTTGACGGGCGCTAGACTGCGGGCCTTCGGGCGATTAGCTCGGTTGGTTAGAGCGCTTCTCTGATAGAGAATAAGCCACAGGCTAGAGCCCTTGATTTGGACCGCACGGGCGAACTGGTCTTCGCCACCAAAGCAGCGGCCCGCTTCGACCAGATCATGACCCTGTGACGTGCGTGCTCATCCATGCGCGTACACAGAGCTTGACCTGAGCCCGCGCCGCGTTCGACCAGCCAGTCTGCGGCTGGCCGGCTGCGGGGGCTGACAGACGGTCATTCCGACTCGTCGCTATGGTCGATCTATTGGCGAAGTCCGCATTTTGGGCATTTTCTATCAAGAGTTATGGTAGACGGAGTGTTGCGCATACGATAAAGTGCGGCGCTGCAAGGGTGGCCCCGGCGGGGGCTAAGTGCGGCCCGAAACCATAGACTGGGCGGGACTGAAGGGGGGCTGGTTGGCGTGCGTCAAGTATTTAGGCGGCTGGTTGTGCGGCCGG
>JANWIP010000003.1 GCA_025449845.1 Solirubrobacteraceae bacterium | reverse complement strand
CGCGTCCCACCCGGCACGTGGCGAGGCTACGAGGGCGGGCCGGAGGGCCTCGAGATCCTCGTCTTCGGTGCGCCTAACCTCGGCGAGAATCCGCGCGAGGACGTGGAGGGTCAGCGCGACTGGTGGGGCTGACTAGCGCCCGGTGGGATAACGTCAGAGGTTCGGAGCACGGCCCCTAGGGCCGCAAGATCGTCGTCTCGGTTGCGTAGGAGCCATCCGCGCCAATCAGCCGCGATTGGGGATGCCGAGCTCCACGGCTGACTGCGTGGCTGTCAAGCTGACCAGCTGCGCTGCGAGTTGCTGGGGCGGACAGCGTGATCGAGCAGGCTTTGTCATCCAGGAGTTATGGGTGACCTCAGATCGTCGCGGCGAGGGCTCCGAGACCCACGGTGAAGGATCTGTACATTCCATGTGATGCCACGACGAGTTGCGCTGTCGGGCGAGTTCGGGACCGACGACGTTGACGCGTTGTGTCGCGCGCTTGCTCCGGTCACGAGGTTGACTTCGCCCGAGCAAATGCTGATGAACTTCAGTGAGCTGCGGGATCTGAGCGCATCGGCTTTGGCCGTGCTGATAGCGACGCTTCGGACCGCTTGCTCGAGGGGCCTTTGCGATCCGCTAGCGGGCTATGTGCCGCCGCGCTCGCCGACGCTTCGAGAGTGCTTGGACCCGGACCGTCTGGCCGCCCAACTTGAGTCGCCGTCAGATATCTCCGCCAACGATGGAGATGGGTCTCGTTTCTCGGGTTGTGCGGCTTTCTGCAACCACGAGGAGATCGAGCGCGCAGTCGCAGCAGGGCTCAAGTGGCTGAAGCTTTGGTCGGACGACGAGCAGATCGAGACCTCGCTCGCGGTGGAGGCGATCATCTGGGATCTGACGGTCAATGTGCTTCAGCATGCGGATATCGACGGTGGTGTGGTGGCGTTGAAGTTGCGCCCCGACTGGGATGAGCTGGAAATCGCGGTCGCCGACAGGGGGATTGGGATTCGACGCAGCCTCGCAAAAAACAGCGCGTTTGAGGGTCTTGCCGATGATTCCGCTGCGGTCAGCACAGCACTCGCGCCAGGACGTACCAGCACGCCTGGCATGGCGCGCGGCACCGGATTATACGTGAGCAAACTCATGCTCACCGATAACGGCGGCACGCTGACGGTGCGTTCTGGCCGCGCTCGCATATCGATTCCCGCGCACGAGGAGGACGCAAACGCACTCGAGGATTTTGACGGAACATTGATCACCGCGATAGCCCGGATGGACAAGCCACTCGACCTGCACGTCGTGATCGAGAGTCTTGAAAGGATCGGAGGACTGCCATCGCTCCCCCAGCCTCAGCCCGCTGATTGACTCTAGAGTGGCCCTGAGGCACGGGCGACAATCGACCCGTGCGAGACACCGAGGTGCTGGCGGTAGATCTCGGTGGCACTGATCTCAGTCATGCTGGCGATCAGGTCGATAATGATCCGCTCGCGCAGGGTTGTCCCCTTCACCTTTTTCACCTGCTCGGCGACGGCGGGGGGGAAGACATCCAGTCGCCCGCTGTCCATGGCGTCGTGGTACATCTTGTAGAGCGATTCGATGATGTGCTCGTGTCCCCGCTGGATCACGGCGAGCGAGGGACGGTCGATGATGTAGAACCAGGTCAGCCGCTTGAGAATGGTGACCTCGTCCTGAATGTCCTCGGGGATGTGAAGGATTGCGGACTCACCGTCGGGTGCATCCCTGAGACTCACAGCTTCCACGTAGCGGGTGATCAGCAACGAGCCTAGAGACCGCAGGCTGACTCGCTCTTCTGCGCGCCCCGCGAAGCGGGTGCGGATCGAGGAGATGAAGCCTTCTCCAAAGAGGCGGTCAGCGGCACTGGCGAGGCGGCCCGCATCTTGCTCGTAGCGCTTGGCAAGGTCGTCCTTGAACGCGGCCAGCTCAAGCGGGTCGGTGACGAGCCGGTCGAGCGGCACTAGGCCCGCACGATAGAAATCGTCCATATCGTGGACGGCGTAACTGACGTCGTCTGCCCAGTCCATCAAATGTGCCTCGAGGGTGCGGGTTTCGGGCTCCATTCCCTGTCTGGCCCAGTGGAAATAGTCCTTGTCCCCGTCGTATGCGCCCCACTTCTCGGCGTGCTCGACCGGCTCCTCGGCATGAAGCCACGGATACTTCAGCATGCCGTTCAGGGTGCGCCTGGTGAGGTTGAGCCCTGGAATGTCCACGGAGCGAAGAGCGAGGCGGGTGACTATGCGAAAAGACTGCGGGTTTCCCTCGAAGCTTGCACCGCCATCCTTTGAACAGCGCTGTAGGACGTTCTCGGCGAGGTGCCCGAACGGAGGGTGGCCGAGGTCGTGCGCGAGCGCGGCGCCCTCGGTTGCGTGTTCATCGAGCGCCTCGACCAGCTTGGTCGCCACCGGCTCCAACTCACCCCGGAGGGCCTGGACCTTGAACTGTCGTGCAAGCACGCGGGCTACCTGAGCGACCTTCAGCGAGTGGATCATGCGGCTGTGAAAGGTGTGACCGACCTCGGGGGCTGCGACCTGCGTCACGTGGGCAAGCCGCAGGAACGCGGAGCTGTAGAGAATCCGATCGCGGTCGCGCTGGGTCTCGGTGCGGATCTTCGATGGAGTTTCGGGGTGTCGTCGCTCGTCGAGCGTCGCGAGCACCTCGTTGGTTGGAGGCGTGAGCCTGGCTTCCAAAGCGCTGGTGGGCGGCGCCCGAACGGCGAGTCAGACCGCTTGTATTCGTAGGTTGCTGTCCAAGCGTATGGTGCCGGCTTTACGCAGACGCATGAACGCAATTGAGATTACCCACGGGGAGAGACTGTCTTGATAGGCAGCCGCATCCTGCAGCTCTCTAATCGACCAGTCCCGATCGCCCTCCTCACTGAGGAGTCTCAGGATGACCTGTTCGGCCTCCCCGACCTTCTCAGCTACCTGCTCAAGCGCAACCTGTGTGCCGTCCTCTTCGAGTATCGCCTGGGTGGTAGTGGGCATCGTGATCCTGGCTCGTTGCTGTGGTTTGACTGTCATGCTGCTAAGAGCATCGGACGGAACTCACTTTTATCTGAGGGGTCACCCTAGCGCACACCAGTCTAGAGCGCGGGCGCCTGAGCAGGGCCAGCCAGCTTTAAGGCGCAGCGTGGGGGTATCGGCGTTCACCACCGGCGTCGGCTGTTTCTGGCTGACCGGGATGCCTCGACGACCCGCCGCTGAGGCCGTGATCTTGCCGCGCCCAGGCTGGCCCATTAAGTGCTGGGAGCGAGGAACGGCTGTACCGGCCATGACGGCCTCCCAAAGACTTGCGAGGAAACCCAGTTCGCCTTCTCTCTAGGGTAGCATCGGGGGCCCTCGAAGAACCAGTCGGAGGTGAGCTCGCCCCCAGCCCCCTCCTCCCCCGCGACAGCACTCCAAGACTCGATACTCAAGCGCGGTGCCCGCGTGATTGCGACCGCACTCTCCCCAGCGACAGCGCCCTCACGGTCGCCCAGCAACTTGAGCGCCCTTCCCATGCACAACGGCGGCACGGCCTCATAGTCCGGCCCTCTGGACCAGCCTCGGATACGAACCTCTCAGCAGATGCCACCGCTCTCGGGGCCCGCGGCGGCTCGGCTACCCGAAGGACACTGGCCAGCACAAGCTCAACACTTACGCGATGCGAGTGCGGCAAAGCGCCGAAGCTGCAGGTTTGAAATAAATTGGAACGACATTGGAACAACGGCAGCCGCGCTCGCCCGAGTCATCTCACAAAAAAACCCCGCATTTGCAGGGCTTTCTTGGATAGCGGGGGCAGGATTCGAACCTGCGACCTTCGGGTTATGAGCCCGACGAGCTACCAGCTGCTCCACCCCGCGCCGTTGAGCCAGATTCTAGCAAAAATCGCCCTTAGAACACCACCGGCTCGCCGTCCCTGAAGAACCCGCCGGTTGGCCCGTCGTCCCCCAGTGTAGCCAGCCAGACGATCCCCGAGGCGCCGTCCTCCACCGGCTTCTGCGCCCCCATCGGTCCGCCCATGTCGGTCTTCACAAAGCCCGGGCAGGCCGAGTTCACGAGGAACCCCTCGCCCGCGAGCTCGGTGGAGAGGATGCGCGTCATTGCGTTCATCGCGGCCTTCGAGACCCGATAACCCGGCGACCATCCGCCCATCTCCGCCACGCCGCCCATGCCGCTTGAGACGTTCACGATGCGCGGATGCTCGCTCTCGCGCAACAGGCCCAATAGCGCGATCGTCAGACGGTAGGCACCGAAGAAGTTCGTATCCAGCGCCGCCTGTACCTTCGCGAAGTCCGGCTCTACGCCTGACACGCCGAAGTCGCTGCCCACGCCCGCATTGTTCACCAGCACATCCAGCTTGCCTGGATCCGCCTGCACGCGCGCGGCCGCTGCCGCGATGCTCGCCGGGTCGGCGACATCTAGCTGCAGTGGCGTCACCTCTGCGCCCGTGCTCTGCGCCAGTTCCGCGGCTGCCGCGCTGGCCTTCTGCTCCTCGCGTGCGCTCAGCAACACGCGATAGCCGCGCTCTGCCAGCTGACGCGCCACCTCACGGCCGATTCCGCGGTTGGCTCCGCTTACCAATGCCACTGGGCTGCTCTCGCTCGCCGAGCTGCTCTCGCTTGCGCTCATCTCGCTCTCCTCAATTCGCTCATCTCGCTCTCCTTCATTGCTTTCTTCATGACGCCAAACCTACGGCACCTCTAGCATCCCCGCCCGAATGCGCGTCGCCATGGTCGACATCGGCACCAACTCCACTCGCCTGCTCATAGCCGACGTCGAGCCTTCCGGCACGGTCAGCGATCTCGTCAGGCACTCCCGTGTTACGCGCCTAGGAGAACACGTCGACTCCGGCGGGGACCTTGGCGAGGAGGCCATCGAGCGCACCTGCGCCGTGCTCGCCGACTATCGCCGACTCATTGACGAGCATCGTTGCGAGGCCAACCTTGCCGTGCTGACCTCGGCCGTGCGCGATGCCCGCAACGGCGCCGCCTTTACCGAGCGCGTCCGCAATGACTATCGGCTCGACGCGCGCACTCTCTCGGGCGATGAAGAGGCTCAGCTCACTTTTCAAGGCGCCATGAGTGACCGTCAGCCATCTGCTGAGCCGACCGTCGTCATCGACATCGGCGGCGGCTCCACCGAGTTCATCGTCGGCCACGACCACACTGCCGGCTTTCACGTCTCTCTGCAGGCAGGCGTAGTGCGCATGAGCGAGCGTCATATCCATTCCGACCCTCCCGCGCCTGAGGAGTTACAGCAGCTCGCACTCGACACCCGCCAGGTCTTTCTCGACGGTCTGCCTCCGCAGGAGCGCGCGCCCGTCACGCGTGGCATCGCCGTCGCTGGCACCGCCACCTCCGCCGCCGCCATCGATCTCGAGCTCGACCCTTACGATCCTGCGCGCGTGCACGGCTACACGCTCTTGCTCGCCACCGTCGATCTGCTCCTTGCTCGTCTCGCTGACATGACTGACCAGCAGCGTCGCGACGTCGTCGGCCTGCACCCCGACCGCGCTCCCACGATCGTTGCTGGCATGATCCTGCTGCAGGAGGCCATGCGCGCCTTTGAGCTCGACCATGTCGAGGTCTCTGAGCACGACATTCTGCGCGGTGGTGCGCTGCGTCTCGCTGGGCTCGGATGAGTCCTTTCTTGTTTCCCCAAAAGTTCTGACATGCGATATGCTTCTCACTGAGGCGGCGTGGGGCCGTGCCACGCGCCCTCTCAGACGGTCCATAGACCTGGGGCGAGGTACTGAGCGATCGGTACTCCCGCCGTCCTGGGTCGCCCTACCCCCCAGTCCTGAGGTACGTACCCCTGCCTGTCCCTCAGGACTTCTGAGGAAGCCGCCCACCCTGGCGGCTTCCTCGCTTTTTGGGGTCACTTTTCGTGCTCCCTAGACCACGGAGCTAAGCCCATGAGGCGCTAGGGGCCAAGCCCTGGCGCAACGCCAGGGAGGTCAAGCGACGAGGCGCCCAAGCGGCGCTAGGCCAAGTTGGACTTACGCGGATACACGACGTCGGGATCCGTCAGCACATTCACCAGCGCCGGGGCTCCCGCGCTCAGCGCGCGCTCCAGCGCTCCTCGCAATTCCTCCGGGCGCCGCACCAGCTCGCCGTGGCCGCCCAGTGCTTCCACCACCTCGTCGTAGCGCGTCTCCGGTCGCAACTCAGCCGCCACCGAGTACCCATACAGGAACTCCATCGGGTGCTTCTCAAGTGCCCATATACCGTTGTTGCCCATCACTCCCACCACACTCACGCCATGGCGCGCCAGCGTGTCGAACTCCATCCCCGAGAAGCCAAACGCCCCGTCGCCCAGCAGCAGCACGACCTGGCTCTGCGGCCGCGCCAGCTTCGCCGCCAGCGCGTATCCCGGTCCTGTGCCCAAGCATCCAAACGGGCCGGGGTCGAGCCAGCATCCTGGCTTGTAGCTGTCGATCACGCGGCCTGCATAGGACACGAAGTCGCCTCCATCGCCGATCACGATCGCGTCCCGATCCAGCACCTGGCCCAGCTCGTGGTACAGCCGCATCGGATGCAGTGGCGCGCGCTCGTCTTCAAGCTCCTCCCGCTCCTTCGCGCGCTTCTCGCTCTCGGCTTCACGCAGGCGTGTCACCCATGCATCGCTGCGCTTGGTCTCTGGAGTTGCCGCGCCGCGCAGGTCCGTCAGCGTCTGGCGCAGATCCCCATACAGCTCCGCTGCCACCACGCGCGGGTGCCTGCGCTGCGGCTCCGCCACGTCCACCACCACGATCTCCGTCTCCTCGCCAAACGACGCCCCGAAGCCCAGCCTGAAGTCCATCGGCACGCCGACCACCAGCGCCACATCTGCTTCTTTCAGTGCCTGTCCTCGCGCGCGTGAGAAGAACAGCTCGTGGTCCGCCGGCACGCATCCGCGCGCCAGACCATTTACGAACGCCGGTATTCGCAGCGCTTCCACCAGCTCCATCAGCGCTTCCTCCCCGTGGCCCCAATACAAGTCCGTCCCTGCCATCACCACCGGGCGCTCGGCACCTCGCAGCAGTTTGGCCGCGCGTTCCAGAGCTGGGCCATCCGCGAGCGCTCGCGTCGCGCGCGTGCTTGCTCGGGTTGCGCGGCCAACACCTGGCCGGCGACCGATCAGGTTCCCGCCAGACCCGGGACCCGGCCGGCCCTCCTCTCCCTCCCCCCCGACTGGGGGATCGAACTCACCCTCTGCTGCCTCCATAAATACGTAGTCCAGCGGGAAGTCCACGAACGTCGGGCCTCCGTGCGGTGCCTGCGCTGCCGCGAATGCCTCTTCCACCAGGCCTGGGATTTCCTCGGTGCTTTCCGGCGTTGCCGCCAGCTTCGTCAGCGGGCGCACGAACGGCACGTGATCGATCTCCTGCAACGAGCCCATGCCCCAGCGGCCTGCCGGAGCTCGGCCGCCCAGCACCACCATCGGTGAATGGTTTGCCTGTGCGCTCGCCATTGCGCTCATACCGTTCGTCACGCCTGGGCCTGCGGTCAGTGCGCATACGCCCACTTCGCGCGTCACCTTCGCCCAACCCTCCGCCGCGAATGCCGCCGTGGACTCGTGGCGCACATCCACGATCTCGATGCCCTCCTCCTTGCAGCCGTCGTAGATCGAGAACAGATGGCCGCCTGACAGCGTGAACAGCTTGCTCACGCCGTTCGCCTTCAGTCGACGTGCCACCAGGCGGCCGCCATGGAAGGTGCCGGCCTCGGCCTCGGGGCCTGTCGCCTCTCCTGTCTCCTGTGAGCTCTTCGTGCACATTTCCGAGCGCGACTCTACAAGAGGGTGGCGCAGTCGGCCACAGGCCGACGAGCCGGGTCCCTCTCAAATCCAGTCGAATGGATGCCCGGGGTGGGACTTGAACCCACAAGCCCTCTCGGGCCATCGATTTTAAGTCGATTGCGTATACCGATTCCGCCACCCGGGCGCGCTCGACCAGTTTACGCCCGCCCGATCCCGGATAGCCAGGACGAGGAGTAGGCGCTTTTCAGCCGCAACTTCCCCGTTGCTACGGTGTATTTACCTACAGAGCAGCGTTTCAAAGCCAGCGATTGGACCCGCCGTGGAGGTCTCCGCACTAAAACCAACTGCATTGCCCGGGCCCAGAGGCTCGGGCTCACTGCTGCGCTTACAGTCTGACGAGCGCCTGATCGCTTTGACCCGCCGCGGGCAGCAGTCCGCCTTCGAGGCGCTCTTCTCGCGCTACCACGCGCGCCTGCTGGCCTTCTGCCGGCACATGCTGAACTCCAAGGAGGACGCTGAGGACGTTCTGCAGGAGGTCTTCGTCGCCGCCTTTAACGCGATTCTCGCCGACGAGCGCGAGATCAACGTCAGGCCTTGGCTCTATCGCATCGCGCGTAACCGCTCGCTCAACCATCTGCGCCGCGCCTCCGCCATCGGCGTCGACTCGATGGACATCCACTATGCCGATCACGGCATGTCCACTGGCGAGCAGGTGCTGCGCCGCGAGAGCTTCCGTCAGCTCATCGGCGACGTGCAGAAGCTGCCCGAGACCCAGCGCACGGCGCTGTTGCTGCGCGAGATCGATGCGCTCTCCTACGAGCAGATCTCGCAGGCGATGGAGACCACCGTCCCGTCTGTGAAGTCTCTGCTCGTACGTGCCCGCATCTCACTGGCCGAGGCCGCCGAGGCGCGCCAGCTGAGCTGCGATGAAGTCCGTGCCACGCTCGGCGAGGCCGCCGAGGGGCTCGTCAAGGTCGAGGCCGCCGAACGGCGCCACCTGCGCGACTGCGAACGCTGTCGCGCCTTCCGCAAGCACCTCAAGGACAACAATCACGCGCTGGCGGCGATCCTTCCCGTTGGGCCGTTGCTGCTGTTCAAGAAGCTGCTTTTGACAAAGTTTGGGTCGACCGCCTCGGCTGGCGGAGCTCATGCGGTCGGCGCTGGGGGCGCCACCGCGGGAGCTTCTGCCGCCGCGAGCGCGGGCGCCGCCGGTGGCATGGGCATGGGAGGCCTTGCCACCGCCGGCGCCGGGGCTTTGGCCACCAAGGCCGCCGCCACGCTCGCCGCCGCCGCGCTCGTCACCGCCGGCGCCGTCGAGGTCGACCACAGCGGCAACGGCCACAGCCATCGGCATCACGCCGCCACCGTCACCGCTTCCGCTTCGGCCGTCGCTACCGCCGCAGCCCTGTCCCACCCCATTTATGCCGCGCCCACCGTCGCGCGCTCAACCCCGCAGCCGAGCAGCTCAAGCGTCAGCGCTGCCGCTCTCGCCGCGCTTGGCGCTCACCGCCGTCACGCGCGCAAGCACCTCACGGTCACCGCCGCCCCTACCACCGACGCCAAGACTGGAGTAGGCGGGGTACCGACCAGCGCGGTCGCCACGCCCGTCAAGCCGCCCGTCGCGGAAAAGCCGCCCGTGACCCAGGTCACCACCGAGTCCACTCCGCTGCCTTCGCCGACCGACACCACTACCACCAGTGTCCCAGCGGCTCCCACGGCGCCGCCTGCCGCTGAAACCGCACCGCCCGTCGAAACGACGCCCACCGTGGAAACTCCGCCTCCGCCGGCGCCTGCTCAGCCGCCTGCGGCCGCCGAAACCGAAACGGGACCCCCCGTTACGTCCGTCACTCCGCCTCCCGCCAGCGCGGGTGGCGCCACGACGACGCCTACGGTCTCGACTCCTTCGGGCACCCCGCAGCCGGTCACCACAGACCCCACGAACTAGGCCTGGACCCAGGATTGAGGGGGTCGGACCGTGGATGGCGCGGACGCCGCACACGAGCGGAGGCGTGCCGGTGGCACGTCGAGCATCGTGGGTGGTGTCTGGCGCCGCGAAGCGGCCCCCTCAGCTGAAGCTGAAAGTGCGCAGCGGCTTGTACAGCAGCCCCGCTGTCGCCACCAGCAGCGGCGAGGTCACCTGCCGGCTGGAGAGCGGCGAGGTGAGCATCCTGATCGAGATCCCTTCGCGCGCCCCGGGGCGTTCTGGCACCAGCAGCACATCGCGGCCGTAGACCCGCTGTCCGGCCAGCAAAACGGAGTAGTAGATGTTGTAGGCCGGTTCCATGTTGACGCGCGTTTTGCCCTCGCCTTGCAGCTCGAAGCCCGCATACTTCGCTGAGAGCGCATGGATATAGCTGACCGCATATAGCGGCAGCTCGCCGCTCAGACCGCCTTCGTAGGGGGGCAATTTGAGCGGCGCCACCGCGAAGGAGTCCAGCAGGCGCCCGCTAGCGCTGTGACGTTCCACCTGCACGTCAGCGCCCGCTTGGGGGGCCACACGGTGCAGGCCCCTGTAGCTGAAGCTGAAAGGCACCGGGCCGCCGTAGGAGATGTGGGCCGGTAGCAAGGTGAGCGTCAAGGCCACCACACCCACCACCAACGCCGCCGCGCCCGCCATCACCAGCAGCCGCACCGCGCGCGATGCCCTGTGCCAGCTAGGCGCCAGCAGCTGTGCCAGCGTCGGCCGATACTCAGACTTCAGGGGCACCGCTGGCATTCTCGGTCTACTCCCCGATCGAGAACAGCGCCTCCAGGTCGTGGCGCGAGTAGGCCGCGAAGGCCACCATCGTCTGCGTGCGCGCCACGCCTGGCAGGGCCGTTATTTCTCCGGTCACCACGTCGGCCAGCTGATCGTGATGAGGCACTCTGACAATCGCCACGAAGTCCCACTCGCCGGTCACGGAATAGGCCTCCGCCACACCGTCGATGTCGGCCAGCGCGCTGCCCAGCGTGGACAGCGCGTCGCGCTCAGCCTCGATCAAGACCACCGCGTGGGTCATCGTCATGGCGCTTGACCATCCCAGCCTGGACCATCACAGCCCAGGCCATCCTCACCCATAGACCTGGCCACGGCGCCTTTCATGGCGTATGGCTCTCCCCTGACTCCAGCACCACGACCTCGCCGGCACCCGCTGCCTCCACATCGGCCTTGAACGCCTGCACATCGGTGTCGACCAGCGGGAAGGTGTTGTAGTGGCAGGGCACCACCTGCTTGGCGCCGATCAGCTTGCAGGCCTCCACAGCGTCAAAGCGATCCATCGTGTAGTGCCCACCGATGGGCACCAGCGCCACATCGATCGCATCGCGCTTGCCTGGCAGCGCCATATCGCTGAACAGCGCCGTGTCGCCCAGGTGATAGATGGTCTTGCCACCCATGTTCACCACCAGCCCCGTGGGAACGCTTGCGGTGCCCTTTGGGGTCATAGAGGTGTGCCATGCCGGCACCAGCCGCACCCAGCCCCAATCGAAGGTAACCGTGCCGCCCATATTGGGCTCGTGCACATTCTCAAAGCCCGCCGCCGCGAGCTCGCGGGCGATCTCCACCACCGCCACCAGCTGCGCGCCGGTGCGCCTGGCGATCGATTCGGTGTCTCCAAAATGGTCATCGTGACCGTGCGTCAGCAGGATCGCATCCGCCTCGACATCCTCGGCCGCCACGGCCGCCTTGGGGTTGCCGGTCAGGAAAGGGTCGATCAGTACCTTGGTGTCTCCGTCTGAGAGCTCAAAGGCCGCGTGGCCCAGGAAACGGATCTGCATGTTCTTAAGGCTCCTCTATCGCTGTTTTGGACTGGTCGCGCAGGCGCTGCAGCTCGTGGGCGAGCTGAAAGCCAACGGTAACGCCCACGAACATACCGAGTCTCGTCTGCTCCGCGACGAGAACATCAACCGCGCGCATCCGCTCCTGCAAGTCCGCCTCGCCTGCCACCCGCTGCACCTCAGCCTGATGCGCCCCGCTGAACCAGCCGCCTTCGTGTAGCGCCTGCCCGAGAATTCGCTGCAAAGCAGGTGCCGCGTGGGTCACCACCTCCTGGGCGTGATCCAGCCGCTCGGCATCGCCCAGGGCCTCAATCGCGGCGTCCACCTCGGCAGCCGTATAGGCGTCGGATTCAGGAACGGAAGCGGACAACCTCAGGCAGCCTTCACGCGACTCAAGCCGAGTCCAGCGAGCAAACCCAGCGTGACGCCCGTGAGCCCCGCGAGCCAGCTCGCCTGGCGCGTTGCCAGCGGCATTGCCAGCAGCACCGCGGCGAAGGCGGCCGTGCCCAGCAGGTCGCCATCGTAGAACTGGCGCCGGCGCAGCGCATCGAGGTCGGGCACCGCCCACGCCGCCAGCAGCGCCAGCGCGCCCGCGTTGGCGCCTAGCAGCAGCGGCAGCGAGTAGAGGGCCTCCGCCAGCAGGCCCGCGCTGATGCCCGCGCCGAAGAACAGCGCGAGCACGACCAGCGGCCCATGGCGGTGCTCGTTGAGCCAGCCGAAAATGCCCACCGCCAGCATGCAGGCGAACAGATAGACGGCGCTCGAGAAGCTCGCGAAATAGGCGAACTGCCAGGTGAGCAGTCGCCACCACTCGCCTCGCAGCGGTCCCAGCACCGGCAGCTTGGCCAGTTCGAGATAGCCGCCCTTGGTGATGATCCAGATGGCGCCGCTCGCAACTATCAGCGCCGCCGTGGCATAGGCCGGAGCATCGGCACGAATACCCGCGATCTCGCCTCGCCGCAGGCGGCCCAGCGAAGGCTTAGGCATATGCGGGCGATGCTTGGCGCGCGTCGAGCTGCCACCTAAGCCGCCGTCGCGCGGCAGCTTAGGGGCGCGGCGGCGCAGACGGTGCCCGCAGTAAGGGCACTCAGTCACGTAGGGGCTGACCTCAGAGCCGCACTGCTTGCAAACCACGAACAAATCGGCACCCGAGGACATCGTCGATCCATTCTAGGCCCGTATCGCGCAAGCCTCGCGCACGGCCCCCGGCATCGCCGCCTAAGCGCCCCATGCACCACCGACTCAGGGTCGCCGGCGCCACCACCCAGCGGCCCCCGACGATAGAGTCTCCTAGTCAACGGACAAGGAAAAGAAAACGCATGCGATTGGGCTACGACGAGAAGCTGTACATCCTGGCCTTCGATCACCGAGGGTCCTTTCAGAAGAAGTTCTTCGGCATCGAGGGCGAACCCGACGGTGAGCAGACCGCGATGATCGCCGATGCCAAGCACCTCATCTACGAGGGCATGGCACAGGCCGTGGCGGCCGGCGCCAAGGCCGGCGTGACGGGAGTGCTAGTGGATGAGCAGTTCGGCGGCAGTATCCCCGCGGAGGCCCGCCAGGCAGGCCTGATGCTGGCGATGCCCGTGGAGCGCAGCGGCCAGAACATGTTCGACTTCCAGTACGGCGAGGACTTCCCGCAGCACATCGAGAGCTTCGACCCCGACTTCACCAAGGTGCTGGTGCGCTACAACCCCGAAGGCAACGCCGAGGAAAACCGCGAGCAGCTGGGCAAGCTCAAGCAGCTGGCCGATTGGCTGCACACGCACGATCGGCGCTTCCTGTTCGAGCTGCTGGTGCCCGCCGAGGACGCCCAGCTGGCGGCCGTAGGGGGCGACAGCGAACGCTACGACGCCGAGCTGCGGCCCGAGCTGATGCGGCGCACGATCGCGGAGATCCAGGATTTCGGCATCGAGGTGGATGTGTGGAAGATCGAGGGTGTCGACCGCCGCCAAGACTGCGAAATGCTCGTCGCCCAGGCCCGCAGCGGCAAAGGCCGCGAGGGCGTCGTCTGCGTGGTGCTCGGCCGCGGCGCCAACGACGCCAAGGTCGACCACTGGCTCGGCGAGGCCGCTCCCGTCGAGGGTTTCGTCGGCTTCGCCATCGGCCGCTCGATCTGGTGGGAGCCGCTGAAGGCCTATGTAGACGGCAAGACCGAACGCTCGGTCGCCGCCAGGCAGATCGCCAGCAACTATCTACGCTTCGTCAAGGTCTACGAGCAAGCCGAGGCGGCGGGCGGCGGTAGCGGGGAGGCGAGCTGAGGTACATGGCGCTGCCTGAAAGAGCCCCTGAGCCGCCCGACCACGGACCCCCACGGCGGGGCCATGGGCATGTGCCGCGCCTGCGCCAGAGCCTCACCGAGCTCGAGCATGCCTTCTCCAAGGAGATCTCGCTGGAGCGCCGGCGGCGCGACTCGCTCAAGCGCACGGCCGAGAAGCGCACACACAAGCGCGAGGTTCAGCGTCGCCACAAACGTGGGTCGATGCGCTTCGCCTTGCTCGTCGCGACGCTCATCTTAACGGCCGCCATCGTCACGGTCGTGATGTTCCGCACGCTCTATCTGCTGCTCAGCTGAGGCAAAGCGGGTCTCCCGCAAGAAAGAGCTTTGAGGAGGCCGCCAGGAGGCGGCCAGTGTTGGTCGCTTAATCCGTGCGGCTAGCTCGCGGTGCGAGGCCCGTCCAGCTAGCTCGGCTCGGAGAGCCCGCGCAGCGCCTGATCTACCTCGCCTGCAACCTCATCCTTCTCAGCGGCTGCGTCCGCGCCCGGTTCCTGCTGGCGCTGAATCTCCAGGTAGATCTCCGTCCGGAACACCGGAACGTTCTGGGGAGCCTGAATGCCGATCCGCACCTTCTCTCCTACCACCGAGAGCACCGACACCTCGACATCGTCGCCGATCATGATGCTCTGGTTGGACTTGCGCGTCAGGACCAGCATTTAGTGCCCTTCCTCTTTGTGCCGACGGGCAATCGGCGCGATCGCCCCCTGCCCGCGTCTGTGGACAAGCATAGTCTGCGCCGCGATGGAACGCTAGCCGGGCTCGATGGAACGTCGGCCGGGGCCTATGCGCTAGTCTCTCGGACCGTCCATGGCTCGTAAATCACTCCGCCCTCAGCTCAACCAAATCCGCGCGTGGGTGCGGCAAGGTCGCACCGACGCCTGGGTCGCCCACCAGCTCGAGGTCACGGTGCAGGAGATCGAGCAGTTCAAGCGCCAGAACGAGCTCGACGGTGCCGAGGACCCAACCGAGGGCGCTGCGGTGCTCGACTACCCCGATGAGATCGATCTGCGCGCCGAGGACGACGCCCTGATCGCCGCCGAGCTCGAAGAGGCCGCCCGCGAGGCCGAGCGCGCCGAGGCGGAGGCCAAGGCCAAGGCGGAGGCTGAGGCGGCCGAGCGCGCCGCGCGCGGCGAAGATGAGGAGCCTGCTGAGGACGAGGCGGGGGATGGGGCTCCCAAGACCCGTCGCAGAGGTCGTCGCGGGGGACGCACGCGCCGCTCGGCCCCACGCGAGTCAGGGCCTCTGGAGGGGACTTTCGATCACGGCGAGGAGGGCTATGGCCTATGGCTCGATCCGGCCGTGCAGGACAACCCGATTTACGCCGAGCACTGGGCCGGGCACCGCTCCGTTGAGGTCCTCGTCGAAGAGGACCAGATAGTCATCAAAAGAGTCGGCGAAGACGACTAGAGCGTCGTTGGGCGGCACGAGGCGGCGTCCTCGATCGCTCGTGTGCAGAGCACACTTCGCTCACTGCGTCCTTGCCTCGCTTGCCCAACGTCGCTCTAGCCTGGCTTCAGTCCACGATGGCCCGGCGTCCCCCCGCATAGTCCGAGGCCTCGCGCAGATAGCGCCCGAAGGCCGCATCCACGACCGTCGCCGCCTCCCACGCCCAAGGCTCGTCCGGGGCAGCGTTCATCGCCACCTGCAGACACCACGAGGTGCTCCCGAGGTACAGATCCACCAGCTCCTGGCTGTTGAAGCGCCCGCCTAGGCGCCGGCGCAGCTCCGCCACCAGCGCCGTCGTCACGCGCTCCAGGATTCTTGCCCGTTCCGCAGGAGCGCCTTGCAGGCGGCGCTCGCCCTGCTGCCACTGGTAGATCGCGTTCTCAAAGCCTGGCACGAGGGCCGAGGCTAGCAGCGGCCGGGAGGGCGCCGTGCTCGCACCCCTCCCTGCCTCAGACGGCAGGAAAGCCGGCTCAGTTGTTGGGTAGCCCCTGCACGACGTAGGGCTGCTCGCCCGGCTTGTCCATGCCTAGCTGCCGGGCCTCGCGCACTACCGTGCTGTGGCGAGCAAGCGAGGCATGTTCTGCTCGTAGCTGCTTATTCTGGCGCTCCAGCTGCGTCACCATCGCGCTGTTGCGATGGGCTTCGTGCCAGGTCGAGAAGACCCTTATGCCCGCACTCAGGTAGAGGTAGAGCAGGGCGACCATCACCCCGAGCATCGCCACTCGCCCAAGACGGTCCCAGCGCACGCGTGGCTTTGGACGCATACAGCCGCATTCGCGGCAGAGTGACGAGCTCCTGCGTCTAGCTACGAAAAACTGAGCGGCCCGGGAAGCTCGCTCTGGCGCCCAGCTGCTCCTCGATGCGCAGCAGCTGGTTGTACTTCGCCACGCGATCGCTGCGCGAAGGGGCGCCGGTCTTGATCTGGCCGCAGCCCGTGGCCACTGCTAGGTCGGCGATCGTCACGTCCTCGGTCTCACCGCTGCGGTGGCTCATCACTGCCGTGTAGCCGGCTTTATGGGCCATCTCGATGGCTGCCAGTGTCTCTGTCAGCGTGCCGATCTGGTTGACCTTGATCAGGATTGAGTTGGCCACGCCCAGCTCGATGCCGCGGGCCAGGCGCTTGGTGTTCGTCACGAACAGGTCGTCGCCTACCAGCTGCACCTGCTCGCCTACCTGCTCCGTCAATGCCTTCCAGCCCTCCCAGTCCTCCTCTGCCATTCCATCCTCGATCGAGACCACCGGGTAGCGCGCTGTGAGCTCTGCCCAGTAGGAAGCCAGCTCGCTGCCGCTCAGCGTGCGCTGCTCGTGCTCCAGCACATAGGCGCCATCCTTGTACAGCTCGCTTGTCGCCGGGTCTAGGGCGATTGCTACCTGCTCGCCTGGCTCATAGCCGGCCGCCTTGATGCCCTCCACCAGCATCTGCAGCGCCTGCTCGTTGGAGTCCAGATCGGGGGCGAAGCCGCCCTCGTCGCCGCCTGCTGTCGACATGCCGCGCTGCTTCAGCGTGGCCTTCAGCGCATGGAACACCTCCGTGCCCATGCGCAGGCACTCCGCGAAGGTCGCCGCGCCGAGGGGGACCACCATGAACTCCTGGAAGTCCACGCGATTGTCGGCGTGCGCGCCGCCGTTCAGCACGTTCATCATCGGCACCGGCAGGATGTTGGCCGAGTCGCCGCCTAGGTAGCGCCACAGGGGCTTGCTCTCCTCCGCCGCCTGCGCATGGGCCGCTGCCAGCGAGACGCCCAGGATCGCGTTCGCTCCTAGGCGCGACTTGTTGGGGGTGCCATCCAGGTCGATCAACCTGCCATCGAGACCGGCCTGATCTGTGGCCTCCAGTCCGTTCACCGCCGCGGCGATCTCGCCATTGACGTTCGCCACCGCCTGCGTCACGCCTTTGCCTTGCCAGGCCTTGCCGCCGTCGCGCAGCTCGGTCGCCTCGAACTCGCCCGTGCTCGCGCCGCTGGGGACTGCCGCGCGGCCGCTGGCGCCGCTGCGCAGCTTCAGCTCGACCTCTACCGTCGGATTGCCGCGGCTGTCGAGGATCTGTCGCGCGTGGACTTGCTCGATCTCGCTCATCGCAGGAACGAGACCCTAGCGGCCCGAGGGCTGGGGACGCGGACTTGCTCGATCTCGCTCATAAGCGGCCCAGAGGTTAGGAACGCGGACTCGCTCGATCTCGCTCATGGCCAGCCCGAGGGGTTGGCTACTTGCTGGTGGTGCTTGCCGGCGGCGCGGTGGTTGTCTGCGGGGTCTGCGGCGTGGCCGTGGCCGTGCCGCCGCCCGTGGGGGGCGTTGCGCCTGTGGGAGTCGCGGGCGTCTTCGGAGCCTTGTACTCCTTGCAGTCCATTACCACGTAGCCCGTGCGGCATTCCGTGCGGCCTTCCCACTTCTTTTTGAAGCTCGCCACGAACTTTGTCAGCGCGCCCTGCTGCTGCTGCGCCGTCAGCTGCTGCTTGATCGATTCCTTCACCTGCGCCAGGCTCTGCTGGCTCGGCGGGTGCACTGCCGTTACCTCGAAGATGTAGTAGCCGAAGGGGGTCTTGACCGGGCCTTCCAGCGTGTTGGGCTTGGCGCTGAAGATCGCCGCGTCCAGGGCCTTCTGCTCCTGGCCTTTGACCACACCGGGGAGTTTGCCGCCGTTGGCCTTGCTGGCCGGGTCGATCGAGTACTTCTTGGCGACACTTTCAAAGCTCTTGCCCGATTCGATTTCCTTCTTCGCCGCTTCGGCCTCTGCCTGCGTCTTCGTCAGGATCAGCTGCACGTCGCGTTTTTCGGGCTGGCCGAAGCGCTGCTTGTTTTCGTTGTAATACTTTTCGATCTGCGCCGTCGTCGGCGTGCCTTTCTTGGACACCGCCTGCTGAATCTTCTGCGACAGCAGGTTCAGCTTCACGCGCAGCAGCAGGTCCGCCGGGCTCTGGCCCGTGCTTGCCAGAAACTTCTGGAAGTCGGCTTCCTTGGGGAACTGCTGCGTCTTAAGTTCCTTGAACTTCTTTTCGACTTCGGCGTCGCTGACCTTGATGTTCTGGTCCTTGGCCTCGCCGATTACCCAGTTGGCTGAGATCAGAAAGCCCAGCACCTGCTGCTTGAGCGCCGTGTACTGCTGTTCGCACTGCGACTTCAGCTGCGCCGCCGTGGGGGCCGACTGGCCCTTTGCCGGCTTCGGGGCCGTCGCCTGCAGATGGGCGACGCATGCGCTGTAGGACGGCGGATCCGGCACGACCGGCTTGGGCGCAGTCTTGCCCGCCGCCGTCTGTGCGCTTGAAGATGCCGCCACGCCCAGCCAGTGATTGAAGGTCGTCGTCGAGATCGGTTCGCCGCCGACCTGCACCACGGCGTTACTGGGCACGCCGCTGCTGCCGCAGGCGTATAGCGCCAGCGAGGCAAAGAAAACGGCGCCTAGCGCCGCGACCTTCCGAGATCCCTTGAACATGACGCGGGCACTCTAGCGGAAACATCATGTGTTGTGCTTAAGAAGTTTCTAAATCCTGGTTCAAGAACGATTTGCGCACCCCGCCAAGGGGGGAACATGCCGCCTCAGGCCGCCTCTCGCACCACTGCCAGCAAGGCATCCGCGGCTGCCACCACCGCCGGGAAACGCTGCGGACCGTCGCTCGGCACCCGCACCATCACCTGCGACTTCGCCGCTTCATACAGCGCCTCCGGCAACTGCTCGCGTAGACGCTTCGCGCGTTTGGAGTCCAGCTCGATCGGCGTCACCGCCAGGCGATCGCCGCGGAAGCTCACCGCCTGCGCCCCCGCCGCGCCGAACTTGATCCTGGCTCGCTGCAACGACAGCAGGTTCTCCAGCGGCTCCGGCGGCGGGCCGAAGCGGTCCTCCAGATCCTCGCGCAGGCGCTCCACGTCCGCCACCTCCAGCGAGGAGGCCACGCGGCGGTGGATCTCGATCTTCGCCTGCTCATAGGGGACATAGTCGGTTGGGATGTAGGCATCCACCTTCACGTCCAGGCGCACCGGCTCGGGCAGCTCCTGCGCCCCGCCCTCCTCCTCGGAGGGGCCTGCCGCGCGCACCGCCTCATCGAGCATCTGCATGTACAGCTCAAAGCCCAGCGCCGCCACATGGCCCGACTGCTCGTCGCCCAGCAGATTGCCCGCGCCGCGGATCTCCAGGTCGCGCATCGCGATCTTGAAGCCGCTGCCTAGCTCGGTGTAGTCCGACAGGGCTGACAGTCGTTGGCCCGCCTCGGCCGTCAATGCCGCCGCGCTGTCGTACAGCAGATACGCATATGCGCGCTCGCGGCTACGGCCCACGCGGCCGCGTATCTGGTAGAGCTGCGCCAGGCCAAACGCATCGGAGTGCTCCACGATCAGCGTGTTCGCCTGCGGTATGTCGATCCCCGACTCGATGATCGACGTGCACACCAGCACATCGGACTTGCCCTGCAGGTAGTCCATCATCACCGCCTCCAGTTCGCCTTCGCCCATCTGGCCGTGCGCCACCATGAAGCGCACGCCCGGGCACAGCGCGCGCAGGCGCTCCGCCGTCTCCTCGATCGTCTCGATGCGGTTGTGCAGGAAGAACGCCTGGCCCTCGCGCTCGTGCTCGCGCACGATCGCGCCTTTCACCAGATCCTCCTCGTACTCGCCTACATAGGTCTTCACTGGCCGCCGGCCTTCCGGCGGGGTCTCGATCACCGAGATGTCGCGCAGGCCCGCCAGCGACATCTGCAGCGTGCGCGGGATCGGCGTTGCGCTCATCGCGATCACATCCACCTTCAGCTTCAGCTGACGCAGCAGCTCCTTCTGCTTGACCCCAAAGCGCTGCTCCTCGTCCACGATCAACAGGCCCAGGTCCTTTGCGCGCACATCGCGGGACAGCACGCGGTGGGTGCCGATCAGGATGTCCACCTTGCCTTCCGCGAAGCCTTTGATCGCCGCCTTCTGCTCGGCGGCGCTGCGAAAGCGCGACACGTGGTCGATCGTGATCGGATAGTCGCCCAGGCGCTCGCTGAACGTGCCGTAGTGCTGCTGCGCCAGGATCGTCGTCGGCACCAGCATCAGCACCTGCTTGCCCGCGCCTGCCGCCTTGAACGCCGCGCGCAGCGCCACCTCCGTCTTGCCGTAGCCGACGTCGCCGCAGATCAGGCGGTCCATCGGGCGGGGGGCTTCCATGTCGAGCTTCACCAGTTCGATCGCCTCGCGCTGATCCGCCGTCTCCGTATACGGGAAGCGTGCCTCGAATTCGCGCTGCCAATCGCTGTCGGGCTCAAACGCGTGGCCGCTCCGTCGCCGGCGCTCCGCGTACAGCGACAGCAGCTCGCCTGCCAGCTCCTGCGCGGCCCTGCGTGCACGCGCCTTCATCGTCTCCCAGCGCGTGCCTCCGAGCTTGGAGAGGGGCGGGTGCTCGCCGCCCGCGCCTACATAGCGCGAGATCTTCGCCAGCTGATCCGTCGGCACGAATACGCGATCGTCGCCCTGGTATTCCAGGTACAGGTAGTCCCGCGTGATGTCCGCCACCGTGCGGGTCTGAAAGCCCGCGAAGCGCGCCACGCCGTGGTCCTCGTGCACCACTATGTCGCCTGTGCGCAGGTCCGTGAACGAGCGCAGTGCGCCGCGTCTCACCGCGCCCCCGTCGCGCTCGGGCTTCGCCGCTCGCCGCCGTCGCAGCAGTCGGTGCTCCGGGAAGACCGCCAGCTTCAGGGACGGCGCGAGGAATCCCTCGCGCAGCGAGGCAGCCGCGAATCGCAGTGAAGGCTCCAAAGGCGCGGCCCTACCCGCGGAAGTACCCAGCCCCGCCCGATCCGACCCAGCCACAGCCGACCCCGTATGGCCGGCCCCATCCCCCTCCCCCTCCAACCACTGCACCTTCATGCGACCTAGGTTGTATGCCGCGCGCTCGCCTTCGCCCCTGCGGGGGAACGCCACGACGGTGCGGTAGCCGCTGCGCACCAGCTTCTCCAGCTCCGGCTCCGCTTCCGCCAGCGTCCGCGCCGCCGTGTCCGCTGCCTGCGCGCGTAGCTCGATCGGCTGGTCGCTCTGCAGCGAGGACAGCCATACGCGCGTGCGCTCACTCAGCGTCTGCTGGATTTCCTG
Source organism: Solirubrobacteraceae bacterium (assembly GCA_025449845.1). Classification (GTDB taxonomy): domain Bacteria; phylum Actinomycetota; class Thermoleophilia; order Solirubrobacterales; family Solirubrobacteraceae; genus Palsa-744. Next base: position 121,626 of record JANWIP010000003.1, on the reverse strand, counting down.
CGGCTTCACGTATAGGTGGTGGGCGTCTTTGTCGTGGAAGGCCGCGCATACGTCGCTCCAGTGGTCCTCCAGCGCCGGGGGCAGCTCCTCCTCGGCGGCTACCACCAGTTCGGTGCTGGGAGGGATCAGGTCCAGCAGCGCGCCGAAGCGATCCACCGGCAGCAGCTCCGCCACGTCGGGGCGCTCATCCTCGTGCTCCAGGGCGGCTATCTCTGCCAGCTCTCGGTGCTCGGCCGCGAGCTCCGCCGCGGGGGCGATCTCGACCTCTTGCGCATCGCCCAGTGAGCGCTGCGTGAACGTCGAGAACCAGCGCAGGCTCTCGATCTGCACGTCGAACAGGTCCACGCGCACCGCCCGCTCCTCAGTCGCCGGGAACACGTCGAGTAGGCCGCCGCGCACCGCGAACTGACCGCGCTCCTCGACCTGGTCCACCCGTTCGTAGCCCGCTGCCACCAGCTCCTCTGAGCACTCCTCCAGGTCCAGCAGCTCGCCTACCTTCAGCTTGAACGACCGCGGGCGCAGCGACGGGTCGGGGACCTTCTCCGACAGGGCCACAGCGGAGACCACCACCACCGGGGGCTCTTCGCCATTTGGATTCAGCAGCGCGTCCAGCGCCGCCACGCGCAGGCCCACCAGGTGAGGGGGTGGCTTCAGGTGGGACTCGTAGGCCACGCCGCGCGAGGGGTAGTAGCGCACCGGGCGCGGCGTCAGCCATGCGCGCAGATCCGCCGCCAGATCGCGGGCCGCGCGGTCATCGCCCACCACCACCAGCGTTGGGCGCTCGTGCTTGTCCGCCAGCGCCGCGATCACATACGGGCGTAGCGACGCGCTTACGAACGCGCGGCCGCCTTGCTCGGTGAGCGTCGCCGCGCCGGGGTCCTGGTCGATGAAGCCCAGTAGAGAGCGCAGCGCCATCTATTGCCCTTCGGGGGCTTGCGCTTGCAGCAACATCCGCTCGACCTCATCGGCGGCGCGCGTAACGAGCTCTTCTATCTGCGCCTTCGGCTCGCTGAAGCGGCCCAGCACGTGGGCGCTCACTATCTCCGGGTCCGTCGAGTCGGGGCGGCCTACGCCTACGCGTGTACGCCAGAAGTCGGGGGAGCCCAGCTCGCGCTTCAGTGACTTTAGGCCATTATGGCCCGCCAGGCCACCGCCCAGGCGCGTGCGGATCTCGCCGAAGGGCAGGTCTATCTCGTCGTGCATCACCAGCAGGCGATCCAGGGGGAGTTTGTACGAGCCTCTCGCTGGACCCACCGAGCGGCCCGCCTCGTTCATGTACGTCTGTGGCCACAGCATCGCTATGCGGGGCGCGGCCGGGGCGCCGATCTGCGGCGCTACGGCCACGCGGCCCTCGGCTACGCGGCCGCGGAAACGCTGCTTCGGGGTCGGCAGCTCCCAGCGCTCAGCCAGCAGATCGGCGATCGCGAAGCCCACGTTGTGGCGCGTCCCCTTGTACTCCTTGCCGGGGTTGCCCAGTCCTACCAGCAGCCAGTCGATGGCCGCCCCGCGGCCGCCAAACGGCCGGATCACTCCTCTGACGCCGCCTCGTCCTTCTCGGCGGACTCGCCCACCAGCTCCGTCTCGGCCTCGATCTCCGTCTCTGCCTCTGTCTGTAAACGGGGGGCCGAGAGGGTTGCGATCACGGTCTCCTGCAGGTCGTCCAGCACCGTCACGCCCTCGGGGACAGGCACAGCCTCAAGGATCACCGTGTCGCCGATCTCCAGGGCGCTCACGTCGTGCACCAGCGCCTCGGGGATGGCCGTCGGCAGCGCCTCGATGTTGATCTCGCGCGTGATCTGCTCCAGTACGCCGCCTTCCTTCACGCCCGGCGCATCGTCCACGCCGGACAGTTCCACCGGCACCACCGCGTGGATCGCCTTATCCAGGCGCACGCGCAGCAGGTCGATGTGTGTCGTCTCGCCTCTCACCGGGTGACGCTGGGCCTCCTTCAGGACCACCGGCGTCGCTTTGCCGCCGTCCACGCTCAGGTCCAGCACCGCGCCTGAGCGGGCCAGGGCCAGGCGCAACTCGCGCGCGTCCACGTCGAAGCTCATCGGCTCATCGCCGCCGCCGTACAGCACGCCGGGCACACGCTGCTCGCGGCGCAGGCGCCGTGCCGAGCGCGAGCCGTCGGGCTCGCGGCGTTTGACCTGCAGCTGGGTTGTCTCGTTGGTGGCCATCGCGGGAGGGGACTTTAGCAATCCGCTTCGCCTGGGATCTGCGCCCCGATCGTTTGCAGCTTCAGGCTGATGCCTGTGATGGCGTTGCCGCTGCGCTTCACGCTCACGCACTGCACCACCGGCAGGTGGCCGATCACCGTCCATGCCACGCGTGTCGTGCCCGTCGCGCCCGTTAGCGAATAGGCCGTTGGGGAGGTCAGCGTCAGGATCTTCACCGGGCCATGGCGACGCAGCTTGACCACGTCTGACTGCACCGCCGCGCTGCACTTCGGACTCGCCCGGCAGGCGCTCAGCTTGCTCAGCATCGCCTGCGCGTTGCCATTGGCCTCGGCCTGTAGCACCCTCACCAGGTCTTCGCGTTCCTCGCTCTCCACCGACAAGAAGCGCGCCAGCAGGCCGCTGATCGCCAGGAACAGCAGCACGCCCGTGAAGATCAAGCCGATGCGCCGCAAGCGCTTGGGAGATCGGGGCGATGCGGGCGGCATGCCCGTCGCCGTACTCAAAACAGCTGGTTCTCGCCGCCGAACACTTCGCTCACCGAATCGTCGGTGAAGATGCGCCGGATCGAGTCCGTCAGCAGCTCCGCACAGGGGAGCACGCGGATGTTTGCCGGGCGCTCTTTGGGCACCGGGATCGTGTCTGTGACTACGATCTCCTTGAAGCCTGAGTCTGCCAGGTTCGCGAACGCGTCCCCCGAGAACACCCCATGGGTGGCTGCCGCGTAGACGCTGCTTGCGCCCTCTTCTAGGACCGTGCGCGCTGCCGCCGCGAGGGTGCCGGCAGTGTCGATCATGTCGTCCACGATCACTGCTGTCTTGTTGCGCACATCGCCGATCACGTAACCGATCTCCGCCACCTGCTGCGCCGGGCGCTCCTTGTCGAGGATCGCCAGCTCCGCGCCGATCTTCGAGGCGAACTTCTTGTTCAGCTTCACGCGGCCTGCATCGGGGGCTACTACCACTAGGTCGCTCAGGCCCAGGTCATCGAAGTACTGCGTCAGCATGAACAGCGCCGTCATGTGATCCACCGGCTTCTGGAAGAAACCCTGGATCTGACCTGCGTGCAGGTCCATTGTCAGGACCCGGTCCGCGCCAGCTGCCTCGAGCATGCGGGCCACCAAGCGCGCGCTGATCGGCTCGCGCGGAGCGCTCTTCTTGTCCTGGCGCGAGTAGCCGAACCATGGGGTCACCGCTATGACGCGGTGGGCCGAGGCGCCTACCGCCGCGTCGATCAGGAACAGCAGCTCCATCAGGGAGTCATTGGCCGTCACTCCTGTCTGCGGGTTGCCGCAGGTTGGCTGCACGATGAATACATCTGCGCCGCGGATCGACTCCTCGTAGCGGCAGTACACCTCGCCGTTTGAGAACGTCTTGATCGTCACAGGGCCCAGATCGACGTTCAGCTTCGTGGCGATGTCGGACGCCAGCTGCGGATTGGCCCGCCCGGCGAACAGCATCAGCCGCTTGTCGTAGTCGATCGGCAGGCTCGTCTGCATGGACTGCGTGCGCGTGTCCATTGCGCTGCTCATCTCTCTTCAGAGTCTAAAGGGCCGCGGGGTCGGTCAGCGTAGTCCTCGACGTTGCGCTGTCTCGCACGGGCTACGCCCAGGGCTCCGGGGGGGATGTCTTCGGTGATCGTCGAGCCTGCTGCTGTCCAGGCGTCGTCGCCTACTGTCACCGGAGCTACCAGTGCGGTATCGACGCCGCCGCGTACGCGCTTGCCGATCGTCGTGCGGTGCTTTGACTTGCCGTCGTAGTTGGCCGTGATCGTGCCTGCGCCCAGGTTCGACTGCTCGCCTACGTCCGCGTCGCCTATGTAGGAGAGGTGCGGGACTTTCGCGCCTCTGCCTATGTCTGAGTTCTTCACCTCTACGAAGGTGCCGATCTTGGAGCCTTGCTGGAGGTGCGTGCCGGGGCGCAGGTAGGCGAAGGGGCCCACGCTTACTCCGTCCTCGATCGTGCTCTCGATGATGTAGGCGTGCCTGATCGTGCAGCCTGCGCCGATCTTGGTCGCACCCTTGATCGTCGTGAACGGCTCGATCGTCGTGTCTTGGCCGATCTCCACTTCTACGTCGATCGCCGTTGCCGCTGGGTCCACGATCGTTACGCCTGCGCGCATATGGCGCTCGTGGATCGCGCGCTGGGCCAGCGCCGTTACCTCGGCTAGGGCTACGCGGTCGTTGATGCCTAGGACCAGGCCTGGGTCGTTGACCTTGTGTGCCGCCACCGCTTGGCCCTCTGCTCGCAGGAGGTCCAGGACCTGAGGCAGATACAGCTCGGCTTGGGCATTGTCGGCACTCAGGTGGGGCAGCGTTGCCAGCAAGGCTTCGCCGTTGAATACGTAGATGCCGGTGTTGACCTCGTCTATCTGCAGCTCCTCGGAGGTGGCATCGCCGGCTTTCTTGGTCTCCACCACGCGCTGCACGTTGCCTGCGCCATCGCGCACTACGCGGCCGTAGCCGCTCGGGTCCGCGAGGATCGTCGTGGCCATCGTCGCCGGGGTGCCAGCGGCGATGTGCGCCGCGACCAGCTCCGTGATTGCCTGGGCGCTTACCAGCGGCACGTCTCCGCTCAGGATCACCACGGCTGCCTGCGGGTCGATCTGGGCGCTGGCGGCCAGCACTGCGCCTCCGGTGCCGTTTGACTCGGGCTGGACCACCAGGCCTACGCCTTCGGGCAGGATCGCCTCTAGCGCCTTGGCTGGGGAGTCGACCACTACGACCTTGCCGGCGCCTGCCTCCAGGGCTGCGTGCACCGGCCACAGCACCATCGGGCGGCCGCACAGCTCGTGCAGGACCTTCGGCATTGCTGAGCGCATGCGTGTGCCTTGGCCGGCGGCCAGGATTAGGACTGTGGGGGGGGTCATGTGCGGGACTCTAGTGCTACGCAGGCGAGGGGCGAGGCCAAATCGACAACCCTCCGATGCGCGTACCTCAGCGGCCGGGCGTACGAACCTCCAACCCGTGCTCCCGTGCTGCCTCGCCTAAGCGTTCGTCATAGGCATACACCGCATCGATCTCCGCGCGTAACTCAAGCGCGGTTGCCAGATGGATCGCGTCGAGTGCCCGTAGCCGCGCGGGAGGGACCGTGGCAGCATTCGCGCGCACCGTCTCAGACAGAGGGGCCAGTACGACGCGTGCCAGTTCACCCTGAGCGCGCTCGGGAGCACCGCCGCCGGCCAGTAGGGCAGTCCTGCCCACCTCAATAGCCAGGATCTCCGACGCCAGCCATGTCTCTCCAGTCAACGCTTGCCCGAGCGCCTCTGACTCGACCTCCGGCTTGAACAGCTTGCAGAAGGCAGAGGCGTCCAAGTAGGCAATTCCCATGCCTGCTTCTCAAATCCGATCGGCGCGTACGTATTCAAGCGCGTCGGTAGCCGGCGTTGGGTTCTCCGGGTCAACCGGTCCCATCGAGGCGATACGTCCCATCACGTCACCCGGCGGCAGCTGCGCCGGCTGCAATCCCAGGGCGCGCATCCTTTCCATCGTCCGAACCCACTCGCTGCTCGGCAGCGACTGCACCCCAAGCAACGCCAGCTCACGCAGCAGCGCTGCCGTCGAACGCTTTTCACCCAGCACTTGGGCCGCGTGTTCCAGTGCAGCGTCAAGCTCTGGGTCCCGCACGACCGCTATTCGTGGATGGTTCGTGGGCACCGGCTCAGTGTACCACCGTAGGTGCAACACCTTCTCCGTCTGTGCCTTCGCGTTTGTCAACGGCATCTCGGTCAACGGCATCTCGGCTGCCCTTGCCTTGCATCATCCTCACGAGTGGGATGGCTTTTTCGGGCGGCCCTTGGCGTCGGACATACGATTCCTACCGTGGTAGGATCGGCTTATGGCAAGCCAGAAGCGATCGATCTCATTCGACGAGTCAGTCCTGCACGAGGCCGAGGAGCGACTGACCGAGTCTGGTGGCAGCCTGTCGGCGTTCGTGAATGCTGCGGTCTTGCGCGAGCTACGGGTCGCCCGTGGCCTTGACCTGCTGGCCGAGGATGACACCCGGTTCGGCCCAGTGCCAGCGGAGGTACGTACCCAGGTCGCCTCAGAGTGGCCGGCCTGACACTCGACGCCGGCGCGCTGATCGCCTACGAGCGGGGCGGGCAGCGCATCCGAGAGATCCTTGCGGTTGCGTATGCGCGCGGCCTGGTGCCGACCATTCCCGCCATCGCGCTTGCCGAGGTCTGGCGTGGCGACGCGAAGGACGCCCGCATCGCCCGACTGCTCAAAGCGTGCTCAATCGAGGCCGTGGACGAGCGTCTGGCGCGAGAAGCCGGTCGCCTGCGGAGAGCCACCTCGGTAGTGGGCACAGTCGATGCGTGCATTGCGGTCGGGGTCAGCAAGCGCGGTGATGCCATCGCGACCTCAGACGCGGGGGACATGCGGAGGCTGCTGGGGCCACGCTTCACGATCTTGGCCGTGTAGAACGATCTTGGCCGTAGGGATAGATTCCCAGGGGCCGCCACCAGCCGCTAGGAACTCTCGCGTTTGGCTTGCCGTAGCGTAGGACTGTTGTTAGAACGGCAACTGGGCGATCGGGACGACTTGCGGACCTCTTTTTGGGCCTTGACCGGCCGCTGGAGGCGCTAATGGAGCCGGGCGGACAGGAGGTGCGGCGGCGGGCGGCAGCGGCGATCCGCCAAGCAGAGCGCCAACTCGCTGCTCATCGACGCTCGGCGTAGCCTTCGTGGCGCCGCTAAAGAGCGCCGTCTAGCTGCTTATGTTGGTCCTCGTTGGGAAAGGCGTACGGGAACAGCCCTATAGCTATAAGTGGCAATGGAGGGAAGGTCGGGGACTCAGAGCCCGAAATCGCTCCGCTGAGATCGATGCGATCCCGCCAATAGTTTCGGAGGACGAGCCCCACACCAGCCACAAGAAACGCGACCGAGAACACATAGAGAAGAGTGATCACCACGCGCAATGTTCCCGGCCCCCCACTAGAAGCGCTCTGTACATTTTCATAGGCTTCATCACCGGCTGGGTAAAGTGATGCAACTGTCCTGTCTCTGCGACGCGAATGCCGCTGATGCGTTTCAGGTCTTTCGTGATGACGTACTCAATCATCTCGTTAGCCTTATTTCGCGGGTGGAAACAACTCCCAATAGTCGCACAACCGGCAGTACGCGACCGGCAGAGGCGAGTTCTTCCCCTGCTTCGGTGATCGCGGGCTGAACGCTCTGCCCTTCAAGGCAAGAGTCAGCAGCCCAGAGGCGACCCACCCGGCCGCACCTCGTCCTACGCGCATGTCTCCCCTAAACCTTTCGCTCTCGCCCAGTAGAAGGCAGCAAGCATACCTCAATCAAAGATCCACACAGCGGACTCGGAACAATCCGCGAAACCCCTTTGCGGCCCTGGACAGGCTGCTGGAGGCGCTAATGGAGCCCGTGGGACAGCAGCAAGCGCAACGACGCGCGCCCAATGCCATCCGGTAAGCAGATCGTTGACAAGCTTCTCGGCTCAATCCCGATCTGGCTGAGCAGCGTCGAGATCGTCCAAATCAACGAGGTCACGCGGGCGCCCTGCGGCCTGCTTCATCGATCGAAGATGCTCAAGCGCACATATCGCAATCGTCACGCCCGCCATCTCGACGTCAATTGCCCTTGCGCGAAGCTCAGCGTACGACAGGACGCCATCGAGACCCTGAACCACATCCAAATCCCCGAGCTGTGTGGCGATCAACGCCCGTTCCCCGCCGCGAAGCAGGGCCGCGATGGAATGCTCCGAGCCGAGCAACGACTCACCCAACTGGACATGGCCACCACACTCGGCTACAAGGCTGGCAAGCCTATCGAGGTTTTCTGGCGCCGGATCGGGCACGATGTCGCAATCCTTCGTTCCCCGCACGACGCCCCACGACCCAAGCGCCAAGCCGCCAATGACAACGAAGCGCACATCCGCCTGAACGAGACGGACGAGGAGCTGGTCGAACGACGGTGCGCTCAATGGGCACGCCGCGCAGCGTCGCGCAACTCGAACAGCTTGCGTGTCAAAGCAATCGTCTCCTGGAGGTTCACGACAAGCGGCCGCTGCCCATCCGCGCGCAGCCGCAACCGCCGCACCCGCTCACCCTCCGGATCATGAGACTGCCGCTGAGAGCACTCCACCATCGCCCCCACACATTACCGCCCATCCACTCGACCAAGGCGAAGCGTTTGAGTCGCTGCACAACGCTGACTGACGACGCAGCAGTAATCGCGCGTTGACGCCGCTGCCGCCGATCTTCACCTGCAAGCCCCGCCTGCCGGTCCTCAGCATTAGCGCCCTGCCCTGTCTACTCAGGTGCACGCGAACCACCTGGCTGGCGCCTGCGGCGATCGAGAAAGTGGCGGTGCCGATCACAACGGCGCGCGTGCGCTTCACCATATGTCGCCTGCCGTGACGGTGAACCACACGCTTGCTCACGGCGAGATGGACAAGCAGCTTGATTGTCCCCGTGCACGCGCCCATGCCGGTGCAGGTCAACTCGATTGTGGCCACACCTCGCTTCACGGGCGCGACCCCTCGGACGACCATAGCGATGCCGCTGGATGCGGTGGTAGTAGTGGTGGTGATCGACGACTGGTCCCCGTCGATCATCGTCCGCATGGCGGAGCCGGGAGCGCCTGGGTTGAACGTGATCTCCGCGCCCGACTCATCCACCGCCGTGCACTGCGCAGCCGAGGGACACGCCACGTCATGGAGTACCACGCCAGCGTCGATCGGCGCCGGCGTCGGGCTGCCGGGAGCCTCCGGATTGAAGGTCACCTCCCGGCCGGCAGAGTCGACCGCCGTGCACAACGAGACGGAGGGACACGCCACCGCGTTGAATCCACCGAAGAACACAGTGTTCTGGGAGACGTAGATCCGGGTCGGCTTGCCGGGTGCGGTCGGGTCGAACGTGACCTCCCGGCCGGCATCGTCAACGGCGGTGCACTGCGAGACAGACGGGCATGCGACCCCGGTTACGGCACCCTGGGGACAGTGCGATCCACAGAAGCTGGGCTGGTCGACCACGGCCCCGATCGGCGCGCCCGGCGCAGTTGGGTCGAACGTGACCTCCCAGCCATCCTGATCGACGGCGGTGCATTGGAAGACGGACGGGCACGCCACAGCCACAAGTCCGTGATAGACGGCGGTGCACGGCAACAAAACCGAGCACGGCACAGCCACAGGTTCGCTGGAGTCGATCGTCGTCGGGGTGGGGATGCCGGGCGCGGCCGGATTGAAGGTCACCTCCCGGCCTTTGCCGTCAACAGCGGTGCACTGCGAGACAGATGGGCACGCCACCGCCCACGGGCGGCTGGCGCTGTCGATCGTGGTTGGGGTGTGACTACCGAGCACGGCTGGATCGAAGGTCACCTCCCGCCCGTCGCCGCCGACCGCGGTGCACTGCGAGACGGACGGGCACGCCACCGCCCTCAGGTATTCCGTGCCGTCGATCGCGGCGGGCGTCGGGGTGCCGGGCGCGATCGGGTTGAAGGTCACCTCCAGTCCGCGGCTGTCCACCGCGGTGCACTGCGACGCCGACGGGCACGCCACCCCCGGGAGCGAGTAGGCGCTCGCGCTGACAGCGCTCCCCGTGAATACCCCCGCCAGCGTGCTGAGCAGGGCTACCAAGCCAACCGTCATGTGAAGGATGTCGTCCCCGCGCATGTTCCGTATGCTGCAACAGCGACCATCCGCAAGAGTTGCGGCTGTCACACGCGCGCCGGCTCGCACGCGCAGCGCTCTCAGCGAGCAGGCCAAAGCACTCGAATCGAGGTCGGCAAACTCGCCGCCCAACAAGACGACAAGCAGCCCGAGCGCGCCGGCGCCGCCGACCTCGACGCACTGCGCGGCAACCTACGCGCCGCACTCACGGAGCGCAGCCCCACACGGGGCCAAAGGGCGTACATCGGAGGCAACTGTTGTGCAAATTACAACACTGGGCAATCGGGACGAGGTTTGAACCCTCCAGCCGACCTTGAGGCTTTGCTGACGAACCTGATGGAGCCGGCTGGGCGGCAGGCACGGCGGCGTGCAGCACAGGCGATCCGCCAAGCAGATCGCTGACGGCTTGCCTGCGAGTCAGCCGCCGCTGCCGAGCACTCTCGTCAGAAGTTCGCGCTGAGAATAGGGAGCCTCGCGCGGCGCGACAGGTGGCGGCTCTGTGCGCGACGGGGGTCGTGAGTAGCCTGCCAAGCGATGAGACTCCATACTCGATCGCGCCGTATTCGCCAGACGCAAGGTATCCAGGTCGCACGACCCAGTCACGAACACGACGGGCGGCGTGCCTGATGCCACGGATCAGCGCCTTCTACGGCATAGTCATCTGGATGTACCACGATGAGTCCCACCACGGCGGACGCCCGCACTTCCATGCCAGCTACAGCGGAGACGAGGCCACCATCGACATCGAGAGCCTGGCGACCCTCGCCGGAGGACTACCACCCCGCGGACAGCGCCTCGTCGCCGAGTGGGCGCAAACGCACCAGCCGGAGCTGCGCGCGAACTGGGTCCGCGCGCGCAGCCATCAGCCGCTCGTCCCGATTGAGCCACTGCGCTGAGTGGACTACCATTGCAATGATGCGCAGCACGCCCTTCCTCACTGAGGCTCAGCCGCTCGACGGGTACCTCGTGCACGTCCGGTTCGAGGACGGCACGACGGCCAATGTCGATCTCTCCTACCTGCTCGACTACGGCGGTGTGTTCAAGCCGTTACGCGACCCAGCCTACTTCGCACAGCTGCACGCAGACGCCGAGGCGGGCACGATCGTCTGGCCCAACGACGCCGACATCGCCCCTGAGACGCTATACGCACACGCACAGCAGCACGCCGCGGCAGCCTAGTTCGGCGACAAAGCAAGCGCCTGGTCGAGCTGGGCCACGACACGGCACGGCAACCGCTTCGGTGCCATGCCCTGGGCCCAGCGCCGGTGAAGCAACCTAGTCCTGTTGTAAAAACAACAACACTGGGGGGCAGGGATTCGAACCCCGATTCTCAGGACCAAAACCTGATGTCCTGCCATTGGACGACCCCCCAGGGTAGGTGGATCTTCGCATGTGGCTCCGTCGACGCCCTTGTGGGACAAATCACTCCGCCATAACACTTCCAGGGAGCGATTCTGCAACCATCCCTGCACTTGAACGCTGGGGAGCACTTAGGGGATATGCACATAAGCATCAGGCGAGAGTCGCATCTGTGCCTACAAGGCCGTGCGGCAGCCGCATGCTGCGGCATGGTCATTCTAGCTCTGACCCTGCTGGGGTCCTCGGTGGCGCGCGCCGCCAGTCATCTGGCACGCACAGCGGGTCATCGCAAGGCGGTCAAAGCGCCGGTGAGCAAGCCCCCGGCAGGCAAGCCCCTGGCAGGCAAGCCCCCGGCAAAGCTTCCGGCAAGCAAGTCCCCCGCGAGCTGCGCGAATACCAATCTGCAACCCACCCGCTCCAACCTGGCGGCGATCGACGCGGCCACGTTCTGCCTGATCGGGCAGGTGCGAGCCGCCAACCACCTGCCCGCGCTGCGCTTCAGCTACCCGCTGCAAAGCGTGGCCACGGGACAGACCCGGGACATGGTGGCGGGCGACTACTTCGGCGATAACAGCATCTCGGGCCTGACGCCCATGCAGCGTATCCTCGCCACGCCCTATCCGAGCCACGCCGCGCGCGTCAACAGCGCGCAGAACATCGGCTGGGCCACCGGGCCGCTGGCCACACCAGCGGGGATGGTCGAAGCCTGGATGCACTCCCCGCCCCACCGCGAAATCATCCTCACGGCCCGCTTCCGCGACATCGGCGTCGGCGTCACGCCCGCGGCGCCAAGCTCATTCGCCAACGGGCTTGAAGGCGCCACCTACACGCTGGAGCTAGGGCAGCGCGTCTTCTCGGCCAAGGTGGCCAAGAAGACGACCAGGACGAAGACGACGAAGCACTAATCCGCGGTCAGCCGGCGCTGTTGTGTATGCCGTTGGCGGCCAAGGCGCTGGCGTCGAAGACTTCATTCGCGGGCGGCGGGACGATTGGGGGAACCGCGCCATAGCTCTTGAAGTCGAGCGTGACCGAGCCGCTGATGCCCGCGAGCGCGGCCGCCCCGGACGTGCCGGCTGAGCCGCCGGCGGCGCCAGAGGCGCCGAAGGTCATCTGCATGCGACGCACCCGGCCAAGCGTGTCGACCCATACCTCGACGGGGATGCCGGTGCTCGAGCCAAGCTTTTCCAGGGCGGCCTTGGCCGCGGCCTGCTGATCGCCGGGGAGGCGGTCGAGGATGCGGCTGAGCTGCAACGTGGCGCTGTAGTGGGTGGTATTGACGCCATCGACGGTTTCCTTGCCGAGGCTCACAACGACGCCGGAGCTGGCGCGCAGGTAGTCGAGGAACTTGGTGGGGTCCTCGGTCTCTTCGAGCGAGGAGAGCGAGCCGCCCAGGCCGGCGGCCTGGGCCACCTTGGAGACGTCGAGCTTCATCCAGGTCTTGCCTTCCGGCAGCTTGCCCGCCAGGAAGGGCATGTTCATGTAGATCAGGGGGTACTTGAAGATCATGCGTATCGAGCTGCCACCCCCGGGCAGCGAGGCGAGGCCGGGGATGCCCGACATGTCCATCGTCAGCTGGCCGGAGCGGTCGTGCTCGTCGATGTAGCCGGCGGCGCTGATGGCGAAGTTGCTGCCGCCCGGCAGCGCCGCGCTTGAGAAGCGCATCGTCATGGCGATCTTCGCGCCCGACTGCTGGCTGGTCACCTCGGCGGCACGGGCGATGGGGTCAAGCGTCGCGGAGGCGCCACAGCCGCTGATGGCCACGCCGCCGCCGGCGAGGGCCGCCAAGGCGCCGAGCATGGCAAGGGCCCTGGTTGCGTTGGTGTTGCCGCGCTTGCGCTTCATCATCGCCTCATCCTCTTCTCGGCTGGCGCGGGCTTCTGCTTGAGCCCCCAGCCCCAGGGCCTGGCCCCCGCCATTTCAGCCGCGTCCACCACGCGTGCTGCCTTCAGCCGTTTTAGCCGCGTCCACCACGCGTGCTGCCTTCAGCCATTTCAGCCGCGTCCACCACGCCCGCTGCCGCCGCTGGAGCCACGCGGCACGCGTCCACCGCCCGCCCCGGCCTCCGAGGCGGGGCCGACGGCCGAGGCGATGCCGAGCACGCGCATCGCCTTCAGCCCCAGGCTGAGCTTCTCGCGCCCATCGCTCGAGCTGACGTCCAGACCCGACAGCTCGCGTATGCGCTCCAGGCGGTAGTAGATGGTATGACGATGCGTGAAGAGACGCTGCGCGGTGCCCGCGACGTTGCCGTCGGCCTCCAGGAAGGCCGCGAGGGTGCCCACCAGGTCGGTCTCGTACTGCTCGTCGTAGGCCACCAGTGGCTCGACGGTCTCGCTGTAGAAGCGCTGCAGCTCCTGCGGGTTCTCGCTCATGGCGCTGAGCAGCAGGCGGTAGGCACCGGTCTGGTCGAACGCCAGGGGCCCCTCGTGCGAGCCGCCCTCGGCGACGTTGGCCGCCAGCAGCGCCTCGCTGGCCGCGCGCCCCAGGTCCGCGGGGTCCTCGGCGATGCGGCTGCGACCGACGGCGAAGGTGAAGCCGGCGAGCGTCGCTTGCATCTCGCGCATCACCCCCTCGGCGGCGCGCGCCGCCGTGGGCTCGTCCGCGCCGGGCACCAGCAGTAGCACCTCGGCGCCCGCCATGCCATCGCGTGCGCTGAGCGCCGCGATCGTGCGGTTGCTCACCGCCCGCGCGCCGCGCTCGGCAACGGCTCGGATGCGCCCGCGCCAGCCCTCCTCGGTGGGCGTCTGGGGCCGCGCGCGCGCCACGATCATGCTGGCGCCGTCGCCGACCTCCAAAGACAGCTGGCGCGCGCGCGCCAGCAGCTCCTCGCGCTCGCTCAGCTCGCGGTTCAGTACCCCGCGCAGGAAGTCCGCCGCCGCCGTTTCCGAGGCGCGCTCGGGTGCCCGCACGCGCTCGACCTCCGAGGCGATCATCGTCACCAGCAGCCTGCGCACCGAGGCGCTCGGCTCGGCACGCGCGCGCATGTGCAGCGCGCCCACCACCACATCCGCAACGCGCAGGGGGATGCTGATGACCCCTTTGCCCCCCGCCAGCAGCGAGCGCTCCTCCGCCGGGGAGCGCGCGGCGACCGCCAGCGTGGCGCCCCACGCGTCGCTCACCGCCAGGCTCGCCTGCAAAGCCTTCGCGGCGGCCCGCACCACCTCCGGCAGGCCCGCGCCGGACTCGACGGCCTCGGTGACAAGGTCCAGCGCCTCGAGGTCGCTCAAGGGCCGCTCGCCCGCAGCGCCCTCGCTTGTAGCGCCCTCGCCAGCGGCGCCTTCGGCCACATCCTCAGCGCCCGCTCCGGGTGCCGCAGCCCCCTCCCTCTCCCCTTCTTTGGCGCTCACGGCGCTCAACCCCAGTTGTAGATGACGATGAGCGCGCCGGCTACGCCGATGCCCACAAACACCGCCAGCACATATAGCGACAGCACCATCGCCGTCAGCCGTTCCCACGTCCGCGTGTATGAGGTCCACGCTGGCACCAGGATCAATCCGGCGTATAGCGCCAGGCCGAAGACGCCCGCGCAGACTGCCACAAGCTCGGATACTGCAGCGCGGCTCACGATCGCGTCCCTGTCATCCGCTCGATCATTGCCTAATTGTTACCTACTGGGGAGTCGATCCTCGATCAGGCCGAGGTTCTGCAGGCGCCTTAGGAGCTTTGAGATCCACCTGAGGCTGTGATGATGCGATCGATGCGCGGGAGCACGACCGCCTCGGCGCGAGCCTGGCTCGCCGAGTCTGGACGCAGCATCGCGGCCACGTTGAGAAGAAAGTCGGGGATCATTCGCAACTCGGCGAGCCGGCCGGTGAGGTAAGCGCGGACATCGGTGGGGGCCGCCTGAATCTCATCGAAGAGCTCGGAGCGCCCATCAATGAGGGTGATGACATCTTCAAAATCTCGGCTCGCAATTACGTCGTGTCGACCACGACCATCGAACGCCTCAAGCTTGGTCGCAAGCAGGTAGGGCGCCGAGGCGGCGCGGATGACGGCGCCAGAAGGCAGCTCGCGCTTGACGGCGTGTTGCAGCGCTTCCACCTGCCAGCGGTTGAAGAACCCCAAGATCGCGGGGTTGGCGGGCATCGCATCGAGCAGCAGTTCGGTGCGTTGGTGGTGCCAGCGGCATATGACGGTGCTCTGCATGTCCTCGGAGAACCCCCGCGCACGCATCCTCTCGGAGAATTGTTCGTAACCCAGACGGCTCCTGACTTCGACGACTACATCCACGTCCTTGGTCGGGCGGGGTTTTGGCGAGCTTGGGTCGGTGAGCCACAGTCCGATACAGGCACCGCCAATGAAGACGATCTCCTCGCAAAGCAGCGGCCCGAGGACGCCGGCCGCCTGCTCCAGCATCGCGATGCTCACGCCGCCCTCGCCGCCGCTGAAGTCCGAATGCGTTCGCGCAGCAGCTCCGCCGCCACTCCGCGCGTGCGCGCGTCCCCGACGCGCAGCGCGTCCACGAGCGCGAGCAGTTCGTACATCTCGGGGTCGGCCCGGGCGAGCGAGACGACCGCGGAGTGCAGCGGCTGGACCTCCAGGCCACGCTGCTCACCGCGCGGGTCCGGCCAGACCGGCGGCAGCTCATCCACTGGCGCAATGTGCTGGGACAGCGGCGGCACAGCCCATGCGGTTGGCAGCCCTCGCGTTTCGCCGCCTCTGAGGACCGGTGCGATGAAGCGCAACGCGTGCTCGAAAAGCTCCGTACAGCCTGAGAGGCTCACACGGCGGCGGCCGGCATCATAGGCCGGCGTGGACCCTAGCCGCTCCAGCGAGCGCTGCACGCTCGCCGAGGGCAGGCGCAGCTCCTCAGCGAGCGAACGCACAGTCCAATCTGCCCCCCGGTGACGCAGCAGCTGGAGCAGCACCACGATGTCTACAGGCCTCAGCATCAAGCCATCGTACCATGTATCGATACATAGGACAAGATTCGCGGGCAGACCTCACCCGAAGCCTCCACCAGCCCTCATATCGGCCCTCGGGCCAGACCTCACGTCAGGCCACGCACTCCCGCGAAGTCCGCGCCAACCGTATGAGCCGCGACGGGCATCGGGCTGCGGCCGGCCAGCCCGGCCACGGCGCGCTCGGCGGCGGCGAGGCCATTTGTGCGGGGGAACAGGCCGATCGTCGTCGGGCCGCTACCGCTCAGGAAGGCCGGCTCGGCGCCTACTTCGCGGGCTTCCTTGAGGGCCGTGCGGATCTCAGGGCACAGCGCGCGGGCCGACGCCTCCAGGTCG
Organism: Solirubrobacteraceae bacterium; assembly: GCA_025449845.1. Classification (GTDB taxonomy): domain Bacteria; phylum Actinomycetota; class Thermoleophilia; order Solirubrobacterales; family Solirubrobacteraceae; genus Palsa-744. Next base: position 105,229 of record JANWIP010000003.1, on the reverse strand, counting down.
TTGCGCAGCAGCTCGGGGTCGGTGTGCAAGGACATGCCGAGGTCGAACGCCTGGTGCAGCGCCCCGCGGCGCTCCCCGAGGAAGGCTGCCGAGCGGAGCTTGCCGCGACGGTCGGCCTCGGCGTACACCGCGGCCGTGGAGAGCCCCTGCGCGAGCGGGAGCACCAGCACGCCGATCGGGGCGACGGGGTCCGGCAGCGCCTCAAGGATCTCGCCCGCGCCCGTGGCCAGCCAGCGGCCGGGGCGCACCTGGGCGGGCACGTCGGCGCCGAGGTCCGCCGCCAGCTCGAGCAGCAGCGACTCATCACCGAGACCCGAGGCGGCCGTGGCCAAGCGCAACGCGGCGGCCGCGTCGGCTGAGCCTCCGCCCAGGCCGGCTGCCACCGGGATGCGCTTGTCGATCTTCAGCCGCAGCGGCGGGGCGTCCCAGCCGGTCGCCGCGCGGAACGCCGCCAAGGCACGGGCCGCGAGGTTCTCGGCGGGCGCGCCTGCGACGCCCGGGCACAGCACTTCATCTCCCGTCGCATCTGCCGGCGCCGCTTCCAGCGTCAGCTCATCGGCGAGGGAGATCGACTGCATCACGCTCACCAGCTCGTGGCGCCCGTCCGCGCGCGGCGGGCCGACGAACAGGCCCAGGTTGATCTTGGCCGGAGCCAGGGCTTGCAGGGGCACCTTTGGCGCAGGGGTCATTGTGGGAGCGACCCTTCGGACGCCCGCTCAGGCTCTACCAACCGCAGCTCCCGCGCCAGCGCTTCGAACTCGCGCGGCGCCAAGCGCTCGGCGCGCTCGTCGGCGGGGTGACCCAAGGCCAGGAGCGCCGCGCGGATCTGCTCGCGATTGCGCTCGAAGCCCGCCAGCACCAGCGAGCGGGCCATCGCCTTGCGGCGGTGGGCGAACCCTCCGTGCACCAGACGGCGCACCGCCGCTCCAGGCGCGGGGCCGGTGCGCTCGATCCTCACCAGCACCGAGTCCACATTCGGCACCGGCTGGAAGACCGTGCGCGGGATATGGCGCACCACGCGCACCTCGCCCGCCAACTGCGCCAGCACCGAGGTGATCCCGTAGACGCCGCTGCCCGGCGCCGCCGCCAGACGCTCGCCCACCTCGCGCTGCACCATCACCAGCCACATGCGCACGCTCGGCAGCTCTTCGATCGTGCGCAGCACGACGCCGGCCGCGATCCCATAGGGCAGGTTCGCCACCACCTTGCCCGGAGGCGGGCGCAGGGCGCTCAGATCGATGCGCATCGCGTCGCCCCACAGCACGCTCACGTTCGCGAACGGCGCCAGCGCCTCGCCCAGAGCCTCACGCAACCGTTCGTCCACCTCCACCACGTGCACCTGCGCCACGCGCGATGCCAGGTAGGCCGACAACACCCCTCCCCCTCCCCCGATCTCCAGCACCACGTCCTCTCGCTCAAGCTCGGCGAGACGGCCGATGACGCCCAGGATGTTGCGGTCGCGCAGGAAGTTCTGCCCCAGCTCCCGGTTGGGGCGCACACCCAAGCCGCTCACCGCCGAAACCCGCGCACGCCGACGATGCTAGCCGCTGGCGCCCTCCAGGCGAATCGAACGCTCGACCTCCTGGCCTTTGGGCGTCAGCCCCCAGGCATTCGGCGCGCCCTTGGCCTGCCCCTCACCCTCGTTGCGAATCAAGCCGAGGTTCTGCAGCCGCGTGAGCAGCTTCGAGATCTGGCCTTGGTCGGCGATGCCCGCGGCGGCCGCGACGCCCCGGTTGCTCGCACGTGGGTTCGCGCCGATCGCTACGAGGACCCTGACGGTGCGGTAAGTGAGGCGCATGTCGAGCCCGTCGAGCGGGTCCCGCCGAGGACGGGATTTTGTTTTGAGTTGGGGGGCCGGTTTGTGCAGCTCCTTCTCGGCCGCCGCCTGGCCGAGGTAAGGATGCACGATCATGCTCATCAAGGCCGGTGTCAGCGGGGACAGCGGCTTGCGATTGGGCGCCACCAGCCGCGCGTGGATGACGGCCAGGACGGCGCCCACCACGCCCTCCCCCGTCAGCGGTGGCGCGTCCTTCCCCGGTCTCGCTTCCCCCCGGCCCTCGTCGATCGCGCGGATCAGGATCTGCACGATGCCCGTCCTGCGCTCCAGCGCTCCCGGCCCCGCGCCCAGCGACTCCACCACGCACAAGCGGGCCATCGACGGCTCCTCGTCGAAGAACGCCAGCAGCGCGCCCAGCGCCGCGCGTATCCGCTCCCGCCAGCGCCGCTCGCCCGCATACGCCGGCAGAACCGCCGCGCTCGCCCGCGCCACCGCCTGGTCCAGGGCCGCCAGCAGGCAGTCTTCGCGATCGGAGAACAGTTCGTAGAACGTCCGCCGCGACACGCCCGAGCGCCCCACGATGTGCGCCACGGTCACCGACCCCACGCCCCGCTCCGCCGTCACCTCCGCCATTGCCCCCAGCAGCCGCTGGCGCTGAATCTCCGAGACCCTGCTGCGCGCCGGGTGCTCGGCGGGGCTGAGAGCCTGGGCCGCCACTAGCCTTTCCCGGCCTTCGCCTTCTTGCCATGCGCCCTCCGGGTGCGCTTGGCCTTGGGCTTCTTCTTGGCTTTGGTGCAGCCCGTGACGGCGATCTTGGTGTTCTGCTTGATCTGCGCACCGTTCTGCCCGGTGATGGTGGTCGGCATGACCAGGGACTGGCCGCAGAGGTTGCCCTTGGCCTTCGCGGGGACGACGGCCGCTAGACCGGAGTGCGGGCCCTCGGGCAGCTTCAGCTCGAAGCTGCTGATCGGAGCGTCGGGGATGGCGTTGAACGCGCTGCTCGTCACCTGCTTCTTGATGTTGATGCTGCCGATGAGTTCGAGAGTGACGCCTTCACCCTGGAGGAGCAGCACGAGATCGGGGAACGCCGCGCCACCGTGGGACACCAGGTACACCGGACCCGATACGGGGCTTGAGAGGACCGGGGTACTGGCGACTGCCGTCCCGATGTTCGAGCCCGCCGGGCACGACGCGGGGTTCGCGTTGAACGTCGCCGCCGGGCAGGCCTGCTGGATCGTCGTCAACCGCGACGGCAACGCCTTGGGCAACGTCACCGCAACCGAGCGGATGTTCGCCTGAGCCCCTGAGGGGTACCCGACCCTCACGTCGAGGCTGGCACCGTTCTTCTTGCTCGTCTTCGCCTGCGTGGACACCGTGAACCTGGGTTTGAACGGGAGGCTCGCGCAGTTCACCGCCTGGAAATGGCTTGAGGCATTTGCCTTGGCGCCCTGTGTGCTGGTCAGCGTCCCACCCACGCTGAGGGGTTCGCAGTTGGTCGGGTTGAACGTGAACCCCTTCCGGTCGATCGTGACGTTCACCTTCCTCACCTGCAACGGGATGCCCTTCCAGATCGTGGGCAACGGGTCGCTCGTCACAGTGATCTGCGCGCTGTGCGGGTCCACGTGAATCGCCGCGCGAACCGTGATGTTCCCCAGGTTGTACGGGCCCGCCACAGCAGGCACCACGATCGAGAGGCCGAACGGGGCACCCTTGTAGGGCCCGGTGAGGAACACCTTGCCGCCCTGCAGCACATACGGTTCGGGGCCGGCGCCCGCAGCCGCGGTGACGTGCCCGATGAGGCTCCCAGGCGCACACGTCCCCTGGCCGGCCTGCGGTTCGCCGCAGCGTTCCACACCCTTGAGGATCCCCAACAAGCCGGGTGGGGTCGTGACCGTCACACCCGAGATGCCCTGGTCCGCATCGCTGCGGGAGAACGTCGCGGTGAACGGGCTGAACGTCGCGGCCTGGCTGTTGACCATGCCCGCCGTCAACGTGGGCGCGAACGGCGCGGGGCTCTGACACGGCCCACCGCCCGGGCCGCTGGTGATGTCAAACGACGCCGTGGTGTTCACCGCCGGGGTTTCAGACCACGGCGAGAACGACCCAGTGGTGGTGTACGTCCCGCACATCGCGGGAGTCGCCAACGGGCCACGGCCACCACCGAAGAAGTGCAGTTCGATGTCTTCGATCGGGGCCTGCGGCGTATTGTGGATCGTCGTCGTCAACCGCCCCGACACCGGGTCCAAGGCGACTTCCGCGGGAACCTTCGCAAGGATCCCCGACACGGGGTCCTTCGCGACGATGTACAACGCGACCAATGAACTGAACGGGTTCGCGTTCTGTGAGGCGACATACACCGCGCCTTCCAACGGGTTCGGAATGATCGGCAGCCTGACCTTCACCGTCCCGACCTTCGATGCGTCGGGGCAGAACGGTTCGGGGAGATCCGGGGAGAACAGCTGCGTGCCGTCCACGGCGGTCCCCTGAAACCCGATCTGGGTCTCCGTGCAGGCTTCAAGGCCACCCGCACCAGAGGGGTTCAAGGCCATCCCTTCGGGCAGCGTGACGGTCGCGTCCCTGATCGCGGCCTCCGCCAACCCTTCCGCAGTCGCGGTCGTGTCCTGGGGGAGGTGGACGTGTACGTCAAGGCCGGTCGGGGTGCTCGCGGAGTGTGTTTCCGGGGTCACCTGGATCGACGGGGAGAACGGCAACTGCTCACAACCCGTCAACGCCAGTTCCCGGCCGAGGCTGTCCGCGAGCTGGTATTCACGCGCAGGGAGCGTGAGGCCCTGCGGGTCGCTCTTCGTCGGCCACGCGTCGCCTTGCACACCCGCCCGGAACGGGATCGCACACGACGTGGGAAGCGTCAGGAGCGGCGGAGGGTTGCCCTGGGCCTGAGCGACGCAAGGAGGAGCCCCAGCGCTTCCCCAGAAGTTGTTCGCCACACAGCTCCAGCCGCGTGACTGGTCGTGGCGCGGGTCACCCGGGACACCCCAGAACGTGACCTGGCTGGAGATGAACGATGCGAGCTGCGTGATGTTGCTCGCGCTGGTGAGGACACCGTAGTCGCGGCCCGCGCGTACCGAGGTATCGAGGATCACGGGGCTCTTCTCGACCTCGAACCCGAACCGCGCCGGCTCACCCGGCCCCGGCACCAGGTTGAACAACGGCACAGGCAACGTGACCAAGTGAATGCCGAAGGGTTCTTCGATTGTCACCGTCGCGACCCCGATCGCGGTATTCGCCGCACAGCGATTGGTGGGGGGGCCGGTGCTTGCGGGCACGAAGTCGAGTTCGCTGCACTGCGCGACCGCGGTCGCGTTACCCACGAGACCCGGCGGTAACAGGAACCGCAGATCCCTCGGCAGCGCCGGGGGCCTCGTCAGATCGGTGCCCTGGTTCAGCGCGAGCGACGCCGTCAACTGAAACGGGTGCGAACCCGCCCGCGTATCGACCGCCCCACCCTCGTCTTCAGGGACGAACCGGAAATCTTCCACACCAAACGGCGCCGGCGCACCATCCACCACAACCGGCTGCTGCAACGACGCGCCGCCGGCGCCGCCGCCCGTCGCTTCCACACGGTTCCCACCGGACACCGCGCCCGCTCCCACCTTCACCGCGATCCGCATCTCGACCCATTCATACGGGTTCAGTACAGGCAGGAACCCCGACGGTTCCCCCGGATAGACACACTGCACACGACCAGGGGTCGTTTCGCACGCACCCGGAATGCCACTCAGGTCGATCTTCCCGCCCCCGAGGGTAAACGCGTAGAACGACACGCTCTGCGCGCTCACACCCACCGGCAACGTATCGCTGAGCGTCACACTGCCCGTGCTCGCCGCATCGCCCGCGTTGACCGCGCGCGCCACGATCGTGCCTTCCCCACCCGGCGGGAGATTCGCCGGACGCGCACCCGAAGACAGGGTCCACCACGGCGAGGACGCATACGCCGGCACGCTCACCGCACACGCTGCCACCAGCGCACACACCGCCACAACCCAACGAACACTCATCTTGGCCGATGCCATCGCGATCACCCCTTGCCCTTCCTGCTCGCCCCAGCGCTACCGGCCCGCTTCGCCCGCACGCCCGATCCATACAACCGCCGCGCCCGCGCCCTACACAACGCACGCACCCGCACCGGCTTCCTCCTACACACCCGCAGTGCCCCCGCGAGCTTCTGCGCCCTACTCAAACCCCTGCCCCTGACCACAGGGCCACCAGCAGGCGGGACCAGATTCCCCCCACCCGACGCGCTCATGCTCGACGGCGAGGCGAACGCCTGCGGCTGCCCCGGCGCGATACCCCGGCACGACTCGCTGCTGGAACACGCAGGGGCAACCACCGCGGGCGGGCTGCCCAGGCACGGCGAGGCAACAGAGCACACCCGCGCGTCATACAGATCAAGCGCCCCATCCACATCCTGCCCCACCAATTGCGAAGCGGTGAGGAAGAACACTTCATCGCCCGATTCGCTCGCGTCCATGAACGCCGATTCCACACCCGACGTGCCGGAGGAGATCAAACCGACACACCCAGCCGGCCGGGCGCACCCACCGACCCCACCGGGCTCATACTCATACACATCCTCCCGGCCGTTGGTGTCCCGCCCCACAAGCGCATCCGCCGCGTTGAAGAACAACCGGCCACTATCGGACAGGTAACGAGACTGATACCACGCGCTGTTACCCGAGGCATTCGTCAACCCCGGGATCGACGCAGCCAACCAACGACCCTCCCACGCACCCGGGCGGTCGACAAGCAACGTCCGGGACGCGCCAGGGTCGAACACGCCGGATGGACGCGCACCCGACGGGTTACACGACGCGCACACCACACGACCCGTACCGACGTCATACACGAAAACCTCCTCATCCGCCTGGCCGCTATGCACGTCGATATTGTCATACCCAGTCAGACTCCTCTCCGACATGAACGTCAGATACCGACCATTCGGCGACACCCTCGACGACAACCGAACAAGAAGACCCGTGGTACCACCGGGTCCTTCCGCTACCCAATCGTTGTGATCTTCACCTGAGAGCGCCGCGACGAGCTTCCTCTCACCCGTCACGGTGTCAACCACATAGAGATTGCACATCCCAGTATGCGCCTCCCCATTGCAATTCCCGGGCGCCGCGCCCGGGGCGAGAGCACCATTGGCGACGAAGTAAACATACCTGCCGTCTTCACCGGCGCCCATCGCCACACCCTGCACATCCGCGGCTTCACCCGCGTGTTCATCGGCCGTGAGATCCTTCAACCGGCACGTCGGCTTACCCGCCGCCACACCAACTTCACACATATACAGGTCGGGCTTGACTTGATCGCTCGTGGCGTCCGCCGTCAACCTGCTCCCATCCGTGAAGAACACCTTGGACCCATCACCGCTCGCCGTCTGGAAGACAGGTTCCCCGCTGCCGCCCTGCGCGCCTTCCCCGACGACATCTAGCTGCACCGACCGCCCCAGACCCATATCGGTCACGTAGAGATGGACTTCTCCACCAGAATTAAGAGTAGACCAGACGATACGCGAACCATCGTCAGACACCGCATGCCTGGCGTTGTTTTGGTCGGTCCCAACGAGGGCTCCCTCACCTTCTTCCGCCGCCGGCTTGCCACTACCGGGCAGCACACTGACAAGCCGCAAAGACCCACCGGCCCACTCATACACGCTCGAAAGCCCACCACTGAGGAAACCAGGCGTCAACGCCCGCTTCGAGCTGAGAACGGCATGACTCAAATCAGGATTGGCACCAACGAAGTGGACTTCTTCGGGACTCTTGCCGAATTCGGTGCCCGGCGGCACATTCGCGGCATCCACCAAAGGCGTGTATTCACCATCGGCCTCACGCCGGTAAATCGTCCTTTCCGACGCAGCCGGCGAAAGCGGCGTCACACCCGCCGGTTCGACCAGACCAACCGACAGATCATCCGAGAACCACCGGTACTCAGACGTACTCTGGGCAACAAAACCGACCACCGGGGGTTCCAGCGGCGTCGCGATACCACGCGAGGACCAGCCACCCACCCCACGAGCCGCCAAGACCTGCGTAAACTCGACATTGCGGTTGCCCGCCGGATTGGGATCCACCGGGCCGTTCGCCACATACGTAACCGCACCACCACCCCGCGCCGCCTGGATCAAAGCCCCCCCAGCGGCCTGACTGACACCGAGAGCTTCCAACGCCGCACCATGCTTATCCGGCGGAGACACCAACTCCCACGCACGACCATCCAACAAACCCGGCGCTTCCCCAGCCTGCGTCGTGAAGGTTCGATCGGAGCCTTCCACCACCGTACCGGGAGCGTCGAGCGAGTTATACGCCACCACACGATAGTGGTAGACAGTGCCCGGCGAGAGACCCTCGACCAACGCGCTCAACGCGACATCCGCAGTGCCCGCGCCAGCATCGCCGTCCGGTACGGGCACGCTCGTCCCATACGCTGTGGTGGAGCCGTACTCAAAACGAAACCTGGTGTCCCGCCCCAGCGGGTTCAGCTGCGCCGCGAGCGTCGCGCTCCTGGCCGTCACCCCCGACACCGACTCGCTGTCGATCAACACCGGCGGGAGGGTCGTGAACGTCTCATCCGGCCCAAACGTGGTATGCGGCGTGGGACTCGCGTTATCCGTCGCTACGACCCGGAAGTGATACAGGGTGCGCGGCTGCAGTTCGCTCAAGGCGGCGCTCGCGGGTTGGTCTTCGAAGCTTTCCCCCGTCAGCGCGACCGGCGTGGTGCTCGCCCCGTACGCTTCGCTCGTGCCGTATTCGAAGCTGTAGCTCGTTTCATGACCCTCGGGGTTGACGGTCGCGTTGACCGTCGCGGCCGTAGGCTGCAGTTCCCCGGCCGACTCGCTGCCCGCCGGCACTAGCGGCCCCGCCGGCGGCGGGCTCACCAACCGCACCGCACCGGCCTCCAGCACATACAACCCGCCGATACCGTTACCGAACGCGATACCACGATTGCCGGGTTCGGGACCCGCGTCGAAGCTCGCGACCTCGCCACCCGCGGGATCGAACTGCAGGAGACGATGCGATCCTTCACCGCTGTCGATGAACAGTTCATCGGAGGGACCCACAGCGATCGCGTTGCCGGAGTACGGGTGGCTCGACGGGTCTCGCGGTTCACCCAATTCCACACCTGCCCCGTTGTACTCGTGCACCCCGCCCAGTTCGCGACCCTCGACATACACATCGCCGCTGGAATCCACGGCCAGCGCGATGACTTCCCCGGCGCCAGGGATCGCGATCTGCCCTTCATACACCCCTTCGGGACTGAACTCCTGCACCCGGTTCGCATCGCCCACGAACACCGTGCCGGAGGAATCCACCGCGATACGATCACCCCGCGAACCCACGAACTGCCCCGGGCCGGACCCTTCCACCCCCGCCTGGCACGCTTCGCCCGCCAGACACACATTCCCCTTGGTCGTCGCATTGACTTCCCCGCCGAACATCAGCAGAAAGTTCCCAGCCGAATCGAACTTCTGCACACGACTGTTGCCGGCGTCGACCACGTACACATCGCCATGGGACGCGCTCAACGGATCGTTATCGACCGCCACACCTTCCGGGAACCGGAGCTCACCCGAACCCCCGCCGTAGACCCCCGTGAAACACACGCTCGTACACCTCTGCAACGCTTCGGTATGCCCATCCGCCACACCCCAACCCCACGCAAACAGGAATTCACCACCCGGCCCAAACTTGTCCACCCGCTCGTTTTCCTTATCGGCGACATACACATCGCCGCTTTCCTGCTCCACCGTCACACCGTGCGGCTCCCGGAACTGCCCCGCCCCCGGACCTTCACCATTGCCGAACCGGCTCACAACCGCCAACGCCGGCGCCACACCCACCACAGCCCCGCAGACCACAACACACAGCGAAACCAGGACCACCCGCGCCAACCCCTGCCCAGCCAACACCAAGCGCACCATCAACATCCCCTCCCGGAGCAATAGAGAACACGACCACCCGGGAGGCCCGAGCAGCACAAAGCCACCCTGCGCCGAAAGCGCAGAGCGGCAGAAAGACGGCGGGGACTGCTACCTAGCCAACTGGCCGATAACCCCGCCAAGAGAGAGAGAGAGAGAGAGAGAGAGATGCGTCAGTGATGCTGACGCATCTAGCTAGGCCCCCTGAAGGGGGCGTACGATCACCGTCCGCGCCGCGCGCGGTGCAAGCTTTAACGCTCATCGCTCATCTCTTCCCAAGGCGATCAAGTCCCTCTCCCATTGCATCCCTCGTCAGCGCTGAAGCCCAACCCGAAGGCGAACCCCAAAACCGGACCTATTTGATGTCGCGCTCGCCCACTGAGTCAGAAAGACAAGCCCGACCCGAGCACTATACGCACAAGGCGCCCGCCATGTCAACCCCTGAGGTGGATCGGCGTCAGACGCGCAGGCCGAGGACCAGCGCCAGCGCGTCGTCCAAGGCCTCAAGCTCGCTGTGCGCGAGATGGCCGAGGGTCCCGGCGATCGCCTGGACATCGCACACGCGCAGCTGGTCGGTGAGGACGCGAGTGGGCGTCTGCGCCACTTCGATCAGCGGGCGGAAGCTGGCTGGCGCCGCGGAGCGCGATGTGGGAGCGATGATCACCGTGCTCAACCCCAGCAGCTCATCGGCCTGCACGATCACCCCCGCGCGCGCTCCCTTCTGCTCGTGACCACGGGTTCGGCGCGGCGCGCTCAGGCGCACGATCTCGCCGCGGACCATCACTCGGCGGGCCACGGCGGGGAGAGCTCGTCGAGCTCCTCGCGCAGCCGTGCCAGCTCCCCGCGGTCCGCCGGATCGCTCGCGAGCCGACTCGCCTCTTGACGCAGCGAGGAGCGGCGGCGGCGTTGCGCACGAGCCTCGCTCAGCGCGCGGCGCACCGCCTGGGAGTCGTTCATCCCTTCGGCGCGCAGCACCGTCAACGCGGCTTCGGAATCGGCGTCCAGGCGGACGTGCAGGGCACGGGCCATCGCCTGAGCACCGTAACACAAATCGTGCTACGCCAAACGCCGCGGCCCTACCAGCCAAACACGCGCGCCGCCGTGGCCTCTGTCGCGGCCTCTAGCTCGAGGTGCGATACCCCTCTCAACTCCTCCAAAAAACTCAGCGTATGAGCCACGAAGGCCGGTTCGTTCTTGTACTTGCGCACCTTCTGGGGGGTCAGGTAGGGGGCGTCCGTCTCGACCAGCAGGCGATCCGCCGGGACGCAGCGCGCGGCGCGCGCGAGGTCCTGGGCGCTCTTGTAGGTGACGTTGCCGGCAAAGCTGATCGCGTAGCCGCGCTCCAGGCACTCATCTAGCTGCTCGGGCATCGAGAAGCAGTGCATCACGACGCTCACGCCGTCGGCCTCGCGCGCCAGATGGGTCATGGTTGCCTCGTCGGCCGCGCGCGTGTGGATGATCAGCGGCTTGCCCAGCTCGCGCGCCAGCTCGATCTGCGCGCTGAACGCGCGTTCCTGGTCCTCGCGCGTGGGGCCCTCGCGGTAGAAGTCAAGGCCCGTCTCGCCGATCGCCAGGCAGCGCGGGTGCGCCGCCAGCGCCTTCAGCTCGGCCAGGTCGGCGGCGTCGAAGCCGTGCGCGTTGGTGGGGTGGCGGCCGACCGCCGCGTACACCTGCGGGAAGGCCTCGGCCGCCGCAAGCGCCGCGCGGCAGGAGGCGCCGTCGGTGCCTACCGTGAGCAGCTTCGTGACGCCCGCCGCCACGGCGCGCTCCACCAGCTCGGCCGGCGTGCCCTCGCACAGGTGCAGGTGGGTGTGGCTGTCGATCATGGCCGCATCCAGCTCTTCAGAGCGCCGGCTATATCCCAGGGTCCACGAGGGCAGGGGCGATGTCGGTGTGCCGGAAGTCCTCGCCTTTGAACAGCAGCGGCTCTGCCGTGACCTTGGCCAGCGCGTAGGAGAAGCAGTCGCCGAAGTTCAGCCCGGCGGGGTGTCCGCTGCCCTTGCCGAAATCGCGATAGGCCTCGCGCGCGATCCGCGCCTGGCTCGCGCTCACGGCCTCGATCTCGATGCCCGAGACGGACAGCAGCTCCTCGACGCGGCGGCTGGCGATCGCGTCGCCCGCGCGGTCGATCACGGCTCCGACCTCTACGTAACTCGCCGCCGACAGCCGGCGCGTGCCGGCAGACTCGATCGCATCCGCGCACGCCGCCGCCTCTGGCTCGGCGCGCAGGATCGCGACGAGGGCCGAGGTGTCGATGATCATGCCGGCAGGCCGCGCTCGTCGTAGAGCAGCTCGCCGTGGTCGATCCTCCGCACCTTCTCCGGCAGCCGCCCCGCGCAGTCCTTGCCGATCTCGAGCATCCGCTGCGCTAGGCCGCCTGAGCGATCGGCAAGCACCCTGTCACGCCGCTCCCGCACCGCGATCGTGACGGCCGCGCTCATGCTCTCCCCTGTCAGCTCGGCCAGCTCGCGTGCCAGCTCGTGAGCTTCTGGATTCTTCACGTTCAAAGACACGGGTGCCATTCTACCATGACTAGGCACCATTCTACCTTTGCCGGCTTGGCATTGCTCTAGGAAGCCGCCTCCACCCGCGGGAACAGCGGTTCGATCGGTGTCAGCACCGGCGCATCCAGGGCCGCCAGCAGGCGTTCGGTGCTGGCGGGGAGATAGGGGTGCAGGAGCACCGTCACGATGCGCAGCCCCTGCATCAGCGTGCCGAGCACGCGGTCCAGGTCATCGGCGCGCGCGGGGTCCTTGGCGAGCTGCCACGGCGCCTGCTCCTCGACGTAGCGGTTCAGGCGCCGCACGCGCTGCCAGATCTCATCCAGAGCGTTGGTCAACTCGACGCGGTCGATCAGCTCGGCGACGCGCTCGGCGAGGCCGGCGAAGTCCTCGGCCAAGGCGGGGTCCAGGGTCTGGGCCGTCCCGGCGGCGGCGGCGGCGGGCAGCTTGCCTTCCCGGTAGCGCGCGACCATCGCGAGCGTGCGGCTGGCGAGGTTGCCGTAGTCGTTGGCCAGCTCGCTCTCGTAGCGCTGCTCGAAGGCGGCCGTGGAGACCGAGCCGTCCTGGCCGAAGCTCACGTCGCGCAGCAGGTAGAAGCGCAAGGCGTCGGCGCCGAAGCGCTCGATCGCCGCGAACGGGTCGAGCACGTTGCCGAGGGACTTCGACATCTTCTCGCCCTCCATCAGCAGGTAGCCGTGCACGAACACCTTGCGCGGCAGCTCCAGGCCCGCCGCCAGCAGCAGCGCCGGCCAGTAGACGGTGTGGAAGCGCAGGATGTCCTTGGCGATCACATGGCAGCTGGCCGGCCAGAACTCGGCGGTCAGGTCGCTGCCGGGGGTGGCGTAGGAGAGGGCCGAGTAGTAGTTCAGCAGCGCGTCGAACCACACGTAGAAAACGTGCTCTTCATCCCACGGCACCGGCACGCCCCAGGTCAGGTGGCGGCGCGTCAAGGGTACGTCGCGCAGGCCGCCTTTGACGAACGACAGCGCCTCGTTGTAGCGCGTCCTGGGCGCGACCCAACTCGGATGCTCCGCGTAGAGCTTTTCCAGCGGCTCCTGGAACTTCGACAGCGCGAAGAAGTAATTCTCCTCTTTTTCTTTCACCAGCTCGATGTGGTGAATCGGGCAGCGGTTGCCCTTGTCAATCTCGTTCTCGGCCTTGAAGTCCGCGCAGCGCGGGCAGTACATGCCTTCGTAGATCCCCTCGTACACGAAGCCGTTCGCGTGGACCTTGGCGAGCACCTCCCGCACCTTGGCCATGTGCTCGGGGTCGGTGGTGCGGATGAAGAAATCGTTCGACGCGCCTAGGCGCGGCGCCAGCGCCTTGAAGCGCTCCGCGTTGCGGTCGGCCAGCTCCTGCGGCTCGACGCCCTGCGCGTGCGCCGCGTCCGCCACCGGCTCGCCGTGCTCGTCGGTGCCCGTCAGGAAGAACACCTGCTCGCCGCGCTGGCGATGGTGGCGCGCCATGATGTCGGCCGCGATCGTCGTGTAGGCGTGGCCCAGGTGCGGGGACGCGTTGACGTAGTAGATCGGGGTCGTTACGTAGAAGCTCTCGGGCACGCTTGCCAGGCTACCGGGCGAGGGACGGACCGAGGGGCGTGGACCCTTTCAGCGCGGGGCCGTCTGCACGGTGATGGCCTGCTCGACCTGCTGCCCGCGCGCGGTCAGCGCCCACGCGTTGGGCGCCCCCTTGGCGGGGCCGACGCCGGTGTTGTGGATCAGACCCAGGTGCTCAAGGCGCGCGAGCAGCTTCGACACCTGCCCCTGGTCGCCGATGCCCGCCTCGCTCGCGATCTTGCGGTTGCTCGCGTCGGGGTTCGCGGCGATCGTCATCAGCACGCGCACGGTGCGGTACGTGATCCGCATGTCCAGACCATCCAACGGGTCGCGGCGCGCGGGCGTAGTTTTTGTTTTGAGTTGGGGTGCCGGTCTGCCCAGCTCCTTCTGTGCCGCCGCTTGGCCGAGGTAGGGCATCACGATGACGCTCATCAACTCACCCAACAAACCCCTGAGCGGGTTGGCCTTCGGGTCCGAGAGACGGGTGTGGATCACCGACAACACCGCACCCACCACACCCTCCGCCGTCAACGGGGGCAACCGCGACGGCTTGCGTGTACTTGACGGCGCGGCTTGCCGACCCTCATCGATCGCGTGCACCAGCGCTCGCACCACTACCGCACGACGCTCCAGCACAAGCGGGCCCGCCGCCAGCGACTCCACCACACACAGCCGAGCCTGCGCAGGCTCCTCATCCAGCCAAACAAGCAACTCCCACAGGCCCGCCCTGATCCGCTCCCGCCACGCGGACTCGCGCTCGCAGGCCGCGATCACCCGCGCGCCGACGCGGCCGACCGCCTCCTCAAACGCCGCCAGGAAGCACTCCTCGCGGTCCGCGAACAGGTCATAGAACGTGCGGCGTGAGACACCAGCGCGGGCAACCACATGCGCGACCGTCACCGAACCCGCACCCCGTTCGGAGGCGACCTCCGCCATCGCCGCCAAGATCCGCATCCGCTGGATCTCACTCACATGCTCACGGGGCAGGCCGTCCCTGGCCGGGCGCGCGCGTTCACGCGTCCCGGCCGTGGTGTCACGAGGTGCCATGAGAGCAGCCACCGCTCCTGCCTACTTCCCCTGCGCCTTCTTGACGTGCTTGCGTTTCGCCCTCTTCTTCGCCTTCTTCTTTGCCTTGCTGCAGCCGCTGACCTTGATCTTCGTGGCCTGCTTGACGACCGCGCCGTTCTGCCCGGTGAGGATGGTGGGCATCGTGAGGCTCGTCCCACACAGGTTGCCCTTCGCCTTCGCGGGGAGCACGGCAGCGAGCCCGGAGTGCGGCCCCTCGGGGAGGTTCAGCTCGAAGCTGCTGATCGGCGCGTCGGGAACGGTCGCGAAGGTACTGCTGGTGATCCCGTGCTTGATGTCGATGCTGCCGACGAGATCGAGCGTGACGCCTTCACCCTGCAGGATGAGGACGAGGTCGGGGAACCCGGCGCCACCGTGAGACACGAGGAACGCCGGACCCGTCAGCGGGTTCGCGAGAACCGGGGTGTGGGCCGTCCCGATCCCGATGTTCGACCCGGCGGGGCAGGAGGCGGGGTTCGCGTTGAACGTCGCCTCAGGACACGCCTGCTGGATCGTGGAGAGCCGCGAGGGCAGCTGCTTCGGCAAAGTGACCGCGACACTGCGGATGTTCGCCTGCGCCCCACTTGGGTAGCCGACCTTCACATCGAGGCTGGCGCCGTTCTTCTTGCTGGTGCCCGCCTGGGTGGAGACGGTGAACGCCGGCTTGAACGGCAGGGCAGTGCAGTTCGCCGCCTGGAAACGCGAGGACACACCGGCGGTGGCGCCCTGCGTGCTCGACAAGGTCCCACCAACCGACAACGGTTCGCAGCTGGTGGGGTTGAACATGAAGCCTTCCCTGTCGATGGTGACGTTCACCGTCCTGATCTGCAACGGGACGCCTTGCAGGATCGTCGGCAGCGGATCGCTCGTGACGGTGATCTGCGCCGTGTGCGGATCGACGCTCACCGCGGATCTGACGACGACGGTCCCGAGGTTGAACGGGCCGACGGCCGCCGGGACGACGATGCTCAACCCGAACGGGGCACCCTTGTACGGGCCCGTGAGGAACACCTGGCCCGTGACACTCACCGGATCGGACCCGGGGCCGGCGGTGGCGGTGGTGTGCCCGATCAGGCTCCCCGCGCCACAAGTCCCCTGGCTGGCCTGCGGCTCCCCACACCGCTCCACGCTCTTCAGCAACCCCAACAGGCCCGGCGGGGTCTTGACCGTCACCGCACCCAACCCCTGTTCCTGGTCGGAGCGGGAGAAGGTGACGCTGAACGGACTGAACCCACCAGCCTGGTTACTCACGGTCCCCGCCGTGAACGAGGGGCTGAACCGTTGCCCACCACACCCCGAGGTGACCTGGAACGAGCTGCTGGGTTCCACGGGCGTTTCGCTGCTCCACGGCGTCAACCTGGACGTCGTCGTGTAGGACCCACACCCGGACGGTGTGACCAATGCTGCCCTGGGTCCGCCGAAGAGGTTGAGCTTCAACTCGCTGAACGGCAGCTGCGGGCTCTTGTCGAACGTGGTGGTGACCTGGCCCGTGAGAGGGTTCAGGGACACCTCGCCGGGGAGCTTGATGATCGCCCCGTCGGCTTCCACGACCAGATACAAAGCGAGGAGCGAACCGAACGGGTTGCTGCCCTGCTGCGCGACAAACACCGAACCCTGCAACGGGTGATCCAGCAACGGCGTGATGACTTCCGCAGACCCCACCTTCGAGGAGTCAGGGCATGAGGGCTTACCGGCGTTATCCAACCCGATCTGCGCTTCAGAACACGCGCCCAGCCCGTTCGCCGCGGAGGGAGAGATGACCATCCCCTCCGGCAGTGTGACGACGGCCTTCTCCAGGTTCGCCTCCGCCAACCCTTCGGGGCTTTCGTTCTGCGGGACACGCAAATCCACACCAAGCCCGGTCGGCGAACCAGCAGCCTGTGTATCGGGCTGCACGCTCAACGAGGGGCTGAAATCAAGCGAGGCGCAACCCGTCACACCAACAGGGTTTCCGCTCGCGTCGTGCGTCGCGAAACTGTCGCTGACGAAGTTATCCGGTTCCTGCCACGAGTTCGTGCTCACCGACATCGTCAGCGGCCCCGAGCAGGCACTCGGCAACGTCAAGAACGGCCTGCCCGAACCCACACCCGAACACGGCCGCGGACCTTCATAGTTACCGTTGGCGCACCGTCCACGCATTCCGTCATGGCTCGGATCGGACGGATCGCCCCACAATTCAACCCGAACCGCCTGAGTTGCCCCTAACTGCAAGATGTCGCTCGCGGTCGAAGACAACCCGTAATCTCCGCCCGTACGCACACCGCCAAACAGATGCACGTATACGCTAAGGTGACCGGCATCGAAGGCGAACTCGGCCGGCACACCCGCAGGCGGAACCATGTTGTAAAGCGCCATCGGGATACCCGCTGGAAAACCGAGGATCCCGATCACAGCCGTAGCCGTACCAACCGCAGACGAATCAGGGCAGCCCCTGGTAGTTGCGCTTTCTTCACCGTTGCCGTCGTTCTCGAGCTGCGTCTCCGTGCAACGCGTCAAAGTCGCACCAGGATTCGCGACAACACCCGCAGGCAAATTCGTCACGATCCGCTTCGGGTTCCCCGCCGGATCCAATCGCGGATAGCGTCCAAGAGTTCGAGTGGGTCGCAGAGTGTTGAGATTGAAGTTGAGATTCAGTGCGTAGGGGTGCGCTCCGGCCTGCGTGTCGGGCCGCCCATCGGCGCCCACGATCGACCCATCAAACGCCTGAAAACCAAACCCCGGCTGCACCGCCGTAAGCATCGTCGCAGTACCAGCCGACACACCGTCAGCGCCGCCACCGCTCACGCTCGCCTGGTCAACGACGCTCGCCGGCGCTCCCAACGGTACATCCACCGGGACCCACATCACCAACGACTCACCCGGCTGCAACACGCCTTCATACCTGCATGTCACAGGCGGCCCTGCGTTACAGGACAGTTCGCGACTGTGATTGTCGTGGCCTTCTGCACCCACACCCCCAAACCCACCGACAGGGTCATATACCAGAGGCGCGGGAACCGCGTCGCTGATCACGATTGGCGTACCATCCGTCGGCGCGCCACCACTATTGGTCACCTGGACCATAAACTCGTTCAGGTTTTCGGTTCCGTCCCCTGGAGCGAAGTTCGTTGGGGCGGACACAACCGTCAACGTCAGCGCCGGCCGCGCTGCCACCGCACCGGCCACGGCGGGTACCGCGAGGAACGTGCAGACAACGAACAGCGAAAGCAAACCCTTGCGCAGCATCACTTACCCCTCCTCGTCGTCTTGTGCGCCCTTTTCGCGCTCCCGTGGCTCACGGTGGCCTTCTTTGCCTTCCTGCGCTTTCGTACGTGCCGCTTCTTCTTGGGCTTGGGCTTCTTCGCCTTGGTCTTCACCGGTGGCACGGACACCGCGGACGTGAGATTCCCGGCACCGGTGAGCGCCGCGCTGGACGGCACACCGAACAGCGGCGGCGAACCCACAGGACCCCGGCACGCTTCGCCACCACACGGCGACGACACCACGGGGCTCTGCGCAGCGATCCCTCCACCCACACGCGCGTCATACACATCCACCAGACCATCCTGGTCCTGGCCTACCAACGGCTGGTCGGTGAAGAAGAACACATCGTTCCCACTCGCGGCCGCATCGGCAAAAAACGACTTGTCGGGGCTGCGACCGGTCGAGATCAGATACAGACAGCCATCAGAGCTGGCGCTGAAGCTTTCGCTCGATTCCCGACAGCTCCCCGCACCAGCCTGCTCCCACTCGTACACATCCTGAACACCGTTCGTGTCCTGCGGCACAAGCGCGTCAGGCGACTCAAAGAACGCCCGGCTGCCATCCGACGAAAGATTCCGCAGCAACGCCTCTGGCTCTGTAGCATGGTTGAAGCCAACATTGATGCTTTGCAGTCTCGCGTCGCCCACGGGGACCAAACCACTCGGATCACACGACACGCAGGCCAAACGACCGCTTCCCGCGTCATAACGGTAGAGCTCATTCATCCCAGCATTGTCGTAACCCGTCAGCCTACCTTCCGAAGAAAACAACAGACTCCCACCAGACGCCGCGACCTCCGCGTGGAGACCCTCAAATGTTTCCACTGGCACGTGCTCGGGCCACCAGTTAAACTTTGCGCGATTGCCCGGCAAGTTGGCTATGAAACGGGTTTCTCCGTCATGCCAGACATAAAGGTTGCAGGGTTCGCAGGGGCCGGTGTCCGGCGAGGCGCCCGGGGCCAACGCACCCTCAGCCGCAAAATATACATACTCGCCGTTGGGACCGCTGTCCATGCCCAGCACGCCCTGCACGGCAGCGCCGACCGTGTCGGCGGGATTCCTGTCAACGGTGAGATCGCTCAAGGCGCCGCTGTCGACACTGTACTCATAGAGATCCTCACCTTCGCCGCGTTCGCTGCAGGACGGTTCGGCAGTGGATACCGCCGTGGAGTCGTTGGTCAACTTCTCGCAGCTCATGAAAAAGACAAACGAACCATCCGAGGTCGCGCCAAGGAACACCGCCGGCTTGACACCATTGGGATCGGGAACTGACCTTTGCGATGCAGACACCTGCACCGTGCGTTCGCCATTCTCACGAACATAAATCTGATCGGTGCCTCCAGCAGTAAAGAACACACGCGACCCATCGCTCGAAATCGTGTTCTGCGTAAAATATTCCCGGGTTGCGCCCCCTTGTTCGGTATGTCCATTGCCCCAGTCGTACGGACCCGCGAACGACCCGCCTGGCGGCGAGCTCCCATCAGGTAACACACCCGCGAGACTCAACACACCCGCATGCAGTTCATAAAGATTCACATGACCCGCCGGAGCACTTGGTAACAAGGGTTCTGATGACTCAAAGATCAGACGAGACCCGTCCGCACTGAAGCCCGCCGGATGAGCCTGTTCCTCACCATTACCAAATGGGGACACAAGCACGTGCAGAGCACCGGTCGCACCATCGCGCATATACAGGCCATCACCGGACCCCGGTGTATAGTCAACTGTCTGGTCGAGCACCTCAGACAGATCGTCGCTCCAACCTACCACCGAGCTGAACCCATGCGGCTGAAACGGCATCGGTAATCCTCGGCTTGACCAGGCTTCTTCCTTCCGACTGGCGAGGAACAGCTGCGGACTGTACCCGCCTTCGGCGCCGGGCATGTTCGACGGCACTTCAAACACGATGCGATCTCCCGACGGCGAGGCATGAACCACACCTTCATAACCCGACATGGTCGCCCCGCCCTTGTCCACCGGCGAGGCCTGCTCGAACGCCCGGCAATCCGGCAGCCGCGAGGAGTAGGACCCGGCGGGACGCTGCGCTTCGTTGGGACACCTTTCATCAGCGGAGGCCCGCGCGGGCAACCCCAACACAACCAGCCCGACCAGCAAGACCAAGCATCGACGCAGCATCAAAGCCATCCCCTCCCAAAACGATCGAGAACAAGACCACCCACCGCACCCGGGCAGCAGAAACCCGCCCTGGGCACCCAGCCCGAGACGGTAGAAACACAAATCGCGCTTAACGCGCGAGAGTGACCAACCCGGCGCCTGTGGCCGGAGCGAGCCGCCGGGTGGCGGCGGAGAACAGGCCTAGAAGCTAGCCGACCCGGCCAAGAGAGAGAGAGAGAGAGAGAGAGATGCGTCAGTGATGCTGACGCATCTAGTTACAACCCCGAACGGAGCCGTAAGACCATTGGACCGCAAGGTGCGGTTATAAAGAAGATCACTCATCTCAACATCCCTCATAAAGCGATCGAAATCCCTCTCCGACATTCCCTTACGGCTCCATGGACCCCGCAAACAACACGGGAAGAACCCTGACCCGACCTATCCTTGCGAAGGCACCCCATGACAGGACGCCATCACAGGATGACTATAGGCACAAGTGATGGCTCTTGTCAAGTCCCTTGGCAAGAAGGGCGGACTCGGGCGCCAGGTCGAGGTGTGAATCCGAGCAGAGCTAGGGCGTGGAGACGGTCTTCTCAAAGGCGTCGACAAGCGCCAGCAGCTCGGCGCACTCCCAGACGCGCCCCCACTTGCGCTGGTTCAGGCGGGTGAGAATGCCGGCGTGCTCCAGCTTGGCGATGGCGTTGCCGACGGCAACGTGAGACTTGCCGGTCAGGCGCTGGGCAGCGGCGACATCAATCACGGGTTGGGCTGGTAGGACGCTGACGAGTTCGCGCACCGCGGCGTCGCGGCGGGGGTTGCCCAGGAGCGCCAGCCAGCCGGCCTGGAGATCTTCGATGCCCCAGGCGAGCTGCTCAGCCTCGCCGGCGGTACGCGCGGTGGCATGCGCGAAGCGCTCGCACCAGCTGCTGACACGGCCCTGGCTGTAGGCGCCGAGACCGCCGATGTAGCTCTTGGGCTGGCCGGCCAGCACCAGGCTGATGGGGGGAATGTAGTTGCCCGCCTCACCGCGGCGGCACAGGACGACATATATGAGCGCTCGCCCCGTGCGGCCGTTGCCATCGGAGAAGGGGTGGATGTTCTCGAACTGCGCGTGCGCGATCGCCGCCTGCGCGACAGCGGCGATGTCGGTGCGCGCGATGAACCGGCAGAGGTCCTCCAGCAGCCCGGGCACCAGCTCGTGCGGAGGGGCGACGTAGGGAGCGCCGATGGGGTGGTAGTCGTTGCCGC
Source organism: Solirubrobacteraceae bacterium (assembly GCA_025449845.1). Classification (GTDB taxonomy): domain Bacteria; phylum Actinomycetota; class Thermoleophilia; order Solirubrobacterales; family Solirubrobacteraceae; genus Palsa-744. Next base: position 83,783 of record JANWIP010000003.1, on the reverse strand, counting down.
CGATCCAGCTCTGCTTGGTGCGCAGGGCACCGGCTATGTCGCGATCCTCGGTGAAGCGCAGGAGCGTGCGATGGATGTCCCGGATGCCTGCCACCGTGAGCGACTCGGAGCTGCCGCCGAGCTCGATGGCGCGCTCCATCGCTTCCACGTTGCCGAGCACTTCGGCGGCGCGGCCGTCCCCACGCTGCCGGCCGGCCCGAGCGTCGGCCCGGGTGTATGCGGCGCGCGCGAGGCGCTTGTGCGTAATCCGCACACCCTCGATGCGCGATGACGCGGCGCTCTCGGAGCGCAGCAGATTGCGGGCTTTGTAAGGATAGCTCTCTATGCTTACGGAGCCGGTGAGACTTTGAAAGGGAAAACCGGCGGCATCACGATTGTGCCGCGCCTTGCAATTCGCTCGGAAGCCGCAGTATGACCCCGGCTTCCTCCGCCTCGGCCGGCGTGTCAAACGCATGCGTCGCACGCAGCTGAGCCTCCGCGCCATGAAGGTCGGCCCAGTCAATCTGCGCGCAGAGCTGCTGAGCACGGTCGAGCACAGCGATCAGCGGCGCTGCGTTCGCCTGGCGTGACATGGCGCGCAGCGCCTGCAGGTAGTCGTCTCGCAGCACCGTGGGAACGATCAGGCGCTGCTGGGCGGCGGCGGTCAACTCGGCGTTGGCCAACAGCCGCGCGACGCGGCCGTTGCCATCGGCGAAGGGGTGGACCTCGGATACGAGGAACATCGTGAACACCGCGCGCTGAAAGCCCGGAGGCAGCGCGAGCTGGCGCTCAAGGCCCCGCTCCAGCGTGCCACGCACGAGCAGCGGCGCGACGAACTCGGTTTCGCCGGCGCGGTTGGGACTGCTCTTGTACCGCCCCGGGTCGACCCCGGGGCGCCCCGCGAGCATGCGAGCGTGGGCTGTTCTCAGCAGACCGTCCAGCGCGGCGGGGTCGTGCGGCGTCGCCGCACGCATCGCGGGATCGGACACCGCGTCATAGCTGCCCAGGATGTCGTGCGCGTCCTGCGGTCGCGCGGCGGGGATCGCGCCGGCGAAGACGATGTCCCGCGCCTCGCTCACGAGAAACTCGGTGCCCTCGATGAAGTTCGAGAAGTACGCCTCGAAAAACGCGAAGGGAGCGCCCGCGTGCGCTGGGCGCTCAGTGCGCTCGAACGGCACGTACTCGCTCAATGCGGCCAGCAGCTCATCGAAGAGAGGCAGACGCGCTTCGTCCCAGCCACGCCCCGCGCGAGTCGCCCGCCCGGCGGCTGTGAGCAGGTGCTTGTCAACACGCGTGCCCAGTAGCGCGCCGATCAACGAGTCCAGACGCGCGCTTTGTGGCTCGGCCTCAAGCTCAGGGGCCAGCCGGCGCGCTTCATCGCGCAGCACCCCGAGCTGGGACTCGCCCTGGTTGACGAGAATCGCCTGCAGGCGCTGCTCCATCTCGGCCCGGCTCAAGGTGCGACTGACTCCGGTGCGCGTACGAGAAGGGCGCATGTTCTCCAGGAACCGCCGCGGCCAGGAGCTGAGGAAGAGGCCCTGCATGAAAGGCTGGTCGCCGCTCACGGGGCCCAGCCCACGGCGGCTGTTGAGCACGACCCCCGGCAGTCGCACCACGCGACGCGTGTCGCCGGACAGGAAGATCGACCCCTCGGGCCCGGACGGCCGCATCTCAAATGCCGTGCGATCCACGATCACGGCCCCCGGAAAATAGCCTGCCGCGACCTCCCAGACCCGGCGCCGCACCACATCCTGGAGCGAATCGCTCGTGTTTCGGGTGTAGAGACGGCCGGCGATATGGCGCACCTCGCCGGCCGCGAGATGGCGTCTGATCGCCCGCGAGGTGCGGGTGCTCGAGAAGAAGACCTCAGGCTGCTCGGCAAGCGAGAAAGTCGTCGTAGGACGTGTCATGCCCGACCATTATGGCGAAATCTTCGTTGTAAGACAAGGATAATGACGAAAAGATCGTCATAAGATACGTAAGGGGACTACTACGTTGGCGCTGGAATCGTGGAGCGTGGGCGCTGGAATCGCCGTGGAGCAATGGCCTATTAGCATCGTGAATCATGAATCAGACTCGCAGGACAACGGTGAGCGCGAGACGGTCCTCGCTCGAAACGCTTGAGGCTGAGGCCCACAGGCGCGGCGTTGCATTGACGGTGGTGCTGGCCGAGGCGGTCGATGAGAAGGCAGCCGCGCCGCGCACCTCGCGGCGCCCGCGCTTGGGACTCGGGCGATCCACCGACGGCCTGTCAGCCGCCGAGCTGACGGTAGAACCGGTGGCCGAACCGCCGTCCTAACGGCGTGGCCCTCAAGCACGTCGAGGCACTTCAGTTGCTGCCCCTGAACCCTTGAATCAAGAGCTCTTGAATATGCCGTGCGTCCCGACCGGACGCCAGCGCTCACTCCAGAACCACTGCTGATCGGCCGGGTGCGGCAGCTGCGGGCGCATCTCGATGATGGCTATGGGGGCGCTCCACAAGCTCCACCTGCGCGCGCCTGGCATGCCTCAGGAACCCGTCAGCCCCCGGTACAACTCATTGGCACTGATGCCTGTGAGCTTGGCGAGCACTCCCGCGGCCGGGCGGGCACGGGCACCTGCATCGATCAGGGCGCGCAGCGCGGCCATCGCCTCCTCGTGAGTGGCGCGCTCCGGCGAAGAGGCGCCGAGCACCAGCACTATCTCGCCCCGCGGCGCGTGCTCGCCGTAGTAGGCGGCAAGCTCGGCGGCCGATCCGCGGCGGACTTCCTCATGCAGCTTGGTCAGCTCACGGCAGACGGCGGCCGGCCGCTCGGGATCGAGCGCCGCGAGGATCGCGAGCGTCGCGGCGAGGCGGCCGGGGGACTCGAAGGCGACGAGGGTATCCAAGGTCCCGCCCACCCCTCCCACTCCGCCCACCCCGCCGAGCAGCCGCTCCAGCTCCCCGCGCTTGCGCGGCAGAAAACCCACGAAGCGGAAGCGCTCAGCCGGCAGGCCCGAGGCGACGAGCGCCGTAATGACCGCGCTCGGCCCCGGCAGAACCTCGACCTGCAGCCCGGCGGCGAGCGCCTGCTGGATCAGAGCGAAGCCGGGGTCTGAGACGAGCGGCATGCCGGCGTCTGAGACGAGCGCCACGCTGACCCCAGCCCACATGCGCGCCACGAGCTGCTCGGCGCGAGCGCGTTCGTTGTGCTCGTGGAAGGAGACGAGTTCCGGCCCCGCGATCCCATGGCGCTCAAGCAGCACGCGCGTGCGCCGCGTGTCCTCGCAGGCGAGCACGTCAGCAGAAGCGAGCATCTCAAGCACGCGCAGCGTGATGTCCTGCAGGTTGCCGAGCGGCGTGGGACAGACGATCAGCCGGCCTGCGTTCAGCCGGCCTGCGGTCGGGCGGCCTGCCGGCGCATGCTCGGGGCTCATCGCGCCAATATATGGCCATCGAGCAAGCGCCCTGCGTGCGCGGGGCGAGGACGCACCGCGGTGCTGGACGCGCCGAGCCGCGAGACCAGCGATAGGACTAGGCTAGCTAAGCAATGCTAGAATGCGCCACATGACACGAGTGGGAATGCACGAGGCGAAGACCAACTTCTCGCGCCTGGTCGACAGCGCGCGTCGTGGCGAGGACGTGATCGTCGAGCGTTCGGGGCGCCCTGTGGCCAAGATCGTCCCCTATGACGAGCCCCCGCGCGGCCTCTTGGCGCTCAGGGGCATCTGGAAGGGCCAGGTGGAGATCGCCGATGACTTCGACGAGCTGCCGGAGGACCTCCAGAGCGCCTTCGGCATGATCGACGAGTGAGGCTCCTGCTCGACACCCACACTCTGCTGGCGCTGCTTTCGACGGACTTTCCCCTTTCCCGCGAGGCCCAGACGGCGATGGAACGGCCCGACGCGGAGTTGATTGCCAGCGCCGTGAACGTCTGGGAGATCGCGATCAAGCGCTCAGTCGGCAAATTGACGGCCCCGAAAAACCTAATCGAGCGCGTCAGCGAAGCGGGCGCTGAGCTGCTGTCGATAACCGCGCGGCACGCCAACGCCGTCGCCGATCTTCCCGTTCACCACCGTGATCCCTTCGACCGTCTGCTGATCGCGCAGGCCCGGCTCGAAGGCTGTGCGATCGTCACCCGGGACCCTGCCTTCGCCGCCTATGGCGTACCGGTGGTGTGGTGATGGCCGAGCCGCGCCGCCCGCGCCTGCCGCCTGCGCCCGCCGCCACCCCGACGGCGCGGACACCGCGGGCCCCGGCGAAGACCCCGCGCGCGCCCGCGAAGGCCCCGCGTACAGCCGCGCCCGCGAAGGCCCCGCGTACAGCCGCGCCCGCCGCGGCCCCCGCGCGCACGCCGCGCACGGCAGGCACCGAGGAACCGCCGCAATACAAGCGCTACCGCGCGCGGCGGCATCTGCGCGGAGGCGATGGCGGTAGTGGCGGCGATGGCGGGACGCTCATCGGCGCTCCGCCTCCGGGACAGGGCCCGCGTCGCCGACCGCGCCTGACGCGGAGGCGCATCGTTGTGGGCGTCTTGGCGCTCGTGGCCGGCTGGCTGCTGCTCTCGCTCGTGCTGTTCCTGGTGAGCGCGCAGTTCGGGCGCAACTCGCCGCCCGGCGACGTGCAGGGCGTGCTCGACCCGGCGGGCTGGCCGCTCACCTCCGCCAACAACATCCTCGTGCTGGGCAGTGACCGGCGCCCCAAGGGCAGCAAGGAACCGGGGGCCAACACCTCGGGGCCCAGTCGCTCGGACTCGATCATGCTGATCCGCACCGGCGGCGGGCACGCTGCGCGGCTGTCGATCCCGCGCGACACCGTCGTCGAAATCCCCGGGCACGGCCTGCAGAAGATCAATGCGGCCTATGCATTCGGAGGGCCGGCCCTCTCCATCTCAATAATCAAGCGCTATCTAGGCGTCCCCATCAATCACATCGTCGAAGTCAACTTCGAAAACTTTCCGCAGCTGATCGACGCCATGGGCGGGGTTGACTACACCGGCGGCTGCATCATCTCGCGCCTGGACGGCGGCTTCAGCCGCGGCGGCTATACGCTGCACTTGCCCGCGGGCACGCATCACCTCAACGGCAAGCAGGCGCTCGCGCTGGCGCGCACGCGCGAGAACCTCTGCGCGCCGAACGAGACCGATCTGGATCGCGCCAAGCATCAGCAGGCCCTCTTTCAGGACATGAAGTCGCGGCTGCTCTCGCCGTCGAGCTTTCTGCGCCTGCCCTGGATCGCCTGGAGCGCGCCGCCCGCGATCGTCTCGGACATGAGCGGGCCTACGCTGCTGAGTCTCTTCGCCGCGCTTGGCACCAGTGGCACGCCGCCGACGCGGCTGCTCAAGCCTGCGGGGAGCGTCACCTTGCCCGACGGCGAGGTGGGGCTCAGCGTCTCCGAAGCCGAACGTCGCGCGGCGGCCGCGCGCTTTCAGGCGGGGTGAGCGCCGCCTGGGCAGCGGCACGCCCGGCGAGCGGCTGCACAACGCCCTATGAGCTGTGCCTGCCGGTGCGCACCCAGTGGGCAAGCAGCGGGTCCACGACGCGATAGCCGTTGAGCGTGTGCGGATTCTCGGCGAGCTCGCCAGCGTCTATGAGGGAGCGGATGGCATGCTCCATGCTGCCGCCGCGAGAACCCCCAACCCAACGCTGGGTCTTGCGCGAATAGGGCGGCAGGTGATGGGAGACCGCCAGCAGCGCACGCCGCTCGCCGACTTTCAGCGCCGCCCATGCCGCGCGCAGCTCCTCCGCGGCCTCGATTTCAAGGACCCGGGCGAGCGTGGCTGTCCAGGTCCGTCCGCTCGCCTCAGCGCGCGGCGGGGTCTGCTCCCAGAGGAAGTGCGCGAGCAGCATCGAGCGCTGGGGGTGTCCCGCGGCAAGCACCAACAGCGGCTCCAGCGCCTCGCCGGGACTCTTGCCACTGTCGCGGAAGCGTGCCGAAAGGAACGCCGCGACATCCTCCTGGTCGAGCGGCGGCAGATTGATCTGCCGCGCCTGGGCATAGAAAGCACGCCGTTTGTCTGTGAAGAGCTCGCGCATCATGCCGACGTGCGAGCCAGCAAAGACGTAACTGGCAGCGTCTCCGTGGCGCTCGATCTCGCTACGGATCACGGCGTCGATGCGATTGTTTGCCGTAAGGGCGTCCTGGAACTCGTCAAACGCGATAAGGCAGCGCTTGCCGTGCTTCTCGAACAGCCGCCGCGGCAGCGCCAGGCGCTCCAGCAGCGGCTGCTGCAGACGAGCGTCCATGCCAACCTCGGCACTCGCCGGGAGCAACCCGCCGCCGAGCCGGAAGGTCGCCCTGACCCCCTCGAACCAGCGCGCCAGCGAACCGCTCAGCTGCTCGGCGTAGGCCGCCTCAATGCGCTCAGCAATATCACCGGCGGTCACCACGCCGAAGAAATTGACGTACACCGGGACCATCCCAATGTCCCGCGCCTTCACGCGCAGGGCATGCAGCAATGAGCTCTTCCCGTATCGGCGAGGAGCGACCAGGCGGCTGTTATGGGCACCCTCGGCGAGATCCAGCAGCTCCGTCAGCTCCTGCTCCCGGCCGATCAGGTCCTCGCGGTCGACCGGATTGCTGTAGCGAAATGGATTTGCCATGGCTCTGGATTATAGAGCCAGATGGCTACGGAACCTAGAGCCAGCAGCAAAGACGCTGCCTATTTCAAAGTGCCATGTTGCGCCGCCGGCGCCGGCTCACCCCGTCTGTACGCGGATCGCCTGCTCGACATGGCGGCCGCGGGCTGTCAGCTGCCAGGCGTTCGGGGCTCCTTTGACGGGGCCGATGCCGCGGTTGTAGACGAGGCCGAGGTGCTCCAAGCGCGCCAGCAGCTTCGAGACCTGGCCTTGGTCGCTGATGCCCGCCTCGGTCGCGATCCTGCGGTTGCTCGCGTCGGGGTTGCCAGCGATCACCATCAGCACGCGCACCGTGCGATAGGTGATGCGCATATCCAGGCCGTCAAACGGGTCACGCTGCCCCGGACTCGTTTTTGTTTGGAGTTTGGGGGTTGGTTTGTGCAACTCCTTCTGTGCCGCCGCCTGGCCGAGGTAGGGCAGTACGATCATGCCCATCAGCTCACCCAGCAGGCCCGTCAGGGGCCTGGAGTTCGGGTCTGACAGCCGTGTGTGGATCACCGACAACACCGCGCCCACCACACCCTCCGCCGTCAACGGCGGCAACTGCGAGGCCTTCTTGGGCATCGCCGCACGGCCCTCATCGACCGCCCGCACCAATGCACGCAGCACTCTCGCGCGATGCTCAAGCACACGCGGGCCCGCCGCAAGCGACTCAACGACACAAAGCTTCGCCGTCGCCGGCTCTTCATCCAGGAACACCAGCAGCGCCCACAGGCCCGCCCTGATCCGCTCCCGCCAGGCGTGCTCCTGCTCATAAGACTCGATCACCTGCGCGCCGACGCGGCCTATCGCCTCCTCGAACGCCGCCAGAAAGCACTCCTCGCGATCCGCGAACAGGTCATAGAACGTACGGCGTGACACACCCGCACGACCAACCACATGCGCCACCGTCACCGACCCCGCGCCGCGCTCGCTGGCGACCTCCGCCATCGCCGCCAGAATCCGCATCCGCTGGATCTCACTGACATGCTCGCGCGGCAGGCCAGGCGCAGGCGCTGCGGCCGCTGTCTGACGAGGTGGCATCAGAACCGCCACCTCTACTTCTTCCCGCCCTTCTTGGCGTGCCTCTTCGCCTTCGCCTTCTTCTTCGCCTTCGGGCAACCAGTGACTGTGATCTTCGTGCTCTGCTTGACCTGCGCGCCGTTCTGGCCCGTGATCGTCGTGGGCATCGTCAGAACCTGGCCACAGAGGTTGCCTTTCGCCTTCGCGGGGACGACCGCTCCGAGACCGGAGTGCGGGCCCTCGGGGAGGCTCAACTCGAACGAGCTGATCGGGGCGTCGGGGACATTCGCGAAGGTGCTGCTCGTGATGCTGTGCTTGATGTCGATGCTGCCGACCAGGTTCAGCGTCACGCCTTCGCCTTGGAGGATCAACACCAGGTCGGGGAATCCCGCGCCACCGTGAGACACCAGGTACGCCGGGCCCGTCAGCGGGTTTGAGAGAACCGGTGTCCTGGCGGTCCCTATCCCGATGTTCGAGCCCGCCGGACACGACGCCGGATTTGAGTCGAACGTCGCCTCGGGGCACGCCTGCTGGATCGTCGAGAGCCTTGAGGGCAACTGCTTGGGAAGAACCACCGCGACCGAGTGGATGTTCGCCTCAGGCCCCTGGGGGTAGCCCACCTTCACGTCCAGGCTCGCACCGTTCTTCTTACTCGTCCTCGCCTGCGTACTCACGGTGAACTTCGGGTTGAACGGCAGTTCACCACACCCTCCCGCCTGAAACCGTGAGGACACGTTCGTGCTTACGCCTTCGGTGGAGGTCATTGTGCCCGTGACAGCCATCGGGGTGCAGTTCGTGGGGTTAAACGTGAACCCCGCACGGTCCAACGTCACATCCACCCTGCGCACTCTTAGCGGTATGCCGTCCAGGATCGTCGGCAGCGGATCAGACACCGCCGTGACGTGCGCATCGGTGGGGTCAATCCGCAGCGACTGGCGCACAACCACCGTCCCCAAGTTGAACGGCCCCGCGATCGCGGGGACCTCCACCACTAAGCCATATGGGCCACCTTTGTACGGGCCCGTCAGGTACACCTTCCCCGACACGAACAACGGATTGGGACCGACACCCGCGCCGACCTGCATCGTCCCCACCTGCGAGGCTTCAGGGCACGTGCCCCCATTCGCGTTCGCGTCGGGGCACAGCGGGACACCCGCAACCTTCGCCAGAGACCCAGGCGGCAACGACACAGACAGGCCCGAGAGGTTCTGGTCGCCGTCGGTCCTTGAGAGGGACAGCGTGAACGGAGAGTAGCCACCCGCCTGCGGGTTCTCGCTCCCCGCCGTGAAACTCGGCGCGAACCCACTCATACAACCCGTATCGATCGGGAAGCTGTCCGACGGCATCGCATCCGGACCAGAGTCTGGGGCGGACCACGGCATCAGATCCGAGGTCGTCGTGTACGTGCCACAGCCCGCGGGGGTCGCCAGCTCACCACGCGCACCACCGAAGAAGTGCAGCTTCAGATCGCTGAACGGGAACTGCGGGTTATTGTCGAACACCCCCGTGATCTGACCGGTATTCGGGTCCGGCGTGAGGTTGCCCGGAATCTTGATGACCGCACCTGTCGTCGGGTCATCGACCACGATGTACCCCGCGAGGAGACTGTGGAACGGGTTTTCACCCTGCGTCGCGAGGTAGATCGAGCCTGTCAGCGTGCCATCCAACAGCGGCGTCGACAGTTCGACTGTCCCGATCTTCGACGATTCGGGGCACGACGGCTCGCCCGCGCCAGCCAAGTCGATCTGCGCCAAGTTGCACGCCCCCAGCCCGGCCGCCGCCGACGGGTCAAGCGTCAAACCAGCCGGAAGCGTTACAGCCGCGTTCCTGAGCGGCGGCGTCGCCAACGTGCCCGGTTCCTCGCTCTGCGGGATCTTCAAGTCGACATCCAGCCCCGACGGGCTGTCGGCAGCCGTCGTATCCGGCCGTGCACTCAACGACGGGTCAAACCGCAGCTGATTGCAGCCCGTCACCGGCGGGGATTCCGAAACCCCCCCCACCCAGCTCGGGTCCGTGAAGTCCGGGGTACCATCCGCGTTGAAGCGCCCCGGGCTCTGCCAGGAGTCCATGTGGACCGAAGTCACCAACGGTTCCCCCGAGCAGTCCGACGGGTTCGTGAAGAGCGCGACCTGGGTGTTGCCGCTCCCGTCCGCAGCAGCGGGATCGCCAAAGAGCGTCACTTCGATGTTGGTTATGGCGACCTGTGGCACATCGGTGCTCGTAGTGCGCAGCACATATCCCGAGGGGCTCGGCACGACGCTCGCATAGAGAACATGTGCCCCTTCCACCGCGTCCACGTAGCCGAACTCCGCTGCGACGCCGTGCTCAGGCACCATGTTGTACAACGGCGCGTCCACCGAATCCGTGCCGGATGGCTCGGAGCGGATGTGACCGAGCGTCGTATCGGCGGGACAGGCGCCCCTGATGGCTCCTTCATTCCCCTGCTCCAGTGCGGAGAGCTGCGTCAGGGTGCACTTCGGCGCCGCCAAGGCACTGCCGACGAACCCGAGCGGGAGATCCACCACGACATCTTTGACATCGCGAACGCTCGTAGGTTCCTCTCTCCCGCCAAAGGCGTTGGGGGGGATCCTGAACCCGGTGTTGAAGTCGAGCCGTGTCGTGAACCCATACGGGTGGGAACCAGCCTGGGTGTCAGGCGCACCATCCACTCCCGCGATATCGGAGGTCAAACTCCCCACACCAAACACCGTCAGCATCGAGCCAATCGGGTTGCGCATGCTCGAGGCGGCTTGCAGGGCGCCGCCGCCTGAGACCGTTGCAGTGTTCTCAACGTCACCCAAGGCGCCCGGTTCCACCGTCACGAAGATCTTCATCTCAAGCGTTTCGTCGGGTCGCAGTGTTTCCGGCCAACGACACTGCGCCCGCCCCGACACGACGCTGCAGAATTCTTCGCTCAGATTCACGTTCGCACCCGACCAGTTAAAGCTGATGCTTTGGAGCGCCACGCCCGCCGGCAGGGTGTCGGCGAGCGTGATCGTGCTGCCATCCGTCGCTTGACTGCCGGCGTTGCGCACCGTTACCTGGTAGGCATCACAGGGCGGGGCAGGGTTCGTCGAATCTTCACTGACGACGCGGGCACAGTCGGCATTCTTGGCGACGGAAAAGTCACTCGGTATCGCGAACGAGTGAATCGCGAAGCCCGCTGCCGGGATTGCGGCCGTGGCAGTGCCGGCCGCCAGCATCAGCGCCACCAGCACAGCGGTAAGGCCCGTAAGCACACCAGCACGCGATATGTACGCATGACTATGCGTCGTGCGGTTGGAAATGTCTTTGCCTCGCATCACTTACCCCCTGCTGTGGTGTGACCATGACGTTTACGCTGCTTGGGGCCCCGCCGGTGCTTGCGCTTGCGTTTCATCGGCCTGACCCTGTGCTTGGGTTTGGCCTTCGCCTTCGATACGACCGGTGATGCGAGGTTGCCGGGGCCACCGAATGTCACCGTCGCCGCCTCAGGCGACGACGGCGCAATACCCGGAGCGCCATGACATGCTTCACTCTGACACGCAGCCGTCGGGGGTAAGGATGCCACGCACGGCTCGCTCGCGGTGCAGATCCGCGCGTCGTAGAAGTCCACCTCCGTATCGGTGTCCTGTGCCACCAGCGGATCTGCGGTCGTGAAGAATACGTTCGCGCCCGTGGCATCGGTACCGACCAGGCACACCGACGACGGATAACGTCCTTCGCAAGAGGCAAACCGGTCGGTACTCACATCATGCCCGTCGGAGATCAGATACACGTGCCCGTCATGCCACTCATACACGTTCTGTGCGTAGAGCGGACTGCCTTCTTCAAACCCGGTCTGAACATCGTCGAGCGCCCCCGGCGTCAATCCGATCGGGCTCTGAAAGAAGACATAGGAACCATCGTGGGACATCGTCGGGTCAGACCGCACCGGGCCGGCCCGGAAAGTGAAGTTTTCAGGCGGCACGATGCTGGCGTTGCCGACACCCACGTTGCCGTTGTCGTTAAAACCATCCTGACCGATCGAGATCCGCACAAGCTCAGCCGTCCGGGCGTCATAGCGAAACACCTGCCGCCCACCGGCGATGCTCGTATCGTCGGGCGTCAACGACGCGTGGCTCGTAAACACCAGGAAACGGCCATCGGGGGTCACATTCGCCTTGTTACTTTCAATCCACTCCTCGTCGTCAGAGACAGAGAGCGGGGCGATGAACGCCACTTGGCCTTGCGTGCGGCCGGCGTCACGCACGAACACGTACAAGTTCTCAGCGCCGTCCCGCGCGAGCTGACCTTGGCTATTCGCTGAACCGGTCAACACGCCTTTGGCGACGAAGTAGACGTGCGACCCGTCTTGGGAGATCGCGACCAACCCCTGCACCCGCGGTCCGCCGCCGCTCGTATCGCCGGCCGAGACCGCCAGCAGACGATGGCCGGCGGGGTTGGCGAAATCGTACTCATATAGGTTGCAACCATTCACACCAGTCGTTCGGGTGCAGCCTTCTCCGGATGGGCTATCGCCGCTGTGGTTGTCCTCACTTGCGCCGTTCGTGAGCTGCTGGGTGCTCGTGAAGAACGCCTTCGATCCATCCGCGTAGGCACCCCGAAACTGAGCACCGGCGAGAGGCGAAGTCTGGCAGGCAGCGTCACATTCCGATGCCGGCGCGTGGGCAGAGAGCGCAACCGTTCGCGACTCGTCGATACGCGCGAACAACTCACTAACTGGCACCGGAGTACCCGCATTGGCACCCGACCCCGACGAGCACGGCTGCGCCGTGAAATAAACCGTGCGGCCATCATCCGACAAAGATCCAGAGACTCTACCCGCTTCCACTTCGGTCCCACACTCGCTGACCAGGTCGGTGCTGCCCCTAGCGCCAGTCACCCCGACCAAGATCGGCTGCGAGCTGCCCCTCCCCGCATACTCATAGACAGTCTGTCGTATGCTGTTTGGCGTCGTCGCATCGAAAGGCCAGACAGGTTCACCAGCATCGGTATCGGTAGCCCAGACGACGTGTGACAGATCGGCCGTTGCCAGGTGGACACTGGAAGCAAACGGATTTATGCTCAATGGTCCTGACGCAGGCGGAGTCACCGGACCGACATCCACAAATGACCCGTTGGGTTCACGCGCATACCAGTCGTCCTCTCCGGCAGGTGCCGTCGGCATGCTGAACAACGCGGCATCTGCTTCCGCGCTCACCAGCCAATTGGCATTGGCTTCAAATTGGCTCGCCGGGGGCGCAAGCGCAGTCGTCACCCAGCCGCCGCTCGTACGCGTAGACAGGTACGGCTGACCCTCGTTATAACGATCCGCGTTGCACGATTCGGCACCTGCGAAGCACTGGATACTCGTGAGAATCACACGCGAACCGTCTTCCGATAAATCGGGGCGAGGGGCAAAAACCTCATCGCCGATCAACGCGCCGTTCTTGTGCGACGGCGTCACCATTTCATATGTACGATTATCCGGGAGGCCCGCACCTGCCGTGTCGTAGACGAAGGTATAGTCCGCGGTGGTGGTCGTCCCGTTGGCGTTCGTCGCGACAGCCCGCCAGTGATAGGTCGTGCCCGCGCTCAAACCGGTGATGTGCTGCGATACCGCGCCGCTCCCGGTGCCGATATCAGCGGCGGGGACGGGCACAGTGGCGCCGTAGGAACTGCTGGTGCCCCACTGGAAGTGGTAAGTGGTGTCCGAGCCGTTCGGGTCAATCCGTGCCGTCAGGTCCGCCGATGTGCCTGTCACGTTCGCGGCCGATGCACTTTCGATGGAAGGCGGTGGCGGCGTGGCGAGGGTTGCGTCTTCGGCGAAGCTCGTACAGTGTGCGCAGGTCGCGTTGGAAGCCTCCAGTCGGAAGTGATAGGTCGTCCCTGCCGCAAGCCCCGTAAGGTTCGCGGTCACGGCATGAGCGCTCGAGTCCGCGGGGAGCGATGCAGCGGCGGGCACGCACGGCGCGCTCTGCCCGTAGGCGGTGCTGATCCCGTAGTCAAAGTGACAGTCGCTCAACTGGACCGCGTCGGGATTGACCGTGCCTTCGACCGTCGCGCTCGTAGGATGCACGTTCGAGGCCGGCCCGGTCGTGACATCAGGGAGAACCGTGGCGGGATCGAAGACGTCGACGATGGAGGGTTCGGTGTCCGAGACATAGACCCTGCCAGTCGCCTGGTCGACCGTGGTGCCCTTGGGGCGCGTGTAAGAATGGCTGAACTGCCTCAGGTATTCACCCGAAGATGCAAAGACATTGGTGATCGGGGTGGGATATGAGCTGGTGACATAGATTTCGCCGGTCGCGTTGTCGGCGGCGACACTGAGATAGCCTTCGAATGAGCCTGCCGGAGTATTCGATCCGGTCCAACGTGTGACATAGCTGCCGGAGGCATCAAACTCGTAAATGCCGGATGCACTCGACGATATATATACATGGTCGTTGAAGTCATCAACCGCGATGCCACGCGTGTAGAAACTGTCGAAGCCGCCGGGGATTGAGCTGAGCAGGATCTGCCGCAGATATTCACCGCCCGCGCTGAAGATGTCGATCACGCCGTTATTTGCGTCCGCGACATAGACCTCGCCAGTTGCCTGGTCGACCGTGATCCCGCGTGGCGTGCTGAAGCCGCCAGCGGGGGTGGCGCTTCCAGCCGGACCGTTGCACTCGCTCGCCGACGGTGTCGCGCTGGCGGTGATCTGACACACATAATTTCCTGAAGGATCAAATGCGTCGACGACATCGTGCACCGGGTCCAGCACATACACCCGGCCCGTCCCGTTGTTCGCCGCGACCGCGACTTCCCCGCGCCCGAAGGAACCCGCCGGTGTCAACGAGCTGTCGAGACTTGCAAGCTGCGTGCCGGAGGAGTCGAACACATCGACTACACCCGTTTCTGAATCCGCGACATACGTATCGTCGTTGGAGTCGTTCACCGCGACACTGCCCACGTCGAGAGCACCAAACGCGCCGCTTGCCGGCCCGAACTGCCCGTCAAACGGGTACGTGAGCGCCGCGGACGCTGACCCCACACCCAGCGCAAGCACCGCACACAACACACCCAGCATACTCACAAGCAGCCCACGAATACGCATCAAACCCATCCCCTCCCGGAGCAATCGAGAACACGACCGCCCGGGAGGCCCGGGCGGCACAAAACCGCCGCGGGCACCCAGCCCGAGACGGCAGAAACGTGAAACGCGCCCAACGCGCGAGAAAGACCAACCCGGCCCTCGTGGCCGAAGCGAGCCGCCGAAACGAGGCGGCGAAAGGCCCTAGAAGCTAGAGAGCCGGGCCAAGAGAGAGAGAGAGAGAGAGAGATGCGTCAGTGATGCTGACGCATCTAGTTGGACCCCCGATTGGGGTCGTAAGACCATTGGCCGCGCTAGGCGCGGTGAAAAGAAGATCACTCATCTCAACATCCCTCATAAAGCGATCGAAATCCCTCTCCGACATTCCCTTGCGGTCCCATGGACCCCGCAAATAACGCGGGCAGAACCCTTGACCCGACCTATCTGTGTGAAGGCACCCCATGACAGGACGCGATCACAGGATGACTATAGGCACAAGTGATGGCTCTTGTCAAGTCCCTCACCACAGGAGCGCCCACGAGGGGCGGTGCGGGACTGGCTTATGACTCGCCGTCAGGTCGAGTCGCCCGGCACGACGAGGTAGTTACCGACCTGCTGCGCGGCGCCGCACGCCGCCCAGCATGCGACGGCCTAGGAGGACATAGCCGTGAGAGGCGGCTACTTGGTTGAGCCGACCGGCTTGGAGTCGGACTTGGGCTTGGCGGTGGACGCATCCTTGGATGTCTTCTCGCCGCCGGACTTGGTCTCGGACTTGCCCTCCGATGAGGACTTGCCATCTGACGAGGACGAGCTATCGGAGGAGCCGCCGTCCTTGGAGGCGCCGTTGGAAGAGCCTTCGCCTGCCGCCGCGGTCTCGCGCTGGCGCTTGCGCGTGCCGTAGTCGGTGTTGTAGAAGCCCTTGCCCTTGAAATGGATCGTGGGGGCGTGCAGGACTCGCTGGACCTTCACGCCGGTCTCGGGGTCCTTCTTCAGGGGGTCGTCGCTGAAGGACTGCATCACCTCGAAGGTGCTGCCGTCGGGGCGTTTGTACTCGTATATCGGCATTGGCACTCGGATTATACGAGTGCCAGGTTCAGGGCGCCAGATTCGGGGCTGTTTCAGTACGCCAGCAGGCTCGGGGCGCGTTTCAAGTCGGCCCGCAGGGCTCGAACGCGTTTAGTCAGCCAGCAGCGCTCGCGCGCAGACGATCCCCGCCTGCACCGTCTCGGCGAAGTCACGCTCGGGCTCGGTCAGCATCCGCAACGCGAAGCCGTCCGTCAGCGAGAAGAGGATTTCCGCGACCGCCTCGGGGGAGGCGTGCAGGCGCAGCACGCCTTCGCGCTGTGCGGCCGCGAGCATGCTTGCCACCTGGTCGCGCGTCGTGCGCATCAGCGCCGCGTACTCGGCCGCGATGTCCTCGTTGCGACGCGACAGCGTGAACAGCTCGAAGATCAATGTCACGCCCTGCGGGTCATCGCGCACGCTCTGCTGCAGGTGCTCCGCCGCCAGGTTGATGAAGGCCTCGGCGGTCTGGGCGCCCAGGAGCTGTTGCTGCAGGCGCTCCAGGCGCAGCTCGCAGTCGCGGCGCACAGCCTCCACCAGCAGCTGCTCCTTGGTGCCGAAGTAGTAGTGCAAGAGGCCGCGCGAGACGCCGGCCTCGCGCGAGACACGATCGAAGGTCGAGCCGGCCGTGCCGCGTTTGGCCACGCTTGCGCGCATCGCCTCGATGATGCGCTGAGCCTTCTCGCCCGACAGCGACTTGGGCGGTGGCTTGCGCTCCGCCTGCTCGCCCGACAGGGGCTGGGGCGGACCCTTGCGCTCCGCGGTTACGTTCATCTGCTCATCTCGTTTTGCTCGTTTGCGGCTGGGTGAGGCCGGCTGCGCTCAGGAGGCTGTCGCGCCGACCGGCGCGTCCGTGGCCGGCATCGTCGTCGAGCTGTAGTCGAACTCCTCCTCGCTGCCGAACAGCATGTCCAGCACCTTGGAGCGCACGTCCTTGCTCAGCACCATCGCCAGCATTGCCGCCACGATCAGCAGGAGCAGCAGCCTGCCGGCACCTCCGCCGGAGGACTCCTCCGTGGATGGGGCCGTGTCGGCCATCGAGCCGTTGCGGCTCGCATCCATCTCCTGATCGCTGTCCTTGTTCTTTCTCGCCATCTTGGCACCGCCTTCGCTGGGGGCTGTTCGGGGTATACCCAATATACCCTCCCTTCGTGCCCTCCTTCCAGGCGACCGTAGCCGTGCTCGGCGGGCTCTTGATCCTGGGGGCGCTGCTGTCCGGGCTCGCGCGGCGCAGCTTCCTCTCGCTCACCGCGCTATTCGTGCTCGCCGGCTTCCTCGTCGGCGACGGGGGTTTCCAGTGGATCTCCTTCAGCGCCCAGTCCGGCTTCGTCAAGGATCTCGCCTACTGCGCGCTGATCGTGATCCTCTTCCGCGATGGCCTCGAGGTCGAGAGCGAGATGCTCCAGCGCGAGTGGCGCCTGCCGCTGCGCAAGCTCGTCGTGGCGATGCCGATCACCGCGCTGATCATCGCGCTCGCCGGGCGCGCGCTGATCGGGCTCAGCTGGACCGAGGCCTTCCTGCTCGGGGCGCTGCTCTCACCCACCGACCCCGTCTTGACATCGAGCATCGTCACCAACCCGCGCGTGCCGCGGCTCGTCAGGCATTCGCTGAACCTCGAGTCAGGGCTCAACGATGGGCTCGCGCTGCCCGCCGTGCTCGCGCTGCTCGCCGCGCTCACCGTCGACTCCGAAAACTTCGTCTGGTGGCGCTTCGTCGTGCAGGACATCGGGCTCGGCTTCCTCTACGGGCTCGCCTGCGGCTGGATCGCCTCGCTGCTGATGCCGCGCGATAGCAAGCAATCGCTTGAGCACTCCATCCCCTCACACCAGAAGTCGCTCTACGCGCTTGGGGTGGCCTTCGGGACCTTTGGCGTCACCGTGCTCGCGCCGAGCGGCAATGGCTTCATCGCCGTCTTCGTCGCCGCCATCGTGCTCGGCATTCGCCGGCCCGACCTGCGCCGGCACTTCGAGCAGCGCGCCGATGAGATCGTCGAGATCGTCAAGCTCGGCGTCTTTCTCGTCTTTGGCTCGCTGCTGACCTTGCATGCGCTTTTCAATGATGGCTGGGCCGCCGTCGGGCTCGTGTTCGTTACCTTCCTCATCGCGCGTCCTCTCGCCGTCTGGATCGCCTTGATGGGGACCTCAACCGATCGCGGCACGCGGCTCTTTATGGGCTGGTTCGGGCCCAAGGGCGTTGCCACCATGACCTTCTCGCTGATCGTCCTTGACCAGGGCATCCCTTCGGGTCAGCGCATCTTCGACCTCACCGCACTCGTCGTCTTCACCTCGATCATCGTCCACGGCTTGACCGACACGCCGGGGGCGAATTGGATCGCTCGGCATGCCGAGGAGGCCGAGGAGGCCGGGAAGAGAGGAGAAGCCGATATGAGCAGTAGATAACACTGACGTACAGGCCCAGACGCTATTATGCTCTTAGATGTCTGATAGGCCCAAAAACCCTTAGAATCATGCTATATTTTTGTTCCTAACCGGGCTGATTTCTGTTCCTGCGAGCTCATGTCATGATTGAGTTCAACGCGCGTTTCCAGCGATGGACGCCGCAAACACTGACGCATCATCGAGCGCGAACTGCGGGCGTATCTCGATGGCCGCACCGACTGGCCGCGCCCAGCGGAGTTTCGCGCCGCCGGACATGGTGACCTGTATGCGGCAGCGAGCCGCAGTGGAGGCATCGCACGCTGGCGTCAGATGCTGGGGCGCTAGTCGCTAGGCGTGCAGCGCGGCCTGCTCCTGGGCTGTCGGGAAAGCCCAGGCGGAGCGCGAACGGCGCTCCTGGCGGAACACGAAGCGCAACTGCGGCGGCGGCTTCAACTGCGCCTCATGCGGGCGGAACGTCGCGCATGGCTCGGCCAGATCCAGGGCGCACAGCATGTTTTTCTTGAAGAAGCATTCCTCGCATGTCACCTTGCGCGTCGCGCGCTTGTTCTTCGTGGCCGGCACAGCATGCATCAAAGCACCGCGCGGCCGGCCACGCACGGCGCGTTCCCGCAAATCGCAGGGAAAAGAAATGCTTCCCGGAAATACCCGCCGGCTAGTCACTTTCTTGTGACAAGCGTTGCGGTCATCCTGCACTTTGCGGGGTTTTACCCAGCTCGGGAGAGCAGTGGGTCGCGGCGAGCCACCACGACGGTCACAGATCGAACGCTCGCTGCGCGTGGTCCACCACGTGGCGGGCGATCGCCAGCGAGGAGGTCGCGGCCGGTGAGGGGGCGTTGCGCACGTGCAGCGCGCGGTCCGTCGCCGAGAACACGAAATCGTCCACCAGGCGGCCGTCGCGTGCCAGCGCCTGGGCGCGCACGCCGGCGAACGCCGGCTCCACGTCGCGCAGGCGCAGCTCGGGGACGTAGCGCGCCGCGGCGCGCACGAAGGCGGCTCGCACTGCCGCGTGGCGCATCTCCGTTATGCCCGTGCGCCACCAGCGCGCGAACATCCGCCACGAGCCCGGCCATGCGAGCGTGTCACGAATGTCGCCCGGGCGGATACGCGCGAGGCTATAGGCGTCGCGTGCGCCGGCCAGCAGCGCCGTGGGGCCGATCAGGATGTCACCGTCGATGTGCTTCGTCAGATGCACGCCCAGGAAGGGGAGCGTGGGGTCGGGGACCGGGTAGATCAGCGAGCGCACCAGGTCTCTGCGCTCTGGGGACAAGCGCAGGTACGCGCCGCGGAAGGGGACGATGCGCGGGTCGGGGTCCGCGCCTGCCGCCACCGCCAGGCGGTCGGCCCATGCGCCGGCGCAGAAGATCGCGTGGCCGGCTTCGGTCGCGCCATGGCTGTGTTCCAGGCGCACCGTGCGCGGGCCCGCGCTCACCGCCTGTACCTCACAGCCGCCCACCACCGTGCCGCCCGCCTGCGCCACGTCCTGCGCGTAGGAGCGCGCCACCGCCGGGAAGCTCACGATCCCCGTCGCGGGAGAGTGCAGGCCGGCGATGCCTACCGCGTGGGGCTCTAGGGCGCGGATGCCCTGCGCGTCCAGGCGCACCAGGCCCTGCACGCGGTTGGCCTTGCCGCGGCGCTCCAGCTCGTCCAGGCGTTGCAGCTCCGAGGCGTCCGTTGCCACGATCACCTTGCCGCACTGCTCATACGGAATCCCGCGCTCGTTGCAGTACTCATACAGCTCGCGTGCGCCTTGCACGCACAGGCGCGCCTTCAGCGAGCCGGGGGTGTAATAGATGCCCGCGTGCACCACGCCTGAGTTGTGGCCTGTCTGGTGGGTTGCCACCTCTTGCTCGCGCTCCAGCACGCACAGCGACATATCCGGCTTGCGGCTCAGTAACTCACGCGCGACCGCCAGGCCCAGGATGCCGCCGCCGACGATCGCCACGTCACAGCGGGTGGGGGGCTGGGAGGCCAATCCTGGGGTCAGGACCGGCGCCTGGCCGGGACGCTCATCCGCGCTACCCATTGGGACTTTTAGTTGACACCAGTCATCATCCTCACATATGCGTGTGCTCGTTACCGGCGCCTCTGGCTTCGCCGGCTCGCTGCTTATCCCTCGTCTGCGCCGCGATGGGCATCAGCTTCGGGCTTTCGTGCGCGACCCCGCCCGGCTGCGTATCCCCATCGCCTGGCACGTCGAGACTGTGCGCGGCGACGTTATCAGTGGCGCCGGGCTGACGGAGGCACTGGAGGAGATCGAGGTTGCCTATTACCTCATCCATTCCATGGATGGCGCCGCCGGGCGCGACTTCCCTGAGCAGGAGCGCCTTGCCGCTGTCAACTTCGCTGCTGCCGCCCGCGCCGCAGGCGTAAAGCGCATCGTTTACCTCGGCGGGCCGCTGCCGCGGGGAGGCGCCGAATCGGCATCGCGTCACCTCGCCAGTCGCCTCGCGGTCGAGAGCATTCTGCTGCAGGCCGTGCCCGATTCTGTTGCGCTGCGCGCCTCCATCGTGATCGGTGCCGGCTCGCGTTCTTTTCGCTTTCTCGTGCGCCTCATCGAGCGTATGCCCGTGCTTACCCTGCCGGCTTGGCAGCGCTATCGCACACAGCCCATCGATGCGCGCGATGTCACCGACATGCTCGCTGCCGCCGCGCATGTGCCGGCCGTTGCCGGGCGTGCCTTGGATATCGGCGGGCCTGAGGTATTGAGTTACGGAACGATCATCGAGCGCATCGCTGAGCTCATGCTTGTGGGGCGTCCTGCCATCGCTCTGCCGCTGAGCGCTACTCCGATCGCGGCGCGCGTTGCCGCCGCCATTGCCTCCGAGGACCCCGAGCTGGTTTTGCCGCTGATGGAGAGCCTCGGCAGCGATCTGCTGCCTGCTGATGATCACGCACCTGAGTTGCTCGGCGTGCGGCTGCATTCATTCGATGCCGCCGTCGAGCACGCCTTGGCCGAGTGGGAGGCCGTCGAGCCGCTACGCGCGCGCTGAGTTCGCGCCAGTACGAGATGACATGAGTACAGTCACCTGCGCATGAGCACCGTCACAGCATCGATTCGCATTGCCGCGTCGCCCGCCGAGGTGTGGAAGACGGTCATGGACCCCGCGCGTTTAGGGGACTGGGTCACCATTCACCGCGCCCTGCGCCATGCCGATGATGGGCCCGTGCAGGTTGGGTTTGAGATGGATCAACGCGTGCATCTGCGCGGCGTCAGCCTCGATGTTCATTGGCGACTTATCGAGTGCCAGAGCGAAAAACGGGCCGTCTGGGAGGGCCGCGGTCCGGCTCGCTCGCGTGCCCGTACCGAGTACACGCTTGAGGGGTTGGCAGATGGTTGCACTCGCTTTGATTACGCCAATGACTTCCGTCCTCCTTTGGGGCCTATCGGTGCGCTTGCCAGTCGCGCCTTGGTTGGGGGTATGCCCGAACGCGAGGCCACGCGTACGCTTGAGCGCCTACGTGCCTTGTTGGAGGGTGCTGACGCTTAGCAGCATGCGTCAAGACACTTAACCGTCTCTAAATAGTCGTCTGAATCGCGTTCTAACATGGACGTAACCTTGCATACGGTTGGCAAGATTGGGTATTCGTGTAAGGTGAGACATAGAGGGTGTGCAGTCTCGGCCGCAGGCCGACGAGCCGTGCCTCTCTTATTCCGATCGGAAATAATGATGTGGTCTAGATCACATTCGCTCAAGTGAAGAGGAACAAAACGTGACTGACTTTCTCGATGAGAAGCGCCAGGAGATCCAAGGCCGGATGGCTGAGCTGCGGCCGCTGATAGATGAGTATCAGCGCCTTGAGGCTGCCGCCTCCGCGCTGGAGGGCGTCGGTGGTGCAAGCTCAGCCGCTGTTGCGACGCCCGCCCGCCGTGGGCCCGGTCGTCCTAAGGGCAGCGGTCGTAAGCCTGGCCGTCCCAAGGGCAGCGGTCGTAAGCCCGGTCGTCCTAAGGGCAGCGGTCGTGGGCCTGGTCGTCCGCGCAAGGTGGACACCGAGGCTGCAGCCGCCGCTGAGGCGCCCGCCGCCACGGCTACCGCCACCAAGAAGACACCCGCACGGCGCGGTCGTCCGCCCGGACGGCGCAAGGGCAGTGGCACGCGTGCCGCGCAGGCGCTCGCCATCGTCTCTGAGCAGCCTGGTGTGACCATCCCCGAGCTCGCTGCTCGCATGGGGATCAAGCAGAACTATCTCTACCGCGTCCTGCCCGGACTGGAGCAGGAAAAGAAGGTAGCCAAGCAGGGCCGTGGGTGGCACCCGGGGAGTAAGGCATAACCCGCACTGGGGAGCAGTAAAGGCAAATCAAAGGGCGCCCGTGATCTCTGGCACGGGCGCCCTTTTGCTTTAAATCAAGCCCAGCTCCTGGACCGCGCTACGCTCTTCCTGCAGCTCCTTCACGCTCGCGTCGATCCTTGCGCGTGAGAACTCGTTGATATCCAGGCCCTGCACGATCGACCACTCTCCCCCGCTGCACTTGCACGGGTGACCGGCGACGATTCCCTCGGGGATTCCGTAGGAGCCATCGGAGGCGATGCCCATCGAGACCCAGTCATCCGCTGGTGTGCCCAGTACCCAGTCGCGCACATGCTCGATTGCCGCGTTCGCTGCCGAGGCCGCGCTTGAGGCGCCGCGCGCCTCGATGATCGCCGCACCGCGCTTCTGCACCGTCGGGATGAAGACATCTTCGATCCAGGCGTGATCGTTGATTACCTCTCCGGCGGGCTTGGTGGGGCGGGTGGCGGACCCCATTATCTTGGCCTGTGACAGGTCTGGGTACTGCGTTGCGCTGTGGTTGCCCCATACGCTTACCTGCTTCACATCAGCTACCCGTGCGCCTGTCTTCTGTGCAACCTGTCCAACCGCGCGATTGTGGTCCAGGCGCATCATTGCCGTGAAACGCTCCACCGGGATGTCCTGCGCGTGGCTGCGTGCGATCAGGCAGTTCGTGTTCGCCGGGTTGCCTACTACGAGAATCTTCACGTCATCGGCGGCGTGTGCGTTCAGTGCTGCGCCCTGGGGCTTGAAGATGCCGCCGTTTGCCTCCAGCAGGTCGCCCCGCTCCATGCCCTTTGTGCGCGGGCGTGCGCCTACCAGCAGGGCCACATTGACTCCGTCGAAGGCCACGTTTGGGTCGTCTGTTATCTCCACCCCGCTGAGCAGTGGAAAGGCGCAGTCTTCGAGCTCCATCGCTGTGCCTTCTGCCGCTTTCACGGCCGCTGGGATCTCCAGCAGGCGCAACTGCACCTCCGTGTCGCTGCCTAGCATCTCGCCGCTTGCGATGCGGAATAGGAGGGCGTAGCCGATCTGGCCGGCCGCGCCCGTTACTGCCACTCTCACTGTGCTCACTGGTTCATCTCCTGACGTAGGTTCTGATCGATTGACGCCAGGAACTCCTGGGTCGTCTGCCACGGCTGATCGGGGCCGATCAACAGGGCTAGGTCTTTGGTCATCTTGCCGCTTTCCACCGTCTCTACGCACACGCGCTCCAGCGTCTGTGCGAACTCGCTCACGGCAGGCGTCCCGTCCATGCGGCCGCGGGCCTCCAGGCCCCGCGTCCACGCGAAGATCGAGGCGATCGGGTTGGTTGACGTCGGCTTGCCTTGCTGGTGCATGCGGTAGTGACGGGTCACTGTGCCGTGGGCTGCCTCCGCCTCCACCGTCTTGCCATCTGCGCTCATCAGCACGCTGCTCATCAGGCCTAGCGAGCCGAAGCCCTGCGCGACCGTGTCGCTCTGCACGTCGCCGTCGTAGTTCTTGCACGCCCACACATAGCCGCCTTCCCACTTCAATGACGCCGCCACCATGTCATCGATCAGGCGGTGTTCGTAGGTGATGCCCGCCGCCTCGAAGTCCGTCTTGAACTCAGCCGCGTAGATTTCCGCGAACAGGTCCTTGAAGCGGCCGTCGTAGCGCTTGAGGATCGTGTTCTTTGTCGACATATACACCGGATAGCTGCGATCCAGGCCGTAGCGCAATGAGGCTCGCGCGAAATCCCTGATCGACTCGTCCAGGTTGTACATCGACATCGCCACGCCTCCGCCGGGGAAGTCGAACACCTCCACCTCCGTTGCCTCGCTGCCGTCCGCGGGGGTGAATGTCAGCGTCAGCTTGCCCGGACGGTCGATCACCATGTCGCTCGCGCGGTACTGATCGCCGAAGGCATGACGGCCGATCACGATCGGCTTCGTCCAGCCCGGCACCAGGCGGGGGATGTTGGAGATCACGATCGGCTCACGGAAGATCACACCCCCGAGGATGTTGCGGATCGTGCCGTTGGGCGAGCGATACATCTCCTTCAGGCCGAACTCCTCCACGCGCGCCTCATCGGGGGTGATTGTCGCGCACTTCACGCCTACGCCGTGGCGCTTGATCGCCTTGGCCGCTTGCACCGTGATTGCGTCTTCGCTCGCGTCGCGGCTCTCGATGCTCAGGTCGTAATACTCAAGCTCCACATCCAGGTAGGGCAGGATCAACTGCTCCTTGATGAACGACCAGATGATCCGTGTCATCTCATCGCCATCCAGCTCCACTATCGGGTTCTTCACTGCGATCTTCGCCATGTCCAGGGTCCTTGTCTCGCCGCGTGCGGGGGGCGATGCTATCGCGGGGGAGTAACCTTCAGGGTGATGGCCACCGCTGAGCATCCGCCGCGCCAGGGCGACTCCTGGCAGACGCATGAGGTCTTCAATCAGCCTCCGCCGCTGGAGGGCGTCGATGTCTTCTCCAGCAACCTGCCGCTCGTTGAGGCCCTGCAGCGTGAGGGGGGCGCTTGGGCAATGGGGCGCGCCGCTGAGCTCGGCAAGTTCGTCGGCGGCAAGCCGCAGCAGTATTGGGGCCGCCAGGCCAATGAGAACAAGCCTGTGCTGCGCACCCACGACCGCTACGGCAACCGCATCGATGAGGTCGAGTTCCATCCCGCCTGGCATCGCCTGATGGCCATGGGGGTCGAAAACGAGCTGCATTCTCTGCCTTGGACCTCGCGTGAACCGTTCCCTCAGGTGGCTCGTGCCGGGCTCTATATGACCGCCATGCAGGCTGAGGCCGGTTACGCCTGTCCGATCACGATGACCTTTGCTGTCGTGCCTGCGCTGCGCACCACGCCGGCCCTCGCGGCGGAGTGGGAGCCACTCGTGACGGCCACCACCTATGACCCGCGGCTCGTGCCCGCCGCCGAGAAGGGCTCCGCCATCTCCGGCATGGCCATGACCGAGAAGCAGGGCGGCTCCGACGTGCGCGCCAACACCACCTTTGCCCGGCCTCTGAATGGTGGCGGCGCGGGGGCCGAGTATGAGATCACCGGGCACAAGTGGTTCTGCTCCGCGCCGATGTCGGACATCTTCCTTGTGCTCGCCCAGACTGACGATGGGCTGTCCTGCTTTCTGATGCCGCGTGTGCTGCCTGATGGTTCGCGTAACGCCTTTCACATCCAGCGCCTCAAGGACAAGCTCGGCAATCACTCCAATGCCTCTTCTGAGGTCGAATTCCATGGGGCCCTCGCCAGGATGCTCGGCGAGCCTGGGCGAGGGGTGCCCACGATCATTGAGATGGTCGGCCACACGCGGCTTGACTGCGTCATCGGTGGGGCTGCCGGCATGCGCGCCGGGGTGATCGCCGCCACCTGGCACGCCGCTCACCGTTCCGCTTTTGGCAAGCGCCTAATCGAACAGCCGCTGATGCGCAATGTGCTTGCCGACCTCTCGCTTGAGTCCGAGGCCGCCACCATGCTGGCCATGCGCCTTGCCCGTGCCTACGACGAAGCCGGCGGTGAGGGCGGGGCCGGCAGCGATGATTTGAGCGATGCCCATCTCTTCAAGCGGCTTGCCACCGCCGTCAGTAAGTACTGGGTGTGCAAGCGCGCCCCCAACCACGCCTTCGAGTCGCTTGAGTGCCTTGGGGGTAACGGTTATGTCGAGGAGTCCGGCATGCCGCGGCTCTACCGCGAGGCTCCGCTCGCCTCCATCTGGGAGGGCTCCGGCAATGTCATGAGCCTTGATGTGCTGCGGGCTTTGGTGCGTACGCCTCGTTCGCTTGAGGTCTTCCTGCACGAGGTGGGGCAGGCCAAGGGGAGCGATGCTCGCCTCGATGCGCATATCGCCAAGCTTGAAGGGCAGTTCTCCGACCCCGCCACGCTTGAGACACGCGCGCGGCGCGTCGTTGAGTCGATGGCCCTTGCGCTGCAGGGATCGCTGCTCGTGCGTCACGGCGACCCCGCCGTTGCCGATGCCTTCTGTGCCTCGCGGCTTGGCGGTGACTGCGGGCTTGAGTACGGCACGCTGCCCGCCGGCCTCGATTTCGAGGCCATCATCGAGCGCAACCGGCCTCAGCTCTAGAGGCGCGCCGACGCGCGCGGCTTGGCAGCTCTAACGCCCCGCGCAACCCTGCGCACAATCACTGCGCCGCGCTGCATCTTCTGCCTGGCAGCCAGTGCCGCACGGACCGGCCCTCCCCCCTCCCTACCATAGAGATATGCCCACACGTGGATCCATCCATCTCGTGCGCCTCTTCGGCATCCGCATCGGTGTGGGTATCAGCTGGTTTCTGGTCCTGTTCCTCTACATCTTCCTGTTCTACAATTACTTTCACGAAGTGCTCGGGGGCTCGCGCGCCACCGCCTACCTGGTGACGGTTGCCAGCGTGCTGTCGTTTTTCGTCTCGCTAATCCTGCACGAGCTCGGGCATGCGCTCGTGGCGCGGCGCAACGGCTTGCAGGTGGCCGGCATCGAGCTGTGGGCGCTCGGGGGGATCACGCGCACGATCGGGACCTTTGAGAGTCCTGGCGCCGAGTTTCGCGTTGCCGCCGCCGGGCCGCTCGTGACGCTCGGCATCATCGTCCTGAGCGTTGCCGGTGGCTATGCCTTGGCCGACAGTGGGCACTTCGTGGATGTCGCCGTGGGGCGCTCCGGCGTGCATGCCACGCCTGCGCTTGTCTGGCTCAGCTGGGTCGCCAGCCTCAACGTGCTCGTGCTCGTGCTCAACCTCGTGCCTGCTTT
Organism: Solirubrobacteraceae bacterium; assembly: GCA_025449845.1. Taxonomy (GTDB): domain Bacteria; phylum Actinomycetota; class Thermoleophilia; order Solirubrobacterales; family Solirubrobacteraceae; genus Palsa-744. Next base: position 56,724 of record JANWIP010000003.1, on the reverse strand, counting down.
CCCGCTTGACGGGGGGCAGATCGCGCATGCCTTGATTTGGCGCGTTACCGACAATCGCAACCGCGCCACGCGCGCCACCGGGAGGACCGGGCAGGGGTTCGCGATTCTGCTCGGCGCCGCCGGCATGGCGCTGCTCGGACTGTCCGGCTCCATCTCCGGCATCTGGCTGATCCTCATTGCCGGCTTCATTTACCAGGGGGCCTCGATGGCCGTTGTGCAGGGCTCGATGGGCAAACGCATCGAGGGGCTCACTGTCGCCGACGTCATGGACCGCCAGCCGGTCACGATTCCTGCCGACCTGCGGCTGATCGACGCGCAGGAGCAGTTCTTTGGGCGCTATCGCTGGCCTTGGTTTGCCGTCGTTGACCCGGCCAGGCACTTTCTTGGGGTGATTCGCTCCGAGCGCTTGAACGCCGAGATTGCTGCCGGGCGGCCTGCTTTGCAGGTGGTGGACGTGCTGGAGGACAATCTGCCCGTGCGCATCGAGGAAAGCCAGACGCTTGAGTCCTTGCTGCGTGCGGAGGGATTAGGGCGGCTTGGGGCCATGGTTGCCGTTGATGGGGATGGAGTTCTGCAGGGGGTCATCACTGTCGCCCAAATCCGCCAGGCGTTGCGTCCCGCCGCCGGCATATGAGGGTGGCGCAGGCGGCCACCGGCCGCCGAGCCGGGCCCCTCACCGATCCAATAGAGTTCGCGCCCTTCCCATGCCTCAGCACGACGTCTTGATCATCGGAGCCGGTCTCGCCGGCCAGCGCGCCGCCTTGGCTGCCGCGCAGGCCGGGGGGTCTGTCGCCATTCTCAGCAAGGTTCATCCTGTCCGCTCGCACTCCGTTGCAGCTGCCGGGGGGATCAACGCTGCCATCTCCATTGCCGATGATTGGCGCTCGCATGCCTATGACACGGTGAAGGGATCGGACTTCCTGGGCGATCAGGATGCGATTGAGATCATGTGCTCCGAGGCGCCTGCTGAGGTCATGCACCTGGAGCACATCGGCGTCACCTTCCATCGCAATGACAGCGGCGAAATGGACCTGCGCGCGTTTGGTGGGGCCTCCATGAAGCGCACCGCCTATGTCGCCGACATCACCGGGCAGGCGATTCTGCACGTTCTCTACGAGCAGCTGATGAAGCATCACGAACAGGTCGATCGCTATGAGGAGTGGTTCGTTACCTCCTTGCTGCAGGATGACGCTGGGAACTGCTGCGGCGTCGTTGCGCGCGATGTTCGCTCTGGGCGCATGGAGGTCTTCAACGCCAAGAACACCATTCTTGCCAACGGCGGCGCCGGGCAGGTCTACAACCCCACTACCAACGCCTTGATCGTCACTGGCGACGGCATCGCTCAGGCCTATCGCATCGGCGCGCCTCTGATGGATATGGAGATGGTGCAGTACCACCCCACCACGCTTGTCGAGAACGGGCTCTTGATTACTGAGGGGGCCCGCGGCGAGGGGGCCGTGCTGTTGAACGCCGACGGCGAGCGCTTCATGGAGAAGTACGCGCCTAACAAGATGGAGCTCGCCTCGCGTGATGTCGTCTCGCGCGCCGAGCAGACCGAGATTTTGGAGGGGAGGGGTGTCGGCCCGTCCGGGGAAGGGATCTATCTGGATATCACCAAGGTGCCGCGCAAGCGCACGCTTGAGGCCCTGCGCGAGATCGTCAACATCGGCAAGGACTTCGCCGGCGTCGACATCACGCGTGAACCGATCATGATCCGGCCCGGGCAGCACTACATCATGGGCGGCGTCAAGACCGACATCAATGGGGCCACCTCTATTCCCGGTTTGTATGCCGCCGGAGAGGTTGCTTGCGTGTCGGTGCATGGTGGCAACCGGCTTGGGGCCAACTCGCTTTTGGACACCTTGATCTTCGGGCGTCGCTCCGGGGAGCATGCTGCCGCGCGCGCTGCCGGGATGGGGATGCCTTCCGCTTCTGATGCGCAGCTGCGCGCCGACATGGAGATGATCGACGGGATCGTTGCCCGGCCAAGAGATGGGGGACCCACCCCCCCCCGCCGCGTCTCGGAGATCAAGCGCGAGCTTGGCGATGTCATGAACCAGCACGTTGCGGTGTATCGCGACCAGGCCGGTCTGGAGCAGGCTCTGGAGGTTGTCAAGCGGTTGCAGGAGGAGGCTTCCTCCGCCTACATCGACGATCGCGGCACGGTCTTTAACCAGGATGTCCTCGGGGCCATCGAGCTTGGCTACATGCTCGACTGTGCGCAGGCGATCGTCGTTGCCTCGCTTGAGCGCAAGGAGTCGCGGGGGGCGCAGTTCCGCACCGACTTTCCTGAGCGCAACGACGAGGATTGGCTCAAGCACATCGACATCAGCCTCAACGGCGACGGGCCTGGGGTCACCTACTCCCCCGTCACCATCACCCAGTGGCAGCCCGAGGAGAGGAAGTACTGATGGCCGCACTCGATACCACCACCGGAGCCGACACGCGGCGGCCGCCTGAGCAGTTCACCTTGCGCCTGCGCCGCTACAACCCCGAGTCCGGCGAGGCGCCTTACTGGGATGAACACACCGTCGAGCTTGAGCCGCACCGCTCCGTGCTAGAGGGGATCTTGCAGGCCAAGGCGCAGTTCGATGGCTCCATTGGTATTCGCTGTTCCTGCCGCGCCGCCATCTGCGGGTCTTGCGGGGTGCGCATCAATGGGGAACCTGGGCTTGCCTGTCATACGCATCTGGATCATGCTCGTGCTGCTTCGCCGGATGGGGTTATTGAGGTCGAGCCGATGGGGAACATGCCCGTCATCAAGGATCTTGTGGTGGACATGGATGCCGTGCACTGGAAGAAGGTCCAGCGCGTCACACCTTGGCTTCTGCCTAAGCAGCCTGTGCCCGAGCGCGAGTACCTCGTGCCGCGCGAGGCCATGGTCGATGTCACGCAGTCCATGGCCTGCATCCAGTGCGGCGCCTGCGTCTCGGACTGTCTTGCCATGGAGGTTGACCCCGGGTTCATCGGGCCTGCCGCCCTGGCCAAGGCCTATCGCTTTGTTGGTGACCCGCGCGATGCCGAGCGGCATGAGCGCCTGGAGGATCTATCTCAGGACCCGCTCGGGATCTATGACTGCACGCACTGCTTCAAGTGCGTCGAGGCCTGTCCCAAGGGCGTCAACCCGATGGGGCAGATCATGCGCCTGCGGCGCATCGCCGGCTCCGACGAGAAGATCGTCGATGTCAACAACGGGCACCGCCATGAGCAGGCCATTACCACGCTCATCCGCGACTACGGCCTGCTGCACGAGGCCGAGCTGATACCTCGCTCCTACGGGGGCAACTCTTGGTTTGCCAAGTTCCACCCTGCCGCGGGCAAGGAGCTGCTTTCTTCGCTGCCGGTCGTCGTGCGTGGGCTCTTGCGCAGGAAGCTCAATCCCAAGATCGCCATTTTCGGGCACAAGATCCCCAAGTCCGACCTCGACAGCGTCAAGCGCATCTATGAGACCGTCGAGTCGCGGCCCGCGCGTTACGAGCTGAATCTTTATGTGAGCGGCGAGGACGAAGAGGAGGCGACTGCGTCATGAAGGTTGCTTACTGGCCCGGCTGCGTCAGCCGCGGCTTCACCCCTGAGCTGCATGGGTCGATGGCCAAGGTTGCTCCTTTGCTCGATATCGAGCTCGTTGAGCTGAACCGGGCCAACTGCTGCGGGGCCGGCGTCATCGCCGAGCATAACCAGGAGCTTGCCGACACCTTGAACGCGCGCACCTTCGCTCTCGCGCAGCAGGTCGATGGGGCTGAGCTGATGATGAACATCTGCTCCACCTGTCAGGGGGCGCAGAGCGAGTGCCAGGAGCGGCTTGACGCTTCTGCCGAGTACCGCTCGCATATCAATGAGACGCTTGCTCCGGATGGGCTCTCGTACGAGAAGGGGCTTACTAACAAGAACTTTTCTTGGCTGCTCGTTGAGGAGATCGGGCTTGAGAATCTGCGGGGGCTTGTCAAGCGGCCGCTTACCAACTTGAAGGTTGGGCCTTTTTACGGCTGCTACATCGTGCGGCCTCGCGACCGGCTTGGGATCGATGCCGATCATCCTCGGGATCACTACCTGCATCAGATCATCGAGGCGCTTGGTGGGACCGTCATCGACTATGCCGGCATGCGCAAGTGCTGCGGGTTTCCGATCATCACCATGAATAAGGCGGCTTCTTTGAAGCAGGCCGGGACGCATCTTGGGGATGCCAAGGATGCCGAAGCGGATTGCCTCGTTACGCCTTGTCCTTTGTGTCATCTGAATTTGGATTTGCAGCAGCCGCTTGCTGCCAAGGCCGTTGGTCGGGATCTGGATGTGCCGGTTTTGCATCTGCCTCAGTTGGTTGGCTTGGCCTTGGGGGTCGATGCTGGGGAGCTGGGGTTGGGGCGGCATGTTGTGCGGCCTACTTCGGTTATTGACTGGTCTGCTTCCGTCGTTGGCGCTGCTGCATAGGGGGCGGCACCGATGAAGGTGCTTACTGTGGTTGGCAACCGGCCGCAGTTTGTTAAGGCTGCCGCGGTTTCGGGGGTCTTGCGGGGGGTGCATGACGAGGTGCTTGTGCATACTGGGCAGCATTACGACGACGCCTTGTCTGGGGTTTTCTTTCGGGAGTTGGGGTTGGCTCGGCCTGAGCTTGAGCTTGGGATTGGTGGGGGGTCCAATGCCTCGCAGGTTGAGCGCATGGTGGGGGCTTTGGCGGGGGTTTTGGCTGAGGTTGAGCCGGATGCCTTGCTTGTTTATGGGGATACGAATTCCACGCTTGCCGGGGCTCGGGCGGGGGATGTGGCTGGGGTCCCTGTTGTGCATGTCGAGGCGGGGATGCGCTCGTTTGACCTGGAGATGCCCGAGGAGGTCAATCGCATTGCTACCGATCGGTTGAGCAGTCTGCTGCTTTGCAGTTCTGAGGTGGGGCGCGAGAATCTTTTGCGGGAGGGGGCGGACGGGCGGGCGGTGGGGGTTGGGGACGTCATGGTGGACGTTGCTTTGCGTTGGCAGCCTCGGGCGCGGGAGCGCACGGCTGATGTAGCGCGGGAATATGGGGTTGAGCCGGGGGGGTATGTGTTGGCGACGGCTCATCGCGCCGGGAATGTCGATGACCCTGGGAGATTGGGGGAGCTTTTTCGGCTTTTGTGCGCTATTGCATTGCGGACGCCTGTTGTGTTCCCGGTACATCCGCGCACGCGTGAGCGGCTGCTTGCGGCCGGGCTGTGGGAGGGGTTGCTAGGCGCTGAGGGGGTGCATGTGGCTGAGCCGCTTGGGTATGCCGAGTTCACGGCTTTGCTGTGTGGGGCTCGCGCGATGCTCACCGACTCTGGGGGTGTCCAGAAGGAGGCGTACCTTGCGGGGGTGCCCTGTGTGACCTTGCGGCCTAGTACTGAGTGGGTTGAGACCGTTGAGAGCGGCTGGAATACGCTTGTCGATCTCGATCTCGCGGCGGCTCTGCGTGCGCTTGAGCGGGCGGCGCCCCTTGAGCGGGCGCCCCTGTATGGCGACGGGCATGCGGCTGAGCGCTGCGTTGCTGCGATTGGAGAGCTTTGAGCATGGGAGTTGATGACGAGACCATTCGGGTCGGGGTGGTTGGGCTCGGGTACTGGGGGCCCAATCTGGCTCGCAACTTCGGCTCCATTCCGGGGTGCGAGGTCAGCTGGCTTTGCGACGCCTCCGAGGAGGCTCGCTTGCGGATGGCTCAGACGCTGCCCGAGGCTCGGTTGACGGCCGATATCGGCGAGCTGCTTGGCGATGGGGAGCTGGATGCCATCGTGCTGGCTACGCCTGTGCCCACGCATGCCGCGCTTGCTACCCGTGTGCTTGAAGCGGGGAAGCACTGTTTTGTTGAGAAGCCCCTGGCCACCACCGTCGCCGATGCGCAGATGGCCGTCGATGCTGCCGCGCGGGCGGGGCGGCTGTTGATGGTCGGGCATCTGCTGGAGTACCACCCCGCGGTGGCTCAGCTCAAGGCGCTTGTGGATGGGGGAGAGTTGGGAGAGCTCTTTTATCTCTATGGCAACCGAGTCAATCTGGGCAAGCTGCGGGCGGATGAGAATGCGCTTTGGAGCCTGGGGGCGCATGACGTCTCGGTCGTGCTGCATCTGATTGATGAAGATCCGATTGAGTGCACCGCGCATGGGCGCTCCTATGTGCGGGAGGGGGTTGAGGATGTCGTGTTCTGCTATCTGCGCTTTCCTTCGGGGGTTGTGGCGCATCTGCATCTGTCTTGGCTTGATCCTCATAAGGAGCGGCGGCTGACCGTTGTGGGGGCGCGGCGCATGGCTACCTTCGATGACATGCGCCTGGAGGGGAAGCTGACCGTTTATGACAAAGGGTTCGATGAGGACGCTCGCAGTTGGGGGGAGTACGTTGCGCGCAGTGGCGAGAGCTTTTCGCCGCGCATCGGTAATGTCGAGCCGCTGCGCGTGGAGTGCGAGCACTTCTTGGACTGCATCCGCACGGGGGCTACGCCGCGCTCGGATGGGGAGAGTGGGCTGCGCGTCGTGCGTGTGCTCGCGGGTCTGCAAGAGTCGTTGACTTCGCTTGACAGCCTTCCGGGGGGCTGATAGTTACCATTCGCACGTGGCGTCCCTGCGCCGCCTTGAGTCTTTATTCCTCGAAATCGAGCCGGGGGGCATAGTGAGATGAGCCAGCACGAGGCAAACGAGATCGCACGCGAGGTGCAGCGCCGTTGGCGCGGGCGCCAGATGCTGAAGATTGCACTGCCTACGGCGGCTGCTTTGGGCGCCGGGGCGGCTATTGCCGTGGGGTCGATTCCTGGTGCGGACGGCACCATCACGGGGTGCTACGCGAGCCCGAACCCGATCACGAATGCCAATGGCGCTCCGAACAACATTACGATCAACGGTGCCACCGAGGCGCCCGGCTCGCTGCGCGTGATCGATCCGAGCCTGCCCAAGACCTTCAGCAATCCACTCGGCGCGCAGGGTACTCCGAACCCGGCGGCGCAGTGCGAACCGGAAGAGAAGCAGATCACCTGGAACCAGAGCGGACCTGCCGGGCCACAGGGGCCAACTGGGCCCCAGGGACCGGCGGGCGGGCAGGGCGCCGCCGGCGGGCAGGGCGCGCCCGGTGCGCCGCTGATCGGCGATACGACCTTCGGCCTCAGCAACAATGGCGGCACGACCTTCCTCAAGCTGGACGGCATCAAGGGAGAGTCCACCGACAAGCATCACAGCGGCCAGATCGAGATCGACTCCTTCTCCTTCGGCGCTCACAACACCGGCGCGCAGGGGAGCGGGGGCGGCGGGGGCGCGGGCAAGACGATCGAGAGCTTCACCATCACCAAGACGCTCGATAAAGCCTCGCCGCTGCTCTTCGAGGCCTCAGCCACCGGCAAGCACATCGCCAAGGCAGAGCTGTCGTTCGCGCGCAAGGCCGGCAAAGGTCAGCAGGACTACCTGAAGATCGATCTCACCGACGTCCTCATCTCAAGCGTTCAGGATGGGCAGGCTTCGAACAAGGCCACGCCTCTGGAGCAGGTGACCTTCAACTTCGCCAAGGCCACCGAGACCGTCATCACTGGCGGCGGTCGGCCCAGCAGCGTCAGCTTCAACCTCAACGCGCAGGCCAAGATCTGAGCGGCTACGACCTCTTTGCGTACCCCGGGTACGCCTATCCGGCCACGCATCCCGCGCGCCTGGAGGCGATCGCCAGATTGTTCGGGCTGAGGCCCGCGGCTGCCGCTGAGAGCAGCGTGCTGGAGTTGGGGTGCGGTGACGGGGGGAACCTGCTCTCGCTTGCGCAGGCGCTGCCGGGGGCTCGCTTTGTCGGCATCGACGCTGCCGGGACCGCCGTTGAGCGGGGGAACCGGCTTGCGCGGGAGGGCGGCTTGGGGAACGTCGAGCTGTTGTGCATGGACCTCGAAGAGCTGCCTGAAGGGGATCAGCTAGGGGTCGCTGAGGGGGCTGGGTTGGGGGTCGCTGGCGGCGGGTTTGACTACGTCCTCAGTCACGGGGTTTACTCGTGGATCCCGCCGCGCGTGCGGGTCGCGCTGTTGGCGGGGGTGCGCCGCCATCTGGCGCCGATGGGGGTCGCCTATGTCAGCTACAACGCCTATCCCGGCAGCTATCTGCGGGACATGGCTCGGGACGTGCTCGGGTATCACGTGCGCGACATCTCCGACCCCGAGCGCAAGCTGCGGGCGGCGCAGGAGCTGATGCAGACGATCGTGGCGATCGAGGAGCCTTCGCCCTATGCGCAGGTGCTGCGCGAGCACATGGGGCGCATGCTGCGCTACACCGATGCGCTTCTGTTTCACGACGATCTGGCGGAGATATCCACTCCGTTCTACTTTCATGAGTTCGTTGAGCACGCCGAGCAGCATCGGCTTGCGTTCTTGTCCGAGGCCAATCTGTTCGAGAGTCAGATGCGGGAGGTGCCGGACAGCGCCGAGCGGTTGATGGCTGGATTGCCGAACGATGTGGTCGTGCGCGAGCAGTACCTTGATTTCTTCAAGAACCGCATGTTCAGGCAGACGCTTTTGTGTCATGCCGATGCGCCCATTTGTCGGGAGCTCGATGACACGCAGGTTGAGGGGTTCGCTGTTTACTCGGCTGCCAGGGGTGGCGAGCAGGATGGTGTTTTTGAGACTCCCGAGGGATACACCATGACCTCGTCCGAGCCTTTGGTGCTTGCCGCCATGGGGGCGCTTCAGGAGGCCTGGCCGCGGGCGCTCAGTTTCGGGGAGCTGCTTGAGCGGGGGGTCGCTGCGATGGAGGGCGCGGCGGTCGATGAGCTTGCGGAGGGCGAGGTCGCCGAGGATGAGGTGCCGCACGAGTTGGTGCGCGCCAGGCTGCGGGTCGTGCTGCTGGAAGCGTATCTGGCGCAGATCGTCATGCTGCAGGGGTGTGCGCCGCCGCTTGTCAACCGTGCGGGGGAGCGGCCTCGGGCCAGTCCGCTGGCGCGGGCGCAGGGGGCCGCGGGGTTGCCTGCCGTCAGCTCGTTGCTGCATGCCAACGTGCGTCTGGAAGGGGAGCTTGAGCAGCGGGTGCTGGCGCTGCTGGACGGCGAGCGGGATCGGGCCGGGGTGCTGCGAGAGTTGGGGGCGGGGGGCGATGCTGCGGAGGGCGAGGTTTCGAGGGAAAAGGTTTCGCGGGAGGAACTTGAGGCAGTGCTGGAGCGCTTTGCGGGGGTGGGGTTGCTGGCGGCGGATGGGTAGGCGGCGGGGATGAGTAGGCAGCGCCTACGCCATGCCGGCGCCGCGGCGATCGGGGCCGGCGAAGGAGGGCTGGCTGCGCCGGCGGCGGCGGTTGACGCGCAGCACCGGGCCTCGGGACTTGCCTATGAGACGCAGCACGTAGGCGTCGCGCGTGGCGCTGTAGCGCAGGATCGGTCTTAGGATGAGAATCCAGTGGCGCGCCACGTAATGGCGCGGTCTTGCCGCGGAGCGCATTGGTCCTTCCTCCTCCTGCCTAGGGGGAAACTTGGTCCTACGCGGGCGCCATCGAAGATGGGCGGGCACGTGAGGGTCTCTACTGATATTACGAACGGCAGCGGAGAGTTCCTACCGCTTGGCTGCCGCTCGCTTCTTGGCAGGAGCACGCTTCTTGGCCTTCGGGCAGCCGGTGACCGCGATCTTCGTGGTCTGCTTCAGCTGGGCACCGTTCTGGCCGGTGATCGTCGTGGGCATCGCGAGCTTCTGGCCACAGAGCGCCCTGACGTTGCTCGTCAGAGCGCTGTGGGGGCCGCGCGGGAGCTTGAGCTCGAAGGATTCGATCGGGGCGTCGGGGACGCTTGCGAAGGTGCTGCTGGTGATGCCCTTGGAGATGTTGATGTTGCCGGTCAGATTGATCCGTACACCGTCGCCCTGGAGAACGACCACCAAATCAGGGAAGGCAGCGCCGCCGTGGGAGACCAGGTAAGCAGGGCCGATGAGCTTGACGGGCAGGACTGGCGTGGTGGCGGTAACGACACCAACCAACGAACTCGGGTCACAGTTCGCGGGGTTGCTCGCGAAGGTCGCAGCTAGGCAGGCGTGCTGGATGGTCGTCAGTCGCGCCGGCAGCTGCTTGGGCAGCTTCACCGCGACGCCCGCGATGTTGGCCTGGCCCGCGCCCGAGGTGACCTTCACGTCGAGGCTGGCGCCCAGCGCCTTGGAGGTGGCCGCGCCGGTGGAGACCTTGAAACTGGGCTTGAACGGAAGGCCCGCGCAGCCTTCCAGCCCTACCGGCGAGGTCAGGCTGCTCGATGCACCCTGCGCGGACTGCACCGTTGCCGCGACCTGCATCCCCGTGCAGTGCGTCGGGTTGAAGAGGAAGCCGCCTTCGCGTTCCACGGTCACGTTCAAGGTCTGGATGCGCAGGGGCACGCCATCGCGGAACTGCGACAGGGGATCGCTCGTGATCGTAACCGCGCTCGTGTTTGGATCGATGTCGATCCTCGAACGCACGATCACGTTGCCCAGGTTGAACGGGCCCGCCACCGCCGGGACCACGATCGAAAGGCCGAATGGGGCGCCGTTGTAAGGGCCCGTCAGGTAGACCTTGCCCGTCACCCACAGGGGGTGCGAGCCAGAGCCGGCCGCTACGTGCACCGTGCCGATGTTGCTCTTTTCTTCGCATGTGCCCTGGTTGGCCGCTGTTTCTTCGCACAGCGGCACCTTGGAGATCATGCCGAGCAGGCCGACCGGCATCGTGACCTGTAGGCGTGAGATGTCCTGCTGGCGGTCGCCGCGGGTGACCGTCAGCGCGAAGGGGCTGAAGTGGCCCGCCGAGACATTTACGGGGCCTGCTGAGAGTGTGGGTGCGAACGGGAGCGTGGCCGGGCAGGGAGCCGTGTTGCCATCCCAAGTCGTTTCGAATGGGGGGCTTGCCACGGTGGCGTCGGGGGTTATGGGGGCGCTCCACGGAGACAGGTCGGCGTTGGCGCTTGTGGGGCCGCACTGACGCGGGTTGGCCAGGGGGGCTCGGGGGCCGCCCTTGATCTGTATGGCTACTTCGCTGAAGGGCAGCTGCGGGTTTTCCAGGAACTTCGCGGTTATGCGGCCTGTCGTTGGGTTCACCGAGACGCTTCCGGCGAGCTTGACCACGGAGCCCAGTTCTTCGCTGCCAGCTTCCAGGTATAGGCCGAAGAGGTTTCCGTTGGTGGCATCCGCGGCTGTGCACGGCGACTGGTTCGGGCCGCCGCACTTGGGCCGGGCGATGTATAGGTGGCCCTCTAGGGGATTCTTCAGGACCGGAGTCACGATCTGCACCGTGCCGATCTGCGAGGACTGGGGGCAGTGGCCCGGGGAAAGCTGCGTCATGCCTTCCTGGCCGATTTCTTCGCCGGTGCCTACGTCGAATGGGGTGCTGTCGCCGTTGGGCATGTCGATGCCGTGGGGGCCTGTGGCTTCGCAACCGGTCAGGCCATCGCCTCCGCCGGGGGAGATCGCCATGCCTTCGGGGAGCGTCATCGTGACGTCCTTCAGCTGGGGGGTGGCCAGGATCGGGAAGCGCTCCTGGCTCTGGGGGACCTTGATCTTGATTTCGTAGCCTGATGGGGCTTCGGACTGGGTTACTTCGGGGTGCAGCTCGACTGTGGGTTCGAACTGGAGGAGGTTGCAGCCAGTGAGCCGGGGGTAGGCAACGGATTCGGCGGTGACCCACTGGCCAGGGGACTCCCAGGAGTCGGCCTGGACCTTGGCGGTCAGGGGTCCGGCGCTGCAATTGTCGGGGTTTGTGAAGAAGGCCTGGGAGTTATTGGGTTCGCCGTCGGCTTCCTTGGGGTTACCGAAGAAGGTGACGGCGGCGCCCTCGATGTGGAGCGACGTGGGTATGCCAGGAGTGGTGACACGCAGAGCATAGCCGGAGGGTGTGTGCACGACGCTTGCGTACAGCGGGATCGGGATGCCGGTGATCTTGAAGCCGAACTGCGCAGGGTAACCCCCCTGGGGCACCATATTGTAAATGGGTGAATCCGCACCTCCTCCCGCGGGTACCACGGTGCCAGAGACGATATTTTCATCGAAGAGTACGAACGTGCCCACGCGACTTGCCAGAGGGCAATCGGAACTGAGGTTCCCACCTTCGCTCAGCTGTATCTCGGTGCACTGTGCCGCCGCAGTGGGATTGCCAATGAAACCTAACGGCAGGTAGACAGCCAGATCCTTGGGAGGCTCTACGCTTCCAGGTACGAGCACTCCATTCGGCTCTGCCGTGATGGCCGTGTTGAAGTTCACCGTGCTGGTGAGGCCATACGGATGATCGCCTGCCAGGGTGTCCAGCAGCCCGTCCAGATCGTGCGCTTCGACCCCAAAGGCCGAGATCCCGAAGGCGGCCGGTGGCCCATCCACGGTGTTCGGCAGCGTCAGCGGTTCACTCGTAGCAATCGGCGGAGCGCCACCGCCCGACACCCGCGTGAAATTCGTGATGCTGTGCACCGCGGAGGCCACTTCCACTTCCACGTAGACAACCAGCGTGCTGCCTGGGTCCACCTGTCCGGTATAGGTGCAGGTGGTGTTGGACACGGTGCACGTCCAGCCCATACCATTATTTTCCAGACGTATACCATCCTCCAGATTGGCGCCACTCATCCCGACCGCCCTGAGGCCCGGTGGCAATGTGTCGGCGATGACTACCGGCCCGTGTTCCGGTTCGCCCGCCGCGGCGCTTCCGACGTTGGTGACGGTCACGATATATCGGTCGCAAAACGAGAGCAATGCGCTGGTGCACAGTGTGTTGTCCGTGGTCGCGAAGTTCGTCGGCTGCGCGACCGAGGAGATCAGCCATCCCGCGGAGGGGGCGGCCTGCGCGACGCGGGGGGACGCCACGCAGGCCAGAGTCATGATGCATAAGCCACAGGCCGCTGTCAATGAGATGGAATGCAAGTAATATTTCAAATTCGTGATCATCGCTTGCCCCTTCCTCGTGCCCGCTTATGCGCTCTCCCCGTGTGCTTCCGCTTCCTGGCTTTCTTCTTCACGACCTTTGCCTTCGGGTGCGTGCCAGCTCCGACGGGAGCTTCCCCGGCGCCGGCGGGCACACCGGGGCCGACCAACAATGGCGCAGCACTGCCAGAACCCTGACAGGGATCCCCAAAACATGGCGCCGATATCGCCGGCGGCGTGAATCCACCTTCCATGCGAGCGTCGTAGAGATCCAGCCAGGTATCGCGATCCTGAGGCACTAGCCGATCCGCGCTCGTGAAGAAGACATTGCGTCCCGACTCGTCGGTCCCGATCAATCGGGTGGCGCTGCCTTCAGAGAGCACGACGACATCGTGGCCATCTGAGATCAGGCTGACCTGTTCATCGTGATACTCGTACACGCTGGCGACGCCTGCCAAAGCCTGCGGTGTAAGAGAGTTCGAACTCGTGAAGAAGACACGAGAGCCGTCAGCAGACACCGCCAAGTGCGTGAAGCGCGTATCCGGTAAGTCGACTTCGTAGACCTGAACGGGGATCGTGGCCGGGTACACACTGGAATTCCCGTCCGAGTTGTAGCCATTCTGTCCCCGCGACACCCGCGTGAGTATCCCGGTGTCAGCGTCGTACTCGAACACCTGCCCGGCCTCCGGTTCGCCTTCCTCATCGGGTGTCAGGTCGGCGGCGCTCTGGAACACCAGAAAACGTCCATCGGGCGTCGCCTGCGCAGGCCGTCTGTTAATGGGGTTCCAGTCCGCTGCGTCGGCGCCTGACAGCGTGCCGATGAAGGAGGTATGTTCCACAGGGTTCCCGCAGACACTGCCCCCACCGGCGCATTCGCGCACTGACACATACAGATTCGGTTCGCCCACCATGGGAAACTTCCCTCTACCGTTCGCGCCCGCTAGGACGCCACGCGCAACAAAGTAGACGTGCGAGCCGTCCTCGGAGACGCGGGCCACACCCAGCACGTTTGCACCCACTCCTGGGGTCGGATCGCCGACCCCGCCGCGCGAGACCTGGACCAGTCTTGTCACCGTATGTCCACTGATGTCCTCCTCGTAGAGATCGGGCCCGTTGTCCGTATCAGCGTTCACCAGTGGCTGGTTCGTGGAGAAGAAAACTCTCGACCCATCCAGCGACGCGCCCGCGAAGACAGCGGCTTTCCGGTTGCTGGACACATTCTCAGCCATCATGCATTCTTCCGTCGTGCAATCCCGGCCCTGAATAGACATAGGCGGCTCGGAGATCGCCACCGTCTTTTCCCCGCCGATCCGGGCATAGAGTTCATTCACCGGTGGTGTACCGCCGCATTCCTCTGACGTGAAGAAGACCGTTTTCCCATCCGCCCCGATCGCGTTGTAGGTATCGCCTTCCGGATAGCTGCCCAGGACCGTACCGCAATTGCTTATCAGTTCCGCCGCCTGATTGATGTAAGTCTTACTCTCGAGCTTTGCGGTTTCCGACACCGATGTCTGATTCTTGACGCCCACCAAGCTCGGTTCGGAGAGGCCAGTGCCAGCATATTCATAGAGCGAAGGCCGACGGTCCGGATGCGTGGTGTCTCCCGGCCAGAGATGTTCTTCTTCCAGACCCACCTTCGGAGAATGAACAAAGAACAGTGCATGACGCAGATCTTCGGACCCTCCAGCGAACCGAAGCGAGCTTTCCAAAGCTCCAGGCGGACCGGCGGGCCCTACACGTACTAGACCACTGGGAAGATCGAGATAGATATCAGCTGACGATTCGCCTTGTGCGCTTGCGGACCATGTACTGGTGCCAAAGTCGGGGCTCAGGCTCTCCACTTCGATGTCAGCGAACGTGGAGAATGGCGCATCCACCGGCATCGACTTCCAGCCAACGTCAGTACGCACCAGTCGGTAGGCATGCAGGAGCGGACCCGTGCCATCAGGAGTCTTATCTTCGGGGGTCAGTAGATTCCCAAAGGATTCGACGAGCACCTGCGACCCATCCTCAGATACTTCATCTGTAAGGAACGGGAAACCCTCCTTATAGGGCGGAGTGACCATCTCATAAGCTCTGCAGTCGGGCAGAAACGCCTGAAAGCCAGTCAATGCTCGATTCGGACACCCGGAAGATCCGTCGGCAGATCCCGCACCGAGCATGCTGCCGATGAGCAAGGATAAGAGCACAACAAAGACAAGGTTCGCAAAGGGCTTCCGCCTCATAGCTCTAAATCCTCTCCCAGACGGACTCCACGAGCCCACCGCTCGCGCTGCTTTCCGGATAGATGCGCCGGCCACGCCCCTGCTGGCGTACATAATCAGGTTCAGCCACCATCTGCATGGTGTGTCTCCAACTTGAGGTTGCGTGCCATGCACTGGAATATCTCCCGGTTATTCTCCAGCAGCCCGCTGACAAGGACGGACTGCTGGAGGCAGTACAGAAAGGGATCAAAGCAACCTACATCATTGTTCAAAAATTCCAAACTTTTCGGGGAATATCTTTTTGTGCCCCGGCAGACGTTGCAAAAAATCGCCTGCCGGGCCACAACTGGACTGTGGCTACATTATCAGCCTATTTAGTTATTGTTCAAATATACCAAACTTTTCCGGGAATGTTGCCAACCTGGCTCCGTAAGCTGCAACGAAGCTATCCGTAACGCCGACTGTTTCAAACTTTACTTTCTTGGCTACCCCTTCGTGATTGACTTCGGTAATAGCCGTGGCAGGATATACGACCAGGCCTTCTTGTCCTTCTACTCCAACTGGTATTAGTTCAGCAGCGATGCTCCCGGTAACTCCCACCGTGGTTAGAGAGCATTTAGTTAACGTTAATTCGGTAAACTGCACTCCCTGCGATGGTTCAAATACCTCTACATCTTTTGTTTGTGTCACAGGTTTAACCGAAATCGCCAAATATGATTTCAGTTGGTTGGTCACAATCGGCTGATTTACTTCGCATTCTGTTTTAGGCGAGAGTACTTTGCAGCTAGAAAAACTAACCCGGCCTTTAGCTTGGCCTTGAGTTTCACCGCCACCTTCGATGGTTGCTCCTTCCGAGACGCTGTTGTTGCATTCAATTTCCAGTTTGACGCTTGGTGATTTAAATACGGCCGAGCCTTTGGACTGCAGTTTAATTTGCTTAGTACCGCTTAGCTTGGTTCCGCCCACATGAAAGAACGGCCCGGACGCCGATGCTACCGACGTCATGACCCCACTGAACATGAAGAGCGTAAGTGCGCCTAGGAGCGCGAATCTTACTTTTAACATAGGAACTGCGTTCCTTCCTCCGGCCTTCGGCCGGGATGATGGTTGGATTGGTCTTGCTGATTCCTCGGGCGACGCCCCGCCAGCCGAGCCTTGAGACGGCGAACTGGCCGGTGGGAGGTCTATGTGATGCCCACGCTGGTTTCCGCCGAGTGGGCCGGTTTGGGCGATGGCCGGGTCAGTATTGGCGATTCCAATATTCGGCGTCAAGGGTCTCCGAAATAAATACATCTAGCTATCGGGGTATCTAGAGGGAAGACCCTTATGGATTCTTGAATTCTGGCTGCGGAGATCTAGCGCAAGTCGGAAACAAACGCCCAGATTTGTCAAGGGGAAAACTACGCGGTACCGCTTCCAGGGCACGCGGAACTACGCGACCTTTCTGGCCCCGCGTACGTGGAAACTACGCAATACCGAGCGGGCGATCACCCGGGGGCGTGCCGCCAGCCGAAGCGAGGCTATCGCAGAGGGGGTAGGGCTGCTGTGAGGGTCTGCATCACGCGAGCCACGGCCTCGTGCACGCTCTCCTGGCCGCTGTGCAGCACCAGGGCAGGGTCCTGCGGAGCCTCGTAAGGGGCGTCCACGCCTGTCAGGCCGCTCAGGCTGCCTGCGCGCGCGCGGGCGTACAGGCCCTTGGGGTCTCGCTGCTCGCATAGCGCCAAGGGAGCGCTTACGAAGATCTCCAGGAAGGGAAGCTCCACCGCCGCGTGCAGGTCTGCTGCCTCTTCGCGGTCGCACGCGTAGGGGCTCACCAGGCTCACCAGGGCCACCGTGCCCGACTCTGCCAGCAGGCGGGCTACGTGGGCTGTGCGGCGCACGTTCTCGCGGCGCGCGTCCTCGTCGAAGCCCAGGTCGCCGTTCAGGCCGTGGCGCAGGTTGTCGCCGTCCAGCAGGAAGGCCGGGCGGCCGGCGCACACCATGTGCTCCTCCACCGCGCCTGCGATCGTTGACTTGCCTGCTGCCGGTAGGCCCGTGAACCAGATCGTTGCGCCGTGGTGGCCTAGGGACTGCCAGCGGCGCCCGCGCGTCATTGCCGTGCGTTGCCAGCGTACGTTGGGGCTGTGGGCCGTCTTGCCCTGTGCTGCCGCGTCCTGGGGCAGACAGCCTTCTTCCGCGGGGGTGTCCGCGTCCTGGGCCACCTCGCTGGGGGCATTGCCGTTCAGCGGCAGGGTGCTGACGGGGGGAGTAGGTCTGATTTGGCTCATCCAGGGCCTCCTAGGAAATGTACCCGCATACCGCTAGCTCTGTCCAGCATCGCTCCGTCTAGCCGGACTTCGGCTCACAGCTTACGTGCTTATACGAACGGGGGCGCCTTCTTCCGACGCCCCCGCTCGTATTGATCTCAGGCTTCTGCTGCGCGCTTATGCTGTCGCCTGCGCTCTTCGCCCACCTTTAGGGCACCCACAGGGCGGCCACCACGGGCCGCCTCCCTGGCGGCCCTCTCATCCTTTTCCCGCTCTCGCCTCCGCGACCAGCTGCTTAGCGGATCAGCACCGGCGCGCTGTACGCGGACACGTGCGCGCCGTCTGCCACCTGCACCAGCGCTCGATACACGCCGCGATGGCGTATCCGCACCGTCCGCGAGAAGCTCGACACCGTCGAGGTGGACGAGCGCACCACCGTGCCGCCAGCGTTTACCGTGCGGCCGCCTGGGACCAGGCGCTGGAAGCCGACCAGCGCGCCCGCCTCAGCCGGCGTCACCGTGCCGTACAGGCGCCAGCGGCCATGGCGATGGGTGCGACGGGCGTGGAACGTCACCAGTACTGCCACGTTCTCCGTGACTACCGGGCTCGTCACCAGTGGGCCCCCGATCGTCTGCACCCGCAGCTGGGCGTTCTCGCTCAGGCCTAACACTGGGAAGGAGAAGCCGCCCATCGCGTTCGTCAGCTCCGGATTGCCGACCTGCTTGAAGCCTGCCGTGAACGGGAACGCGTTCGCCTGCAGCACGATCGCGTGGTTCGCGCCGCCTGTGCCTGCCAGCGCGCCCTCCACGATGAACGGTTCGCCGAACGGCACCGGGTTGGGAACGCCCGCCATCTGCAACGACAACGGGATCTTCGGGGTCTTGAATGAGTGGTCGGGGCTCGTGCTCGTGCCTGCCGGGCTCGTCGCCACCAGCCGGTAGTGGTATATGGTCAGCGACTCTAGGCCGCCGATCTGCTGGCTCACCTTGACCGGGATCGTTCCGCTGCCGGCGGGTGCCAGCGGGGTCTGGGCTCCGTAGCCGCTCGTCTTCCCGTACTGGAAGTAGTAGTTCGTCGCCTGGCCCTGGGGATTGACGTTGCCCTTCAGCGTCGCCGTCGAGAACGTCACGCCGGTGGAGAACACTGAGCTGATCGTTGGTGTTGCTGCTGCGGCTGCCTGCGCCAGTGCCGCGGATGCGCATGTTGCTGACAGCAGGGCTATTACGAGCAGGAAGCGCCGTCCCCCGTGTGCTTGTCGTCCCACCTTCAGTGCGTTTCGTGTCCTCATGCTGCGAACCCCCTCTGGTTATCTCTCGGGTAGTGGTTATGGGCCTGACTTCTCATTTGGCCGATTACCGTAGCCGCTAACTGCCCGCTTTCCTCAACGCTAATCGTGGAAATCGGGCTGCATTTCGGGCTTCGCCGGATGGTGTCCCGACACTCGACGCGACACGCAAGCTACCCAAAGACCCGTGCATTACAAGGACTATTGCACAGAAGCGTCGATTAGCATGGAATAGCCTCCCAAAATGCGGATAGTCATTGCTTGAGGCATTAAATTTCGCGGGATTCTAGCGAGATACGCTTTGACGGATTGGGGTGGGAGATCGAATGACCGCGTGAACAGGTGCCGATGTACCACGTAGCCAGCATCTTCTACGGTGGCGATGGCCGTCTCAGGCGTGAAGTAGTGAATGTGGCCCGATTTCGCTCTGCTCTTTATAAGTTTATCTCGGCGGAGCACACTCTGAACCGAAAGCTCCAACGGCACGTGCAGGAAGGTCCGCTTAGCCTTGAACCGCAATGAGCTAAGAAAGGCGATCGGGTCGGGGACGTGCTCGATCACGTCCATGATAAGCATCAGATCAAACTGCTCATCATCGATAGCTGCATCCTTGAGCCTAAAAGCAAGACGGTCGCTAGTCCGACTGGAAGCCATTGCCAGCGGAGCCTCCGCTATCTCATAGCCGACTAGCTGTGAAACGTCTGGCAGTCGGTCGTGAAGTTGGCGCAGGATCTCACCCGCACCACAGCCTACCTCGCAGATGCTCTCCACGGACGCGCCGTCGAGCATGCGCAGTATCTGGTCCGCTTTCCAAGGCGAATCGGCAACATGCCAGGTGGGGTGTCTGGTGGCATAACTTCCGTCGGTGTATTGATTGGAGACGTCCACTATTTCGAGGCGTGGGAACAAATCCGAGGATAAAGATCCAGAGTTCGACATCCTAGATGATTTCTTGCCTGCCGGCATTGCGGGCACGAGTCAGAGCCTGGTGGCTGCCTGAGATGAGCTGGGCCTGCTCGTCGAGCAGGCCCAGCTCTGAGGCAGTCTTTGTCTGAGGCAGTGGTTCTCTGCCAGGCTACGGCTAGCGAATCAGCACTGGTGCGCTGTACGCGGACACATGCGCGCCGTCCGCGACCTGCACCAGCGCCCGATACACGCCGCCACGGCGTACCCGCACCGTGCGGGAGAAGTGCGATGTGGTCGCACTGCCCGACCTCACCACGGTTCCACCCTGGTTGACCGTACGGCCTCCCGGTACCAAGCGCTGGAAGCCGACCAGCGCGCCCGCCTCAGCCGGCGTCACCGTGCCGTACAGGCGCCAGCGACCATGGCGATGGGTGCGACGGGCGTGGAACGTCACCAGTACTGCCACGTTCTCCGTGACTACCGGGCTCGTCACCAGTGGGCCCCCGATCGTCTGCACGCGCAGCTGGGCGTTTTCGTTCAGGCCTACCACCGGGAAGGAGAAGCCGCCCGTGGCGCTCGTCAGCTCGGGGTTGCCGACCTGCCTGAAGCCCGCTGTGAAGGGGAACAGGTTTGCCTGGAGCACCACCGCGTGGTTTGCGCTGCCTGTGCCGCTCAGCGTGCCCTCCACCAGGAACGGGTTGCCGAACGGGACCGGGTTCGGGACACCGGCTATCTGCAGAGAGAGGGGAACCTTGGGGGTGGTAAAGGTGTGGTCGTTGCTCGTGCCTGTGCCTGCCGGGTTCGTGGTAACCAGTCGAAAGTGGTAGGTGGTGGCGGGCTGCAGACCGCTGATCAGCTGGCTCACTCTGAGCGGGACAGTCCCGTTGCCGGCCGGAGCCAGCGGAGTCTGAGCACCATAGCCAGTCGTCTTTCCATACTGGAAGTAGTAGTTGGTTACAAGGCCACGGGGATAGACATCGCCGAACACCACCGCCGAGGAAAAGGTCACGCTCGTCGAGGACACATTGTTAGTCCCCGGCGGAATCGCAGCAGCCCCCGCAGATGCCGCATAAACAAGGGCGCCAACCAGCAGGCTCAACGCGACTAGCGGGCGCAACCCCCAGCGCGCCCGCCGTCCCGCCTCAAGCTTGTCCTGACCTCTCATGCCAGCATCAACCCTCAGCTCGGCCGGAAGTAGCGGTGCGCTCCACGTTTGAGCACCCCCACGGCCATCGTTTGCTCAGGTCCGTCCTGCCGGCACGTCGGATGATGGTCCGCCATTGGCCGAGGGAGACGAAGGAGCTGATGGTGGTCGCGCTTTGGGATTGACCGGCGCGTAGTCATACGCGTACGCGTATGAGCCCTGACCGCTCCCCTTCACGCCATTGGCGACCACCCCCAAGAGGGGAGCACCAGCGCCGGTCAGGGTCTCGTGCAGGCGTTCCGCGATGTCGCGGCGGTTGCGGCCCACGCGGCCGACGATTATCACGCCGTCCACCTTGCGCAGCAACGGGAAAGCATCCGATACCGCCGTCAGCGGCGGAGTGTCAATCACCACGAGGTCGTAGGTGGCCTTGGCCTGCTGAAGCACAGCCTCCATCGCGTGGCTCTCTATCAGCTCCGCCGGATTGGGGGGAAGCGTAGCGCCGGCCACAAGCACGTTGAGGATCCGCCGCTTGGCTACGACATCGGACGGCGCGTCGAGATCGATCGACTGGACGGCCTCGCTCATGGCGACCGCACCTATGAGTACATCGGAGAGCCCAGGACCGGTCGGGAGGTCGAGTTGCTGAGCCACCGTGGGACGCCGTAGATCGCACTCCACGAGCAGCACACGCGAGCCCAGTGTGCCCGCCGCGGCAGCTAGATGGCGTGCCACCGTCGTCTTCCCATCGCCTGGTGCCGCGGACGCCACGAGCAGCGTGCGCAGATCGCGATCGACATTGAAGTAGCGCAGATGCGCCCGGATCAAGTGGAAGGCCTCGGCCTCGCCCGATGGCAGGATGCCCTGGGAGTCACCGCCACGTCGGGAGGAGCGCGAGAGTGCCGCGCTCTCAGGGACGACCCCAAGGAGAGGAAGGCCGTAGATGGACTCCAGATCCTTGGGCTCCCTGATGCGCCGATCCAAGCGCTCCAGCAGCAGTGCCAAACCAAGGCCGACAAGAAGACCGAGCACAGCTCCGAGGACGGTGTTCCGCGCCACCTTGGGTGAGGAGGGTGAAGTGGGGACCGTCGCTGCCTGGGCGACCTGGACATTGCCGGAGCGCAATTCGGCCAGCACCCCAAGGGACTGGGCACGACTCGCCAGAGCGATCCCGGCGGGACTGACCCGCTCCTTGGCGGGAAGCGTTGTGAGCTGCTTGTTGACGAGGGCCAATGCGGATGCGTAATAGGCGTGATTGGCGTTCTGCTGCTCGTTTACGAAGATCGTCGTGTACGTGTTGGCGATGCCGGCCGCCAACGCCGGCGAGTCCGCTGTGGCCGACACATCAACGATGTTCGATTCGCCCTGGGCGCTCACACTGACGTTTTCGCGGACCTTGCCTTCGGTCAGCCCGGTGCCGAGCTTCGCCGCTGTCTTGGCAGCCATGTTGCCCAGCTCGACCAACTTGACGTTGGTGTTCTGCTGGGCCACCTGGTTGTTGATCGTCACCGCCTGCAGGCCAGCCGCCTGCTGGTTGGTCTGGTTGTTATTGAAGACCAGCGAGGCCGTCGCGGTGTACTTCTTGGTCTGTTGCTTGGAAAGCCCATACGAGACGCCGGCAGCAGCCACCAAGCACAGAACGATCAGCAGCGACCGCCGACGCAGAACGCCTAGCGCCCGCTCAAGATTGGGTCCCTCAGAATCCTGCTGCACCTAGGTTGTATCCTCTCATGCGGCTGGGCTTCCTTGCATCCACGGACTCAGGCATCCGCGGTTCCGCAGCATGCTGCCACTCGGCGCGCAATTGTAGACTATCCGAACTCTTGCGTCTTTGAGATGCCTCGCGGAACTTCCCAGAGACAGAAAGCCGGCGCACTCTGCCCGCTGGGAAGAGTGCGATGGCCATCGAACCCGACCAGCTCATAAGCCCCTCGATGCCGTGTCAGGCGCTTGCTCAGCCGAAGAACTGCCCTCGGAGCCCAGCTGATCGCCGGTTGCGATCAACGCCGGGCCGACGATCATGGCGAAGGTGGTCGTCGCGAGCCAGTTGAACAACGTGGGGTCTCCAAGAGAGTCGACCAGGAGCACAGCTATCGCACAGAGGGCCGCGAGCGGCATGAACTCTACGTTCCCAGTGGGTCCACGCAGGCGCCCGATGACAGCCAAAATCAGAAATATGATTCCAATCAAATAAATTATAAGACCACCCCACCCCGTCTCGCCGACGACACTCGGCCACGATGTATCGTCGATGAAGTTCGGGAAGGACCGCGAGAGACCGTAATAGGAACTCAATTCATACTGAGCATAAACCGGGCTGTAATACAGCCGGGATGGATAACTGGCGAATCGCCCAAATCCGACCCCTAGCGGAAAATTGTCGTTGGCCATCCGCTCGCCACCTGAGTAGAGCAGCCTGCGAGCAGACGTTTCAGAAGACGAGGTGTAGTGGGCAACCTGATGCGCGATGACATTGCCCTCAAGGCTGTAACCAGCAATCACCAGCAATGAGCCTACCAGCAGAATGGTTATGGCGCCACGATTATTCACTGCCGCCTGAACAAGCGCAACGATCACAGCCACCGCCGCAAGCGATAGAAAGCCCTTGAGACGCAACGACAGCATGACTGAACCAGCGAACAACAACGCCAGTATCAAATCAGACCTGCCGCGCTTCACCGCGAACCGTGTGAATGCGAACGCAAAGAGCAAGCTCATGAACAGGCTGTATTCGCCAGGATGGGCAAAGATAGAGTGAACCGCTTCCGCGCGCCCGGCGTCAGTTCCAGTAAGGGCGATCGAGGTGTGAAGCGCGCGCGATAGAGCCCCGTGCGTCAAATAGTCCACAAATCCCAAGATCGCAACCACCACGCCTACCTTGGTCAGGACGGAGTAAACTCGCGTAGCATCGCGTGGCTTCCATGGAAGCAACAGAGTGATCCCAATCATGAGCCACAGCTTGAGCCCCAACCAGCCGCCAAGAGCAACCACCGTAATTGGGACATTGTGGAGAACCGCCCCCAACACTCCGAACAACGCCACACCAAGACCGGGGAGTATGAACCGAAGGGGAGGCAGGCGTGTCTTGGTACGCATCGTTCGCAACACCGTCAGGCCAACGAACAGCAATACAAAGACCTCATTACCCTGGCGTACCGCTTCTCCCGCCGGCGAGCCATATCCGACAGCAGCCGATATGGGTACATTGAAGACCTCGAACAGCCAAAGCCAGATGAGCACGAGAACCGGATCGCGGCTGTAGACGACCGTCGCGGTCGCACAGAGGGTCAAGCCGACCGTGGCGCCGGCAACCAAGACCCCATAGCCGGATGCTGCCGCGGCACCAGCGACGAGCACCAAGAAGCACCCGCAAACGCTGACGGCGAATAGCTCAGCGTTTAGCTGATGGCGCTTCGGTGAGGTGATGGCAAGTGTTCGCATCTGAGGACTAATCTTGCCAAAACTCCGAGACCAACTCCCGCGTGCCGCGGATGTTTGCCTTGCTCGAGGCACCAAAGACAATCGATGCGATGTTCGGCTGTGCGCACACCCACTCGATGGCCTCCCGTGCGGGTATCGCCCCTGAGGCGAAGACGGACATTGCGACGGCGCGGAATTGGCGCTCTCGCAACGCCGCTTCGTAGGCCGCCGAGCCGCCACACATGCGGAAGCCGATCTTATTGATGTTGGAGCAGATGATCGGGTTGTCGATCTGGAGCTCTTCAAGCACATCGAGCAGCGCGGGCATATTCATGGTGATGAATCCAGGCTCGGCGTCGTATCGGCTCTTTACATGGTCCGCAAAGATGCGAAACGCCTCTTTGAACCCGAGGCCCAGCAGGAGGTCGACGACCACGTTCTGAAGAAAGATGACCGGAGTAGAAAGCCCTTGGAACATCTTCATCTCGGCATCGATCAACAGCGTCGTGATGCCCTCGATGTCCTTCTTGGCCACCGAAGTGGTGCCGCGTATCGCTGCATCCATCAGCCCCTCATCGGGAAGAAACCGCTTGACCGCGCCGAGCATTCCGCTCTCCGTCACCGCGTTGGCGTACTTGTGGGCATAGGGCATACCCGGGTAGAAAGTGTAATCGGGGTATCGGTCTGGATGCGCCCGCACATGGTCACAAACAAGCGAAATGCGCTCATGCGTAGTGCACATGAAGGTCCTTATGCCCTCGTCATAAGCCGCGTCAAGCACGTCGATGACGGCCTCGATCTCCTGGAAGCGCAGTGCCTGTGCTCGCGCCTTCTCCTCGGACATGTGATTCACGCCAAAGAACTGGTTATCGCCAAAGAGCAGTCGATCCATCATGAACATCTCCACATGTGCATGTCAGCGCCGCCAAAAGCGACGTCGTTTTGGTCGCGTCGCACGTGTTGACTCGGCGGTGACGCCCTCGGCAAGGGTCGACGCACCCTTCTCGGCATCCGTGACGATCATCGAGATCACCTTGTCGGTGAGCGCCGCGCTCTGGAAGCTGTTCACCCCGTCTGTCCGTCGCTCTTTCACGCGCTGGACAAACGAGTCAATTTGCGCGCTGTACTCCTCACCTCGCAGATAGAACCAGACCGGCTCCGTCAGATCGGTGGTGTAGCGGACGTTCCAACCCTCCCCATACCCCTCGGGACGCTGCGCGGTGTCCCTCAGATAGACCTGACATTCCTGCCGGTCTGCGTAAATACGCCCTGCGGTACCCCAGAGAGTGATGCGCGTGGTCATCTTCCGGTATGACTCATCGGACCAATTGACCGAGATCTGGGCCGTCTTTCCCTCTGGGAAGTAAAGAGTGCTGAAGACCTCGTCGTCTGTTTCTCCGGAGAACACACGTCCAAGGACCGTACCGCCTACGCCCAATGGCTCGCCTAGATACCAGTTCACCAAGTCAATGGCGTGCGCGGCATAATCGTAAAGGCAGCCTCCACCCTCTGTTCGCTGGCTTCGCCAGGTGCCACCCTTGGGCTTCAGCACCACCGGCCCGTAGGCCTCGCCGAGGACATGCGTCACCGTTCCGATAGCGCCGGCGTCCAGGAGTCTCTTGACCTCACAGAAGGCGCCGACGAAACGGTTGTGGTAGCCCACCTGGGTGACGAGGTCCTTTTCTCTGCTTAGGGCGGCGAGCTCCTCAGCATCTTGCGCGCTGAGCGTAAACGGCTTCTCACAGAAGACATGCAGACCTCGATCGAGGGCGGCGCGAACCATGCGTGCGTGGGAGCTCGACGGCGTGGCGATCACCACCGCGTCCAAGTCGACCTTCTCCAGCATGGCATCGAAATCGTTGTAGGTCGCGACGCCGGTGTACTTCTTCAGCACTCCGAGCACGTAACTGGAGGAGTCGCAGATTCCGACCATCTCCACCTCCGGGTGCGCGTTGATCATCGCGTGGTGCGAGAGCCCCATCTTGCCGAGCCCGACGACAGCAACCTTGATCACGACGAGAACTCCAATGCCACTGGCTCTGGGGAGCGCGCATCTACATCTGGGAGGAAGCGGAGCAGCAGTTGCTCATACTGTCCTGCCACGTGCTCCCACGTGAACTCGGCTTCGTGACGGCCTCGGCTTGCGGCGCGCATCTGCTCCATTTGCGCGGGCGAGGTGAGCATCTCGTCGAGACAGCGCGATACGTCGTCCGCGGTTGAAAAGTACACCGCAGCGTCCTGGGCCACCCAACGATTGTAGGGATTGTCGTGCGCAATCACTGGGTTGCCGGCCGCCATCGCCTCCACCAAAGAAGGGTTGGTCCCACCCACGGTATGCCCATGCAGATAGGCCGCGGAATGGAAGCGCAACGCCTCGACTTCTGCCTTGTCGTAGATCGCGCCCAAGAAGACGACCTCGTCGCTGGCTGAGCTGTGGATCTGGTGGTGATAGGGATCCGTGTCCGGCGTGTACTCACCAAGCAGCGCGAGCTTGTATCCACGCGGCCGTCTCGAGAACCCCTCGACCAACTCGGCAATCGAGTTCTCAGGAATGGGGCGACAGATCAAGGTCAAGTATCGACCCGGTTCAAGGCCGCGTGACACGGGTGCCCCCACTGGGGCGTCGGCCACTGGGTCCGCTCCGTACGTGATCGTTGTCAACTTGCGACGAGGAGCACGCGTCAGAAGAAACTTCTCGATCTCTGGATGATCGGCGATCAGATGGTTGCCGACGAAACATGCGATGCGCTCGTTGGTGTAGAGGATCGCCTGCCGAAAGAATCCCCATCGCGAGCGTGACCACTCGATTCCATCCATGTTGATGACGTTCGGGATCTTCTTGGCACGTTGGAGAAGATTGAAGATCGCGGTGTTGTAGCCGAACGTCAGGCAGAGATCATTGGACTTCACTGCATGCCGAATGGACAGTAAGTCGAACTTGGAGGTCCCCCTCCAGCCAGGCACATCGACCGGGATGATCACTCGCTCAAGCCCATTCCACGTGTCTTCTCGCAGTGGCCCCGTGCCATCCACCTGGCAATACACGATGACTCGCCAATCGCGCGATGCCAGGAATCGCGCGACGTTCTCAGCAGCTGTCTCGAAGCCTCCGTAGGCCGCAGGCACCCCGTGAGTGCCGAGGATGCGCACTGTCTTCTTCATGGCTGATAGACGGTTGTCAATGTCGGAAGGCAGAGCCGATTCGGGGTCAATGGCTGATGTCAGGAGGCGGCATCCTAGCTGGTTTGGCGCCACTTGGCACGGACGACGCACACAGCTGGTGCCTTCGATGGCCCAACCACAACCGCAAGCGCTCGCTGCTCGCTGTCGGGGAGTTGCGCTTCAGATCCGGCCGTTGGGATACGCGAAGGCCGAGCACCGATCCGCCAAATCGCCGGCCGCGACGATCTCCCCAAGCTCGCTACCCTTGCTAGCCTCTCGTGCGCGACGCCACAAGCACGCACAAACAGATGTGATGACCACAGGCCTCCAACCATTTGAATTTGTGCGGCGCGATCCGCACGCCGACATGCTTGTGGTCACCAACATGTGGCCCGAGCCATCCCGCCCTGCCTATGGCGTGTTTGTCGAGCGCCAGGTCGAGACCTTGCGAGAGACAGGCCTTCGATGCGATGTGCTCTACGTCCGCGGCTACATGTCGAAGATGGTTTATCTACGTGCAGCACTTCTTTTTCTGTGGTTCAGCATCTTTCGACGGCGACGCTATCGACTGGTTCATGTTCATGGCGGTGAGATGGCTCTGGTAGCGAGGTTTTTTCTCATGCGACCGATGGTTGCCACATACCACGGCGATGACGTCCTTGGGTATAAGAGCGACGACGGTCCCGTCTCGCGCGAGAGCCGTATACGGTCATTTGTCATCCGCCATCAGGCCGGGCTTTTCTCTGCGACCGTCACGCAGTCAGGTGAGATGCACGACCGACTTCCCTCACACGCTCGGTCACACGACACTATCATTCACTGCGGTGTGGATTCCGAACGTTTCTTTCCAATGGACCGAAGCGATGCGCGTCGTCAGTTGGGCTGGGACGACACCGAGCGTATCGCGTTATTCGCAGCAACCAAGCCCTACGAGCCACGCAAGAGGATTGATCTTGCTCGCGCTGCCGTCAAACATGCGGAAGCGAATCTTGGGCCCATCCGGCTGGCGATCGCAGAGAATCTTCCGCCAGCTTCGATTCCAATAATGATGAACGCCGCTGACTGCCTGCTGCTGACTTCCATGGCCGAGGGCAGCCCCGTCGTCGTCAAGGAGGCACTCATGTGCAATCTTCCGATAGTCGCAACAGACGTTGCCGACGTCAGGGAGACGCTTGCGGACGTCTCGCCCTCAGCAGTCTGCAGTCATGATCCCGCAGAGATCGGTGCCGCCCTCGTCGAGGTCCTGGGTTCTCACCAGCGTTCAAACGGCAGAAGCAAGCGATCAGATCAAGATCACAACACCACCGTACATCGGCTATCAAAGCTCTATGCCGACCTGGGAGTACAGAGCCGCTCAACGTCAAGCGCCGTGTAGTAATCGCAATCGCCGCTCATGGCGTCTGGTCAATCGCGTTGAATAGCAATCGCCGCTCATGGCGTCAGGTCAATCGCGTTGAGTCGAACCCAAGTCTCTTCGATCGCGCTCACCAGTGCCTCGGGCAGATGCGCAGAAGACGCATGTTTATCACCGTTGCCCTCCGGCGCCGTAACAATCGAATCGGCGTAAGCCTCCGTGCGTGAACTCGCCGGCAGCTCGCAGAAGCTCAGCATCTCACGAACCGTCTCTTGCGGGTGCCGGACAAGCTCCTCGTAGCGGATGACCTGAGCAAGCGGATCGACCGCAGCGAGTGAGATCGCCTCACGCATCGTCACTATCCACTCGATCGCGGCACGGACGTGGTTATTGGTCTCATCGGCGAGATCCAGGGTCACAAGGTCCGAGTTACTCGACCTTTGGATCACGCCCTGCGTCCAGAGGATATTCCACTTCTGATCTCTCACACCCCACCAGTCCGCGCCGTTGGTCGCATGCGAGTCCGACCACCAAGCGACTGATTTGAGTGTCGACCAAGGCGACCGCACCGCTATCAGGAAGCGGGCATCTGGGAAGATGGAGCGAACGAAGGCGTGACGAAAAATGAGCTCGGGATACTTGTCCACGATTCGCTTCGAGTGGCTGGCTCTTAGGTACCAGGCAAACAATGCATGGGCACGTCTGGCTGCTTCGTCATCGGCATCCTCGGCGCCAAGGTACAATCGTCCTGTGTGAGGCGGTGCGTAGGAGCCGATGATGTCCTCATCGTCCCTTACCACATGCCACATGGCCTTGGGCTCATTGAGAAAGCCTACGCTCGGATGCGCAGCGAGGATCCGGCCCAGAAGGGTAGTGCCACTCCTGCCCATCCCAACGATAAACGTCGGGCGATCGACTTGCTTACCTACGCGACCCGCAGCGAGGCGCAGGTTGGCAAACACGACTGGATTCCACCAGCGTCCAGCTGTAGTGACCGGTCGACCCTCAAAGAATGAATAGCCAACAAGCCGCGAGGCAGCTCTGCCTGGTGCGACGCGGAGAAATTTGGAATCAAGCTGAGCAACCATCCGCGCGAGTCTACAAGAGCCGGTTCGATGAGCCGGTTCGATGAGCCTAGACATCCTATCTGGCGCCCTGGCCACGCTTGAACAAGCCCAACCTCTGTCTGCCCACTGCCGACGCCCAGCACCCAGGCGATTGACATGCGGGGCCCATAAACTCTGCCCTTACCGGTCGCCAACCAGCG
This sequence comes from Solirubrobacteraceae bacterium, assembly GCA_025449845.1. GTDB lineage: Bacteria > Actinomycetota > Thermoleophilia > Solirubrobacterales > Solirubrobacteraceae > Palsa-744. The sequence continues at coordinate 26,943 of JANWIP010000003.1, read as the reverse complement.
GCATGGTGGGACTGACCGGCCGTCTGGGAGGGCCTCTTTGTGCAGGCTCGGCCGGTGATGTCATAAGCTGGCGCCTATGCAGGCCGTCGAAAAGGACATCGACACCTCGTTGAGGAGGCCTGAGCTTGCTGGCGGAGACCCCCCACCTGCCAGTTCCTCGCCTCCGACGATCTGGCGACGCGTCCGTCGTGACGTCGTGCTGCTTGGAGCCGGAAGTATGGGCACCGTCGCCGCCCAACTCGTCTTCCGGAGCATTCTTATCACTGTGCTCGTGCCGGCAGCCTATGGTCGTCTATCGCTGATTCTGAGTATCTACAACATTGTCTGGATCATCGGCGCCAGCGGTCTGCCCAATGGAGTCGCGCGTTACATTGCAGCCATCGCTCCCGCGGACGATTCCGCGATCGTGCGCTCCGCGTTCCGAGCTGGAGTTTGGCCGACGTTGATCGCCGCAGCGGTTGTCGCGGCCGCCTCAAGCATCATTCTCAACTCATCATTGGCTTTTGTGTACGGGGCAATCGGCCTTTCCTGTCTTGTGTATGCGGTAATCACCACAGGTATCCTGCGAGGACGTGGGCGGATTGGTTCAGCGACCTCGATCATGCCTATCGGTGGCGCTGGTGAAGTCGTTCTGCTCCTAGTTCTATTAGCGTCTGGACTCAGCGTTACTCCATTGTCCGCATTTGGAGTCTTTTGTTTGGGCAACGTCATTGGTCTTATCGCGGGGATCTCGCTTACGATGCGGACGGACCCTCGTCGAGCATCCAGCCCCGTGACCCTCACGAAGAATGGGCTTATTGCCGTGCCCAGCACTCGCCAGTTACTGGGCTTTTCGATGTGGCTTGGCGCGGCGACCGTGGGCATTGCGATCCTGCCACTCACAGTACGCTTGGCAGCGGCGCTTAACTCCTACACTGTTGTGGCCATAGTCGATGTTGCCCTTGTGCTTCTTTCAATTCCACTGCGCATGGGGTCGGTCATTGTCAGTGCCGTGATTCCTCACGCCACCCGAGCACTGAACAAAGGGGATAAAAACATAACGATCTCACGGCGGGAGCATTTGATCGTAATCGTTCCCTTTGTGCTTGGGGCGCTGATCGTATTTCTGACACCGGTTGTGGAATGGCTGTTTGACTCACTGGGGGAGCCCGCGTACGCCGAGAGCGCCGTGTATCTCGCTCTGGCGCTGCTCGCTGGTCCGGCTCGCGTTTTATATGGTTTAGCCGAGGGCGTGCTCGTCGCTCATGGCGAAGGCAGATTTCTCGCGTTCAACTCCTTGTCGATCGCGGCAGTAGCCTCTGGAGCGATCTTTCTGGCCGCAGCACTGGGGAGCATGGTGATTGCGTTTGCACTGTTTGTGGTCGCTTGCTGGGCTGTCTACCTGTGCGGGCTTAGGCGCATCAAGCGCTTGAACTCTGGGCTGGTCTCGACAACGTAGGCCACACCCTCAGCGGTAGCTGAGCACCACACTGACGCTGTAGCTCTGCCGCAATCCATCGATCCCCGTAGCGTCCACGGCGATCGACGCCGTCACCGCCCTCCCCCTGTGCAGCGTGCGTCGCACCGCGGCCAGGTTCCTCCGCGATAGCGCCAGGCCGATGCGTTCATCATGACCGCCCATGAGCATCGTTCGCACACGGCGCAGCCCGAGATGCCTGTGGCGATGGGTGAGATTCAGATGCCCACGAGCATCCAGCGAGCAGGCCATGTTGCAGCTCACCTGCAGATACACACGACCATGGTGCAGGCGCAGGTCCTGACGCGGCGCAACCGACGCAACCAGTTGCAGGTTCAGACTCGGCAGAGGTGGCGCGCCAGCTGATGTGGTTGAGCCGCCCTGCGGAGTGGAGGCAGGGCCGGAGGCCGGATGCGCGGGCAGGATCAGCGGTGGGCGCGGCTGCTGGTTGAAGTTGAAGTCGCTTAGCAGGCTCCCGAGGCCCGGCAGGTTTTCGCGCACATCCGGGCGGGGGTCGGGACGGCCGTCGGTGGCCGGGTCAAGCCGCTGCCCGCCCAAGAAGTCATCCTCGATGAACTTCAGATATGCGTCATGGCTGAGCTGCTGGTGATCGATGTAGCCGGCCCTCGCGTAGGGGCTGATGACGAGGCCCGGCACGCGCAGGCCGTAGCCGTTCTGATCGATGCCCGGGGGCGTGACGTGATCGTAAAATCCGCCCCAGTCATCCCAGGAGAGGAAGATGGCCGTACTGCCCCAGCACGGACTGCGCATGATCGCGTTGATCAGCGTTGTCACATATGCCTGGCCGGCAGACACCAGCCCCGGAGGATGCTCGGACACCGTGCCGTTGGGATCGAGCCACGAGACATTGGGCAACCCGCAGCTGCCCTGATTGTGCACCGCCGTATAGAAGTTGGTGAGCGTCTGGATGTTGCCCAGCTGGCCATCCTGCTTGACATCGGTGAAGTTGGGCAGCGGGTTCCAGATGCCAGGTGTCACAGGACCCTGCCGCACGGGTGCGCAGCTCGTCGCTTCGTCGGACTCACAATCGGGCTCTGAGCCTTTGAACACGTAGTAGCCCCAACTAACGCCTGCCCTGTGCAGCAGATATGTGATGTCGGTCCATGCGTATGACACGTTCGGATCGGCTTCGGGGCGAGTCAGGCCGAGCGAGGACGTACAGTCCATCGGGTTGGGATCCCCGTCCGGGCACGCCGCTGACCACGCGGAAGTCAAGAAAAGGTGCTCCGGCAGGCTCCAGGACAGAGCCGACTCGAACATGCGGTCCTGCAGGACATAGTTCTGGGCGTATGTCCAGTAATTCGGGATCTCGCGTGCGTCGTGATAGCCCATCACATCAACGCAGGCACCAGCTGTTTCCTGACTGCACGGGCTGCACGCCGGTTCTGTGCCCCCACAGTGCTGGCCATGCTCGGCTTGGTCCACGAACCCATCCATCTTGCCGCCATTGATATCGGCGTTGGCCGAATAGGCGCCGTGGGGCCCCCCGTAGTTCTTGTCGCTTCCATCGTGAAACGGCTTCACGCACCCACCGTTGAGCGGGTCTCGCACGCAAACCCCAGCCGGAATCCCATTGGCCCCCGGATACGTCCCGAAGTACTGGTCGAACGAGCGGTTCTCCTGCATGATCACCACCACGTGCTGGATCTTGCGGATACCTTCGGCCGCCACGGCAGCGGACGCTCCCCCGAAACCCAACCCCAGCACCGCCATAGTTGCCGCGATCACCGCCAACGCCCTACGCATATCCGTCCCCTCCCTATCGATTGTCTCCTGCCAGGAGCGGCACATACCCGCTCACGTCAACACCTGCACCCGCGACGGGTTGCGGTCTGATCACCGCAACCAGGGGAGATCATGATTGACCGTACAGACTTCCTTCGTTCTTCGATCACCGGCGGCCGGCGAGATGGCGTCGCGATAGAGGCTCGGGGATGACCAGTCGCCCCCGGCCATGGCGCTCGGCTATCTCCGCGCCCCCTCCATCATGCGCGGTGGACTCTGCAAGATGAGTATTCCACACATAATCAATCAACAATCTGTACAATCTCCTTACCGTGCTTGTTCTGCCGATTCTCGCCGCCCTCTGGGCCACCATTCTGCTGTTCGTCCTGGCGCTCTGCCTCGCCGCCCGCCGTGGCGACCTCACACGCCACGCCCCTGGTGCCCGCCGCTATGGGCAACTCTCGTATCCCCCCACGAGCTCCTTCCCGGCCTTTTTACCGGACGGCCCGCCACCCCCAGATCTACATCGAGGTCTCCAGCTACTGGTTCGACGCAGTGGGCGTCGCCTTCGACCCCCTCCTTTCGGACGAGGGGCTCAACTGGTTTGCCTCTCGCGCCCAGTCATCGGCCGTCGTCGTCCGCCCTAACCGCCACCACCTGCGCCACGCACAGCTCTTTGCCGAGCGCGTCGCCTGCCGGCGCCTGCTCGACGACCTTTACTCCAACACCTGCTCGTCGCCGTGGCAGGCCTGTCCAGGGGAATGGGCGATTGGGGGAATGGGCGATTCCGCTCGCAGCCGCCCCGTCTGTCGCCCAAAATCATAAGCCACACAGTCGGAACTGTTGTGCTAATCTCGCGCAGCTAGACATCCTGGTACGTCGCCTTTCATTGGGGGTTACATGAGCGCGAGCCATACTCGCCCTGCTTCACGTCGGCCCGATCCAAACCGCGCCCGCACCCGCGGCCATAGGCTGCCGTCGGCAGCCTGATCCTCGCCATGTCGCTTCTCCTTGTGGTCGTCCTCGTCTGGTGTGCCGGCCTGCTGCTACTCGTCCTGGCGCTCCGCCTCTCCGCCGCGCGCGCATCGGGCCACCGGCCGGACTCCTCTTTCCCGGAGCCACTTACCGCATCATCCGTGCCACCCCATGAGACCGACGCGCAGCCCCACCCGGCGTCTCTCATCCAAGACCCGCATCAAGTCATAAGCGGCCGCTAGCCCCCGCACCTCGCGGCCCACACAAGGCCGGCCCTGCCGGCCCCTCCAACTCAACCCGGCCCTCCCGGGCCCTCTCCAGAGAAGCATCGCCAGTCGTGCTTACTCTTGGCGATCCATGCCTCTCCGCACCTCCCCCTCTCGTGGCCTGCCCCATTGCGGCTCTTCTGCGTACGCCTCGCTTCGGGAGCACGCATGAGCAAGGCCCTCGCTTCCTCTGCCCCGCGGCTGCTTGACGACTATTCCCAGTGCCTCGCCGGCATCCAGGCCCGCATCGCCGCCTCGCGTACCCGTGCCGCGCTTGCCGTCAACAGCGAGCTCATCGGCCTCTACTGGGACATCGGGCACGACATCCTGCTGCGCGAGGGCCGCGAGGGGTGGGGCGCCAGGGTCATTGACCGCCTTGCCACAGACCTCCGTCGCGACTTCCCTGAGATGAAGGGACTCTCGCGCAGCAACCTGCATTACATGCGCCAATTCGCCGCCAGCTGGCCAGACAGCCAAATTGTCCCACAGGCTGTGGGACAATTGCCGTGGGGGCATATTCGCTGCCTGCTCGACAAGCTCGATGAGCCTGCGGCTCGCCTTTGGTACGCGGCGCAGGCGCTTGAGAACAGCTGGTCGCGCAAGGTGCTAGAGGCGCAGATCGCCAGCGACCTGCGCGGGCGCCAAGGCAGCACGCTCTCAAGCTTCGAGCACGCCCTCCCGCAGCCGCACTCCCAGTTGGTGCGCGATGCTCTCAAAGACCCCTACAACTTCGAGTTCCTTGCGCTCTCTCAGCAGGCGAAGGAGCGCGATCTCGAGCTGGCGCTGCTCAACAACGTCCAGTCTTTTCTCCTGGAGATGGGGCGCGGTTTCGCGCTTGCCGGGCGGCAGTTCCCCTTACGCATCCGCGATCGGGAGACCGGGCGCGCCGAAGAATTCTTCCTCGACCTCCTCTTCTACAACTACATCTTGCGGCGCTTCGTCGTCGTCGACCTCAAGATCGAGGACTTCAAGCCTGAGTTCGCTGGGAAGATGAACTTCTATCTCAACGCCGTCGACGAGCTCGAGCGCCAGCCCGGCGATGAGGCCTCCATCGGCCTCGTGCTCTGCCCCGGCCGTGCCAGCACCGTCACCGAATGGGCCCTCCGTGGCATCCATTCTCCTGTCGCCGTCGCTCGCTACACCACCTCGGAGGTGACCTTCACCGACACTCCGCCTTCCGAGCTGCAACCGGCGCTGCCCGAGCTGCCTCACCTCGCCAGCGAGCTCTCAGGCATCCTCGAGGGCTCCGGTCGCACGCCGAGCGGCGGCGGCACTCACGATGAGGCGTCTTCCGAGGCATAAGGGGTCGGACCCCAATTGTGCCGTAAGGCGTGGCACAAATGCGATTTCGCACTACCTCGGCTTTTCGGTGCGGGCGCTATCGTCAGCCTCAAGCCATGGAGCAGATCCTTCCCGGCCTCTTTCACTGGACCGCCCGGCACCCCACCATCCACGTCGAGGTGTCCTCCTACTGGCTCGACCCCTCCGGCGTTGCCATCGATCCGCTGCTGCCTCCCGAGCAGGGGCTCGACTGGTTTGCCGCGCGCTCGCATCAGCCTGCCGCGGTGCTGCTCTCTAACCGCCACCACTACCGCCACGCCGGGCTGCTGGCCGAGCGCTATGACTGCCCCGTCTACTGCGACCGCCTCGGGCTGCATGAGTTCAGTGCCGATCAGCCCGTCCAGGGGTTTGCCGTGGGCCAGCAGCTCCCGGGGGGTGTACTGGCCTATGAGATGGGAGCCATCTGCCCCGATGACACGGCGCTGTTCCTGCCGGCTTTCGATGCCTTGCTGATCGCCGACGGCGTCGTGCTCGGCGGACCTCACGGGCAGCACGGGCTGCTTGGGTTCGTCCCCGACTCGCTCATGGACGACCCTCCTGGCACCAAGCAGGGGCTGCTTGACTCCTGCCAGCGGCTACTCGATCAGCTCGACTTCCAGCACCTGCTGCTCGCCCATGGCGGGCCTCTCATCGGCGATGGGCGCGCGCTCCTGGAAGAACTCGTCGAGGTTGGTGGGCGCACCGCCTTTGAGATGTAGCGCGCTCTCGGCTCATCGCCCGCCTCTTCGAAGGGTGCCGATCGCGTGGCTCGCACAGCTCCCCTGGCGCTCCTTTGACAACCCTTTGGACAGATCTCGGGCAGCGGAGCTCTCAGCCTCCAAGGGGGCCCGGATAGACCAACCTACTCAGGAACTACAGCTAGCCCGTTTCGGCCGGCGCGTCTTGGTAGAGCGCCTCAACGTCCGCGGCCAGATCGTAGGTGCCCGAGAGAGAGCTCAGCAGACCCTGGAGCGGGATTCGATACGTCGGCCTTTTACCCGGGCCGGGAAGTTCGATGTAGGGAATCCGATCCTGCTCGATCCATCCGTGGACCGTGCGGACGTCGACGTTTTGCAGATCAGCGGCTTCTTGGGCCTTGATGAGCTGGGTGGCGAGCTTCGTGGAGTTGTTGTGGGCGTTTGGTGGCATTGGGCGGTCTTCAACCGGGGAAACCCACATCTCGTAGAACGCCACCTTGAACGACAGTCCTTGAGCGGCCGGCGAGTCCAAGGTGGGTGGCATGCAGGCCGCATGCAGCCCTCACCGCATCAGCCCTAGCGTGTTGGCCGCCTTCTCCAGCCTGTTGGCCGCGCCTTCGGTCCTCGCAACACGCTCGTCACACCCCGCCCGCGCCAACCTCTAGGCTCTGCGAGGAATGACCACGGTCGGCGTGATCGGGCTGGGCTACGTGGGGCTGCCGCTCGCGGTCGCCTTCGCGCAAGAGGGTTGCGAGGTCATCGCCGTCGACGTCGACTCCCGCAAGGTGCAGGCGATCAACGCGGGCGAGAGCTACATCGAGGATGTGCCCTCGGAGCTGCTTGAGCGCGGTGGCGAGATCGGCGCGCGCATCCACGCCTCCACGCGCTATGCCGACCTGGCCAAGGCCGATGCGGTGCTCGTGTGCGTGCCCACGCCGCTGACGCCCAACCGCGAGCCCGACCTCGGGCCGCTCGTGGACTCCACGCGGGCGCTCGCCGATGTGCTGCAAGCCGGACAGCTCGTCGTGCTTGAGTCCACCACCTACCCCGGCACCACGCGCGAGCGCGTACTGCCGCTGCTGGAGGAGTCCGGGCTGGCCGCCGGGCGGGACTTCCATCTGGCCTTCTCCCCCGAGCGCGTCGATCCGGGGCGCACCGACTACACCTTGCGCAATACGCCCAAGGTCATCGGCGGACTCACCGAGGGCTGCGCGCAGCGGGCGCACGAGCTCTATGGGCTGATCTGCGATCAGCTCGTGCCCGTCTCCACGCCCGAGGCCGCCGAGCTGACCAAGCTGCTCGAGAACATCTTTCGCTCCGTCAACATCGCGCTCGTCAACGAGCTCGCGATGCTCACCGACCGCATGGGGATCGACATCTGGGAGGTCGTCGAGGCGGCAGCCACAAAGCCTTATGGGTTCATGCGCTTCGAGCCTGGGCCGGGGATGGGGGGGCACTGTCTGCCGGTCGATCCCTTCTATCTGAGCTGGCGCGCGCGCGAGTTCGACATGAGCACCGAGTTCATCGAGCTCGCGGGGAAGGTCAACCAGCAGATGCCCTATCACTGCGCCGCCAAGGTGCAGCGGGCGCTCAACCAGGCCGGGTTGCCCTTGAAAGGGGCTCGCGTTGGCGTGCTTGGGGTCAGCTACAAGCCGGGGGTCGGGGATATCCGCGAGTCGCCCGCGCTCAAGATCATCTCGCTGTTGCGGGCGCAGGGGGCCGAGGTCAGCTATCACGACCCGCATGTGCCTTCGCTAACCGAGTTCGATCTCTCAAGCGTGCCGCTGGAGCAGCTGCTCGGGGATGCCGATCTCGTCGTGATCGTCACCGCGCATCCAGGCGTGGATCACGGCATGGTCGCGCAGCGCGCTCGCGTCGTCGTGGATCTGCGTGGGGTCACGCGGGGCGGGGCGCCAGCGGCGAACGTCGTGCGTTTGTAGGGCGCATCCCGAGCCGCAGATTTCTGTCAGTGAGGTAACGTCCTGCGCGCATGTTGACGCCGATGCGCCGGGGCTGGGCACAAGCCCAACGCCTACTGGCCGACCCCCTGGCGCCGACAGTGGTGCTTTCGCTGATCCTGGTGCTGTCGCTGTACGCGCGCGTGCTGCATCTGGGGCAGCCCTGTACCAGTCCCTGCAAGCAGAGGGACGTGCACACTTTGATCTTCGACGAGAACTACTACGTCAACGCCGCGCGGGTGATCGATCACATCGAACCGCCGGCGGGCGCGCCCTATCACGGGGCACCTAAGGGCGAGGACCCGAATGGAGAGCACCCGCAGCTGGCCAAGCTGGTGATTGCCGCGGGCATCAAGGTCTTTGGCGATAACGCTAGGGGCTGGCGAATCGGGAGCGTGTTGTTTGGGTTAATTGGGATGGTTGCGCTGTTCGCCATGGTGCGATCCGCGGGAGGCGGAGCGTGGTTGGCAGTTGGCGCGGTGGGGGTGATGTCGCTTGACAACCTGCTGCTCGTGCATGGGCGCATCGCCACGCTCGACATCTACGCGGTTTCGATGATGCTGGTGGCGATGGCGCTGTATCTGCGGGGGTGGTGGCTAGGAGCGGGGATGGCGCTCGGGGTGGCGGGCTGCATGAAGGAAGAGGCGCTGCTGCTCGTTGTCGTGGTGGCATTACTGGAGGCCCTGCGCTTCACGCGTAGGAGGTGGGCACGACGCAGGGATCGCCACGACGATGGCGATGGCGATGGCGTCGTGCTGCCCCAGGCGCAGATCGGGCGGGGCTGGCGCACCATGGGTCTGTTCTTCGCCAGCGGCGCGGTGAGCCTACTGGGGTTGCTGTGGCTGCTTGATGTGCTGGTGCCCGGTTATGACCCCATCAACCACGTCACCTACGCCGGCAGCCCTTTCACGCATCTCTTTCACATGTACCACTATGCGCAGCTGCTGCAGGCCAAGCCCCACGAAGTCGGCATCACCTCCTCACCCTGGCAATGGCTGCTCAACGAACACGCCATCGACTACGCCAAGGTTGCCGTGAACTCGGTGGCCAACGGCCATCTCGTGGCCAGCCACGCGACGGTCTACTTCCGCGGCGTCATCAATCCGTTCATCATCTTCATGGCCATTCCCGCGCTGTTCGCTGCCGTGGCGGCCGCCTGGCGCAAGGGGGATGGCGTGGCTGCCCTGGGGGCCTGCTGGTGCCTCGGTACGTTCGTGCCCTTTGCGCTTGAGAGCCTGCTGTCGGGGCGCATCAGCTACATCTACTACATGGTGGTGGTGCTGCCGGGGGTGTATCTGGTGACCGCGCGGCTGTTCAGTCCCAAGCGCATGCCGCTGTCGGCCACGCTGGGATGGACCGTGGCGTTGATGTATGGCTTCCTGCACCTCTATCCGCTGCGCACGCTGCGCTAGGTCGCACGCATAGCCTTCGCTGGATGAGCCAATTTGCGGCGGCTGGCGTTTCGCGCGTTCCGCACGAACGGACATCTGAACACCCCTATGGAGGGACATACAGAGGGTCAAAAAGCGTGCCATAATCATAAACTTCCTGCAAATGAAGGACTTATTCGGTGATATTGCCGGACAATGATACGGACATGTCGAGGGAATATCTCAAGACCCATCCGTGGATCACATTCCGTCTCGATCTCAAGCAAGCTCCCTGGCGGCTCTGGAACCACATTGGAGAAGCGCACTCCAAGTGCCGCCACGTCGCCCGGACTTCCCTTCCGCCTGCGCTGGCGCAAGATGGAACGGATGCGCTGACAAAGCTGGAGCTGATCGAACGCGGCCCAAACGGCGTCAGAGCGCGCCGTGAGATCATGCTGTCCTTCCTGCCTCGCGTAGCCCCCGGAGCGGAAGACGACCGTTCCGGACTGTTTGCGGCGCTGCGGTAGTCTCCAGCGACTGTGTCAACGCAAGCGCTCGGGCGGGGCAGCGCGGCGTCGCCAGAGGTGGTCCCCGTGGCTATCGCGCAGCGGCGCGAGCCGCTGGAGACGATCGGCCTGGCGGGGCTGGTGCTGCTCGCGCCAGCGGCAGTCATCTATCTGGCCTTCAAAGCCGGCGGCTACTTCCCCAGCGCGCCCGGGGTGGTCGCGATCGTGTTCGTGCAGGCGCTCGTGCTGCGCACCTTGCTCGCGGAACGCCCCTTTGAGGGCTATAGCCGCGCGCTGGCGCTACCGCTGGGCGCCCTCACGCTGCTGGCGGCCTGGGCGCTCAGCTCAGCGCTGTGGGCGCATGCGACAGCGCGCGTGCTGGATGCCTATGACCGTCTGCTGCTGTACGTGCTGGCGCTGGCGCTATTCGGAGCGCTTAGATACACGCGCGCGCGCATGAGCTGGTTGATGCGCGCGCTGCTGGCAGGGATGGGCGCCATCTGCGTAATCGGTCTGATCTCGCGCGTCCTCCCCCATACCTGGCCGACCACCAGCAACTTCTTCGCCAATCGCCTCAACTACCCCCTGACCTATTGGAACGCCGAGGGCATGGTGGCGGCGATGGCGCTCATTCTGGGCTTCCATCTGACGGCCGACCCCAAGGAGCATTGGAGCGTGCGCGCGCTCAGCGCGATGCTGCTGCCGGCGCTCGGAGCCACGCTGCTGCTGACCTTCTCGCGCGGCTCGCTGGGAGTGGCCGCCGTGGGGTTCGTGGCCTACTGCCTGCTCACGCGCTTGCACACGCTGCCCACGGCGCTGCTCGCGACGGTACCGCCGACGGCCGTCGCAATGAAATCGGCCTGGGACGCCACGGCGCTGGCCAGCGTGAAGGCCACCGGCCCATTGGCCATCTCCCAAGGGCGCCATGTGGCGATCGTTGTGGGACTGTGCATGTTGGCCGCTGGCGTGCTGCGCCTGGCGCTCGTGCCCGTGGATCGCCAGATCGCGCGGCTAGGGCCGGTCAAGCACCCCCCGCGACAGAAGGTGCGCGTGGGTATCGGCCTGGCGGTCGCAGTGCTGGCGCTGGTCTTCGCGCTGGCACTGGGCGCGGGTGGGGCGGCGCACAAGGAGTACTCCAAGTTCGTCAACGGCACCAACGAGGCCAAGGTGACGCAGACGCGCGAACGGCTCTCGGACCCCGCCAACAACGGCCGCCTGCCGCTGTGGACGGCGGCGCTCGATATCTACCGCGCGCACAAGCTCAAAGGCAGCGGCGCGGGCACCTATCAGCAGTACTACCCGCAGGTGCGCGAACACGCGCTGTATGTGACCGACGCCCACTCCCTCTATCTGCAAAGCCTCGCCGAGCTGGGGTTGGTGGGCGGCGTGCTGATGGTGCTCGTGGTCGGCGGCATCCTCGTCGGCCTCGCGCTGCGCATCCGCGGCCCCGACCGCGGCATCTACGCGGCGCTCTTCGCGGTGGTGCTGGCGTGGGCGCTGCACCAGATCCTCGACTGGGACTGGCAGATGCCGGCGGTGACGCTGCCCGTCTTCATCCTCGCCGGCCTCGCCCTGGCCAGGCCGCGCGATGGCAAGGCGGGGATGCGCGGCCTGCCCGCCGGGCGCGCCGTGGTGGCGCTCGGCTGGCTCCTGGTGGCCGTGGCTCCGCTGCTGGTGAGCACCTCCTACGCGCGCCTACAGCACGCCGGGCGCGAGCTGCAGCGCGGCGAATGCGCCCCTGCCAGGCGCGAAGCGCTCTCCTCGCTGTCGCTGGGCGCCGAGCGTCCTCAGGCGTATGCGATCGTGGGCGTCTGCGACCTGCAGCAGGGCTTCGCCCCCGCTGCGGTGACGGCGATGGCCAAGACCGTCGTCTACGAGCCTCAGAGCTGGGAAGACTGGTACCTGTTGGCCATCGCGCAAGCAGCGGCAGGCAAGAGCCCGCTCGCGGCCGCGCGGCGCGCGATCGCGCTGAACCCCGTGGAGCCCCTGATGCACACGACCTACCACCGCCTCAGCCACGGCGGCCCGCGCCAGTGGGAAGCGCTCGCGCCGGCCCTGCGCCGCCAGGCTCTGCTCTCGGGCAAGTTCTCGATCATGAACCTCTGATGCCACGCTGAGCCGCGCCGGTAGGGCGAAGCGACGCGGTACGGCTCTGGGTACGCAGGCGCAATGCTTCCGCGATCTCCCTGTAGGAAAACCAATTGCTCGTTCGTATGGGCCTATGACGGCTTTCCCCCTGCGAAACCTACGAGGAGACGAAATGCGGCGTAAGAACGAGAAGCACGACCCCGAGTTGGACGGGATCGCAGAGCGCATGCGCGCCGAGCGGCCTGAGGCCAGCCCGCTCGAGCTGGACCAGATCAAGCTGAGCGCCATGTCGCGCGCCAAGGCTGCGACCGGCCGTGCCAACCCGCGCCGCCTCGTCGTGGCAGCCCTGACCGTCGGCCTGATGGCCGCCGGCACCGGAGGCGTCCTCGCCGCTGGTGGCAGTGGCGGTGCCGCCGGCAACGCAGCCTCCGCCCAGTACAGCTCCACGACCATCGCCTGCGGTAACGGCAACGGCAGCAACAACGGCAATGGCAACGGCGAAGGTAATGGCAACGAAAACGGCAACGGCAGCGGCAACTTCAACTGCAACAACAACAGCTTCAACAACAGCGGTAACACCGTCAACAACATCGTCAACAACTACAACAGTGGGACGACCACCGTCACCGCTTCCGAGAGCGCCGCTCTTGGTGTCGCCGGCACATCGGTCAAGAAGGCCAAGACCAGCAGCCGTCGCTTGAGCATCCACGTCAAGCACAAGGGCAAGCTGCGTCGCGTGTCCATCAGCGTCAACGGCAAGCACCTCAAGACGCTCTCCGGTAAGAAGGCCTCCGCCAACATCGTGCTGGCCAACCTGCCTTGCGGCACGGGCCCCACCACGGTCTCGGTCACGGTGACCCTCAGCTCGGGCAAGGTCGTCACGGAGTCCCACACCTACCACCTCTGCACCTAAGGGGTTAGGACGCACAGGTCGGTAAGCAAGTAGAGCACGAACAAACAAGGCACAGGCACCCAAAGGGCACAGGCAGGACACCCAAAGGTGCAGGCAGGCAGTAGCCGTCCAAATCGCATTGGGGCTCCGGGAACAACTCCCGGAGCCCCAGGCGTTTGATCGATGACCAAGGAAGGATCCCGATGGCGCACGAAATGACAGGCTCTCCGCAAGACGCATCGCGCTCCCGCTCGGCACCGCGGCCGGCAATAACAGGCAGAATGGGGGGCCGCATGCGCTCCGACACCTTCGAGCGGCTCTTCGAGGAACACTCAGGCCGTCTCTTCTCCTTCCTCGCCTACCGCACCGGCGACCGCGTCCTTGCCGAGGACCTCCTCTCCGAGACCTTCGAGCGCGTCATGCGCTCCCGCCAGCGCTTCGACCCTCGCCGCGGCAGCGAGCGGCGCTGGCTCTACACCATCGCCTTGAACCTTCTACGCGACCACGCCCGCCGGCAGGTGCACGAGGACCGCCTCCTGCAACACGTCGGCGCCGGTAGCCCTCAGGAGCTGCCCGACCCTGGCATGGCCGCCGTCGAACACCGCGACGAGCTGCAAAGGGCGCTCGCCATGCTCAGCGACGAGGAGCGCGAGGCCTTGGCGTTGCGCTTCGGCGCCGATCTCAAACTGCGCGAAGTCGCCAACGTCCTCGGCGAGGGCGAGAGCGCCATCGAGGGACGCATCTACCGGGCCCTCAAGAAGCTCCGCGACGAGCTGAACTGACGCGCGGCACCAGGGGTTGGGTCGATAGCCACAACGCCCAGGCTCAAGAAAAGGCCGTACTGAGTTGAACTGGCTCTTACGGCGTCTGCGCGACGCAGCAGCCGTGCACAACCAAAGCGCCCCTGACCGGCGCTCCCTCGGGCTGACCTGAGCCCTGTATCGAGCGGTCCGAGTGGACCATCACGCGGTAGCGCACCTTCGGCTGGCGCTGATAGGCCACCACGCACGTCCACGGATTGCCCAGGGCCGTATGCACGCTCGTCGCGCAATGCACCTGATGCGCGCGGCCGCTGAAGCGCGGGCGCGGATCGCTCGTCGTCAACAGCAGCCGCTCCAGTGCCACCGAGGCCACCGGCGTCAGGTTCTGTTGCGCCGCGACGAACGCCGGATTGCTTTCGTGGCCTCTCAAGGCCACGATCGAGCCTGCCAGGCCCACCGCCAGCACCAGTGCCACGAGGGTCCACGGACGCTTCATCGCCTTGCAGCATAAGGGCGCGCGGGCATGGGTGTGTGCACCTATTCCCGTCCAGATCGACCCTCCAAGCCTCAGCGTCAGCCAACGGCCGCCGATAGCGAAGCATGGCCCCAGGCATCCGCCGCTCCCCGCATGTGCCCTTTGGGTGCGCTCCTCTCTCCATTCTCCTCACCTTCGCCCTCTGCCTCCTCGCCTCGCTCGCCACGGCAGCCCCCGCCGGAGCCGCCGTCAAGCGCGGTACTCACCGCATCTGCCGTCCGCCTCGGCATGCCAAGCACCACCCCGCGCACAGTTGTGGCAAGCAGGCCCGCGCGCACAGCAGCCGCCGGCGTCAGCATCCGCACAGCCATGGCCATGGGCACCCCACCGCTGCTCGCCGCTCCCCCGCGCAGCAGGCTCCGCAGTCCAATGCCGCGCTGATCGCAAGCGTGCTTGCCGCGCCTTGCCAGAACACCGAACTTACGCCCAACCCCGGCAATCTGCAGATCGTCGCCGCCGCGGCCCTCTGCCTCGTCAACCAGGAGCGTGCGCGTAACGCCGAGCTGCCGCTGCGAGGAAATGCGCTGCTTGAAGAAGCCGCCCTCGAACACAGCCAGGAAATGGTTTCCCAGGACTACTTTGCGCACATCGCGCCGAGCGGGCTCACGCCGCTGCAGCGCGTGCAGGAGACCGGCTACGTGCCCTCATCGCACGACGGCTACACGATCGGTGAGAACATCGCCTGGGGCACGCTCACACTCTCAACGCCCAAGGCCATCGTCGCCGCCTGGCTGGCCTCGCCCGAGCATCTCGCCAATATTCTCGAAAACGACTATCAGGACACGGCCATCGGGGTTGCTCCCGCCGTGCCCCCTTCGCTTGGCGGCGGCCAGCCCGGGGCTGTCTATTCGCAGGAGTTCGGCGTCATCACGCGCTGAGCCGAAGCTCCGCTGGACGCCCAATCGACTCCTCCCCGTTGAGCTTCAAGCATCGCGGGTAAATAGCCGATGGAGGTATGAACTCGTTCTTCTCGAACACCTACCTGGGAGAAGTATGCTGCTTTTGGTCTTGATTCCGCTTGCCTGGCTCAGCATCTCGCTGCTGGTGCTTGCCGCCTGCCGCGTCGCCGCGCAAGGAGACATGACCGCTCAGGCCGCGCGACCTCCTCGCCGCGCCCGACGCCCCGCCTACAGTCCGCGGCGGCCCAGCACGTGCGGCACCGTGCGCAGCAAGATCTTGACGTCCGTCCACAACGACCAATTGGCCACGTAGAGGTAGTCGATCGCCACCATCTCGCTCAGCGGCACTCGCGCGGGACCCAGTATCTGCCAGTGACCCGTCATCCCTGGCATCAACTCCAGACGGCGGCGGTACCAGCCCTCGATGCGCTGATCCTCCTCGATCACCAGCGGCCGCGGGCCGACCAGGCTCATCTCGCCTTTGACGATATTCAAGAGTTGCGGCAGCTCATCCAAGGCCGTCTTGCGTAGGAATTTGCCTACGCGTGTCACACGCGGGTCATCCGCGATCTTGAACAGGCCCTCCTGCGCTTCATTGCGGTGGCGCAAGGAGTCCTTCATCGCCTCCGCCTCCGGCACCATCGTGCGGAACTTCAGCATGTAAAAGCGCTCGCCGTGTTGGCCCACGCGCAATTGACGGAAAAACACCGGGCCGCGGCTGTCCAGTTTGATCATGATCGCCGCCGCCAGCATCAGCGGCGTCACCGCCAGTAGGCCCAGCGAGGCGCCCACCAGATCGAACACCCGCTTGACCTTCGCTGAGCTGCGCGTTAGATCGAAGCGCCTTACCCCCATCACGGTAATGCCGTGCAGGTCATCGAACTCCACCGAGCTGCCCACGACCTCCAGCAGGCGCGGCACCACGCTCACGCGCACGCCGATCGCCTTCAGCGTACGCACCAGATCCAGCATCTCTCCCGCATCGGCGCTGCGCGGCGCGATGATCGCGCGGTGCACATCTTGCTTACACGCCAGATCGCTGATCTCTGACAGGCGCGGCGCCGCGACCGAGTTCGCCGACCACGGCCCCGTCTTATCCAAGTCGATCTGCGCCACCATCTGCGCCTTCACTCCCCCGTGACCCCCGAACTTGCCGCGGATCGCCTTCGCCGAGACCTCATCGCCGATGAACAGACATCGCTCCGTCGGCGCCGCGCGCAGCGCCAGCCTGCGCGCCACCGTGCGGCAGGCGATCAGCAGCCCCGCCAGCGCCAGCCACAGGAACAGCGCCTCGTGGCGGTCCAGCGTGCCCGTCACCAGCATGCCGCCCGCCAGCCACGCCACCAGCGCACACAGCGTCGCCACATGCAGCAGCTTCGGCGCCTCATCCAGCGTCGTCTTGCGCAACAGCGTTTCGTCGCGGTCGTAAAGGCCGAACAGCTTCGCGCACACCAGCAGGATCGGCAGCGCCAGCGCGCACGCCCACGTCAGCTGCAGCGAGCGCGAGGACAGGCCCACCGTCAGCACGAACGCGCCCGTCACCGCCACCACATCGGCCATCAGCAGGGCGCGGCGGAAAAGCGCGTCGCGGCGCATGCTTGCCGCGGGACCCCGTGTCTCGGTGATCTGCGGCCCGCCCCCCGGGCGCCTACGTACCGCGCGCGCTCCCGCTGCCCTTGCCCTCGCTCCCCGGCTCGGTAGGCCCCCCAGCCCCTTCACCCCACGTGGGGCCCCCCTCGTCCACGTGTCCTCACCCAACACCGACTGCCCCGCACCTTGCGCGTGCGCTCCGGCGGCTGCCTGAACCCCCGGCGGCTGCCTGCGCCCTCCGGGCACAAATTGCTCTTCAGGGACCTCGGTACTGCTGCCGATGTCGCGACTCATGCTGCCCGTCCGCCTCCTTGCTTGCGCTTCTCCCCGTCAGCCCCCGCAGGCTTCAGGTGTCTCTCGAGACCTAGGCACCCCTCGTGCCCATCACTTCAAGTACGGAAAGGTTGCAGGTTTGCTCGCAAGATGCAAGCCCCTCGAGGGGTCGCAGTCTCCAAGGAGGCCAAATTCCTAGATTTGGGCGCCTGGCAGCCATCCGTCGGCCTACCCTTACAGTAGGGAACAGTTTTCATAGGATCGAATTCCGCGAGCCTTATGCAGCGCCGCGTGGGCTGAACGGCTGCTCCACGCCCACTGTACCCGGGCCCGAGAGTTCGAAGGCCGCATGCAACGCGCTCACCGCCCGCTCCACGCCCTCGCGTGGGATCACGCAGGAGATCTTGATCGGCGACGTCGAGATCATGTCGATGTTGATCTCCTCCGCCGCCAGCGTCGCGAAGACCTTCGCCGCCACCCCCGGATGGCTGCGCATCCCCGCGCCCACGATCGACACCTTGCCCATCTCCGCGTGCGCCACCAGCTCCGTATAGGCCTCGCCGCGTAGACCCTCCAGCGCCTTGCTCGCCACGGAGAAGTCTTCGCGCGGCACCGTGAAGGAGATCTCCGCCAGGCCGCCCGCGCTCGTCGGTTCGTTCTGCACGATCATGTCCACGTTCACATTCGCCTCCGCCAGCGCCGCGAAGATGCGCGCCGCCGCGCCTGGCTCATCCGGTACTCCCGCCAGCGTAAGGCGTGCCTCGCTGGTCGAATGCGTCACGGCTGTTATCAGTGGCTGCTCCATCGTGTCGGCCTCGCCGACCACAACCGTACCGGGCTTGTCCGTGAATGAGGAGCGACAGTGAATCCTCACGCCGTGATTGCGCGCGTACTCCACCGAGCGCAGCTGCAACACGCCCGCGCCTGAGGCCGCCATCTCAAGCATCTCCTCGAAGGACACCTGCGGGAGTAGGCGTGCGTCTGCGACCAGGCGCGGGTCGGCGCTGAACACGCCATCCACGTCCGTATAGATCTCGCATTCGCGGGCTTTGAGCGCCGCTGCCACCGCCACCGCCGTGGTGTCCGAGCCGCCGCGGCCCAGCGTCGTCACATCGCGGGCCTCCGACATTCCCTGAAAGCCCGCCACCAGCACGATGTGATCCTCCTGCAGCGCCGCCTCGATCCGCTCCGCCCGCACATCGATGATGCGCGCCTTCGTATGAGACTCGTCCGTCACGATCCCCGCCTGCGAACCCGTCAGCGATATCGCCCGGTGCCCGAGATCGTTGATCGCCATCGCGCACAGCGCGCATGAGATCCGCTCGCCTGTCGAGAGCAGCATGTCCATCTCGCGCGGGTCCGGCGTGGCCGAGACCTCCTCCGCCATCGCGATCAGCTCATCCGTCGTCTTGCCGCGCGCGCTCAGCACCGCCACCACGCCGTGGCCCGCCTCGCGCTTCGCTACGATCCGCCGCGCCGCGCGCTTGATCCGCTCGGCGTCAGACACCGACGTACCGCCGAACTTCATCACCACCAGTTCGCTCACGGCCGGCAGGATATTGCTTGGGAGATTTACCTCGTTACGCGGCGACGGCCACGCCCGCTGGGACGTAGTGCTCAAAAGTCAGATCGGCGGGTGCCGGGAGACCCTGCTCGTCGGCAGCGCAGACCAAGGCGAACCTGGCTGCCTCCTCGGCCTTTGCCGCGTCGTAGGTCTCAGTGCCCCCTGTCAGGCCCGGGATGTCCGGAGACTCGAAGCTCCAGCCGTAGCCTGGGGCCTGGTGATGCAGGATGCGAATGGTGTCCATGATCCCTCTCATCAGAGTAGCCGCAGAGCCTCGTCTTCCGCAAGGCCCACATGATTGACCAGGATACGACGCACCTCACTCGGCGCCAGGGTCCGTCCATCGTGGAACGCCCACGTCAGGGCAGGGTATCCATCGGCTTGCAGGCGGCGATGCGACCCCGACTGACGGGTGACCCGGTAACTCAGCGGCTCCGAGGTCAGGATGCGCAGCAGCCTCTTCGCCTTCAAGGAGGGGAATCGAGCCACGCGCCGAGCCTACGCAACGCCTGGGATGCAACTCTCGCGCGACGTGCAGTCAGCGCTACAACGCCCGCCGACCCGCCAACGCCTTGCCCAGCGTCACCTCGTCCGCGTACTCCAGGTCCGATCCCACTGGCAGGCCGCTTGCCAGGCGCGTCACCTTCAGCTCAGGGTGGCGCTCGCGTAGGACCTGGGCTATATGCAGTGCCGTCGCCTCGCCTGTCGTCGTCGGGTTTGTTGCCAGCACCACCTCGCGCACCTCTGCTGGGGGCTCGATGCGCTTGAACAGCTCCGCGACCTTCAGGTCCTCTGGGTCGATGCCGTCGATTGGGCTCAGCGCTCCGCCTAGCACGTGGTAGGAGCCGTGGTACTCGTGTGTGCGCTCCATCGGGATCACATCGCCTGGCTCCTCCACCACGCAGATCACGCTCTGGTCGCGGCGGCTGTCCTGGCAGATGCGGCAGCGTGCTTCATCGGTCAAGTTGAAGCACACCTCGCACAGGCCGATCTTTTCTTTCACCTCTTTGATCGCCTCCGCCAGGCCTAGTGCGTCCTCGTCTGAGGCGCGCAGCACGTGGAAGGCCAGGCGCTGTGCTGTGCGCTGGCCGATGCCTGGGAGCTTTGACAGCTCTGTCACCAGGCGCTGCACCGGGGGGGCGAAGGAGGTCGAGGTCATGATGGTGCCGTCGCGGCGGGGAGCGTGCGCAATGTTTCCCTATAGGCCCGGCAGGCCCATGCCGCCTAGGTCCATGCCGCCCGTGATGCCCTCCATGCGCTTGCCTGCCAGCTCCTGTGCTGCGCGCAGTGCCTCATTGGCCGCCGCCAGGATGATGTCGCTCAGCATCTCCACGTCGTCCGGGTCCACCGCCGAGGGGTCGATCTTCACCGCCTGTATCACCAGGTCGCCGCTGACCGTCACCGTCACCATCCCGCCGCCTGCGCTGGCGTCTACCGTTTCCTGCTTCAGCTCCTCCTGCACTGTCGCCATATCTCGCTGCATCTTCTGGACCTGCGCCATCATCTGCTGCATGTTCGGCTTTCTTGGTGGTGGCATCCTCTTGCTCAGCCTTTCTCGCTCGGTGTCGTGCTTGCCGGGGTGGCGGCCGCGGTGGCGGCGTCGGTTGCCGCGACCGCCGGGTGGCCCTCCAGCTCCTCCGCGTCCAGCTCCTCGATGAAGCGTGCCACCCACTCCTCCTCGCTCAGGCCTCCGCCCGGAGCTGACTCCAGCTCGCGCAGCTCATAGGACAGGCGCAGCCGCCGGCCTGTCAGCTCGCGCAGCGCCGCCGAGACCACCATCCGGTTGTCCGGGTCCTCGGCTTTCTTCTTCATAAACGGGGCCGAGGAGTCAAAGGCCACCGTCAGCTCATCGCCCTCCAGGCCCACCGGGCGCGCCTCCGCGATCACGTGCGCCAGCAGCGCATTGGGCTTCATGATCGCTTCTACCACCGAGGGCCATAGGGCCTTCAGTGAGTCCACCGAGCTGGCCGCTGCTGGATCGGGTGCGGGTGCGGGGGGTGAGATCGTTGCTGGCGGCTCGGCAGTGGGTGGAGCCGCTGGAGCAACCGCTGCCGGCGCAGCCGACTTGGCAGTTGAATCTTGCATAGGGGCGTTGGGCTCCTCGGGCGGCGCGCTTGCAGTGGCTGGCTCTCGCGCCCCCGTTGGTGGTGGCGGCGGTGGGTCTGCTGAGGGCGTCATGGCACCCTTCACGCGGCCCAACCCCTCCTTAAAATCTTTCCCAGCACTTGCCTCCAGACGCTCAAGCCTTGCCAGCAGCGCCTGCCTGGAGGCGTCTGTCTCTGGTCTTGCCGCCTTCACCAGCGCTAGCTCCAGCTGCGTGCGCGGGTCTGCGCCTGCGCGCGTTGCCTCCATCGCCGCGCCTAGCAACTCCAGCAGGCGCACCAGCGTCGCCGCCGGGGTGCGCTGCGCCTGGGTCAGCAGGCGCTCGTCCAGATCGGGGGTCAGCTTCAGCTCCGTCGGGATCTCGCCCAGCGTGTGCGCGATCAGCAGCTCGCGCGTGCGCGTCTCCAGGTCGTTTGTCAACGCGCTTGCGTCCCTGCCCTGTTCCGCGCACGTCGCCACCGCTCGCAGCACCGCTGCCGCGTCGCCTGCACTCACCGCGTCGATCGTCTCTTCCAG
Organism: Solirubrobacteraceae bacterium; assembly: GCA_025449845.1. Taxonomy (GTDB): domain Bacteria; phylum Actinomycetota; class Thermoleophilia; order Solirubrobacterales; family Solirubrobacteraceae; genus Palsa-744. Next base: position 5,427 of record JANWIP010000003.1, on the reverse strand, counting down.
AAGCTGGCCGTCGGCCACGCCGAGCACCGCCAGTACGTCCTCGTGCGCGATGCTGCTGCCGCTGTATGTCAGCAGCTGCTCCAGCGTGCCTAGCGCGTCGCGGAAGCTGCCCGTCGCCGAGCGCGCCACCGCCGCCGCGGCCTCCGGTGGGATCTCGATCGACTCCTTGGCTGACACTCGCAGTACCACGCCTGCCAGCTGCTCGATGCTCGGGCGCTGGAAGTCGAAGCGATGGCAGCGGTCCACCACCGTTGCCGGGACCTTGTTTGCCTCCGTTGTGGCCAATACGAAGACGGTGTTGGGGGGTGGCTCCTCCAGGGTCTTCAGGAACGCATTCCATGCTGCGCTGCTCAGCATGTGTGCCTCATCCAGGATGTACACCTTCTTGCGGCCGCTCACCGGCGCGTATGCCACGCTCTCGCGTAGTTCGCGGATGTCCTCCACTGAGTTATTTGAGGCCGCGTCCATCTCGATCACGTCCAGCGACGTCGCCGCCATGATCCGCTTGCACGATTCGCATTCGCCGCACGGCTCGATCGTTGGGCCTCGCTCGCAGTTCAGGCACGCCGCCAGGATCTTTGCCATCGACGTCTTGCCCGTGCCGCGGCTGCCTACGAACAGGTATGCGTGGTGGACCTTGTTCTGCGCCACCGCATTGCGCAACGTTCGCACCACCGCCTCTTGGCCTACCACGTCCGCGAACGTCCTCGGGCGGTGCCGGCGGTACAGCGATCTCTGCTGCTCTGGCTCCTCGGACACTCTCTCTGAGTCTACCCGCGCCACCCGCGCTCATTGCCCCCGCCTCACTGGATAGCGTCCGCCTCGTGTCCTTGCGTCTACCGCGCCCGCTCTCGGTGCTTGCCGTGGCCTTTGCAGTGGCCTTCGGGGGGTTCTTGCTGTGGTTGGTTACGGGGGTTGGCTTCGCTAATTACGACACGCTCTACGCGCTTGTTTGGGGGCAGCAGCTGGCCGGCGGGCACACGCCGCAGTACGGCATTCCCATTGCTCCTACGCCGCATCCTTTGGTGGAGGGGCTTGGGTTTGTGCTCTCTCCGCTTGGTGGTGCGGGGATGGAGGGGGTCACCGTTGCGCTTGGCTTTGTTGCCTTGGCCGGCTGTGGCTTGGTTGTCTACCGGCTCGGGGCCTTGTGGTTCGGGCGTGCCGCGGGGGTGCTTGCCGCTTTGCTGCTGCTCACGCGCGTGCCGCTTTTGTCCGACGGCGTGCGCGCCTATGTCGATCTGCCTTATCTCCTGCTCGTGCTCTGCGCTCTGCTTGTTGGGTCCTCGCGGGGTGGGCTAGGCGAGGAGGTTGGGTCGGGCGAGGAAGGCGCTGGGGCGAGGGGTGGGGGGGGTGGGTCTCCCATGATCGTCCTCACGCTGCTTGCTTTTGCCGGCCTCCTGCGGCCCGAGGCCTGGGTTTTCTCTGGGCTCTTTTGGCTCTACCTCGCCTGGGGCCAGCGCGTCTCGCCGCGGCGACTGCTTGGGCTTGCCGCGCTCGTTGCCAGCGCGCCCTTGCTCTGGATGCTCAGCGACCTGCTCGTTACCGGCCACCTCTTCTGGTCGCTCACCAACACGCGCCACACCGCCTCCGAGCTCGGGCGCAAGACGGGGATCGCCAATGTTCCTCAATACATCCCGCGGCGCCTCGGCGAGATCCTTGGGCCTTTCGTGCTGCTTCCCGCTGCCTTTGGCGGCGTCCTCGGGCTGCTCTGGCTGCGCCCGCGCGTCCTGCTCGGGGCGCTTGCCGGCGTGCTTGCCGTTGTTGTCTTTGCCGCCTTCGCCTCCGTTGGCTTGCCCATCAACACGCGCTACGCCTTTCTTGGGGCTGCCCTGCTCTGCGTCTTCGCCGGCGGCGCCGTGTTTGGCTGGCAGCAGCTGCCGCGCGGCGATCCCCGCCGCCGCTGGTGGTCGGCTGGCAGCGCGGTCTTGGTTTTGCTGCTCTTGGTTTCCGCGCCTGCGCAGTACCGCAGCGTCAATCGCGAACTCGCCAGTTTGCGCCGCCAACAGAGCATCCAGGACGATCTCGTCGCGCTTGTCGATCGGCACACCATCTCCTTGCGCTGTGCCGGCCTTGTCGGTGTGCCTAATCACCGGCCTATCCCGCTGCTTGCCTTGCGCCTTGATGCCAGTCCCGCGCGCGTGCTCAGTGCTCAGGTGCGGCCGCTCGTGCGTGGCATCTATGTCGACCCTGCTTCGAAGCAGGTCGAAAAGGACTACACCCTTGATCGGCTCGACCCGCATCCTTTGACCGCCGCCGTGCCCGCCGGCTTTGCGCTCGCCGGCGGGAATCGCTCCTGGTTGGTCTTTCAGCGCTGCCGATGAGCGGGCACTGCATATGAGCAGGCGCCGCCTATAAGCGGACCGTGCACCCCTCGTTGAAATTCTCGCTTCCGATCGCCTGATCGTGGCCTGCGGCTCCGGCCCGGGTACTCCCGCTGCGCCTGCCGATGATGCTTAAGGCTGCTTCCTTCCGGACCTGACCTGGTTCGCAGACCGACACCGCGCGGGACCCGAACCATCGACGCCCCAAGCCGCGGAGCGACCGGGGCGGAACCCCTTGGAGGGGAATTCAGCCCCGCTAGAGCGGATTGCGGGTGCAGGGCACCGCTACCTCCCCGCCTAGCACGGTCCACTCGGGATCATAGGGGTTGTGGGGCCGGGTTGGAGTGAGTCGTCGGGGATGCAGGTTGGAGGTGGAGTTTGGGGGGCGAGGGTGGGGTGAGGGTGGGGTGTAGGGGGCGAGGGTGAGGGGTGGAAGTTGGGGGGCGAGGCTTGACCGTGCCAGGCAACGGAGACAACCACCCACATAGCTCGCGTCTTCGGTTAGGCTGCCCGCCACAATGAACTTCACAAACCTCTTCTCCCACACTTCGCGCTCTCGCGCTCTGCTTGCCGTCGGGGCGCTCGGCGCCAGCGCCGCTTTTGCCGTCTCCGGTTGCGGCTCCTCCGGGTCCACCAGCTCCATCACCGTCGGCAACGAGTCGCCGCCCCCGGCCACTCTTACGCAGGCCACCGCTACCAGCACGGCCGCCACTACGCCTACTAGCGGGCCGCTCGCCACTGAGCCCGTCGTGAACGTGCCCAAGGGGCCCACGCCTACCAAGCTCATCACCAAGGAACTCATCGTTGGCAGCGGGCCTGAAGCCAAGGCCGGGCAGTCCGTCACCGTCAACTACGTCGGCGTCCTCTACAAGGGGGGCAAAGAATTCGATGCCTCCTGGAAGCGCAAGGAACCTTTTACCTTCGCGCTCGGGCAGGGGCAGGTCATCAAGGGCTGGGACCAGGGGGTTGCCGGGATGAAGGTCGGCGGGCGACGCATGCTCATCATTCCTTCCGAACTCGGCTACGGAGTGCAGGGGTCTCCTCCCAGCATCCCGCCTAACTCGGCCTTGGTCTTCGTCGTCGACCTGCTCGCGGCCTAGACGCGACCTCGACCCGACCTAGACTCTCGCTCATTCAACCTGCCCGGGTTCTCGTTTCGCGCCGTCGCCGCCGTCGCCGCCGCGCTGTGTCGCGGGTCTTGCTCGCCTTGCTGGCGCTTGGCTTTGCCGCCTTGGGGGGTGCGGGCTGCGGCGGTGGGAGCTCAAGCGGGGCTCCCGCCGGGGCCGCCAAGAAGCTGCCTGCTGCTTCCGGCAGTCCGCGTGAGCTGCGGGTTCAACGGGCGGACCTGGCGCTTGTCGCGCACGGCCTCTTAGGGGCCGAGCCTTCGATCCGGCGTGAGGTCGTTGCCGCCCGCGCTGCCTGGCCGGGCATCGTCGCCGGGTTGCCGATGCAGGTCTCGCCGGCTTCGCGCGCGCTCATGGCGCATGCGCTTGTTCGCACTCAGCAGATTGCTACTCCGCGCTTCATCTCCTATGCCGGCGAACTCACCGGGGCCGCCGCGGCCATCGCCGGGCTGCTGCTTTCTTTTGAACAGCTCTCGCAGCGGGGGTGGGCCATGACGCTTGCGGCTGCCCAGCATCTCTCGGGGTCGCAGAGCTCGCTCAGTGCGGCGCCGGGTGGTACTTCCTCAGTTGCTCTCACACCTGCCGCTCTGCGCTTTGTGCGTGCCAACGCCTCGCTCTACATCGGCGGGGTCTACGACGGGCACTACAACCTCAGCGTCATTGGGGAACGTATGCGGGAAGCCTATGCGCAGCTTGGGGGGGCCGTCGCGTTTGGGGGGGCCTTGCGGTCCACGCGCATCGGGCAGCTCGCTGGGTTCTATTCCCCGGCGGTTACGCGGCTGACGCCTAGGCCTCCCGTTTCGGCCGCCGGGAGCTGAGCAGGCGCGGCCCAGGGGGCTGCGAGGCTGAAGCGGCCGTCCTAGCAGCCCACGCCGAGTACGCGAGGATTACACGCCGTCGAGGCGATCCAGCGATGCTGTCAGCACGGGAGTTCGGGTGCGGGGCGCAATGCGATAGTCGCCGAGGCGGCATTCTGCTTCGGGCAACAGACACGCCAGGGTGTCGACGATCAGGAAGGCGATCCGCTGCTGGCGTCTGCGGGGCTGGCTTGCGGGTTTTTGTGGGCGCACGTCAACCACGCGGTAGACGCGTCTGCCGCGCAGGAGATACACGTCCTCCTCGCTGAACCTATCCGGGTTGATCCACGTGAGATTGTGGGCGTTGGGGGGCCACGACGCGTCTCGTGCCGAGCTGCCTGCGTGACAGCGGGTACTGGCGGCCAGGCCGAGGAAGGCCTGCGCCTCGCCTGGTCCGCTGAACACGAAGACGTCGGCTGCCACATCGTCGCCGTTGCGCGCCCACCAGCGCATCTCATAGCCTGCCGCCAGGGACGCGCTTGCTGGCTGGGAGCTCATGGATAGCGGTGTGTTGTCTGACCAGGCGTTTTCGCCGGTTATCGCCCCTTCCGCGTAGACGCGGCCGTGGAGCGGGGTGCCCAGTCGCGCCAGGCGCGCTCGCAGTTCGGGCAGTTGTGAGGCGGCAACGTGCGCTACCGGCGGTGCGGCGCCGGCGCAGCCAGCTCCGTGAGCGACGGTTGGGGGGCCACCGGCTGCTTTCAGGAGATCGGTGCGGGTTGCCAGGAAGGCGAACGCCAGCGCTCCCAGGCAGGCCAGCAGCAGGGTTAGGCGGATGCGTCTTTCGGGCAGCGCCAGCATCCTCTTGCATCGGCATTTTTGTGCCGCTCGCTTGAGCTGGTTATTGCCTCAACATGGGGGAGGCTGTGGCAGGGCAAAGCCAATAGAATCGGGGGCCCGAGGGCCCGTAGCTCAGCGGGAGAGCGCTCGCTTCACACGCGAGAGGTCGCTGGTTCGAAACCAGCCGGGCCCATGAAAAGTCCTGCAAATCGATGGTTTTTCGTAAGCGTTCAGTGGGGTTGGGGGGACATAACTCCGGTTCGTCGAATCTGGGTGTGTGGAGCGGGTTGAGGCGGAAGCGATCTATGACGCTGGGCGTGCGGCGGTCGTTGAGGTGCTTTTGCGGAT
>JANWIP010000002.1 GCA_025449845.1 Solirubrobacteraceae bacterium | reverse complement strand
GTACAACACCTACAGGCCACACTCAGCACTCCGCGGGCTCACACCCAGCGAATACGCAGCCATCGAGACAGAGAACAAACAAAACCAACCAGAACACGCATAACCCCTGAACCACTCACCGGGACCCATCAAGTTTCGATAGTTTCTACGTAGATCTGTTTCTACGCAGCTTCCTTATAGGTCTAAAGCGTATAGTTAGAAACAGAGATACATAGCATTCAATCGGAAAGATATAGTTTATGCATTAAGCATGCACGTGGAATCTCATATAAATTAGAGGCGTGGCACGTTATGAAGGGTTGCAAGACCTTTGCGCGAGTAGCATTACTCTGCATGATGATCTGCTCCGTGAACGGTATCGTGTGGAACGCAGCGTCTCCCGTGAGCGCAGCAGCGATGCCACCCGAAGGCCGCAGGTGGGAGATGGTCTCGCCGCTGGAAAAGAATGGGGGAGAGATTAATGGTATTAACGGAGTTGTGCCAAACGAAGGCTTGCCCGAAGGTGGTATTGTGCAGGCGTCATCAGATGGCAGCTCGATCACTTACCTTTCCCTGTTGGCGTTTCCTGATTCGAAGGGTAATGAGCCTCTAGGGGCTCCCATCGCTAGCCAGTATCTTTCCACCCGCAGCGCGAGTGGATGGTCTATCGAAGATATCACTACAGCTGTGAATTCCAAGACCTATCCTGCAGCGGGCAGCGGTGCTCCATATGAGGCATTCTCATCCGACCTGTCCAAGGGATTGATGCTAAATGGTAATCCTCCGCCAATAAGAAATCCACCGCTAGGTGGGGCACCTCCAGAATATGTGAATTACTATTTGCGAGACCAAGCGAGCGGGCAGTTCAATGCTCTTCTAACTAGTACTCCCGCGGAAAGTCCAAGCGAATTTTTCATGGAACTACAGGGAACTAGTCCCGATCTCAACCATATCCTGATCACCTCACAGGCGGCGCTGCCGCCTGTGACTACAAGGCAGAGCAGAGGCAATCTTTATGAGTGGACTGACGGTCAGTTTCAGCCGGTAAATATTTTGCCGGGCGTAACGGGTCTTGGCACAACAGCGCCTGGTGGTGCCTCGCTGGGCATGGGACGCGATGAAAATCATACTATATCAGAAAATGGGACTCAAGTTTTTTGGGGTCAGGAACAGACAAGCTCGCTATTTGTGCGAAAGGGCATTGGAACGGGACAAGTAGAAACCGTTCAGATCGATGCAACGCGGGGTGGAAGTGACCCCAGCGGACGTGGAGAATTTAAGACTGCCAGCTCCAACGGAATGAAGGCATTCTTCACAGACAGGAACCGTCTCACGCCTGACGCAACTGCTGGCGGGGATGGTTCCCATGAAGATCTCTATATGTTCGATGTAGAACGAGGTCAGTTGATTGACCTCACTGTTGACGGCACCGATCCAGGAGGAGCTGCGGTACGCGGTGTAGTGGACGTAAGCAGTGACGGCTCTTATATTTATTTCGTTGCCGAAGGCGGCGTGCCGGGAACGGGTGCGGCTGCGGGTCACGACAACCTCTATATGTGGCACGAATCCTCAATTGATCGTGGAACGATTCGTTTTATTGCAGCACTTTCTTCAGAAGACAATGGGCATGGTGGTTTCCGCGAGCCTGGCGTCGCTCATGATTGGGATTCGTCGACCAGTGATCGGACCGCTAGGGTGACAGCTGATGGACATCACTTGCTGTTCATGTCCGAAGAAAGCTTGACAGGCTATGACAACCGTGATAACAACAGGCCTGGCGTACGGGACGAGGAGATATATATATATAATGCAATAACCGACAGTCTGGCATGTGTGTCATGCAACCCTGGTGGTACACGACCGATCGGGCCGTCGGGCTTTCCCGGAGGAACACCGTTACGCACGGCGGCGGAATTGGGCACCTATCAGTCTCGGGTGCTATCGGCGGACGGCAACCGAGTATTTTTTGATAGCAAAGATGCGCTGAGTCCCCAGGATACAAATGGTGTTCAGGACGTATACGAATGGGTCGAACCGGGCATAGATTCATGCGCGCGCATGGCCGGCTGCATCTTCCTCCTATCGGGTGCTGCGAGTACTAGTGATTCGGCGTTTGTTGATGCCAGTGCGAATGGGGCTGACGTGTTCTTTGTGTCTCGTGCAAGTCTAGTGCCACGTGACACTGATCAGTTGCGTGATCTATATGATGCTCGTGTTGGTGGTGGTTTTCCGGAACCCGCACCTGCTTCGCCGGCGTGTGAAGGTGAGGGATGTTTGCCGCAGGTCTCGGCACCATCCTCTTTCGGTTCGCTCGCCAGCGCGACATTTACCGGTAATGGAAACGTCGCGCCTGCCCACACGCCCACGGTGAAGGTCAAGGCCAAGAAGAAGCCCACGAAGAAGGCCAAGAAACGTGCCAGCAAAAGGAAGAAGAAGGCGCGTAAAGCGAAGACCGGGCGAGGTCGCGGCTCGGGCGCGAGGGCACGGCGATGAGAGGTAAATACCTTGGCGCAGGGCTGGGAACGCTGTTGTGGTTCATCGTGCTTGCGGGTACGGCATTCGGAAGCTTTGGCTTCAAGGACTTCTCATATTCGACGGTCAATCAGGATGGGTCGGCGGTGAGCCAGGCAGGCTCCCATCCGTGGGCACTGACGACGTCTTTTGATCTGAATGCGACGACAAATGGCAGCGGAGAACCGATTCCGGACGGTGATGTTAAGGACACCGATGTCGATACGCCATTGGGCTTAACCGGTAACCCAAATGCAGCCCCGAAGTGTTCGGTCCAGCAGTTCACAACCCCTCCTAAGAACAAGGAAAATCTTCCCTCTGGGACCAGCTTTTATTTTTCGGGTGGTACCTGCCCCAACAACAGTCAGGTGGGCGTTGCCGCCGTCACTTTGACCGAAGGCGGCCTGGAATACATCGGCGTCTACAACCTTGAACCACCCCCGGGTGTCCCAGCCGAGTTCGGTTTCAATTACGTCGGCGAGCCTGTGCTGCTCACTGCTGCCGTCCGCGGCGACGGAAGCTACGGTCTTACCGTCCATGCTCGCGACATCAGCCAGACCTTGCACATCTTCGGTGCCAGGGTGACGCTGTGGGGCGTGCCCGCCGACCCGAGTCACGATGGATTTCGTGGAGAGTGCCTCGGTACCGAAGGCACTCCTGTGGTGGTTGAAGGCGGCTGTCCCGCCGGAGTCAGCCCCCGCCCATTCCTGACCCTGCCCACCAGTTGTCCGGCGGAACCGCCAGTGATGTCGATCCGCGCCGATCCGTGGCAGGATCCAGGCGCGTTTGTGAGCGCTGAATCCGCGAACCTCAACTCGCACGGCGAACCCGTCAGCATCACCGGCTGTAACCGGCTCGACTTCAGTCCCTCCTTGACGATCGCCCCAAGCACGACGGAAGCCAACGCGCCGACGGGCCTCGATGCCGATCTGAGTCTCCCCCAGAGCGAAAACCCTGCGGGGCTGGCCGAGTCTCACCTGCGCAGCGCCACTGTGACGCTGCCTCCTGGCCTAGTCTTGAACCCGTCGGCGGCGGATGGGCGGGAAGCTTGTTCGCCTGCGCAGGTTGACCTGAACGCGCAGACGGCCGCGAGCTGTCCCGACGCCTCGAAGGTCGGCTCAGTGGTGGCCACGACGCCGCTGCTGGAAAAGCCGCTGGAAGGCTCTGTCTATCTCGCGCAGCAGGAAAACAACCCTTTCAACAGCCTGCTAGCGATCTACATCGTGACCGAAGGCGACGGCGTGCACGCCAAGCTCGCCGGTCAGGTGCACCTCGACCCGCAGACAGGGCAGTTGTCGGCGACATTCGACGGTAACCGGGTTTATGGTCTCGGCTCGGCGCTCGAAGGCGAGCCGCAGCTGCCCTTCAGCGACCTGAAGTTGAAGTTCTACGGCGGTCCGCGCGCTGCGCTCCTGACGCCGGACTGCGGCGGATACGCGGCCAGCGCCACGCTGTCGCCGTGGTCCGGCACGTTGCCTGTCTCGCCTGCGATTGCCGCGTTCAAGCTGAGCAGCAACTGTGGTGGCGGTTTCGCGCCCGCGTTTGCCATAGGCACCGAAAACAACCAGGCCGCCGCCTTCAGCCCGCTCGTCACGAGCATCTCGCGTGGCGACAAGGATCAGCGGCTCGGCCGGGTGAGCGTGAAGATTCCGCCCGGCGTGCTGGGCATGCTCTCTAAGGTCTCGCAGTGCGGCGACGCGCAGGCCGCGGCCGGCGCCTGCCCCGCCTCAAGCCAGATCGGGCACCTCACCGCCAGCGCGGGCGCCGGCTCCACCCCCGTGTTCCTGCCGCAGGCCGGCAAGCAGGAAGACCCTGTCTATCTCACAGGCCCTTACAAGGGCGGCCCGTTCGGGCTGGCGATCGTGGTGCATGCTGAAGCTGGGCCGTTCAATCTCGGGCAGGTGGTTGTGCGCGGCGGGATCTACGTCGATCCGCACACCACGCAGATCACCGTCATCACCGATCCGCTGCCGACGATTCTGAAGGGCATCCCGCTTGATGTTCGCTCCGCCACCGTGACCATCGACGGCGGTCCGTTGGCGCACAACCAGTTCATCTTCAACCCCACCAACTGCGAACCGCTCGCGGCGAACGGCACCGTGCTCTCTGCCGAAGGGGCCGTTGCGACCGTCTCCAGCCACTTCCAGGCGGCCAACTGCGCCGCGCTGTCCTTCAAGCCCGCCTTCAAGGTCTCCACCCGGGGGCAGACGAGCAAGAAGAACGGCTCCTCCTTCGACGTCAAGGTTACCTCTGGTGTCGGGCAGGCAAACATCGGCAAGGTGCTCGTGACCTTGCCCAAGCAGCTCCCCGCGCGCCTGACCACCTTGCAGAAAGCCTGCACCGAACAGGTCTTCGCGCAGAACCCCGCGACCTGCCCTGCCGAGTCGGCGGTCGGGACCGCCACCGCAATCAGTCCTGTCTTGAACATGCCCCTCAAAGGCCCCGCCTACCTGGTGTCCCACGGCGGCGCCGGCTTCCCCGATCTCGTCGTCGTCCTCCAGGGTGAGGGGGTCCGCCTGGATCTGGTCGGCAACACGAACATCAAGAAGGGCATCACCATCAGCTCCTTCAACGCCGTTCCCGATGCGCCGATCACTAGCTTCGAGCTGAACCTGCCTCAGGGGCCACACTCGGCACTGGGAACCAACCTGCCTGCCAGTGCCAAGGGCAACTTCTGTGGCACCAAGCTCCCTCTCCCCGTGACGCTTACGGGCCAGAACGGCGCCCAGCTCAAGCCCACCGTCAAGATCGCCGTCAGCGGCTGCCCCCGGGCACGCAAGGCCGGCAACGCCCGCCGGATCGGCAGAGGGGCCGCGAAGGCCCAGGGGCATCGCTAGTCCAGCAAGTAGGGTCGCCCGCAGGCGACCCTACGGCTATGGCTAGACCACTTTTTGGCCTTCAGTTTCAAGGATTCCTTCGAATATGACCTTGCCTGTTTTTTGACCTCCTTTGACACCCAGTGTTTTGCACAGGGATTTGGATTCTTGGATGGTGGACGTGATCCCCTTGAGTTCGGCTCCTATTTCGACTCCGGCAGCATTATTTATTAATTTCACGCCTTGTAGTGATTTATTGCCGTCGGGCTGTTGGCTGGTAGTGCATTTGTTTTCACCCGTGCCAATTGAAATAACGCATATCGAGGCATAAATACTGGCCGTTCCACTGGAGTTTGTGCCGTTACTCTCTACTTGCAAGTTGCAGGACAGCAATTCGGCAGGTAGTCCGGTTGGCCCGGTACACTGTCCAAGTTTGGTCATTTTCAGTTGCTCATGAGGTCCCTTGAGGGTGGGGTTTTGGTAAAGTAGTTTACCTTGCTGTGAGGTGCTTTTGACTTGAATCTGCCATCCACCTTCGGCGACGATGACGCCTTCGGCGTTTTTGGATTTGCAGATGATCGAAGGTCCGCCTTCGACGGTTTCGAAGATGACTCTAGTGGGAAATGACTTGATCGTCCCTTGCGATTTGCCGGTTATCGATTCGAATTCCGCCATGGCGGGTGCCGCAAAGACGACTAGGGGCATCGCAAGCGCTACTAGTCCTGCCAGCAGCTTGATCTTGGGCATCGTTAGAGCTCTCCTTGTCTGGCATCGTTTTGATTGTTTGAGTCTTTCAAGACTCTAGGTGATCATTGCGCTGTTGCCGTGATCGGTCAAGCGACCGTCGGACAGGAGGCGATCGGGCTTCGATTCCAATGCTAGGCTCCCGCTCCCCAGCCAAGCCAGCCACAGCGAGGAGACCTTCAAGCATGTTCGTGTTCAAAGCCGCCGTCGTCGGCGCAGGCACCATGGGCGGCCAGATCGCCCAGACCATCGCCGCTGCCGGTATCCCCGTGGTCCTCAAGGACATCAGCGAGGAGCTTGTGCAGGCCGGGCTCGATGAGGCGCGCAACGTCACCTCGGGGCAGGCCAACAAGCTGGCCGAGAAGGGCAAGATCACTCCGGAGCAGGCTGCTGCGCAGATCGAGGAGGTGCTGGGGCGTATTCACGGCACCACCTCCTACGAGGGCTTTGGCGATGTCGACTTCGTGATCGAGGCCGTGCCCGAGAAGATGGCGATCAAGCAGTCGGTGTTCGCCGAGCTCGATGCCGCCACGCCGGGGCACGCCATCCTTGCCTCCAACACCTCCTCGCTGTCCATCACCGAGATCGGTGAAGCCACGCTGCGGCCCGACAAGGTTGTTGGCTTCCACTACTTCTATCCCGCCTCCATCATGCCCCTCATCGAGATTGTTGAGGGCGAGGAAACCTCCGCGGAGACCGTTACTGCCGCGCTCACCTTTGCGCAGACCATTCGTAAGCAGCCGATTACCTGCGCTGAGGTGCCTGGCTTCGTCGTCAACCGCATTCTCAACGCCGGCACTTCTGAGATCTGGCGCGAGCAGGAGCAGAAGGGGCTTTCGATCAAGCTCATCGACGAGGGCGTTGGCGCTGCCGGCGTGATCCCCATGGGGCCCTACTTCCTCGTCAACCTGCTCGGGCTTGACACCGTGCTGCATGTGGCCGAACACCTGGCCGAGTCCTATGGCTCTGAGCGCTTCTACGTGCCCAAGGGGATGCAGAAGCTCGTCTCTGAACGCAAGCTTGGCGCCAAGACCGGGGGGGAGGGCTTCTACTCGGCGCAGGGCGAGGCCAACCTGCCAGGGGACGGCGAGCCCGATGTGCAGGAGCTTGTCGAGCTGCTTGTGCTCAAGACCTTTGTCGAGGCCTGTCTTGTGCTTGAGGAGGGTGTTGCCACGCACCGCGATATCGACTTTGGCCTCATGGCCGGTGCGGGTCTCGATCCTCGCCGTGGGCTGCTGCCGCCGTTCATGAAGGCCGACGTCGAGGGTCTTGACACCATTCTGGAGCGTCTTGAGAACGCGCAGGAGCGGCACGGTGAGCGCTTTGCTCCGCCTACCATCCTGCGCCGCCTCGTCGCGCAGGGGCGCCTTGGGCAGAAGAGCGGTCAGGGCTTCTATGCCTACCCGCAGCCTGACGCCGAGCAGCCTGGTGACGTCATCAAGCTTGAGAGTCGCCCGGATGGTGTCGCTATCGCCTGGCTCGCCAATGGGCAGATGAACTCCATCGCCCCGTCCGTCATCGAGGACCTTGGCAAGGTCTACCAGCACGTCAAGCAGTCCGGCGTGCGGGCCCTGGTGATCGCCTCATCCAACCCCTTCCTCTTCTCGGCCGGAGCAGACATCAAGGCCTTCATTTCCATGGACGAGGCCGGTGGCGAGCAGCTCATCAACGCCGCTCACTCCTTGCTGCGCGAAATGGAGAGTGAGGGGATTGCCACCATCGCCGCCGTCAACGGGCTTGCTTTCGGCGGTGGCTGTGAGCTGGCCATGGCCTGCGACGTGCGTCTGGCTGCGCGCTCCGCGCTCTTTGGGCAGCCGGAGATCAAGCTGGGCATCATTCCCGGCTTCGGCGGCACCCAGCGCCTGGCGCGTCTCGTCGGCACCAACAAGGCCCTGGAGATGAACCTCATCGGCGATCCCGTGCTTGCCGAGGAGGCCTATGAGTACGGGCTCGTCAACCGCGTCGTCGACGATCACGAACTGCTCGATACCGCCATCGCCTGGGCGCGCAAGCTCAGCGGGCAGGCGCCGCTGGCGGTGCAGCAGATCAAGCGCGTCTCCGGTGCTGGTGACCTGGATCAGGGCATCGAGGCCGAGAAGCAGGGGTTTGCCACCGTCTTTCGCTCTGAGGACGGCAAGGAGGGCATCTCGGCCTTCCTTGGCAAGCGCGCGCCGCGCTTTCAGGGCAAGTAGCCTCGCTCTCGGGTTGGAGACAACTGCCGGCAAACGCCGTCGGTAGTTGTCCCTCCTGCCTACGCTCGCTGCATGCGTTTGGGTTTCATCGCCGAGCCTCGTGCGGCCAACTCCAACTACCGCGTCATCTTCCCGATGCGCGCGCTGGAGCGGCTTGGGCACGATGTGCTCTGGCCCGCGCGAATGGATCGCGATCTGGCGCTCAGCGACCTGATGCGCTGCGATCTCGTGCACTGCTTTCGCCGCCTCGATCGCTCACGCGATCTCAAGCAGCTCGCGCAGCAGGGTGTGGCGATCAGCTTCGACAACGACGATGACTTCTCTGCCGCCGACATGACGACCAACCCCGCTCGCCCGGGCAAGCTCGAAGCCGGCGGCAAGGTGCGCGCGGGCAACACCAAGCTCTTCACCGAAATCCTGCGCCTCACCAAGGTCGCCGACCTGACCACCACGCCCAGCCACGTGCTTGCCGAGAAGTACCGCGCGGCGCAGGCCAATCACGTCGCCGTCATCGACAACCACCTCGACGGCGACCTCGCCGGCTTTGGCGTGAAGGCAGCGCATCGGGGGCTCCTCGTTGGCTGGATGGCTGGCGCCGAGCACGAGCGCGACCTCGCGCGGTTGCCCATCGTCGACGTGCTCGCACGGCTGCTCGACGCGCACCCTGAGTTGCGCCTCGTCACCGTTGGGCTGCGTCTACCGCTGCGCTCGGAGCGCTACGAGTTTCGGCCTAAGGTGCCTTTTGGGGAGTTGCTGGGGGCGATCGCGGACTTCGACATCGGCATTGCTCCGCTTGCCGACACGCCTTTTAACCACGCTCGCTCGTCCATCAAGCTCAAGGAGTACTCCGCTGTGGGTGCCGCCTGGCTTGCCTCGCCCGTTGGCGCCTACCGCGACATGGGTGCCAAGGAAGGGGGGCAGCTCGTCGGCGGGGATGGGTGGTTCGACGCGCTCCACGGGTTCGTCTCAAGCGGCTTCAAGCGCCGGCGCCTCTCGCGCCAGGCGCTCAAGTGGGGGCAGTCGCAGACGATCGATCGCTTCGCCTCGCAGTGGGAGGAGGAGTTTGAGCTGGCGATCGAGCGCGCCCTACAGCGGCGCGCTGTTACCCCGCCATCGCCAAGTCGCGCTCCGGGGTGATCTGCCAGCGCGCCGCTACCTCGCTCAGCTCCTCGCTCAGCGGCCAACGGTCTGGCTGTGGCGCCCCTTCGTGCCCTGCGCTTGCGCCCTTCAGGGCCATGCTGCCCGTGTTATCGCCGATTGCTCGCAGCTCCGCCACCTCTGCGTCGCTCAGCAGCGGCTCTGTGGGCAGCGTTGCCAGCTCGGCGCGCTTGTGCTCGATCGTATGTGCGTCTGCGCCTATCTCCTGGATCAGGGTTGGGGCTACGCAGCGCACCGCCTCGTGCGCCAGATTCCACTGGCACGCCAGCTGCAACATGCTCAGTCCGTGGCGCTCCGCGTAGGGGCGCATCTGCTCCAGCTTGTCCATGCCTCGCTGCACCCAGCCCGCCGGGCGGAACTTGCGGTGGTCCCACTCCGCGAACTCATGGCCTGGCTTCACGTCGTCGTGGAACATGCCGCCGTAGTCCACCACGCGCGTGATCACCTGTACGTCGTTGGCCGCCGCGGCGCCTAGCACCAGCTCGCCTGGCCATGGCTCCATCGGGCTCAGGATTACCATTGCCCAGTCGATCAGCTCGCCGAAGCGCTCCATGCAGTCGATCACGTCCAGCGTGAAGCCGTTTGCTGGGCCTGGCGCTACGCCCAGCATGCGTGTCAGGCCCGCGTCGCGCACCGCTGCCATGCCCTCCCATACAGCTTCGCTGGTGTAGCCCGTGCGGTCTGGGTTGTGCAGTAGCAGCAGGTCCATCTGCTCCACGCCCAGGCGCTCAAGGCTTGCCTCCGTGGCCATGCGTATGTAGTCGGCGTAGCCGCTCTCATCGCGCAGGCGCCCGTCCGTGAAACGGGGGTAGCCCTTTGCTCCTTCGCGTGTGCCTTTGTAGAAGTCGTGGCCGATCGCGCCGATCAGGCAGTAGCTCTCGCGCTCCACGCCGCGCAGCGCTTCGCCCAGCAGGCTGTCCGCCTCGCCTGCGCCGTACGCGTCCGCGGTCATTACTGTCTCGATGCCTTCGCCGGGGCGCAGCAGTTTGCGCAGGCGCTCCTCCTCCAGCGGCTCGCCGAAGTGCATATAGCGGCCCCCGCTCCATGTGCCTACAGCGGTCGCTGTGGGGTCGATACTCACGTGTTCAGCTTAAGCCCCACCGTGCGTGCGCGCAGCGCCGCCTCCAAGCGCTCCAGTGCGTGACGCACCGCCTGCTCTTCGGCGTCCTGCACCGCGGCGGTCAAGCTTGGGGCCGGACCGTCTGCCGGCGGAATGCCACTGGGGATCGTGCCGCTCAGCTCGCGCAGCTCATCGATTCGCAGCGCCAGGTCCTGTCGGCCTTCGCAGCCTAGCTCGCTCAGGGCTGCCGCGTATGCGCTCCGTAGCTCCACGGCCGCATGGGCGATGCGGCCCTGGTCCACGTCGCGCCGCGCGCGTAATGCCAGCTCCTCGCATAGCAACGCCTCTTCGCGCCCGCCTAGCATCCACGTCAGGCGCTCCTGTGGGCGTAGCGCCGAGGTTCGTCGCTGTCTGCGTGGCTGGCCCTGGCCTCCCAGCAGCTCGCGCGCGTGCTCCCACCGCCCGTCTGCCACCTGCTCGCCGAGACCCCACCCGGCGCGCACCACCAGTGCCTGTGCTGGTGAGACCTCGTGTATATACGGGTCCGCCGCTGCGATTCGCTGCGCCAGCAGCACGCGGTTCAGCACGCCTGCTGCTTGGTGCATCTCGTGCTCGGGGTCGAGGTCCTTCAGCCACGCCTGTGCCTGTGCCTCGGCTGCCAGTGGGATTGGGTCGACTACCGTCGCACGCGTGATCGCAACGGTTGCCGGCTCGGGCTCCGGTGGTACCTCGCGGCCCTTGCGTGAGCGGCCCCGCAGGGCTCGTTCGCGCTTGCGACTGCTGTCCAGGGTGTTCAGGACTACCACGTGCTGTGGCTCTCGCTCCGTGCCTCCGCGCAGCAGATAGCGTCCGTCCGCGGGGCCTAGCTCCCACGGGATCTCCAGCTGCACGAACAGGAACCAGCGCTCAGACACTCCGGCACCGTATCCTTCACAGCCGACCCGTGAGCGACCGAGGAGCAACAGCGATGTCGGAGGGAAGTCTGCGCGAGCGCCTGACCACAGGTACCGAGGATCGTCTCGGGCGCGCGCTCACCGACCTGCTTGAGAATCCCATCCTCACCGGCGCCATCGGACACGCCTTCGATGCGCGCGAGAAGGCCGCCCAGGCGCAGGAGCTTGCCATGGGGGCGCTCAACCTTCCTTCCGCCTCTGACATCGAGCGGCTCACGCGGCGCCTGCGCTCGTTCTCCCAGCGCATCGAGGGCATCGAGGACGGCATCGATCGGCTCGACCGCACGCTTGCCGCCAAAGCCGCCTCGGTTGTCGATGGCGCCGGCGGGGCCGTTGAGGCTCGTCTTGGTGCTGTCGAGCAGCAGTTGCAGACGCTCACCAAGGCGATTACCGAGATACGCGAAGATCGCCTCACCGCGGCACGCTCGGCGGCAGGGTCTCGCGGTGCTGCCCACGCGCCTGATGATTTGGGTCCCACCGACCCCAACCCCTCCAAAAAAACTGCGCCTCGGCGCCGGGCTGCGTCCAAACCTCCTGGCAAGCCTAAGGGCTAGCTCAGCGCCGCTAGGGCCACCTGGCCCATTGCCTGCGCTGCCTGCTCCAGCTCCTCTGTGCCGATGCGCTCGCGCCCTTGCGGGTGCAGCAGGTCCGACACCGCCAGTACGCATCCCACCGGCATCTCCAGCTGCTCGCCTACCGCGAACAGCGTCGCTGCCTCCATCTCCACCGCCGCCGCGCCTGCCGCTCGCCAGCCGTGCTCGCGCTGTGGGTTGGGCTCGTAGAACAGGTCCGTGCTCACTATTAGATGGGGATTCTTCCCGGCCTCGGCGCCTAGCGCTTTGGTCAACGTGGCGTCTGCTGTTACGCGCTCGCCTGCGCCTAGCGCCTTGCTCGTGCCGTCCGCCGCGATCGCCTCGCCTGCCACCAGCAGCGCGCCCAGCGCGAAGTTGCCGTTCAGCGCGCCGCACGTCCCCACCCTGATTGCTCGCTTCGCGCCTAGTGTCGCCAGCTCGTGCAGCACGATCGCTGCGCTTGGGCCGCCCATGCCCGTGCTCTGCACCGTCAACAGCTCGCCGTCGGGGGCCTTGCCCGTGTAGCCCCACAGGCCGCGGTTGTGATTGAACATCAATGGTTTCTCAAGCAGCCACTGGGCTAGCGCCAGTGCCCGGCCCGGGTCGCCCGGCAGCAATACTCGCTCGGCCAGCTCGGCCGTCGGGTGCAGATGGATCGGCTCAACATCCGACATGGGGTGTCGACTCTAGACTGCGGCCCATGGCCACGTCGCCCCCGAGCACTCTCACGCTTGCCCAGGTCGCTGCGCGCGCCGGTGTCTCGCCGGGCACTGTCCGTCGCTGGGTCAAGGAGGGGCTCGTGCCCCAGTACGAAGGGGAGTGGACCCATGCTGCTGCCTCCCACGTGCGCATCGTCTCGCGCCTGCGCGAGCGCGGGCACACCGTTGAGAAGATCCGCGAGGCCAGCCAGAACGGGCGCCTTGCCTTTGGCTTCATCGACGAACTATTGCCCACCTCCGACGCGCGCTACAAGCTCGCCGATGCCGTCCGTGCCACCGGGCTCAAGGGTGAGGAGATCGAACGGCTCGTTGCTGCCATGGGGCTTTCCGTGCTCTCTGTGGACTCCATCTCCGAGGAGGATATGGAGTTGTTGCGCTATGTCGCCGCGATTCTCAGCGCCGGCCTGCCGATGCCGGCCTTCTTGCAGCTCACGCGTGTCTATGCGCAGGCCATGGCGCAGATCGCCGATGCGGAGGTCAGGCTCTTTCACCTCTACGTGCACGAGCCGCTCATGCGCGACGGGGTTCCTGGGCTTGAGATGACGGAGGAGATGGAGGCGCTCGTGGGGGAGATGCTGCCTTTTGTCTCGCCCATCATGAATTACCTGCACGCGCGTTTCTTGGCTCACTTTGTCGAGCAGGACGTCATCGGTCACATTGAGGCCGACCTCGATGAGGACTCCGCTGAGGAGGGACGCATGCGCGTTGCTGTTGCCTTTGCCGATCTGGCGGGTTACACCCGGCTTACCGAGGAGCAGGGGGAGCAGGAGGCCGTCGGCGCTGTTGAGCGCTTTGTCGAAGCCGTCGAGCAGACCTTGCCGATTGAGGCCCGCGTCATCAAGACCCTTGGTGATGAGGTCATGATTATTGGCGCCGATCCTGTCGCTCTGACGGATTGGGCTGTTGGGCTGCCTGCTTCGCTCCCCGCCGGCTCCCCGCCGCCGCGCATCGGCGTCCATCACGGTGCTGCCCTCTACCGCGACGGGGACTATTACGGGCGCGAGGTCAACCGTGCCGCGCGCGTCGTCGCCCGGGCTGCTGGGGGGGAGGTCCTGGTCACGCGAGCGGTCGTGGATCAGGCCGCCGGGCTTGATGGGCTGCGCTTTGAGCTCATCGGTGGGGTTGTGCTCAAGGGGTTCAAGGAGCCTACTGAGCTGTTTATCGCCTCTTCCGCTGAGGGCTAATGGAGGGAGCTGCCGGACCCGAGGGTGGGGGCCGCGGCGCTGCCGTCGAGGTTCGCGAGCAGGTGCTGGGCACCGGTCTGCTCGCCGCCCGGCGCCCGCTTGTGGTCATGCTCTCTGGGGGGCGCGATTCGGTTTGTCTGCTTGATCTTGTCGTGGATCTCCGCGGGGCGGGCTTGGTCCGGGCGCTGCACGTCAACTACGGGCTGCGTGCGGAGGCGTCGGAGGAGGATCAGCACCACTGCGAGCGGCTCTGTGAGCGATTGGGCGTCGCCTTGGAAGTGCTCCGGCCTTTGCGCGGACCGGGGAATGTGCAGGCGTGGGCGCGGAACGTTCGTTATGAGGCTGCTCTGCTGCTCGCCGAGCGCGATGATGCGCTTGTGGCCGTTGGGCATACCGCCACCGACCAGATCGAGACCGTCCTCTATCGCCTCGCCGCCTCCCCGGGGCGGCGGGCGCTGCTCGGGATGCCCGCGGCTGAGGGGCGTCTGATCCGGCCGCTCTTGGGGGTCACCCGTGAGCAGACTGCCGCCTATTGCGTCGCGCGGGGGCTTGCCTGGCGGGAGGACGCGACCAACGAGACCGACGCCTACGCGCGCGGACGCGTGCGTCATGGGTTGCTTGCGGCCTTACGGGCCGTGCACCCTGGGGCCGATGGCAATGTGCTGCGTACCGCTCAGCTGTTGCGTGAGGAGACCGACCTGCTCGAACAGCTTGTGGATCGCGAGCTCGATGGGGAGACCTCGATTGCCATCGAGCGTCTTGGCGAGTTGCATCCCGCGCTTGCTCGTCTGGTCGTCGTGCGTCTGGCCGAGGGGGCGGCCGGGCCTGGCGCGTTTGTTCCTCAGGCGGGCGATCGTGTCGCGGAGATCCTGGAGTTGGCGGGGCGTCAGGGGCGGGCTGAGTTGCATATCGGTGGGCTCCTCGCTGCCGTGATCGAGCAGCGGCGGCTGCGCATGGTCAAGATCGCGCCGCACTACCCCTCACCCGCGCGCGACGCCGAGCGCGACTAGAGCTCAGGCACGACTAGACTGCCTGTCATGCCCGATCCCCTGCCTGCCGTGGCGGCCAACGGATCGCCCCCGGGCGATCCCGGCATCGGCGAGGTGCTGGTCGACGCCGAGGCGTTGCAGAAGCGTGTTGCCGAGCTGGGCGCGGAGATCTCGCGCGACTACGCCGGGCGCTCGCTGCTCTTGATTGGCGTGCTCAAGGGGGCCGTCTTCTTCCTCTCCGACCTGATGCGCTTCATCGACATCCCCGTAGAGGTCGATTTCATGGCGGTTGCCTCCTACGGCTCGGCCACAGACTCCTCCGGGGTCGTGCGCATCCTCAAGGACCTCGACATCGTCATCGCCGGGCGCGACGTACTGATTGTTGAGGACATCGTTGACTCCGGGCTCACCTTGCAGTATCTGCTGCGCAACCTCGGCTCGCGCGACCCTGGATCGCTTGAGGTCTGCGCGCTATTGACCAAGCCCGAGCGGCGCAAGGTGGACCTGCCGACGCGCTATGTTGGCTTTGAGATACCCGACCGCTTCGTGGTGGGCTACGGCCTAGACTACGCTGAGCGCTACCGCAACCTTCCTTATGTTGCGGCGTTGACACGGTAAAGTGAGCAGCTCATGAGCCGATTTTTCAAAAGCGCCGCATTCCCGATCCTGATCGTGGTGTTGGTGGCCTTTCTCGCCACCAGGCTGATTCCGTCCGGTACGAGCGGGGCTCAGGAATACACCTACCAGACGCTTGTCTCCAAGGACATACCCAACGGCAACGTCAAGAAGGCCGTGATCAAGCAGAAGGGCAATTCTGTCGAAGTCCAGCTCGTCAAGGGCGGGACCCACGAAGTCGGCTACGTCGACCAGGCCGCTCCACAGCTGATCACACAGCTCGAAAAAGCGAACGTGCCCTTCAACGTGGAGACCAACAAGAGCAGTGTGCTGCTCGGGATCCTCACCTACATCATTCCCTTTGTGCTCTTCCTCGGTTTTTGGATCTTCCTCATGAATCAGGTGCAGGGCGGGGGCTCCAAGGTGATGTCCTTTGGCAAGTCGCGCGCCAAGCGGCTCAGCGCTGACTCGCCCAAGATCACCTTCCGTGATGTCGCCGGTGTCGATGAGGCCGTCGAGGAGTTGCACGAGATCAAGGAGTTCTTGGAGAACCCCAAGAAGTTCCAGGCGCTCGGTGCGCGCATTCCCACCGGCGTGCTCCTGTATGGGCCTCCTGGTACCGGCAAGACCTTGCTCGCGCGTGCTGTCGCCGGGGAGGCGGGCGTGCCTTTCTTCTCGATCTCTGGCTCAGACTTTGTTGAGATGTTCGTTGGCGTCGGCGCCTCGCGCGTGCGTGACCTCTTCGAGCAGGCCAAGCAGAACTCGCCTTGCATCATCTTCATGGACGAGATCGACGCCGTCGGTCGCCACCGTGGCGCCGGGCTCGGCGGCGGTCACGACGAGCGCGAGCAGACGCTCAACCAGCTGCTGGTCGAGATGGACGGCTTTGAGGCCAAGGACAACATCATCATGATCGCGGCCACCAACCGGCCCGACATTCTCGATCCGGCGCTTTTGCGCCCCGGGCGCTTTGATCGACAGATCGCCGTCGATCGCCCCGACCGCAAGGGTCGCGCCAAGATCCTTGAGGTTCACACGCGTGGCAAGCCGCTGGGCAAGCAGATCGACATCGACGCCTTGGCTGGGCAGACCCCCGGGTTTACCGGCGCTGATCTTTCTAACTTGATTAATGAGGCGGCCTTGCTCTCGGCCCGCACCGGTAAGCGCGAGATCGGCCAGGTTGAGCTTGAGGAGGGGATCATGCGCGTGATCGCCGGCCCCGAGAAGAAGACGCGCGTCATGAGCGAAAAGGAGCGTCTCATCACCGCCTACCACGAGATGGGGCATGCGATCGTGGGGCACTACCTGGAGCACTCCGACCCCGTGCACAAGATCTCCGTCATCTCGCGTGGCCAGGCGCTTGGCTACACGATCTCGATGCCCCAGGAGGATCGCTTCCTCACGACCCGTGCTGAACTCAACGACACCATGGCGATGACTCTTGGCGGGCGTGCCGCGGAGGAGATCGTCTTCAGTGAGATCACCACCGGCGCTTCCAACGACATCGAGAAGGTCACTGCCACCGCTAAGCAGATGGTGATGCGCTTCGGTATGTCCGACAAGCTTGGGCCGCGTGTCTTCGGGCACGATCATGGTCAGCCATTTTTGGGCCGCGAGTTCTCCACCGAGCCCGATTACTCCGATGAGATCGCCCGCGAGATCGACGACGAGGTCAGGCGCATCGTCGAGTCCGCCCACCAGCGCGCCAAAGACATCCTCGGCGAGCACCGCGACAGCCTCACGCACCTCTCCGAGGTCCTGCTCAAGCGCGAGACCATCGAGAAGGAGGAGTTCCTCGGCCTGCTCGCCGGCAAGTCCGAGGAGGAAGTCTTCGGGCCTGACGACGAGCCGAGCACGCCTGAGCCGACCGCACCCACCGCGCCGGCTGATCGTGCCGGACGCGAAGCGCCGCGGCCGCTGCCTCGCCCGGGACTGGCCGGCGGCACCGCCGACGCCTGAGTGCGCGGCGCGGCAGTATGGAGGGGCGCGACGGCAGGGATGGAGGCGGAGCGACGGCAGGGATGGAGGCGCGACGGTAGGGATGGAGGCGCGACGGTAGGGATGGAGGTGGCGAGAAGGCAGAGATGGAGGCGGAGCGGAGGTCAGCATGGGGGAGCCAGGCCCAGCGCGGAGGCTAAAGGGAAGATAAAGGCGGGGGTTGGGGGTCTTTGTTTTAAAGTTTGTGTGCGATGGTATTGACGTTGTATGGACAATGGCGCACTTAAACGAAAAATAGAGCCTCCCATCCCAGCTCTCCCTGTCGACATCACTCTCGATTTGCCCTTCCGCCTCATGGGCATCGTCAACGTCACGCCGGATTCGTTCTCCGACGGAGGTCTCTTTCTGGACGCGCAGGCTGCCGTCGCGCACGGCCGCGAGTTGGTTGCTCAGGGGGCCGACATCCTCGACATCGGCGGGGAGTCCACGCGGCCGGGGGCCGAGCCGGTGGGGGAGGCCGAGGAGCTGCGCCGCGTCGTCCCCGTGATCGAGCGTCTGGCCGGAACGCCGGATGCGCAGATCTCGATCGACACCTCCAAGGCTGCCGTTGCTCGCGCCGCGCTTGCTGCCGGCGCCACGCTCGTCAACGATGTCAGTGCCTTGCGCGCGGACCCCGCGATGGCTGACGTGGTGGCGGGCAGTGGGGCTGACTGCTGCCTCATGCACATGCTCGGTGAGCCGCGCACCATGCAGCACGACCCTCGCTACGAGGACGTTGTCGATGACGTCAAGGCCTTTCTGGAGGAGCGCCTGCGCTTCGCCGTTGCTGCTGGCGTGCGCGAGGAGCGGGTGCTGCTCGATCCCGGCATTGGCTTTGGCAAGACGCTGCAACACAACCTGGAGCTGCTACGGCGCCTGGATGAGCTGCGGGTGCTCGGGCGGCCGCTGGTGGTGGGTACTTCGCGCAAGAGCTTCCTAGGGCGGCTGCTTGCGGATGCTCGTGGGCAACGGGAGCCGGCCGAGGTGGGAGAGCGGCTGCCGGGCACAATTGCTACCAGCGTCATGGCCTACGAGCGGGGGGGCAGCGTATTTCGCGTGCACGACGTGGCCCCGGTGCGTGCCGCGCTGCTCGCGGCGGCTGCTACTTTGGGCGCATGGTCGGCGACAGCCCCACCAGCGGCGAGGACGACGACCTGAACGAGGAGGGGCTCGACGAGCGCGAGTTCGATGTCGAGGGTCTTGAGGATGAGGACCAGGACATCGGCGAGGAGGACGGCGACGGCGACGGCGACGGCGAGGACCGTGATGAGGAGGTGCTCGAGTCCGTCACCATCGAGATCACGGGCCTCTCGCTCTACACGCACCACGGCGTAAGCGCCGCCGAGCGTGAGGTTGGTCAACGACTCGTCTTCGACCTGCGCCTCGATGTCGGCGAGACCGACGCGACCGTCACCGACGAGATTGAGGACACCGTCGACTACGGCGAGGTCTGTCAGTTGGTCGCCCTCATCGCCCAGCAGCGCCAGCACAAGACCTTGGAGCGGCTCTGCTCGACCATCGCCGACCGCCTACTGGCCGACTACGACCTCGAAGGCGTCTGGGTCAAGGCCGCCAAGCCGGAGCCGCCGATTCCGCTGCCGGTGGATGAGGTCTCAGTCGAGGTTTGGCGCGAGGCCGAGCAGTAGCTGTGTCGTACGCGCTGGCATGCGAGGCAGGAACCGACTGGCATGCCTCTCCATCTGCCGGCAAGCCAAGATCGAGTTGTTTCGCTACGCGCCTAGCGGCGTAGCTTGTCCGCAAAAGCAGTAGCCGTCTAGCGGCGTGTCTTGCTGGCAAAATAGCGGCGTGTCTTGCGGGCAAAATAGCGGCGTGTCTTGCTGGCAAAAGGGCAGGCAAAACAGTATCCCTTGACAAATTAGTTAGCAGTCACTATAAATGAGCCATGAATCGTTTGACGGCTCTGGCCACCGGGCATCCTCGCCGTGTTTTGACGCTGGCCGGCATCGTGTTTCTGCTGGCCGCGGCGCTGGGGACCCCTGTGACCAGCGTTCTCAAGGGGCGCTCCAACGACTTCCACGATCTGCACGATCAGAGCCTGCGGACCAAGGCCGCGATCCAGCGGGCCACCGGGCAGTCGCCCGATTACGGCGTGGCCGCGCTCGTCAGGAGCTCCGGGGATGTGCGCAGCGACCCGCGTGCGCAGCACCTTGCCGCGCACGTCGCCGCACTGCTGGCGGCGCAGAAGGGCTTTCAGCGGGTGCTTGACTATCCCTCCAGTCATCTGGTGCAGCTCGTCTCGCGCGATGGCCGCGAGAGCGTCGTGCTGGCGGCCTTCGCCACGCAGGAAGAGTCCTCCTCGGCCGTCGCCAAGCTGCGTCCTCAGCTGGCCCGCTCCGGGGTTCACTTCGGTGGGCAGGACGTCGCCTTCGATGAAATCAACCGCCGCACCGCCTCTGACCTTGAGCGCGCCGAGCTGCTCGCCTTCCCGATCCTGCTGCTGCTCTCGCTGTGGGTCTTCCGCGGCCTCGTCGCGGCGATGCTGCCGCTGCTCGTTGGCGGCTTTGCGATCGTGCTTGCGTTCGTGATCCTGCGCCTCGTCGACCAGTTCGCGGGGCTCTCGATCTTCGCTGTCAACCTCGTCACTGGCGTGGGGCTGGGGCTGGGGATCGACTACAGCCTGTTCGTGCTCTCGCGCTACCGCGAGGAGCTCGCCGCCGGCCAGGAGCCGCGCGAGGCCATCGGGCGCACGCTGCAGACTGCCGGGCGCACCGTGCTCTACGGTTCGCTGACCGTCGCCGGCGCGCTGGCCTCGATGCTTGTCTTTCCTGAGCGTTTTCTCTACTCGATGGGGGTCGGGGGAGCGGCCGTGGCGCTGATGGCCGGCGGCGTCTCGCTGTTGGTGCTGCCCGCGGTGCTGATCGCGCTGGGGCCGCGCATCGATGCGCTCTCGCCGAAGTGGATGCAGCGGGGTACGGCCCGCGCCGCGAGTGCTGATGAGGAAGGCGGCTGGGCGCGCTTGGCGCGTGCCGTCATGCGCCGTCCGGGTACCGTCGCGCTGCTCACCTCCTTGGTGCTGCTGGCGATCGCTTCGCCCGCACTGCGTCTGGCGTTGACTCCGGCTGACCCGCGCGTGTTGCCGGCCTCCTCGGAGACGCGCCAGGTCTCAGGCGTGCTCACCAGTGACTTCGCCGTGGACGGCTCGCAGACGATCACCATGGTGGTGGCAGGCGCGGGCGGCCAGGGTGGGCGTGGCGGCTCTGGGCAGGGCACCGGCGGCCAGGGCAGGTCTGGCGCGGTAGCACCGGCCGTGCAGGCGCTGGCGGTGCAGTCCCAGCGCATCGCCGCGGGACAGGCGCAGGTGGCCCCGCCGCGCTATCTCGGCCAGGGGCAGTGGGAGATCGATCTGCTGCCGCAGGGCTCGGGCGCCTCTGCCGCCAACCAGGCTCTTGTTAGGCGTTTGCGCGCGCTCGTCAACCCGCGCGGCGTCCTCGTCGGTGGCCCCACCGCGGGCTTCATCGATCAGAAGTCCTCGATCGCCGCGCACGTGCCCGTGGTGCTGATGATCCTCGCGCTCGTCACCTGCGGCTTCCTCTTCCTGATGACGGGCTCCGCTGTGATGCCGCTGATTGCGCTGGCCATGAACCTGCTCACGGTGGCCGTCGGCGCGGGTCTGCTGGTGCTCGTCTTCCAGGACGGCCACTTCTCCTCGCTGCTCGGCTTCAGCCCGATCGGCGGCCTGGAGGAGGCTAATCTGGTGCTGCTGTTCGTGATCGCCTTCGCGCTCTCCACCGACTACGGCGTGTTCCTGTTCGGGCGCATCAAAGAGGCCCACGATGAAGGTCTCCCCGCGCGCGAGGCCATCGCTCGGGGGCTTGAGCGCACTGGGCGCCTGGTCACAGCTGCCGCACTGCTCTTCTGCGTGGCGATCGGCGCCTTCGCGAGCTCCCATATCTTCTTCGTCAAGCAGCTGGGCGTGGGCGCTGCGCTGGCCGTGGCGATCGATGCCACCGTCGTGCGCGCGCTGCTCGTACCGGCGATCATGGGCATCCTCGGTGAGCGCGCCTGGTGGGCGCCGCGGCCGCTGCGCAAGCTGCATCGGCGCATCGGTTTGCGCGAGGGGACACCACGGGAAGGATCTCCGCCTATCGGCGTCTTGGAAGGTTGATGCGCAAGCTTTTCCTTGTCCTTTTGCTAGGGATTGTCGCGGCAGCGCTGCCGGCGATGGCCAGCTCGGAAACGACGCCCTCGGTCGAAGCGGTAACGGCAGGGTCCAACGGCATCTATCCCGCCTACGCCTGGTCTCCTAAGCAGTCCACCGTCGGCGTTGGCGGCAGCGTCGCATTCTCCACAGGCGCCACCAGTGCCCCCCATGGCGTCATCTGGACCAGCCAGGTCAAGCCCACGTGCTCAAGCTCGGTACCCGTCGAAGGAGCATCCAAGGAACAGTGGAGCGGAAGCTGCACCTTCACGCAGGCCGGTGCCTACACCTTCCGCTGTGCGGTGCACGAAGAAATGACAGGCTCGGTTACCGTCACCGCCGCGGGGGTCACGACCACGATGAGTAGCCCCGCTCCCGCGCCGACTCCCACGACGCCCGCGACAAGTCCTCCGCCCACTCCCAAGCCGATCGCGCTGCATCGCCTCACCAAGGCCGAGAAGCTCGCCAAGGCGCTCAAGGCCTGCAAGAAGAAGCCAAAGAGCAAGCGGGCGGCGTGCGTGAAGCACGCGCGCAAGCGCTACGGACCGAAGAAGAAGTAGCCGGCCCTGCTTACGGCTTCAGGCGCACCGGCAGCGTCTTGAGCTGATTGAGGAAGACCGATTCGACGATCGATGGCTTGCCGACCGGCTCCATGGCCGGGAAGCGCTTGAGGGTCTCCTCAAAGAGGACCCTCAGCTCTAGGCGAGCCAGTGCGGTGCCCAGGCAGAAGTGACGGCCACCGGCGCCGAACGCCTGGTGCTCCTCTTCGCGGCGTACATCGAAGCGGTTGGGGTCCACATGGCGTGCCTCGTCGCGATTGGAGGAGACGTACCACATGACCACCTTCTCGCCCTCCTTTATCGGCTGTCCGTTCAGTTCGGTGTCACAGCTCGCCGTGCGGCGGAAGTGCGCGAAGGCGGGGAACATGCGCAGGGACTCCTCCACCACGCCGGGGATCAGGGCGGGATCGGCCAGCACGAGCTCGCGCTGATCGGGGTTCTCCATCAGCGCCTTCATGCCGCTGCAGTAGGTCGCCTTGGTGGAGTCGTTACCGGCGGCCACCAGCAGGAAGAAGCCCATCACGATCTCGTGTTCCTCAAGCTTCTCGCCGTCCACTTCGGCATGCACCAGCACACTCGTAAGGTCATCGGTCGGGTGCTCGCGGCGCTCGGCGATCAGCTTGCCGCAGCGCTGGAAGATCTCCGCCACGCCCTTTTCGATGCCTGCCTGGATGTCGCCGTGTGGGTTCAGATCGGGGTCGCCGGCGGCCAGCGTCGAGTTCATCAGCCGCGCCCAGATCTCGTCGTCCTCGGGCGGAATGCCCATGAAGCTGCCGATCACGCGCGAGACCACTGGCTGCGCCACGTCATTGACCAGATCGCATGTCTCCTGGCCCTCCAGGCGGTCCAGCACTCCCACCGTGATCGCGCGGATAGCGTCCTCGTGGGCAGCAATCCGCTTGGGGGTGAAGCCCGCCTGGAACAGCGCCTTGACGCGGTCGTGCTTGGGGGGGTCCATGCCGATGAACATCGCGCGCGAGAGCTCAATGGGGAAGCCGATGTTGGCGGCCGTCACGCCGCCCAGTTCCGAGGAGTAAGTCTTGAAGTCGCGGCTCACCGTGTGGACGTCCTCGCCCAGCGTGACCGACCAGAAGCCGGCCTCCTCGGGGAATTCGGTGATTTCGGAGGTCCAGTGCACCGGGCATTCCTTGCGCATCCGCTCGAACAGCTCAAGCGGCACGCCCTTCTGCCAGTGCTCGCGCTCGGTGAGGAGCACGTCCTTGATATCGCTGCTTGCCGTCGATGCCATCTGGAGACCTCCTGGTCGCTGCCGCGGGCGTTCATCGCATCATACTGGCCAGGCGGCCAGTTTTGTGGAGGAACTTGATTCTCGGCTACCGTCCTCGCCCATGCCTGCTCGCATCGGCCTCTTGGGCCTCGGCTCCAACATCGGTGAGCGTCGCCAGCATCTGCAAGCTGCCGCCGACGCGCTGCCCGCCGTTGGCGTGCGCGTGCTCGCCTCTTCCTCCCTCTATGACACCGACCCCGTCGGAGTGATCCTCGACCAAGACAGCTTTCTCAACGCCTGCTTGCGCATTGAGACCGAGCTTGAGCCACTCGATCTGCTCGATGCCGTCAAGGGTCTTGAGCGAAAGATGGGGCGTCCATCGGAGTACGAGCGCCACAGCCCGCGTGCGATCGACATCGACGTACTCCTATTAGGGGACCTCACACTGCGTCACGAGCGCATGACCTTGCCTCACGCGCAGGTGCTCACCCGCCGCTTCGTGCTCATCCCCGCGCTTGAGCTCGACATTGAGCTGGCTACGCCCGCTGGGCAGCGCTTGGCGGATGCGCTGCTTACGCTGCCTTTGACCGAGGGTGTTCGCTGGGCTGGACCGCCGCTCCTCGTGGGCAAAGCCTGAGCGTCGCTCAGCGAACGATCACCGTGCCGTCCATGTGCGGATGCACCGTGCACGTATAGGCGTACGTCCCGCGCTGCGCGAAGCGCACGCTGAATGACCCTCGGGTCACCACGCGCGACTGAAAGCCGCGGCCGATCACGTTATGCGGGATCTGGCCGTCGCGCCAGAGCCACGTCACGCTTTCTCCGCGGCGGATCGACACCGCGCCCGGCAGGAAGCGCTTGTGCTCCAGCACCACAACATGACTCGCGGATGCCTGCGCCTCGTGAAGGGCTGGCGCCTGGACTGCTCCCGCGCCTGGCACCGCAATCGCCAGCACCGTCATTGTCACCAGCGCGCCTGCACACCGCATGCTCATCTCGGCCCCCTTTCGGCTCGACCGCAGCGATAGCCAGCGGCTGGACCACTCGTCTCGGACGAATTGACGAGGCCGTGGGAAGGAATGCTCCGTGCGGACGTCTTGCCAATCGAGGAGCCCGACCGTCGTCGTCGCATGGACGCCGGACCGCGGGGGATGTCATACAGCGAAAGGCGGGTCAGATCGTGAGATTGCGCAAGCGTCACCTTCCCTTCATCGCCTTGCTTGCGGTGGTGGCCGCCGTCTTCCCGGCGGTTGCCGGAGCCAGCGCCAGCATCACCGCTGTCGACAGCGGCTTCTACGAACACTTCTGGGAGGCCAACGGCCTGGTGCCCGCCGAAGTGGGGATCACCCCGAGTAGCACCGTCTCCTTCGCCTACCCCAGCGGCGTCAACTACCACTATCCGGTGTTCGAGTCCGGGCCCGCCGCGCCAGCTTGTACAGGTCTGCCCCACACGATCGGCGAAGCCGGCCCCGGCTGGTCGGGGTCCTGCACCTTCACCACCGCGGGCACCTATGAATTCTGGTGCGGCGTTCACGGCGCCGCCATGAAGGCCTTCGTCTACGTCAACGCCAGCGGTTCTCTGCCGCCGCTCGCCAGCGCCGATAGTGCCTCCGCGGTGAGCCAGAGCGAAGCGACGCTCAACGGCACCATCAACCCCAAGGGCCAGCCGACCTCCTACTACTTCAACTACGGCACCAGCAGCAGCTACGGAGAACAGACCAGCACGTTGTCGGCCGGCGAAGACAGCGTCGGTCACGCCGAGTCGGCGCTGGTGTCGGGGCTCGTTCCCGGCACGCTCTATCACTTCCGCATCGTTGCCAGTTATGCCGCGGGCGCCAGCACCGTGTTTGGTGCCGACCACACCTTCACCACCGCCTCGCCGCCCGGAGCGCCCACCGCCAGCACCGGCGAAGCCAGCGCTGTGAGTGAAACCGGTGCGACCCTCGGCGGCACCGTCAACCCGCACGGTCAGGCGACGACCTATTTCTTCAAGTACGGCACTAGCGACAGCTACGGACACACCACCAGCGTCCAGTCAGCCGGCGAAGGCGCCATCGGCCGCGTCGTCTTCGCCCCGCTCAGCGGACTCGCGCCGGGCACCGTCTACCACTTTGAGATCGTTGCCCACAACTCGTTCGGCGATGCGCCCGGGCTCGATCGGGAATTCACGACCGCCTCGCCTCCTGAACCTTCGCCGAGCCCTTCACCTTCACCCCCCTCCGGGTCTACGGAAACGCCGACCAGCCCGAGCACGACCGTGACGCCGGCCCCGATCGCGTCTGTTCCAGTGGCCTTGAGCTCTGGAGTGTCTCCGATCGTCATCGGCGGCTCGCCGTTGGTTGGCGGCGCGTCCACCGCCATCAAGGTTGCCGGCGCTCAGCATGGCCCGGCCGTCCATGGCTCGCTTGACATATCGGCCGCCGGCGCTGGCGGGCACCTGGAGGTGGACCTGCTCGCGGGCTCCGCCTTGCTTGCCCGCAAGCACGTTAAGCAGGTGCGTATCGGACGCTTCATCCGCGCCTCCCTCGCGGCTGGCCGGGTGCCCTTTGTGGTCTCCCTCAATGCGCAGGCCAAGCGCGCCTTGCATCGTCGCCACCGGCTGCCGGTGGTGGTCCAGGTCACGCTCACGCCACTGCATGGTGCGCCCATCGGCACGACCCGCAGCGTCACGCTGCGCGGCTGAGCCTCTTAGGTCAAGCCGCGGTGGCGGCTAGCAGCCACTCTGCCGGCAGGGTGCCCGCCGGGACTTCACCCACCATCGGGGGGAAGTAGCGCGTCAGCTGCATCGCCGCGTGGCTCTCCAGCAGCGGGCGAATATCGGCGATCGTGTTCAGCAGCCGCATCGTGCAGCCGATCTGTAGGTCGGCCGCGTTTGGCTGCTCGCCGCCCAGCAGACCTTCGGCGATCCATGCGTCTACCTTCTCAAGCTGTATGGGGAGGGCCTTGATGTCGGCCGTCACGTTCTCATCCTGTGCCTTGTTGCGGAACGCCATCAGGCGCGCCGTCAGAGGGAGAGCGGGGCGCAGCATCGGGCGGGGGAGCGGCATTTTGGCGTCGGCCGCGTAGCTCTCCATGCAGCCCGCATCGCGCAGGAACCCCGCATCGAGGATGCGTCTGGGCATGCTCTGGAACACCTCATCGCCCCAGCGCTCGGCCTCCAGCACCTGCTCGCGCCGCGCGGCATCGGCAGGCAGCAGTGGAGGCTCGGGCGCCATCGCGTCCAGCTTGCGCATGATCGTGCGCGAGCCCACCAGCTTCTCGCCATTCACGCGCACGCCCGGCACCGTCATGCCGCCCCACAGCACCGGTCCCACCGCCATCTGCACCATCGGCAGCAGATCCACGCGGTGGTAAGGGATCGACTTTAGTCGCATCGCGACTTCCACCGCCGCGCATGGGTGTGAGCCTGGGAGCGCGTACAGCTTCAGCTTCTTTGCACTCGTGCCGTTTGCCGCCATCGCCTCTGAGCATATAGGAGGGCCAGCCCGGGGTCTACCACGTGGGGAGGGTCGGGTAGGCTCCCGGGCCGCCCATGCTGCTCGTTGTCGACGTTGGAAACACCCAGACCCACTTCGGTGCCTACCGTGGCGAGGAGCTGCTCGAGCATTGGCGCTTTGCCACCGTGCGCGATTCGACCGCCGATCAGCTCGGGGCTGCCTTGCGCAACCTGCTCGAGCTGCGCGGGCTGGGGTTCGAGGATCTCTCCGCTTCGATCGTCTCCTCCACCGTGCCCGCGCTTGAGCCCGAATGGACTGCCATGGCTCAGCGCTACCTGCACCACGAGATGCTCGTCGTCGGTCCCGGTCTGCGCACCGGCATGGCCATCCGCTACGACAACCCACGCGAGATCGGCGCCGATCGGCTCGTCAACGCTGTCGCCATGCGCGCCCGCTTCGGCAGCTCCGCCGTCTGCGTGGACTTCGGCACCGCCACCACCTTCGATGTCCTCTCGCGCGATGGGGAGTACATCGGCGGCGCCCTCATGACCGGCATCGAGATCTCGCTCGACGCGCTGACCGAGCGCGGTGCGCGGTTGCCCAAGGTTGAGCTTGCCGCACCGCGCACGGTGGTCGGCAAGAACACCATCGACGCCATCCGCTCCGGCGTCGTCTTCGGCTATGCCGGGGCCGTCGACGCGATCTTGCGCCGGCTCTACACTGAGCTTGAGGAACGTCTCTCGGTCATCGCCACGGGCGGGCTCGGCCACCTCGTTGTTCCCTTCACCGAGGAGATCCACGAGGTCGACGACCTTCTGACACTCACCGGTCTGCGGCTTCTCTACGAGCTCAATTCCTAGCCATCACCGGCCCACACGGCGGAGCGAAGCGGAGCCCTTCCCCCGCGGAGCGGTTCCCCGTCCTTCCGCGGAGCGGTTCCCCGTCCTTCCGCGGAGCGGTTCCCGTCTCAAACCTTGCCTAACATCAAATTGCATGATCGCTCCTGATCTCACTGACGCCTGGTCGCTTGGGCCGCTGCGCGTGCGCAACCGCGTTCTGCTGGCCCCGCTCGCCGGCATCGGCAATTGGTTCGTGCGCCTGCAGGCTCTGCGTCACGGTGCCGGCATGGCTGTCTCGGAGATGGTCTCCTCGCACGCCATCTATCACCGCAATGCTCGAACCTGCAACGAGATGCTGCGCATTCATCCGCGCGAGCAGACCTTGGGGCCGGTCTCGATTCAGCTCTTTGGGCAGGACCCGCTGGTGATGCGCTCTGCCGCTGCCTCCGTGGCCGAAGCTGGGGCCGATGCGATCGACCTCAACATGGGCTGTCCCGTGCCCAAGGTCTGCAAGACCGGCGCCGGCGCTTCGCTGCTCTCCGACCCGGACCTGGCCGTTGCACTCGCGCGTGCCGCCATCGAAGGGTCCGGGCTGCCGGTGACCGTCAAGCTGCGCTCGGGCCTGCGCGCAGGGGACACCACCAGCGGCTATGAGCTTGCTCATCGCCTGGCGCAGGCGGGAGTCGCGGCGATTGCCTTTCATCCTCGCTCGGCCGCCATTCATCACAAGGGCACCCCCGACTATGACCTCGCCGCTCGGCTGGCCAGCTCGCTGCCTGTACCCGTCATCCTCAGCGGCGGCCTGCGCGATGCCGAGCATGTGCAGCGCGTCTTCAATGAGACCGGCGTTACCGCGGTGATGCTCGCGCGCGGCTCGCTTGGCAACCCGTGGCTGTTTGAGCGGCTGCTTGCCGGGCGCCTTAGCGATCCTTCGCCCGAAGAGGTGCTCGCCGAGCTCGACTGGGTCATGGATCAGGCCGCCTTGCATCTGGGCCCCGAGCGTGCCGCGCGCTATCTGCGCAAGTTCTATCCCTGGTATCTCGTGCACCTTGGGCTCACTCGCGAGACCTTGCATGAGCTGCAAGATTCGCTGCATCACGTCGAAACTCTGGCTGGGGCAAGGCAGTTGCTCGACCCCGAGCGCCTGCTTGCTCCGCTTGCTGCCTGAACGCCTCCAGGCCGGGATTAGTCCCCGCTATACTGCTGCGCTCGCTAGGGCCTTCAGCGTCCGCGAAGCTCCCGCTGACAGGCGGGTTTTGTCTTTATCGGGACCCACCCTCCCCCCAACCAACGCCATCGAGAGCAGCACCATGCCCAAGGACGTCATCCTCACTCCCGAAGGTCTGCAAAAGCTCCGCGACGAGCTTGAGCTGCTCTCCACCGCGCGCCGCCGCGAGGTCGCCGAGCGCATCAAGGAGGCCCGCGAGTTCGGCGATATCTCCGAGAACTCCGAGTACGACGACGCCAAGAATGAACAGGCCATGCTTGAGTCGCGCATCGCCCTGCTGCAGGAGAAGCTGCGCATGGCCACCGTCATCGAGACCAAGGACCTCTCCACCGACGTGGTCCAGGTCGGCTCGGTCGTGCACGTCAAGGACGAAAAGACCGGCAAGTCGGTCAAGTACACGATCGTCGGCTCCGCCGAGGCCAACCCCGAAGAGGCCAAGCTCTCCAATGAGTCGCCCGTCGGGCGGGCGCTGCTGGGGCATCGGCGCAACGACACCGTGGCGGTCACGGTGCCGCGCGGGCCGGCCCGCAAGCTCAAGATCACCAAGATCGATATCGGACTGAAATAGAAGACCCGCGGGGGTTCTTGCCGCCTCGGGTCGTTCTTTCGCCGCGCGCCTTCCTCGGGGAGGGTTCTCTACGTTTCGCGGCGCCTCCCATGTCCTTGGGCCTCGCCGGGCCCCTAACATCCTTTGGTGATGAGCAAGATCGAGCACGAGCAGCAGACAGCGCAGGCCGATGCCGCCGCCAGCAATGGCTCCGCGGAGCGACCGCCGCTGCCCGAGTTGCTGGCCGTGCGCCGCGCCAAAGCGCGCCAACTGCTGCCACCTGGGGAGACGCAGTTTCCCTACTCCTACCCTGATACCAAACCGATCCAGGAGGTCCACGAGCACTTCGCGCACCTTGCTGCCGGTGAGGAAACCGAAGACCTGCGCCGGGTCGCCGGACGCCTGGCCGCGCGCCGCGGACAGGGCAAGGCTGCCTTCATGGACCTGGTCGATCGCTCTGGGCGCATCCAGCTGCACGCGCGTCTGGATGTGCTCGGCGAGGAGGCGTTTAGCCGGCTGCTGCAGATCGATCTCGGCGACCTGCTGGGCGTCCAGGGAGTCGTCATGCGCTCCAACCGGGGTGAGCTTTCGCTGCGCATCGATGACTACCGCGTCTTGGCCAAGTCCTTGCGCCCGCCCCCTGACAAGCATCACGGGCTCGCGGATGTCGAAACGCGCTACCGCCAGCGCGAGCTCGATCTGATGTCAAGCGAGGAGACCCGTCAGGTCTTCATCGACCGTGCGCGCATCGTCTCCGCCGTGCGCTCGCACCTGGACCAGCGCGGCTTCATCGAGGTCGAGACGCCCGTCCTGCAACCGCTCTACGGGGGGGCCTTGGCGCGGCCTTTCACCACGCATCACAACGCGCTCGACCGCACGCTCTACCTGCGCATCGCTACCGAGCTGTACCTCAAGCGCTGCATCGTCGGCGGTCTTGAGCGCGTCTATGAGCTCGGTAAGGACTTCCGCAACGAGGGCATCTCCACCAAGCACAATCCCGAGTTCACGATGGTCGAGTGGTATGAGGCCTACGCCGACTACCTGCATGAGGCCACGCGCACCGAAGAGCTCGTCGCGGATGTCGCCCGCGCCGTCTCCTACAGCGGCGAGCTTGATTGCTCGAGCCCTTGGCGGCGGATTGGCTTCGTTGAGGCCGTGCAGGAGGCCAGCGGCATCGACATCATGGCCCACCACGACGCGCCTTCCCTCGCCGCTGCGATCGCTGCCAGCGAGGCGGTGGCCGCGAGCGGCCTCAGCATCGACACCGAGGGCGCCAGCTGGCCCCAGCTTGCCGATGACCTGCTGTCCAAGTTCGTCGAGCCGCAGCTGCGCCAGCCCACCTTCATCATCGACTATCCCTTGGAGCTGTCGCCTTTCGCGCGGGCTCATCGCTCCAAGCCCGGTCTGGCCGAGCGCTGGGAGGCCTTTGCCGGCGGCATGGAGATCGCCAATGCCTTCTCCGAGCTCAACGATCCCGATATCCAGCGCGAGCGTTTTGAAGCCCAGCGCCGCCTGGCCGATGCCGGCGATGAGGAGACCCAGCCTTACGATCAGCTCTTCCTGGAGGCGCTCGAACACGGGATGCCGCCCACCGGCGGGGTCGGCTTGGGGATCGATCGCCTGGTGATGCTCTTGACCGGACGCTCCACAATCAGAGAGGTCGTGCTCTTCCCGGCGATGCGCACGTAGGCTGGTGGACCTGGGCCGGGGAGGGCCTTGGTAGACTGGTCGTCGGCGTCGATTTACGGCCCGGCCTCATCTTTTTCGGGGATTCCGACGAAGATGCCATACCGGGTAGTTCATGGTCCCCGAGAACCCGTACAACCTCGGAAAGAGGACGCAGTCATGTTCGAGCGATTCACAGAACGGGCCAGGCAGGTGGTGGTCCTTGCGCAGGAAGAGGCGCGCACGCTCAAGCACAACTACATCGGTACCGAGCACATCCTGCTCGGACTGCTGCGCGAGGAGGAGGGGCTGGCCGCTCGGGTGCTGGAGAGTCTTGACATCACCGTCGAGCGCGTGCGTGCGCAGGTTGTGCGCATCGTCGGCTCCGGTGAGGAGGTCACTTCGGGGCAGATTCCCTTCACGCCGCGGGCCAAGAAGGTGCTTGAGTTGGCGCTGCGCGAGGCGCTCTCGTTGGGGCACAATTACATCGGCACAGAGCACATTCTTTTGGGTCTGGTACGCGAGAATGAGGGCGTAGCAGCCCGCATACTTCTCGACTTTGATGCCGATTCTGAAAAGATCAGGAACGAGGTTATTAGAATGTTAAGCGGCCCCGGCGGACGGCGCCAGGGGCAGGGGCAGGCGAGCTCCGGATCGGGCTCTGGCGGGCAGGGGGCTGAAGGCAAGAAGAGCTCGAAGTTGCTCGATCAGTTCGGGCGCAATCTGACGCGCTTGGCGGCCGAAGGCAAGCTTGATCCGGTCGTGGGGCGCGAGACGGAGATTGAGCGGATCATGCAGATTCTCTCGCGGCGCACGAAGAACAATCCGGTGCTGATCGGCGAGCCTGGCGTGGGGAAGACCGCTGTTGTGGAGGGTCTGGCTCAGCGCATTACCAATGCGGACGTGCCTGAGCTGTTGAAGAACAAGCAGATCTACACACTGGATCTGGCTGCGCTCGTGGCTGGCTCCAAGTACCGCGGCGAGTTCGAGGAGCGCCTGAAGAAGGTCATGAAGGAGATCACGCAGCGCGGCGACATCATCCTGTTCATCGATGAGCTTCACAACTTGGTTGGCGCTGGCGCCGCTGAGGGGGCGATCGATGCCGCTTCCATCTTGAAGCCTGCGCTGGCGCGGGGCGAGCTGCAGACGATCGGTGCCACGACGCTGGATGAGTACCGCAAGTATCTGGAGCGCGACTCGGCGCTTGAGCGCCGCTTCCAGCAGATCCGCGTCGAGGAGCCCACCATCGATCAGTCAGTGGAAATTCTTAAGGGGTTGCGCGATCGCTATGAGCAGCATCACAAGGTGCAGATCACCGATGAGGCCCTGCGTGCTGCCGGTGAACTTGCCGATCGCTACATCTCCGACCGCTTCCTGCCCGACAAGGCGATCGACCTGATCGATGAGGCCGCTTCGCGTATGCGCATCAAGTCGATGACCTCTCCGCCCGCCAACCGTGAGCTTGAGGATGAAATCGAGACTACGCGGCGCGAGAAGGAGGCCTCAATAGAGGCTCAGGAGTTTGAGAAGGCCGCTGCCTTGCGTGACAAGGAGAGGAAGCTAACCCACAAGAAGCGCGAGCTTGAGGAAGAGTGGGAGGCTGGCGAGTCCGGTGAGCGTCCTTCGATTGGCGAGGAGGAGATCGCTGACATCGTCTCGATGTGGACCGGCATCCCCGTCTTCAAGCTGACCGAGGCCGAGACCCAGAAGCTGATGCGCATGGAGGACGAACTGCACAAGCGCGTCATCGGGCAGCACCCGGCTGTCGAGGATATCTCCAAGGCGATCCGCCGCTCGCGCGCGGGGCTCAAGGACCCCAAGCGCCCGACGGGCTCCTTCATTTTCCTCGGGCCTTCGGGCGTGGGCAAGACCGAGTTGGCGCGCACGCTTGCCGAGTTCCTGTTCGGGGATGACGACTCGATGATCCGCATCGACATGTCCGAGTACATGGAGAAGCACGCCGTTTCGCGTCTGGTCGGCTCGCCTCCCGGCTACATCGGCTACGACGAGGGCGGGCAGCTCACCGAGGCGGTGCGGCGCAAGCCTTACAGCGTGCTGCTGCTCGACGAGATCGAGAAGGCGCACCCGGATGTCTTCAACATCCTGTTGCAGATCCTGGAGGACGGCCGCTTGACGGACGCGCAGGGGCGCACCGTCGACTTCCGCCACGCGATCGTGATCATGACCTCCAACATCGGCGCCGCCGAGATCGCGCGCAATACGCCGCTGGGCTTCGCCGTCTCCGAGGATGAGACCGGCATCACCTACGACGACATGAAGAACCGCATCATGGGCGAGCTGAAGAAGGTCTTCCGGCCTGAGTTCCTCAACCGCATCGATGATGTGATCGTCTTCCACAAGTTGCAGAAGGACGAGATCAGGCAGATCGTCGAGCTGCTGCTGCTGCGCATCCGCGAGTCGATGGCCGACCGCGAGCTGCAGCTGGAGTTGACCGACCCCACGAAGGAGATGCTCGTCGAGAAGGGCTGGGATCCCGCCATGGGCGCGCGTCCTCTGCGCCGTGCGATCCAGCGCTACATCGAGGACCCACTCGCCGACTTCGTGCTGCGCGAGAAGGTCATCCCCGGCGCGACCGTCGTCGTCAACCCCGCCAACGAGGACGAAGAGGGCGAGGTGCGTCTGACCGTCGTCAAGCCCAAGAAGCAGAAGACGCCCGTTGGCGTTGGCGCCGAAGGTGCTGTCGCTGAGTTGCCCGAGGGCGAGGATCTGCCCGAGGACCCAGGCGATATCGCCGATCTCCCTGAGCTGTCCGAGGGCGACGGCAGCTCGGACAAGGCGTCTTCCTCCTCCGACGAGTAGTAGGCAGAGCTGAGCGTCTCGCCTGAGCAGTCCGTTGCCGTAGAGCCGCTCACGGCTGGGGACTGGCCTGCGGTGGCGCGTATCTACGCGGCCGGCATTGCTGGCGGCAACGCCACCTTTGAGCACACCGTGCCTTCCTGGGAGGACTGGTTAGGAGCGCGTCTGCGCGAGCCTTGTCTGGTGGCGCGCGATGGCGGCGGCGGTGAAGTCGTCGGCTGGGCCGCGCTCAGTCCCACTTCCGGCCGTCATGTCTATCGGGGGGTGGGGGCCGTCAGTATCTATGTCGATCCCGGCTTCGCTGGGCGGGGTGTCGGCACGGTCCTGCTCTCCGAGCTGATCGCCGCCTCCGAGCGAGTAGGGCTGTGGACGCTTGAGGCAGGCATCTTTCCCGAGAACGCATCCTCGATCGCATTACACGAGCGCTGTGGGTTTCAGCTCGTGGGCGTTCGTCGTCGCGTGGGGCAGATGCTCGACGGGCGCTGGCGCGACGTGCTGCTCTATGAGCGGCGCAGCCAGGCCGTCGGGGCCGAGTCGTAGTGTGCAGGAGTGCCTCGCACATCTGTTCACGTCTGCTCGCAATGCGGCCTGCAATCAGCCCAGTGGCACGGTCAGTGCCCCGGCTGTGAGGCCTGGAACACGCTTGTCGAGGAGCGCCTGCCCCCGGTAGGAGAGGAAGGGCGCGCAGCCAGACGCGGTGGCCGGGGCGCCAGGAGCGGTATCGGAGCCGCTGGGAGTGGCGCTCGCGGCAAGGGCGGGCAGCCAGTCTCCACAGCACGGCCGCTTGGCGAGGTCGGTGCTACGCCCGTGACACGCCTCTCCACCGGCATCGGCGAGCTCGACCGCGTGCTTGGCGGTGGACTCGTGCCCGGCTCGCTTGTGCTCCTCGGCGGTTCTCCGGGGATCGGCAAGTCCACCCTCACCAACATGGTCTTGGGGCATATCGCGGGGGCGGGGCACCGCACGCTGTATGTCAGCGCCGAGGAGTCCGCTGAGCAGGTTCGCCTACGGGCCGAGCGGCTTGATTTGGGCCCCACCCGCCCCGCCTTGCGCGTGCCAATCCTCGCCGAGACCGACCTGGAGGCAGTGCTTGAGACGATCGCCGCCGAGGCGCCCGCGGTGTGCGTGATCGACTCCGTGCAGACGCTCCACGCCGCGGATCTTTCCGGGGCTCCTGGATCGGTCGGACAGGTCCGCGAGGTCGCGGCGGCGCTGATGGAGCACGCCAAGTCGCGTGGGGTGGCGGTCGTGCTCGTCGGCCACGTCACCAAGGACGGCGCGCTGGCCGGGCCGCGCGTGCTGGAGCACCTGGTGGATTGCGTGTTGCAGTTCGAGGGCGAGCGCGAGCGGCCCTACCGTGAGCTGCGGGCCTTGAAGAATCGCTTTGGCTCGACCAACGAGGCGGGGCTCTTCGAGATGCGCCAAGGAGGCCTCGTGGAGGTGCTCGACGCTTCCGCGCGCTTCGTCGCCGAGGCCACGCGTGCGCCTGGCAGCGTGGTGCTGGCGGCGATGGAGGGCTCAAGGCCGCTGCTCGTGGAGGTGCAGGCGCTGGTGGCTCCCTCCGAGCTTGAGCAGCCGCGACGTGTGGTGTCGGGGCTCGATCGCAATCGCCTTGCCCTGGTGCTGGCCATACTGGGGCGCCACGGGCGGGTGGGAACGGGCGGGGCCGATGTCTTCGTGAATGTCGTCGGCGGTGTGCGCGTGGACGAGCCGGGGGTTGATCTGGCGATTGCCTTAGCAGTTGCCTCTGCCAGCCGAGGGATTCCTTTGCAGGGCGGTCCCCGCGCCTGCTTTGGCGAGCTTGGACTGACGGGCGAGCTGCGCTGGGTCGGTCATCCCGAGCGCCGTCTCGAGGAGGCCGCCAGGCATGGTGTGCGCGGTGTTGTGACGCCACCTGGCAGCGGCCCTGGTGCGTGTGAGGCCGCCACGCTGAGAGAGGCTCTGGCGCATGTGCTCCCCTTTGCGGACCGCGCTCGCCCGCGCGCTGCGGCGTAGCCCTGCCTACCTTGCGGAGAGCGCTCGGCCGCGCGCCGCGGCATAGCCCTGCCTAATATGTCGAATCTGGACGCTTTGTCCAGTAACCACGCGGTAAATCGAGGCTCGATGCCGTAGAATGGGTAGTCGTGCCACCACGATCCGGGGAAGATTTCGACACTGAAGCAAGGCCAGAGCCCGGGTTGATGAAGGCACTGGAGATGGTTGCCCCTGGCACCGCATTGCGCGAGGGGATCGAGAGCATCCTCGATGCGCGTACGGGCGGGCTGATCGTGATCGGCGACCCCGAGGAGCTCAGTTTCCTGAACTCCGGCGGCATCAAGCTCGATATCGACTACACGCCCGCTTTCCTTTACCAGGTGGCAAAGATGGACGGCGCGATCATCCTCAACACGAACGCCACCAAAATTGCGATGGCCAACGTGCAGCTGATGCCGGATCCCACGATCCTCTCGCATGAGACGGGCACGCGCCACCGTACCGCCGAGCGTGTCTCCAAGCAGACCGACGCGCTGGTGATCGCCGTCTCCCAGCGCCGCGAGGTGGTCTCGCTGTATGTCGATGGGGCCAAGTACATCCTCGAGGACATCCCCGTGGTGCTCGCCAAGGCCAACCAGGCGCTGGCGACGCTCGACAAGTACCGCACGCGCCTGGACCAGGTCTCAACGCGTCTTACCGCCTTGGAGTTCGAGGGTGGCGTCACCTTGCACGATGTCTTGACCGTCATGCAGCGCTCGGAGCTCGTCACGCGCATGGCCGTTGAGATCGAGCGCTACATCGTGGAGCTAGGCAGCGAGGGACGCCTGATCGAGATGCAGTTGGAGGAGACGATGGTCGGAGCCGCCGCCGAGAAGGCCGCGCTGGTGCACGACTACCTCGCCGAATACTCCGACGAAGGGTTCGCCTCGGCGCTTGATCAGGTCGGGCGCCTTCCTCACCAGGACCTGCTCGACTTCGGCTGCCTGGCTGAGCTGCTGGGTTATGACCGCAAGCTCAATACCCTTGACTACTCAGTCTCGCCGCGCGGCTACCGCATCATGGGGCGCATCCCCAGACTGCCTAAGCTGGTGGTGGGTGAGATTGTCAAGGAGTTCGGCGGTCTCGATGAGTTGCTGGCCGCCACCGACGCCGAGCTTGAGGCGATCGAGGGGGTCGGAGAGATCCGTGCGAAGGACATCCGCGAGGGCCTTCGCCGGTTGCAGGAGATCAATCTCGTGGACCGCTATTTGCAGACGTGAATCATGGCCGCCCCCCGGCCGGCCGCCAACCAAGGAGGACACCATTCCCCAGACAATCGAAGATGAGCTGATCGTTGAGCTCGAGACCACCCGCGAGGTTGAATACATCGAGTTCGAGTTGGGCGACCATGTCGTTTACCCCCATCACGGCGCCGGCAAGGTGCTCAAGAAGGAGGACATGGAGGTGCTCGGCGAATGCCGTGAGTACCTCACGATCAAGATCCTCCACAACGACATGACCGTCAAGGTCCCCACCGAAAATGCCGCGATTGCGGGACTGCGTCGTGTGATCGACGAAGAAACCGTCAAGAAGGTCTTGGATGTGCTCCGCGCCGACGTATCGGAGATGCCCAAGAACTGGAACCGGCGCTTCAAGCACAACCGCGACAAGATCAAGACGGGCGACATCTATGAGCTCGCCGAGGTCGTGCGCAACCTCTCGCTGCGCGAGAGCGAGAAGGGGCTGTCCACCGGAGAGAAGCAGATGTACACCCGCGCCAAGAAGATCCTCGCCTCCGAGCTTATGTATGCGCTC
The DNA here is from genome assembly GCA_025449845.1 of Solirubrobacteraceae bacterium. Classification (GTDB taxonomy): domain Bacteria; phylum Actinomycetota; class Thermoleophilia; order Solirubrobacterales; family Solirubrobacteraceae; genus Palsa-744. Next base: position 55,440 of record JANWIP010000002.1, on the reverse strand, counting down.
GACAAGGATGAGGAGGAGGCCGAGAGCTACCTGGATGAGCTGCTCGCCACATCAGCTGCCGGCCAGATGGCTGTCGCTGCCAAGTAGTCAAGCGGCTTGGCTGTTGCGCTGATTCTCGCCGCCGGACGCGGCGAGCGCCTGGGGGCTACGCGTCCCAAGGCGCTCGTCGAGTTGGCGGGTAGGCCGCTGCTTCAGTGGAGCCTTGACGCGCTGCGCGGCGTGGGTGCGATCGAGCGCATCGTTGTGGCGCTGCCGCCTGGGGTCGATGAAGAGCAGGTGGCGCTTGGCGTAGGTAGCGGTGCCGCTGCGGGCGTGGATATCGATGCGGGCGTGGATGTAGATGCGGGCAAAGTGATCGTCGCCGAGGGTGGGGCGGTGCGCTCGGAGTCGGTGCGCCTGGCGCTTGCCGTTGTCGATGGAGAGGACTCGGACCTGGTGCTGGTTCATGATGCCGCGCGGCCGCTGCTCAGCGCGGCGTTGATCGAGGACACACTTGCGGCTGCTTCCCGCGATGGCGTCGATGGCGCTATTGCGGCGGCCCCCGTCACGGACACGGTCAAGCGTGCCGGCGCCGATCGCGTGGTCACCGAGACGCTTGAGCGCTCAAGCCTGTGGGCCGTGCAGACGCCGCAGGTCTTCCGCCGCGGCGCGCTGGAGCGGGCACTTGACGTTCCCGATGATGTGCTTGCCCAAGCCACTGACGACGCTTGGCTGATCGAGCGTGCTGGCGGGATCGTCGTAGTCGTGCCGGCTCCGCGTGAGAATCTCAAAGTGACAACCCCGCTCGATCTTGCGCTTGCTGAAATGCTGATCGCCCAGCGCGCCGGCCAGCCGGCGGCTCCGCCTGCTTGAATCGGCTCCCCGAGAACCAATGCTCACCGATTACCACACGCATCTGCGCCCCGATGACCTCGCCGCCACCGCGGATGAGCACTTCACCGCTGCCAACGCCGAGCGCTATCGCGAAGCCGCGGAGAAACGGGAGATCGGAGAGCTGGGGGTGTCCGAGCACATCTATCGCTTCCGCCAGGCCTTAGAGGTGTGGCAGCATCCCCTGTGGCGTGAATATGCACATGACGATCTCGATGACTACTGCCGCTTCGTGCGGGAGGACACCGATCTGCGGCTGGGCATCGAGGCCGACTTCGTGCGGGGCGCCGAGGATCGCACCGCGAATCTGCTCCAGTCCCGCGACTTCGACTATGTCGTGGGCTCCGTTCACTTTCTCCGCGATCAATCTCTGGACATGGAGGACTGGAGCGTGTGGGCATCGACACGCGGCGCCGAGGACATCTGGCGGCGCTACTTCCAGACGCTGGGGGAGGCTGCGCGCTCGGGCCTGTTCGACATCCTCGCCCACCCCGACCTCGTGAAGGTTTGGGGTGTTGAGCGGCCCTTGCCCGAAGGCGATCTGCGTCGCTACTACGAGCTTGCGATGGATGGCATCGCCGAGTCGGGCATCGCCATCGAGGTCTCCACTGCCGGCTTGCGCAAGCGCGCGCAGGAGATCTACCCTGCACCCGCCTTGCTTGAGATGTGCCTGGAAGCCGGCTGCCCCGTGGCGCTCTCCAGTGACGCCCACCGCCCCGAGGACATCGGCGCCGACTACGAGCAGGCGCTCGAGCTCTTGGCGAGCCTCGGGGTGGGGGAGCTATGCGTCTTCGAGCATCGTCAGCGGCGCTCGGAGCCGATTGGGGCTGGTGTGCTGTGAGTGGGGCTGGTGCTGTGAGCAGGGATGCTGTGAGCAGGGCTGATGTGAGCAGGGCTGATGCTGTGAGCGGGGCTGGTGTGCTGTGAGCCTCGCCGGCATTGGCTATGACTGCCATCGCTTTGTCCCTGGGCGCAAGCTCATCCTGGGTGGCGTGGAGATTCCCTACGAGCGCGGTCTGGATGGGCACTCCGACGCCGATGTGTTGATCCACGCCTTGATCGATGCCCTGCTCGGCGGAGCCGGGCTCGGAGACATCGGCGAGCACTTCCCCGACACCGATGAGCGCTACCGAGACGCCGATTCGCTGGCCTTGCTGGAGACGGTTGTCACCACTGTCATCGCTGCCGGGCTTGAGATCGTCAACGTGGACTGCACCGTCATCATGGAGCGGCCCAAGCTCGCTCCGCACAAGCAGGCGATCCGTGAGGCACTCGCCCGGGCGCTGGGTCTTGCGCCCGCCCGCGTCAACATCAAGGCCACCACCGGCGAGGGCATGGGCTTCATCGGTCGCGGCGAGGGCGTCGCCGCGCTTGCCACCGCCAGCTTGCGCAGTCGCTGAGCGCTCGCTTAGCTATAGGGTGCGCGCGATGCGCGAGATTCGTCTGCACGACACCCGCTCGGGCGGGCTGTTGCCGCTGAAGCCCCGCGACCCCGGGCGGGTCGGCATCTACGCCTGCGGGCCTACGGTCTACAGCCGCATCCACATCGGTAACGCCCGCCCGTTTGTGATCTTCAGCCTGATGAAGCGCTTTCTGGAGCACGAGGGCTATCAGGTGACACTGGTGGTGAACGTCACCGACGTCAATGACAAGATCTACGTCGCCGCGCGCAACGCCGGCGTGGCTAGCGAGCAGTTGGCGCGCGAGATGACCGATGCCTACTTCTCCGACACAGGCGCCCTAGGCCTCGGCCGGCCCGACCACGAGCCGCTCGCGGCGGAGACGATGGGGCCGATCATCGACTACATCCAGACGCTCATCGACAAGGAGCACGCCTACGAGAGCGGGGGCGATGTGTTCTTTCGCGTGCGCTCTGACGATGGCTATGGCTCCCTCTCGCATCGTCGCATCGAGGACATGGACCAGGGTGAGGGCGTCGAGGGCTCTGACCGCAAGCAGGACCCGCTGGACTTCGCCCTCTGGAAGGCGCACAAGCAGGGAGAGGACACTTTCTGGGAGTCGCCTTGGGGGCCGGGCCGACCCGGCTGGCACATCGAGTGCTCGGCGATGGCCGAGAGCCTGCTTGGCGTTGGCTTTGACGTCCACGGTGGCGGCTCGGATCTCGTCTTTCCCCACCATGAGAACGAGGCAGCCCAGACCCGCGCCGCGCGCGGGCACGAACTGGCGGGGCTGTGGGTGCACAACGGCATGATTCAGTCCACCGGCGAGAAGATGGCCAAGTCGGTCGGCAACATCGCTCTGCTGCACGAGGTCATCGAGGGCTACGGTGCCGAGTCCGTCGTGATGTACCTCATCGGCGGGCACTATCGCCAGCCACTGGCCTTCTCCGAGGCTGCTCTGGAGCAGGCGCGTGCGAATGTGGGCCGCATCCGCGAGGCTGCACGCAGGTTGACCGAGGGCGATTCCCCCGCTGCTCTCGACGGGGTGCGCGATCGCTTCTTCGCTGTTCTTGCCCGTGACTTCAATACCGCTGAGGCGCTGGCCGTGCTCAATGAGTGGCTGCGCGAGGCCATCGCTTTGGCCGGCGGAAATGCTCCAGGCGACTCGCACCTGGTTACAGGCGACCAGCACCTTGGTACAGGCGACTCGCATCTGCGCGAAATGCTCGGTGTCCTCGGTCTCGAGTCGCTACTGGCTCCGGTAGCCGACGCTCCGGAGCAGGTACGCGAACTGGCGGCGCAGCGTGACCATGCGCGCGAGCAGCGCGACTTCGCCACCGCCGATCGCTTGCGTGATGAGATCGCTGCGCTCGGCTGGGAGGTCCGCGACGGCGCGGCCGGCTTTGAACTGCTACCGCTGTGATCCTCTACGGCCGTAACCCCGTCCATGAGGCGCTGCGCGGACGCCGCGCGCACGCAGTGGGAGAGGTCTGGGCGACGCAGGGCGCTGCGCGCGAGCCCTGGCTGAAGGATGTGCGGGTGCGGGTGGTGCAGGCCGAGGAGCTGGAGCGTCGTTGTGGCTCGGGCGCCCATCAGGGGATCTGCGCTGATGCCGGCTCCTACCCCTACGTTTCCGCCGAGGAACTGCTCAGCGGAGAGGAGCCGCTGGTGGTGGCACTCGACCAGGTGCAGGACCCGCAGAACCTCGGATCGATCTGTCGTACCGCCGAGTGCGTCGGCGCCAGCGGCGTGGTGATACCCGAGCGCCGCGCCGCTGAGGTCACGCCTGCGGTGTGCAAAGCCTCCGCAGGAGCCGTCGAGCATCTGCGCGTCGCGCGCGTTCGCAATGTCGCCGACTTCCTCGCCCAGGCCCGCGCGGCGCAATGTTGGTGCTATGGGGCGAGCGCTGAGGGCGCCACAATGACTTACGAGCAGCCTGACTACCGCGGGGGCGTCGTGCTGGTGCTTGGCAGCGAGGGGCAAGGCCTGCGGCCGCGCGTGGCTGCTTCTTGCGATGCGCTCATATCGCTGCCCTTGCGAGGACGCATCGAATCGCTCGGCGTCAGCGCCGCTGCCGCGGCCGTCTTGTACGAGATATTGCAGAATCGCTCCGCGAGGTCTTGACAAGGCTCCATAACTGTGTAGAGTGGCGCCTCACATAACGCTGAACCTCAGGTTGACAGGAGGGTGGCGCAGTCGGTCGTGAGACCGGCGAGCCGGGCCCCTCCACTTCCAGTCACCCTGAGGCTAGGTTTCTAATAGCTGTTGGCGCCAGGGGAGGAGTGCGCCACTGAGCAATTTGGGCTGCTTTGCAGCCGAGAAAGGACTGCTCGTGGCACGTATCTCCAGTAACCCTCAGTCTGAGGTCAAGGTCGAAGATGGTTTCCTGATTGCTTTGGCCAAGCAGGGCGACCGCAACGCCTATGACCGTCTCGTACGCCGCTACTACGGCTTCGTGCGTTTGAAGGCTTCTTCTTACTTCCTGGCCGGAGGCGACTCCGACGATCTCATCCAAGAGGGGCTCGTGGGCCTCTATAAGGCCATCCGTGACTTTCGCTCCGATCGTGAGTCGAGCTTTCGCAACTTCGCCGAGCTCTGCATCACGCGGCAAATCATCACCGCCGTGAAGACCGCCACTCGCAACAAGCACACGCCTCTGAACCAGTACGTCTCCTTCTCCTCTACGCCTGCCTCGGCCGGCGAGGACGTCCCGACTCTCGACCAGGTCATCCCGGGGTCGCCGATCCACGACCCCGTCAACCAGGTGATCTCCTCCGAGGAGCTGCGCTCGCTCGTCGGCTGCCTCTCAACGGCGCTCTCTGAGCTTGAGAGCCGCGTGCTCACCCTCTACCTCGACGGCAACTCTTATGAGCAGGTCGGTGAGCGCCTCGCTTGCGACACCAAAACGGTGGACAACGCTCTTCAGCGTGTCAAGCGCAAGGTCGGCGCTCACCTGCAGACGCGGGCGGTGGCGCTTTAGGTCCTGGCGTTCGTTACCGCCCCTGGCGTTCACCGCCTTCTCCGGAGCTTTCCGAGCCTTCGGAGGGGAGTGAGGTATTGCCGGGGGCTTCGGGCATGAGCGCCGCGGCGGGAGCGGGAGTGACCTGGATCGTGAACGGCTGGCTGGCCGTGCCCTGGTTCTCCGGGCCGCCCGGGATGTAGACGCGGAATACCTTCGTGCCCGGGTCATAGACCCTGTGCGCTATCGAGTAGGTCGAGTCGGGGTTGACCAATGCCACCTCGACTACATGGAAGCCGCTGTCATGCGCATTCTGGCGCTGCAGATAGATGATGTGGCCAGGATGGCTGGGGGCTACGGTGCCCGTGAAGGTCAGCTGGCTGCCAGCCTGCACGGTGGTTGCCGAGACCTGCGCGCTGAGTACGTCGCGCACGCCCTCGTAGAGAATGGCTGATGTTAGCCCCCTCCTGCATGCCCTCACGCCCGGCGTGCCTTCGCACGATGAGTTTGGCGCCTTGACCGCGTAGAAGGTGCTGTTCACGGGCGCCTGTGGGGGGAAGGAGTAGTTGCCGTTTGCGTCTGCTGTGACCGTTGCAATCGGCGCCAGGCGATTCTGCAGCCGCGTGCGGGCCAGCAGCTCCACCGGCAGGTTGGCGCCTCCCCCGACAGTTCCCGAGATCGTCACCGACTGGCCGAACTGGATCGGGTCGGCTGAGGCCGTGATCGTTAGCGCCGGGTTCTGGGCCTGAGAGATCTCGTACTCCAGCAGGTTGGAGGCGCTGGGAATGTTGCGACCCTCGCTGCGCACCAGCACGCGAATGTTCGCGTCGCCGGGGACGATGAAGGTGTGCGGGATGGAGAACGTCCCGCCCGGCTGCACGAAGCCGCGGTCGATGCGACGCCATTCCGAGCCCGTCGCCGCGTCCTGGCGCTGCAATATCACGCGCGCGCCTACGTCCACCGGGCTGACGGTGCCTGTGAATGTCACCGCATTGGGATGGCCCGTCAGCAGCTGCGTGCCTTCCGCAGGGCCGCTCAGCGCGACCTGCGCGGCAACTCTGATCCGCCGGGCCTCGCTGTGGGTTGCGCGCGCGGCAACGAACCACGAGCGGTTGCTGAGCACAACGCCATCCGCACGCGTGAACTCGTAGAAGCCCTGCGCGTCGGTCCTCGTGCTCTGCACATAGCTGTAACCAAATGAGTTTGCCACCTGGTGGTAGAGCTTCACTACCTGGCCTGCTTCGCCACGGTGGCGCTGACAGGCCAGGCGCCCGAAAATCGTCACTGGATCGCCCGCCGTTATCTGGCGCGGCGCGACGTGGATGTTGACCCGGCAGCGGCCGGGGAAGAAGATGCGCCGTGCGGGCCTCGCATCGGCGGTCGGGGCGAGCGTGAGCAGTGCCATCGCAACCGCGATGGCCAGGGCCATCTTGTGGGAACGCATCTGTGCCTCTCCTCTTGCGGGTATATGAAGCGGTCGACGTAACCGTCCGACCGTCTTTTCTAACCCTCGCGCCGCGCGATTGATGCGGTCGTGCCCGAGCGTCGCGGCGGTCTCCCGCGGACCTCCGCTCTCCTTGTGCAGAAAGTTTTTCCAAACGCGCGTGAAGTTCTGCCGCCGAACGGTGTCTTAACGATTGTCAGAACACATTGAGAGGCCTTTCCAAAGCCACACCACAGCACCGCACAGAACTGCGTTACACACCGGAGGCGGTGATCTGCAAGGCCACACCAGGCCAGCAGCCCGCCACCGGGTGGCGTAGCCCCGCTCCCGGGACCGTGGACGTCATCCCCACAGATCGCGTCCCCCGTCATCCCGAGGGCAATTTGCGCTCCACCGTCCCGGGGTAGCGCAGGGCAAGATCGGGGGGCGGCCCGCCCTGGGGACCGCCCCCCGATCTATCTGTCGCCTATCGATCCGGCTGCTCCTGGCCTTTTCGTCCACTACTCGCCGTTGCCACGTAGGGCTTCGGCTCTAACGGCCGATCTCATAGCTTGACTTCGATCTGGCGCCTGCCCACGGGCTGGCGTCTGAGCATGGGGCAGTACCGAACATGGGGGAGTTCATGTAGTCATGAGTCCCAAGGCATCCACCCGCCTGCTGGCCACGCAGTCCGACGAGCGGCTTGCCGCAATGGCCCGCGCGGGGCACGATCGCGCCTTCGAGGCGCTCGTCCAGCGCTATCGCCGGCCGCTCTTGCGCTACTGCTGGCGCATCTCCGTCTCCGAGAACCGCGCCGAAGACGTCGTCCAGCAGTCGCTCCTACAGGCCTGGTCCGCCTTGCGCCGCGGCGCGCAGGTGCGCGAGCTGCGGCCTTGGCTCTACCGCATTGCCCACAACACCGCCGTGAACATCGCCCGCGACGCCGCCCGCGATGGCTCGAACCTCGCCGTCGATCTGGATGACCTGAACTTCGCCGAGACCGCCGCGGTCGACTCCGACCTGGCCGGCGGTCTCGCCTTGCGCGAGGCCGTCACCGACATGGCAGCGCTCCCGCAGATGCAACGCGAGGTCATCTTCCGCACCGCTCTCGCTGGCCACAGCCACGAAGAGGTTGCCACCGCGCTGGGCATCAGCGACGGTGCTGTCAGGGGACTTCTCTACCGCGCTCGCGCCACCTTGCGTACCGCCATCACCGCGCTCACCCCTCCGCCGCTGCTCACCTGGATGGCCGGCTCTGGCCAGGGCATCGGCGCCGAACGCGTCGGCGAACTGGCCGCCGGCGGGGGCCTCGGGCTGGGCGGCCTGCTGGTCAAGGGCTCGCTTGCGGCTGGTGGTCTTGCCGCACTCACTGCGGGCACTGTCATCACCGGCACCGTCATCGTGCATTCCGGCTCCTCTGTCCATCGCCACGCTCACTCCGTTGCCGGCGGGGCCGGGCACGAGACCGCCGGCGTTGGCGCTCCCAGTGGGGGTGGCGTGCCCGCCGCCGGCTCTCCCGCGAGTATTGGGGTCGGTATCTCCTCTGGGCACGCTCCTGCCCGGCAGCTTGCTCACCATGACAGGCCTATACGCCTGCAAGTCACAGCGGTGGCCCCGAGTACTTCGCATCGCATATCGGCGGTCTTCCCGCATCACTTCGCGGCGATGGTCCCCAAGGGCACCACTCCTACGAGCTACACCGTTCAGGTTCCCGCGTCCTCGAGTCAGCCCCCGCCGTCGAGCTCCGCTCCGGGTTCCGGTGCTCCACCCCCAGGCTCCTCCGGCGGCTCGGGTGGTTCATCGAGCGGCGGCTCTACGGGCGGCGGTTCGCAGGAACCTGCATCTGGTGGTGGTAGCGGCAGTAGCGGGGGATCGGGGGGCGGCTCCACGGGTGGTGGCAGTGGCGCAGGCGCGGAAGGATCCGGCGGAGCATCAGAAGGCAGCTCTCCGCCTCCCCCTTCCGGTGGCTCCACTTCGCAGACCACCGGTCCAGTAGGCACCGTCGTCCACGAAGTCGGCGGTCTCCTCGAACACACGGTGCACGGCGTTCTCGGCCATTCCCAGCGCGTCACCTCTCCAGCTTCCGCCTCTGCACTGCGCTCCGCTCGTGCGGCTGTTCGCCGCCTGCCCCGGCCCTCTCGTGAACACACCGGGGGTGTGAGTGGCAGCGCCGTAGACCCTCCGCATTCAAGCTCTTCCGCAAGCGCTGGCCGCGGGTCACGTGGCGGCGGCAACTGCAGCCCTCGGTCGGGCACGCAGGAAGACCTCGGCGACGTATCGCAGGCCGTAGGGGATCCTAATCCGCCTTCGAGTCCCAATCCGCCTTTGGGTCCCCATCCGCCTTTAGGTCCGCATCCGCTTTCGGGTCCGCGTCCGCCCATAGGTCCGCAGGAACACACCGATAGCAGCGGGCAACGCCCTGACGTGCACCGCCCATTGGCTTCCCCGCACAACGCGGCCAACCCAGGACTCCCTCCGGGAGTCCCCTTAAAAAGACTTCCCCGGCGCTGAAGCCCACTCCGTTCTCACGAAAACATCCAAACTTGCGAAACCTGTCCGTGTTTACTACGGTCCTCGCCGGTTATGGAATCCTTCGACGTCGTGCTACGCGCCATCGATGCCTTCAACGAGCGCCGCCTGCGGGAGCTACAGGTGCTGATGTGCGAGGACAGTGAGGTTTGGCCGCTGCGTCCCACCACCCGCAGCGTCTACCGTGGGCACGCTGGCATCGAGCAGTGGTTCGGTGATCTCGCGCGTCGCGGACGTGACGATCGCATTACGGTCGAGCGTACTCGCGCCGCACCTGGCGGGCGCATCGTGGCGATGGGCAGCGTCGATATCGGCATCGTCAACGCTGCCTTCATGGCGGTCCATGATCTCCGCGATGGACTTATCGCGTGCGCCCATCACTACTTCTCCGACGAGAGCCTCTTGCGGCGCATCGGCGTCATCGACTGACCGACTGAGGAGCCTTTGACAACGCGACTCGCCCGCGGCTCGAATCTGCCGCTACGGTGCGACTCGGCCTAGGGCTCGAGCATGCCCGCGTACAGCGCGAATACCGCGCCTTGCGGGTCCTGCACGATCGCGATCTTCGCCATCTGGATGTCGATCGGGCCCGCGTGCACCATGCCTCCTAGCTCTTTCACCTTCGCCAGACTCTCATCGATGTCCTGCGCCCCGAAATAGACCATCCAGTGTGGGGGCATTCCCGGAGGGTCCACTTCGCGCATGCCACCATTGCTCGCGCCGCTGTTCTTGATCGACAGGTACGGAGTCGGGCTGCCCTCAAACGGTGTCGTCTTCCAGCCAAACAGCGAGTCATAGAAGGCGCTTGAGGCGTCCAGGTCAGAGGAGGCCAGCTCGTTCCAAACGAGCGCGCCGGGCGCGTTCACGAGTTGCGCGCCGAAGTGTTTGCGCGGCTCCCACACCATGAAGTACGCGCCCTGTGGGTCCTGGATGACACCCATGCGACCCGCCTCCATCACGTCGAATGCCGGCGCATGTACATTCGCGCCCAGCTCCTTTGCTCGCTCGACAGTGGCGTCCGCGCTCTGCACCGATACGTAGTTGTTCCACAGCGGCGGCGCTCCCGCCTCACGCTGCTGCTCGGGCTGCGGCGCGATGGCTGCCACGTCCTTGCCGCCCATGCGCATCATTGAATAGAAAACGCCTTCGCCGACCGGCATGTCCTCCGCCTCCCAGCCAAACAAGCCGCTGTAAAAGGCTTTTGCGGCGTCCTGGTCGGTCGTCGTCAAGTCGGCCCAGCAAAATGTTCCAGCTGTGTACTGCGTACGTTCACCCATGCACCCGACAGTACAACATCGCTACCTGCCACGCCTAGCCTGGAGCGCTTCCGCGCTCCAGGATTTTGGGCGTCGCCCGCAGGCAGAGTGGATCGGGGCCTATGCAGCCATGGATGGGGCCTACTAGGCAGTCGCGCCGCCGTGCAACTCGTCCTGCAGCTGACGCTCGGCGTCGCCTGACAGCGAGGACTTCAGCACCGTCCCACCAAACTTGCTCAGTGCCGCCACAGCCTTGTCCGGCGTCACCTTCTCGACGATCAGGAACAGGGCCGAGTTGCCCGGCTTGATCAGGTCGCGTACCTGCTGCTGGAACTGCTTGTCGATTCCCGTCTTCTCCACCTTGCCCATCAGCGCGCCCAAGCCGGCGCCCAGCGCCATCCCGAACACGGGCACGAAGAACAGCACGCCGAACAGCAGGCCCCAGAACATGCCCCAGGTGGCGCCCGCGCCCACGATGTGATGGTTGGTGGATACGTGATACCCGCCGTCCTTGTCGCGCACGATCGTCGCCACCGCATCGGGCTGGATGATCAGCTCCTGTGACAGGCGTCCAACTTCCTCGGCTGCCTGTGCCGCCGTTGTTTCATCGTCGTATCCAATCGCTATCAGGTCCGACATTGACCGCCTCCTAGTGACTGATTTCCCGAACCTGTGCGTCCGGCGTATTCGTGCATGATGGCTGACGCCCCACCGCCCTTGCGGCGCGGCCACTGGCACGTTAGAACCCATCCCGCGCACGCACATCATCCAAAGCGGATGATCAGCATGTGGCCGCCTCCGGGCCACGTGCAATACCCCGCGCACAGTCGTGCGGTCCCGATCAATATCACCCGCTTCGGGCGATGCCGGCTGTCATATAAGCCCCTACGGTCGGTCGTTGACATGTGCAAGTGCGCCGGAGTGTCAGGCGCCTAGCTACTAAACATCGGCCACTGAGGAGGCGACTGTCAAATGGATGAGACCTATGAGTCAGCGGGGGCACCCTCGACCGCGAGTCAGACCGCACGCAGCGAAGCTCGCTACGAAGAGGAACCGCCGGGCAGTGGGTGGGTTGCCTTCGCGGGCGTGATGATCGCGATTGTCGGCGTTCTCAACATCATTTACGGCATCGCAGCTATCTCCAACTCGAACTTCTTCGTACAGGGCACCAACTACATCCTCAGCAGCCTCAACACCTGGGGCTGGGTGCTGCTCATCACCGGCATCATTCAGTTCTGCGCCGCGCTCGCCATCTTCGGGCGCGTCGAGTGGGGGCGCTGGGTCGGCATCTTGACGGCGTCCGTCAACGCCATCATTCAGCTCATCTTCATTCCTGCCTACCCCTTCGGCTCGCTGGCCATGTTTGCCCTCGACATCCTTGTCATCTATGGCCTCGTCGCCTACGGGGGACGCCAGGGCAGCACCGTCTAGAGAGGAGATACACAATGGCCACCGTCACCAAAGAGACCCGCCGCACTCTCAGCGGTATCTCATCGGGCGAGCTGGACATGCTGGAGTCCGCCGTTGGCCTGCGCGAGATCGACCTCGAGGCCACCGGCCTCGATCCTCGTACCTTCGCGCTCGTCAAGATCGCTGCGCTCGTCGCTCTGGACGCGCCTCCTGCCTCCTACGCCTGGCAGGTTCCCAATGCACTCGCCGAGGGGGTCACGCCAGAGGACATCACGGGTGTTCTGCGCGCCATCGCTCCCCAGGTGGGGGGCCCCAAGGTGGTCGCGGCCGCACCCGAGATCATGCTGGCCCTGGGGCTTGCGCTGCCGCGGGCGGGGGAATAGGCGAGGCGGCAGTCAGTAGTTTTCCGACCCCGAGCTGCATGAGATTGCTGACTGGCGCCTTTGGGGCCTGCTTAAGGTTGAGCGATGGTGGTGCTCGATCGGCAGCACGGATGGCCCCCGTCCCGTGAGGGGCTCATCCAACGCCCTCGACTGCTCGCCAGGCTGCGCCACGATCCCGGCGTGCCGCTGCTGACCTTGGTCGCGCCCGCCGGCTATGGCAAGACCAGTCTGCTCTGGGAGTGGCTTGAGCGCGAGGATTGCCTCAGCGCCTGGGTGACACTCAGAGCACGGCACGCGGACCCGGTGCAGCTGTTGCGTGAGGTCGCCGATGCTCTCGCGCTGGCGGGCCTGCTCGTCCCGGCTGTGGATCTGCTTGACGAGCTGGATGCGGCTGATCCGGACATCCTTGGCGTTGTCATTCCGGATCTCTGCAATGCCATGGCGCACCTCGACCGAGGTATCGTGCTGGTGCTTGACGATCTCCAGATGCTCGACGAGAGCCCGCCCGCGCAGCGGGTCGTGGCCGGGATCCTTGAACATATTCCGGCGCGAGCGCAGCTGGCGCTCGCCTCGCGCACCGAGCCTCGGCTGCGCCTTGGGCGCGTGCGTGCGCATCGCGCCATCTGTGAGCTGCGCTTCGATGATCTCTCCATGGACCATGCCGAAGCCGCCGAGCTGCTGCATCTCGCCGGTATCGAGCTCGCCGGCAGCCAGGTCGAGCTGCTCAGGCAGCGCACCGAGGGCTGGCCCGCGGGGCTCTACCTCGCCGCTCTATCTCTGAGCGATCAGGAGGACTTAGACGCGGCGCTTGAGCGTTTCGCCGGTGACGATCACGTGGTCCTTGACTACCTGCGCGATGAATACCTCTGCGAGCTTTCGGACGAGGCGCTTGAGCTGCTCATCCGCGGCGCGATCCTTCCCGCGCTTCATGGGCCCCTCTGCGATGCTTTGCTGGAGCGTTCGGGGTCGACCTTTCTGCTTGAAACTCTGGCCCACGGCAATCTCCTGCTCGGACCGCAGGATCGTAGCCACGAGTGGTATCGCTGCCACAGTCTGCTGCGCGATGCGCTGCTGCGCGAACTGCGCCGTGAAGATCCTCAGGGCGAGCTAGTGGTCGAGCTGCATCGGCGCGCCAGTGCCTGGCATGTCGAGCACGGTGATCTCGACAGCTCCATCCAGCACGCCGTCGCTGCCGGCGATGCCCAGCGCGCGGGCGAGCTGCTCTGGGAGAACCTGCCTCACTATGTCACCCGGGGGCGCAACCCCTTGGTACAGGGCTGGCTTGAGCAGTTCAGCTCCGCGCAGATAGCCGCCGATCCCTCGCTGGCGGCTGTCGCCGCGCACAGCTCGCTGGCAAGTGGCGACATCCGTATGGCCGAGCACTGGGGCCTGGCGGCTGCCGGTGGGCTCGCCCGCGACATCGCATCTCCAACCCTCGCTTCGCTGCCTGCCGGTGTCGCCATCATCGAAGCTGCCGTCGGGCGTCACGGCGTCGTCCCGATGGGCCGCGACGCTTCTCGTGCCTATGAGCTTGAGCCCCAGGACAGTCCTTGGCGCTCGCTCTGCTGCCTATTTCTAGGAGTCTCCGATCACCTTGCCGGCGATCGTGCCTTGGCACGCGAGCATCTGGAGGAGGGCGTCCATCGCAGTGCCGCCGAGGCTCCCAATATTGAGGCCCTATGCCTGGCGCAGCTGGCTACTCTCACCTCGGAAGAGGGCGACTGGCATGCTGGTGCCGAGCTGGTCGACCGCGCCGTCACGCAGGTCGATCAGCATGGGCTCGGCGGCTATCCGACCTCGGCTTTGATCTTCGCCGTATCCGCCGCTGTGCGCTCGCACATCGGACATGTTGATGAGGGCAAGCGCGATCTCCACCGCGCCACGCGACTGATGACTCTGCTCGACGATTTCATCCCTTGGTATGAGGCTGAGACGCGCATCGCTCTGGCGCGTGCGGCTTTGCAGCTCGCTGACATAAGACTCGCGCGTACGTTGCTCGCGGAGGCTTCTCACCTTGCGCGGCGTGTGCCCGATGCGACCGTCTTTCGCACCTGGCTCGATGAGATCTGGGAGCAGGTCGATACGGCTGCCACCTCGGCGCTTTCCGGCTCGGCGGCCTTGACCATGGCCGAGTTGCGCATATTGCGCTTCTTACCCACCCATCTCTCGTTCCGTGAGATCGGCCTGCGCCTGCATGTCTCCACCAATACCGTCAAGACCCAGGCCCACGCCGTTTATCGCAAACTCGAGGTTTCCTCGCGCTCAGAGGCGGTCGCTCGCGCGGGTGAGATCGGGCTGCTCGATGCGTAGGCGAACAGGCTTCGAGATGCGTAGGCGAACAGGCTGCTCGATGCGCAGACGAAGGCGTTCGAACTGACGCAAAGGGCTGTAGGGCAAAGACCAGCTTGACAGGAACGCTCGACTGTGACTGCCAAAGCTCCAGCTACTTGAAGGCATCCATTTCGCAACTCGTGTCGATGTAAGGTACTGTTCCATTCAGCGAATCAGGAGCCGTACACGCAATGGAAGCCGTAAGCGCCGGAAACAGGGACTGGATGCGAGGCAGCTCGCCTTTGAAGGGGGCACTGCTGGGCCTCGTGCTGCAACGACCAGGACACGGTTACGACCTGGCGAATCGTCTCGATCGGCGCCTCGGGCCCGCGTGGCAGATAACCGCTAAAGACCTCTACCGCATGCTCGAACAGCTTGAGCGGGCGGGCCTGGTCTCCTCGCGACGGGTCTTGAGTGATGGACCTACTGGGAATCGGCGGGTCTACTCTCCGACTCTGCTTGCCGAGCCCGCCCTGACCGAGTGGATGAGTGCGAGTACGCGCATGGCCCCTGTTCGTGCGGAGTTCCAGGCCAAGATTGCCGTCGCCCGTGCGCCTGACGCGCCGCGTCTGCTGGCGGCCTTGGATGCCTACGAGCGCGAGTGCTTCGCCCTGTTCAACGCCAGCTCGCAGGACGCGCCACTGCTGCGCTCCTTCGCGGGCATCGCCATGCATCTCTCCCGTGCCTCGGCACGCCTGCATCTGCGCGCCGAGCTCGAATGGATCGTGCTTGCCCGCCGCCTGATCTCCGAGGTAGCAACGCCGTCCTAGTGTCGCGTGATGAGATGACGCTCCCGCGGCCATGACCCTTCTTTCGCTCACCCAGGTGACCAGACGCTACGGGGACGGGCGACGGGAGGTCGCGGTCCTCGACCGGGTGTGCATGGAAGTGGATGCCGGCGATTTCGTCGGCGTTTGGGGACCTCGGCGCTCCGGCAAGACCACCTTGCTGCGTGTCGCGGCCGGCATTGAGGCGCCCAATGCCGGGGCGGTCTGCTTTGACGGTCACGTACTCACGAGCATGGGGGCCAATGAGCGCGCCCGACTGCTGCGCGCGCACGGCATCGCGCACGTCTCGGGAGACTGGCGCCCCCAGCTCAGTCAACCCGCGGTGGACAGCGTCGCCATGCCGCTGTTGGGCGATCGCATCAGTCTGCGCGAGGCACGGCCTCTGGCGCGGCGCGCCCTGGAAAAAGTGGGTGCCGGAGAATGCGCGGACGTGTGGACCGGCAGACTTTCGCAGGGGGAGCGCATACGGGTCGCGCTGGCGCGGGCGATCGTCCGGGAGCCGCGCCTCTTGCTGATCGACGAGCCCGCCGTCTCTCCCAGCCCACTGGAGTGTGGGGAGCTCTACGCACTGCTGCGCTCGCTTGCCAACGACAGCAAGCTCGCCGTGCTCGTCGCCTCCGAGGATCTTGAGGCGCTCGCCGGTGCACGCCGGAGCATGTCCATTTCAAACGGGGAATTGCGTTCGATGGATCCGGCGGGAGTCGTGCTCGCGTTTCCCGACCGTCGCGCCGTTCGCGCTGAGCCATCAGCGTGATGAGCAGCCTGGAGCTCAGCGACCTCGTCAAGCATTATCGCGCCGGTGGAGAGGTGGTACGCGCCGTGGACGGCATCTCGCTGACCGTCTCTCCGGGCGAGTTCGTCGCGCTGTATGGACCAAGCGGCTCGGGCAAGACGACCTTGCTGCTGATGGCCGCGGGCCTAATGGAGCCCGATGCGGGGAAGGTCCTGTTTGACGGACGCGACATATCGCGGCTCTCCGCACACGATGGCGCCGTCTACCGTCGCCGCGAGGTGGGGTTCGTCTTTCAGGCGTTCCACCTGATCGCGGGGGCCACCGCAATTGACAACGCCGCCTTGAAGCTGCTGGCGGATGGCTACAGCCTGGCGTCTGCCCGGGTTGAGGCGCGGCCCTGGCTTGCGCGCGTCGGCCTCACCGAGCGCGAAATGCACACCCCGCGGCAGCTTTCGATGGGCGAGCGCCAGCGCGTGGCGATCGCCCGTGCGCTGGTGAATGAACCGCGGCTGCTGTTGACCGACGAGCCGACCGGGAATCTGGACTCCCGGCGCAGCCGCGAGATCCACGCGCTGCTACGCGACATCTGCCACGAACGTGGCATACCCGGGGTGCTCGTCACGCATGATCCGCAGGCCATCGAGTACGTCGACCGCGTCCACACGTTGCGCGACGGCCTTCTGGTGGCCGGGCTCGAGGCCGAGCTCGCCACCACCCCCGCGTGATGCGGCTACCGACGATCCTGGGACTGCGCGCCGGGTCGCTGGTGGCCCTGTATCGCTGGCGGCTGCGGCGGCGTCTCGCTCAGGAGCTGCTTGCCGCGAGTGGCATCGCCATCGGCGTGGCTTTGGTATACGGCGTGCTGCTCGCCAACTCCAGCATCACCGGCTCAGCCGAGCATCTGATCCACCAGCTCGTGGGCTCGGCCCGTCTGCAGCTGGCGGCACGCTCGAACGACGGGTTTGATCAGCGCTACAGCGAAGCGGCCGGCAGGCTTCCCGGGGTGCAGGTGGCTGCCCCCGTGCTACGTGAGAACGTGATCATCGTCGGCCCCAAGGGCCGCCGGGCAGTGCAGCTCATCGGGGTCACACCGCGCCTAAGCGCGCTGGGCAGCGCGGCGACGCAGAACCTGGGCGCGGGTGCGCTGCTGATCTCGGGCGGAGTTGGCCTGCCATCCTCGGTGGCTGGCGCGGTGGGGGCACACGCGACACGGCCAGTGACTGTGATCGCCAATGGCAGGACCCACTTGATACGGGTCCGGGCGGTGCTCGGCAGCCAGACGATCGGTGCCGTTTCTGGCAGCCCCATCGTGATCGCCCTGCTGCCTGTCGCCCAGCTGCTTGCCGGCAAGCCGGGGCGCGTGACCAACGTGCTGATCAAGCCGCGCCCGGGCGCCGATCGCCTGGTGGCCTCGGAGTTGCGCGGCCTTGCCGCGAGCCGCATCGACGTCGAGGCCGCCGATAACGAGCTACGTCTGCTGGGCCAGGCAGCACAGCCCAACGCGCAGTCCACCACCTTGTTCGCGGCGATCAGCGCGATGATTGGTTTTCTGCTGGCGCTCAACGCGATGCTGCTCACTGTCCCTGACCGGCGACGTTTCATGGCGGAACTGCGCACGCAGGGCTTCGCTCCCAATCAGATCGTTCTTGTCCTCGGCTTTCAGGCTTTGGCGCTTGGAGTGGTGGGCTCGCTCGCCGGGATTCTCATCGGGGAGGTCCTCTCGCAAACCCTCTTCGGTCATGTCCCCGACTACCTCACATCCGCCTTCGCAATCGGCTCGCAGCGGATCGTGACCGCGAGCACGTTGTTGGTGCCGGTCGCCTGTGGCGTGCTGGCCGCGCTGCTTGCCTCTCTGCCGCCGCTCTTTGACCTGCGTTCGGATAGAGCGCTCGATGCCGTGCTCTATGAGGGCGGTGAGGCCGGGCAGAGCATCTCCGGGCGCACCGTGAGCATCCTCGGACTGATCGCGGGGGTGCTGATCCTGGCCGTCACGCTGGGCGCATTGGTGGCGCCGAGCGTGACCGTTCTCGGGGGAGCCGTTCTCGCCTTGGCGGCCGTCTGCCTGATTCCCGCAACGTTCGCCGCGGTTCTGTCGCTGCTGGGCCCCATCGCCGAACGCATTCGGGGCAGCATGCTGGCGGTAGCCATCGTGGAGCTGCGCGCGAGCGCAACCCGCTCGATCGCGCTCGCCGCCGTGGCGACGCTCGCGGTTTACGGAAGCGTCGCGATCGGAGGCGCCAGACGCGACTTGATTCATGGCCTGGAAACGGCGATCGCCGAGTATGAGGGCACCGCCGACGTCTGGGTGACCTCCGGGCAGAGCGTTTTCAACACCGACAGCTTCAAGGACACCTCCGCACTGAAGGCCCTTGCCCACGCTCCCGCGGTGGCCTCCGTGCGCCCTTACCAGGGCGCACTGCTGGACATCGGCTCACGCCGCCTCCTGATACGAGCCCGCGATCCTGGCGACGGCGCGATGATCCAGCCCAGCCAGCTGCTGCATGGCGATCTCGCCCACGCGACTCAGCTGATCCGCCAAGGCGGCTGGGCGTCTGTCTCCGAAGGCTTTGCCACGGAACACCATCTGCGGGTCGGAGACTTCTTTCTATTACCGACGCCCTCGGGTGGACTGCGCTTGGGTGTGGCCGCCATCACCACGAACCTGGGATGGCCCCCAGGGACTATCGCCTTCTCGACCGCGGACTACCGGCGCGGCTGGCAGAGCGCCGATCCCGCGGCGCTCGAGGTCAGCCTGAAGGGATCTGCCGTGACGCTCGCGCAGGGTAAGAAGATCGTGCAGGCCGCGCTGGGCGCAGACACCGGTTTGCAGGTGCAGACCTACCGTGAACGTGAAGCCCAGACCGACAGCAACGCCCGTCAGGGTCTGCAGAGCCTGGGGCAGATCTCACTGTTGCTGCTGCTCGCCGGCGCGCTTGCCGTCGCCGCATCGCTCAGCGCGGTCATCTGGCAGCGCCGCATGCGCCTGGCAGCGATGAAGAACCAGGGATTCGACCACTGGCAGCTGTGGCGCTCGCTGATCCTGGAGAGCGCCATCGTGCTTAGCATCGGATGTCTCGTTGGGGCCGTCCTCGGCGTGTTTGGACACGCGCTCGCGGATCGCTGGCTACGGTTGACCACCGGCTTTCCGGCTCCTTTCAGCGTCGGATGGCCGCAAGTGTTTCTCACCCTCGCGCTCGTCGCCAGCATCGCTTTAACCGTTATGGCACTGCCCGGCTTGTCCGCTGCGCGTGCACCTGCGCGGACCGGTTTTCAGGAGTAGTTGTGCTTGGAGCGCCTGTTGCGCAAAGCTATCCCCATGAGGGTGAAAGCGGGGAGTCGCGCGGCAGCTGCGTTCGCCAACGCGGCCAGGTGCTATTGGCTGAGCGTCTTTCCGTGCGCTCGCGGTGAGTTGCACCATTGGCGCCAGCGCGCCGGAGAGATAGTCGACCCCGCGCTGCGCCGGCTGGCCTGGGAGGCCCAGCGCAGCAAGCGCGAGAGCATCGAGGGGGCCGTCGCGTTTGCCACCTTCGTGCCCCAGGCAAGCCGCGAAATCGTGATACGCGCAATTACCGCCTATCAGGTTGCTTTCGACTACATCGATACGGTCAGCGAGCAGCCGGGTGCGGATCCGATCGCCAACGGCTGCCGTCTCAACCAGGCATTGCTGCACGCCCTCGAACCCAAAGGCCCGCGCTTTGACTACTACGCCAATCACAGCTGTCACGAAGACACCGGCTATCTGCAGGATCTCGTGGATACCTGTCGCACCGCCCTAGAAGCGCTCCCCTCGTACGCCGCGATAGCCGACTCGGTGCGACGAGTAACGGCCCGCATCGTCGCCTACCAGAGCCTTAACCACGGTGATATCCACGGGTCTTTCGACGGCTTTGCCCGCTGGGCGAGTGCGGAAAACAAGAAGAGCACCGATCTGCACTGGTGGGAGACAGGCGCGGCCGCCGGCTCTCCGTTGCCGATCTTCGCACTCATCGCCGCGGCCGCAAGACCGAGCACCAAGACCCGGGATGCCGTGGCTGTGGAAGGCGCGTACTTCCCTTGGATCGCCTCGTTGAGCTCGCTGCTCGACAGCCTCATCGACCGCGGGGAGGACGTCGCCGACGGCCAGCGCAGCCTGATCGACTACTACGCCTCGCCGGCCGAGACCGCTGACCGCTTGCAAACGCTTGCCAGCCGCGCAGTCTGCTGCACCAAAGCCCTGTCTGACGGGAAGGATCACACGTTGATCCTGGCCGCCATGGCGAGCTTCTATCACCTGTCCTCTCATGCCTCCGCCACCGACACACGTCCGATCACGCAACTGATCCTCGACACGGTGGTGGAGGACTTCGCCATGCCCACGGCGTTGCTCTTGCGCGCCCGCCGAGCGGCCGGGAGAGTCACCGATGGGATTGGGGCGCTGCGCGGCACGCTAAATGGCGTCGTCAAACAGGTCGCTCCCGGAGTGCCGCGCGCCGCTATCGCAGGCGCTATTCGTGATGCGAATAGCGGTATAAGGGCTAACGCGGTCCGCGAGGGGATGGCACTATCGATTCGCGCGAACGCGAACGTCTGTGATGTCAGCCGCTTCCCCGCCCTGGGAGAGGAGGCTTCGCACGCAACGTCGGAAACCGGCGATGTGGGTGAGCGGGCGTCGGGGCCGCGTGCTTGATTCGCTGAGTACAGATGGCTATGGGCCGGGCGCGAAGGTGGTGTGCTCGGCCCGGCCATCCTCATGATGTCTCATCGTCTTCTGGATGGCCGGCCGTCCAGCATCCGGCCGCCGGCGATGTACGATCCACTTGCAGGCCGGCGTAGCTCAATTGGTAGAGCACCGCTCTTGTAAAGCGGGGGTTGCTCGGTTCGAGTCCGGTCGCCGGCTCTTTTGGGAATAGGCCGGAGGCTTGCGCGTTCCCCGGAATGGCTCTCGTGCTTGCGCGATTCTGCGGTAGCCCTTCGGCTTCTACTTGTTGTGCTGCCTGCTGCTGTAACAGAGACATCCTCGGCGGGTATCAAATGTATGGGCCGCAACCGTGACAGCACCGAGCTTGAGGGCTTTCGTGCACACGCGCAGTCGCACGGCGTCAATCCGCTGCTCTATCTGCTCGCCCGCGCTCTCCTGCTGCCCTTCTTTCTTCTCTACTTCCGCCTGGAGCGCATCGGCACGGAGCATCTGCCGCGCAGCGGCCCGTTGATCCTGGCCGCCAACCATCGCAGTTTCCTTGACCCGTTCGTGATCGGCTCGCTCACGCGCAGGCCGGTGTACTACGTCGCCAAGCGCGAGCTTTTCGCGCGTCGTTGGCAGGCTTGGCTGCTCAACCGGCTAGGGGCCTTTCCGATCGATCGGGGCGCCGGCGATGAGGATGCCATGGCCACCGCACGAGCGATCCTGGCAAGGGGGGACTGCGTGGTGATCTTTCCCGAGGGCACCCGCACACGCCGCGGCCCACTTGCTCATCCCCACCGCGGGGTGGGGCGCCTGGCACTGGAAACCGGCGCGCACGTCGTGCCGGTCGCCGTGATCGGTACCGAAGATGTGCGCCGTGGGCTGCGCATACGGCCGCGCAAGGTACGCATCCGCTGCGGGGCTCCGCTGATGTTCCCCCTGGCGCGGCGACCTTCACCCGAGGCGGCGTTAGGTGTGACCGAGCGCGTCTGGAACTGTGTGAGCCTGCAGTGGGAGTGGCTGGGGGGAGTCCCGGCGCGTCCTCGAGAGCAGACACGCGCGGGGAGCGTGCTCCCGCCCACCCGCGCCACGCGGGAGCGGGAGCAGGCACGGGCGGCGTAAGCCGGCTTGCTGGGGCGGCGGAGGTAGGGTGCAATGAGTGGCCGATCAACACACGCCGAAGTCAAAGGCACAACTGGACGAGGAGTTCTCCGAGCTCTACCGCGCGCATCTACGCGATGTCTACTCCTACGCCTACTACCGAGTTGGCAACCATCACGACGCCGAGGATCTAACCGAGCAGACCTTCCTGCAGGCCTACCGCCACTTCGAGCGTGCCCAGCGAGAGTCCGCTGGACGGCCGCTGCGGCCCTGGCTTATCAGGATCGCTCACAACCTGGCCGCCAACCTCTATCGCGACCGCTCGCGCAAGCCAGCTTCGCCGATCGAGGACTCAACGCCGCTCGCCGACCCACACACAACCGAGGAGCTGGTCGAGGAGCGCGAGGAGCTCAGCCGCATTCTCAATGGGGTGGAGGAGCTTCCCGATGACCGCCGTGAGGCTCTCATCATGCGCTTTGCCCTGGGCATGGACAACCGCGAGATCGCTCGTGCGCTTGGGCGCTCGGATGGAGCCACCAAGGTGCTGATCCATCGTGCCATCAAGCAGCTGGAAGGGATCGTCAACGAAGGGGCGAGCGATGACTGAAGCCGCTTCGAGCTCCAACTTCGAGGGACTCCTGCGCCAGGCACTCGCGCCGGTGGAGCCTCCAGAGGATCTCGCGCAGCGCCTGGAGAGCACTCTCACCAGTCTCACCGAGCTAGCCGTGGGCGAGCTCGAGGCCTGGGAGCTCTCGGCGATGCGCGATCCGCGTAACTGGGTGCGACCCGCTGCCGCGGTGGTCGTGGGCAGTACCGCTGGTGTTGCCTTGGTGCTGCTGCGCGCACGCCGACGAATCAGCTGAGACCGTGCCACATGAGCAGAGCAATGCCGACGGGCATGCAATGCCGACGAGCATGCACTGACGAATGAGCTGAACTATTCGGCGGGTCAGTCACTCGGCCGCGAAGGGTGATTGAATGTTATGCATCACTCGCGGATTCCCTGATCCGCGAATGGGGTCAGTTGCGTATTGATGTCTGAGATGGCTCGCTACAAGCGTTCCGCCGACGCTGCGTCGGCTGCCCTGCGTCGCTTTGCCGACGAGGACCTTATGCAGCTTGTGCGCGAGAGCGATTCGGCCGCTTTTGCCGTTGTCTATGAGCGGCACGTCGATGCAGCCTTCTCGCTTGCGTTTCGCATGTGTGGCAAGCGAGGCATCGCCGAAGATGTCGTCCAGGAGGGCTTCCTCTCACTGTGGCGCAGCGGTGCGCGCTACGACCGCACGCGCGGCAGCGTACGCACCTGGGTGCTGGGCATCGTGCATAACCGCGCGATCGACGCATTGCGGCGCGGGGTCGTGCAAGACCGCGGCAGGATCAGCGACGAGGGCATCGAGGAGCACCTGGAGGCAGCCGAGCGCACCGATCTGGAGGTGGGCCGCCGCGACGAAGCGCGCGAGATCCGCGCTGCGCTTGAGGAGCTGCCACCCGATCAGAGCCGCGTCATCGATCTGGCCTACTACGGGGGCTTCACGCATTCGGAGATAGCCACCATGTTGGATACCCCCGTGGGAACGATCAAAGGTCGAATGCGTCTTGGCTTGCAGAAGATGCGCTCTCAATTGCGATCCGGGCAGGTGGTCTCCTGAGCCCCCGCGACCATGGCCATGAGCAGGAGCTGCAGTGCGAGCGCTGTCCCGATGCGGCCGCCTACGTCCTCGGCGCGCTGGACGAGCAGGAGGTGCAGAGCTTCCATCAGCACTTGGCTGGCTGTGCTGTCTGCGGCGGTGAGGTTGCCCAGCTGCAGGCCGCGGCTGACGCACTCGCCGTCGGCGTGCCTTGCAAGCTTGCTCCTGACAGCCTGCGCGCCCGCG
Organism: Solirubrobacteraceae bacterium; assembly: GCA_025449845.1. Classification (GTDB taxonomy): domain Bacteria; phylum Actinomycetota; class Thermoleophilia; order Solirubrobacterales; family Solirubrobacteraceae; genus Palsa-744. Next base: position 31,723 of record JANWIP010000002.1, on the reverse strand, counting down.
TCATGGCCACTGTGCACGCCGAGGCGGAATTGCTCAGGGCGGCTGGCCACGAGGCCGACAGGCCGGCGCGCCAGGCGCCCGTCTGGCGCAGACGCTTGGTGCCCGCCTTTGCCGCCGCTGCCGCGCTGGGCGTGGGTCTGCTCGTCGGCGCCTTTGCCATCAATACTGGCTCCACGATCCAGCGCACGCAGACGCAGGTGATCAGGGCTGCCGTGGTCGCACCCGGGCACAACGCCAGGGCCGAGCTGCGCAAGGTCGGCTCGCATCTGGAGCTGGTCGTCGAGGGGATGCCAGCGCCGCCACGCGGACGCATCTATGAGGTGTGGCTTGAGCGGGGGACACAGGCACCCGCGCCTACCGACGCACTCTTCTCGGTCACCCAACACGGCGAAGGCGACGTCGACGTGCCCGGCAATGTCACAGGTGTGAGCAAGGTCCTCGTCACCGACGAGCCGCTCGGCGGCAGCCCCAAGCCGACGCGCAACCCCGTCATCATCGCCTCTACTTAGCCCGATCCGGCGGGTCCGGCGGGTCCGACTCTCTGGCCGAGATAGGCTCTTGCCCGCACATGGCCACCTGTTACCGCCACCCTTCACGTGAGACCGGCGTCGCCTGCTCCTCTTGCGGACGACCCATCTGTCCCGACTGCATGACCACGACGCCGGTCGGCATGCGCTGCCCGGAGTGCGCCAGGCAGCGCACCAAAGCGGTGCGTATGCGCGACATGGCCAAGGTGCCGCGGGTCACCTATGGGCTAATCGCCGTCAACGTGCTTGCCTTTCTGGCCGAGCAGGGGCAGTTCACCATCTCCGGGGCCACCATTCACGGCAAGGTTGTCGAAGAAGGTGTGCTGTGGCGCTACGGCGTCGGTGTCGAGCACCAGTACTGGCGCCTGGTGAGCAGCGGATTTCTGCACGAGAACCTCCTGCATATCGCCTTCAATATGTACCTGCTCTATCTGCTCGGGAACCTGCTTGAGCCCGCCATTGGCTCAATCAGGTTCGCCACCATCTACATGACCGCCCTGCTCGCCGGCTCTTTCGGGGCGCTGTTCGCTACGGCCGCCCCCAGCCTCGGCGCCTCGGGTGCCGTCTTTGGCCTGATGGGAGCCGCGGTGGTCGAGTTGCGGGCTCGCCGCATGAGCGTCATGGAGTCGGGCATCGGCGCGCTTATCGTCATCAATCTGCTGTTCAGCTTCACTGCCGCCAACATCTCTGTCGGCGCCCATATCGGCGGTCTCATCGGTGGCGCCCTCGCGGCCTTGGCAATACGCAGCGCCGATGAACGCAAGGTGCCAGCGCTGGGGTTCGCTGCCTGCCTATTGCTGAGCGTGTTGGCGATCGTCGGATCGCTTGCCGTGTCCAGCTAGTCATCTCGTCAAGCTCTGCCGCCAACTCTTCGGCCGTCAAAGCCGCTCAGCCGTCAAGCCCTTCGGCCGTCAAAGGCCCTTTCAGACGCTCAGACGCTCACCAGCTCGACTGCGATCGCCTCCTCCGGGGCCTGCTCGACGGCCTGGGGATGCAGGATGTGCGCCAGCAGCTCAAGCCCATCGACCAACCGCGGTCCGGGGCGTGAGAAGTAGGCCGAGGCGTTGACCGCCACCACCTGACGCGCGCCCAGGCCAGCCAGCTGCTCGGCGTACGTCATCGCCTCCTCGTGCGCCCGGGAGGCGTCGTAGCCGCAGGGCATCACAACGACGATCTCAGGCTCCGCCGCCGCCACCGCCTCCCAGGTGAACACCTCCGAGTGTTCGCCCGCGAACCCCAGCACGTCTTCGCCGCCGGCGAAGTCGATCAGCTGAGGCGTCCAGTGGCCGGCCACGAATACCGGGTCAAGCCACTCCAGCGCCGCGACGCGCGGGCGTCGCCGGCCACGCACGGCCAGCTTGACGCGGTCGATGCGACCCGCGATGCGGGCGATCAGCTCCACGCCCGCGTCGCGGCTGTCGGTGGCCTGTGCCACGGTGCGCACGTCACCCAGCGTCTCGCCAAGCGTCTTGGGGTCCAGTGCCAGCACGCGCGGCTGGGAGGGGATGCTCTTGGCCAGCTCAACCACCTCGGTATGAGAGACCGCGCAGACCGGGCAGAGCGCCTGTGTGACGATCAGGTCGGGGTTCAGTGCGCGCAGAGCTTGCTCATCCAGCTCGTAGATCGATCCGCCGTTCAGCGTGCGCTCGCGCACCGCTGCGTCGATCTCCGCCGCGCTCAGGCCCTGCGGAAGCATGTCGCGCGTCACGTGCCGCAGCTTCAACGCTCGCGTAGGGTGGTCGCACTCGTGCGTCACCGCGATAACCTCGTCTCCGAGGCCGAGCGCGAACAGCAGTTCCGTGGCGTGCGGGACCAGGCTGACGATGCGCATACCCCGGAATGTAGTGCCCGCGCGCAAACGATTGGGAGATTGAGTGATGAGTAGGTTGAGCGAGCAGGAGGTTCGAGGATGAGCAGGCTGAGCGATGAGGAGATCGAGCAGCAGCTCGCGGACAGCGACTGGGCTCGTGAGGGCGAGGCGATCGTACGTGAGTGGAAGTTGGCTGACTTCGCCGCGGCCATTGTCTTCGTCAATCGCGTCGCCGAGCTGGCCGAGCGGGCCAACCACCATCCCGACATCCTCGTGCACGGCTGGAACAAGGTGCGCCTGGAGCTCAGCACGCATTCGCAGGGAGGCCTCACGGGAGCCGACTTCGCGCTGGCGGCTGAGATCGACGGATTGGGCTGAGTATTCTGACGCCGACCGTGGCCCCTGCTACCTTTAGCTGGTCGCCACCAATGACAGACGACGAAGAATCACTTCCTCGAAGTAGCACCTCCGCGTGAGCGGCCTGAAGCTTCTCTTCACGGCCGTGCTGATCGCGCTCAACGCGTTCTTCGTGATCGCGGAGTACGCGCTGATCCGCTCGCGCCGGGCGCGGCTGGAGCTGATGCAGGAGGACGGCCAGCGCGGCGCGGGTCTGGCCCTGGGGCAGCTGGCGAACATCAACGAGTACATCTCGGCGGTGCAGATCGGCGTGACGATGACGTCGATCGGCATCGGCGCGCTCGGCGCGCCGGCGCTGGCCAGCTTGCTGAGCGGCGCGCTCGGGGGTGCCTTATCCGAAGGGGTGGCCCTGGTGATCGCCGCTGTGCTGGCCTTCGCGGTGATCACGACGGCGCAGCTGATCGCGGGCGAGATGGTGCCGAAGTTCTACGCGATCGAGCACGCGGAGACCGTGGCCCGTCGCGTGGCTCGTCCGTTGCAGGGCTTCGCGACCCTGTTTCATCCGTTCATCGTCGTGCTGACGGCCGCATCCAGCCGGATTCTGCGGGTGCTGGGCGTGGATATGTCCCGACAAAGCGTCGGTGGCTCACAGGAGGAGCTCAAGCGCCTGATCGCCGAGTCTTACGCCGGCGGTCATCTCGACCCCGGTGAGGCCGGAATGCTCAGCGGGGTCTTCCAGCTGCACGAGCAGGAGGCTCGTCAGGTGATGACCCCGATCCCCGCCGTCGTCACGATCGACGTCTCAGAAGATGTCGAGGCGTGTCTCAAGCTGTGTGTCTCAAGCGGCCACACCCGCCTGGTGGTCACCGAGGAAGGCAACCGCGATCGCGTGCGGGGCATCGTGCACGCCAGCACGCTCGCGCAGCGTCTCATGGAGGAGGGCCCCAAGGCCTCGATCGAGGCGATCGTGCACGAGGCGCCGATCGTGCCCGAGACCAAGCCGCTGGACGATCTGCTCGCCGATCTGCAGCGCCAGCGGACCTCGATGGCCGTGGTCGTCGATGAGTACGGCCGCGTCGTGGGAATCGTCACGATCGAGGACATCATCGAGGAGGTGGTGGGGGAGATCGTCGATGAGACCGACCCCCTCGCGGGTGAGATCCGCAAGCTCCCGGGAGGCGAGTGGCTGGTGCGCGGGCACGTCGCCGTCACTGACCTCGCCGACCACGGTGTGATGCTGCCTGCCGACAGCGATGCCTACAACTCCGTCGGCGGCTTTGTGTTCGCCCAGCTGGGGCGGCTGCCGCGGCGCGGGGACACGGTCACCGCGGATGGCTTCTCGATCCGCGTGGAGTCGGTGAGGCACAACCGCATCGAGGCCGTCCGCATCCGCGAGCGCCGGCCGGTCGCCACGCGCGAGTCGGAGACGGAGGAGGGACCTTAGGGCCGACAGGCGCCGGCGGGCGGTGCGGCCCACCGGAGGCGCCTTAAACACGTCCGGCCCGCGGGGGGTGCGGACCGGAGCGTGTGCACTGGGAGGAGGCGGGTGTGCGTTGCGACTCTTTGTCGCATCACCAGTATCGCCACCAGCCTCAAGCCCACCTAAAAGGTGGTCATGGTCGAGATAAAACCTGCAAGCTCTGGATGGAGCCGTCAGCACTCGGGTCAGTGCTCGCTGGGAATAGCGGTCAGTAGCTGTGAAACCCGCGACCACTCTTGCGGCCCAGCGCGCCTTCCGCGACAAGCTGTCCCACACGCGGGGGCACCGGCTCGCCGATCGTCTCGCCAATCGCCTGCGAGACGTCGAGGCCCACAAGGTCCAGCAGCGCCAGAGGCCCCATCGGGTGCCCCGCGCCCAGCTTCATGCAGGTATCCACGCCGGAGGCCTCCATGCCGGTCTCTTCCAGCAGCCGTACGGCGCTGAAGAGGTAAGGAAACAGCAGGCGGTTGACGACGAAGCCCGGCACGTCGGGGACCTCCACGGGGGTCTTCTCCAAGGTCTCGCACAGCTTCAGCGCTCGCCAGCGCGTGTCCTCGCTTGCGTCAGCCGCGAACACCAGCTCGACCAGCCGCATCTTCGTCACTGGGTTGAACACGTGCAGTCCTACGAAGTTCTCCGGTCGACCGCTGGCCTGCGCCAACTCTTGCACCGACAGCGATGAGGTCGTTGAAGCCAGTACTGCTTCCGCGCCCAGGATGCCGTTCAGCTCGCTTAACACCGCCGACTTCACCGCGAGGTCCTCCACTACGGCCTCGACCACGAACGTCGCCTCCACCAGTGCCTGTGGGTCGGTGACGATCTGCACGTGCTCAGGGTCGATCTCGGCACCCATGCGCTCAAGCGTCTTCTCCACCGTTGCCTTCGCGCGCTCGGCCGAGCTGCTGGAGCGAGCCAGCAGCAGCACTGGCCCATGGTGGGCCGCCGTGGCGGCCAGACCGCAGGCGATGGCCCCGCTGCCGACGATGGCAAGGCGTTCGTTCACGCTTTTCCTCTACTCAGATAGGTGGGGGGTGATGCTGTGAACTGCGGCCGGGGATAGTGTCAGAGATGTGGTCCCGTGCGCCGCGCGAGATTGACTGACTAGTCAATCTAGTCGACAGACACGGTAGAATATTGCTTGCAGGCGCCGGGTCCGGCTTCCACAGCAGCCCTCCGCCACTCCCACCAAAACACGGAGGACTTCCCATCATGAGGCAGCCAGAAGGCCGCGAAGTAGTCATTGTCGAGGCGGTACGCACGCCGATCGGCAGAGGTCACAAGGAGAAGGGCTACTACAAGGACACCCACCCCAACGATCTGCTGGGCAAGGTCTACACGGAGGTCATCGCGCGCGCTGGCATTCCCGCCGGTGAGGTGGAGGACGTGATCGCCGGCTGCGTGCAGCAGTTCGGAGAGCAGGGCTTTAACATCGCCCGCAATGCGTGGCTGCAGGAAGGACTGCCGATCGAGACCCCCGGCACCACCGTCGACCGTCAGTGCGGCAGCGCGCAGCAGGCCGTCAACTTCAGCGCGGCATTGATCGCAGCAGGCGTGCACGACGCGATGATCGGCAGCGGCGTCGAGCACATGGGGCACTTCCCATTCGCGGCCGGAATGAAGACGCAGGAGGAGTTCGGCTTCGCCTTCACGCCGGCGCTGATGGCCAAGCACAACATCGTCGGCCAGGGCCTCGGTGCGGAGATGATCGCGGACGAGTGGGAGATCTCCCGCAGCGAGCTGGATGAGCTGGCGGTGCGCTCGCACAAGCTCGCCCACCAGGCCACGGAGGAGGGTCGCTTCGAGCGCGAGATCGTGCCCTTCGAGGTCAATACCCATACGGGCACAGGTGGCGACACCTATGTGACCGACCAGGGCATCCGCCCGGGCACCAACCTGGAGACGCTGTCGCAGCTCAAGCCGGCCTTCAAGCCGGACGGCAAGGTGACGGCGGGCAACGCGTCACAGATCAGCGATGGCGCCGCCGCGGTGCTGCTGATGTCGGCTGAGAAGGCCAAGGAGCTGGGCCTGAAGCCCCGCGCGCGCATCGTGGATCAGACGACGGTGGGCTGTGACCCCGTGAAGATGCTTGAGGGCCCGATCCCGGCGACCGCCAAGATCCTGAAGCGCAACGATATGAAGATCGACGACATCGATCTGTTCGAGATCAACGAGGCTTTCGCGCCCGTCGTCGCCGCTTGGCGCCGCGAGCACAACCCCGACATGGATCGCGTCAACGTCAACGGCGGCGCGATGGCCCTCGGGCATCCGCTCGGCTCCACCGGCGCACGCCTGATCACGACGCTGCTGCACGAGCTGGAGCGCAGCGACAAGGAGATCGGCTTCGTGACGATGTGCTGTGGCGGGGGATTGGGCACCGGCACGCTCATCCAGCGCGTCTGATTTTTTGAGGAGGAGGGCGGGTGGGGTCCCAATCCCTTGTCCTGTGTTGGCCGCGGTCGGCGTGGATTGCGCCGGGCCGCGGCCTAACTCGCCGCGCGGGATTCTGGCTTTCAGCCCGCGGGGCCGCCGCCGGTCCAGTCCACGGCGACGGGGGGCAAGGCCAGCAGCGCAGCCCAGGTGCTCGGGTCCGTCTTGCCCGTCGCTGGGATGCCATGAGCCGTCTGGAACTGCGCCAGATAAGACGCCGTGGTCGCATCGAAGATGCCGCTCGTCGCCTGCGCCGGGATGGCAGTGGCGAGGTGCTCCTGCATCCAGAGCACCTGATCGCCCTTTGAGCCTTCGCCCAGCAGGGGAGAGGTCAGCTCGGGGTTGGGCACCGTCAGGCTCGTGTTCAGCGGTTCCGCCAGGGCAGCCCAGCCACCTGTCGAGGTCTCCTGCCAGTCCCACCACGACAGCCCGCGCGCGCCATAGGCCGCCGCCAGCGAGCGGAAGGCCACGAGATCCGAGGAGGAGGGGTTTTCATAAGTCTGCCCCAGCGGCGCGATCGCGCGGCCGTAGATCAGGTTCTCCTCGTAGGTGTGCGCGAAGACGTTGGCCACCGAGGTGCCGATGGCCTTCCAGTACATCTGCGGCGCGTTGAACTGCGCGCCATTGGGGCCCATGAAGACGGAGTAGGGCTCGGACTCGTGGTAGTCGACGTAGGGGAAGGAGGCCAGGCCTACCGGGTAGGCGGGGCCTACAGCCGCGCGCAGCGTTTCGATGTACTTCTGCGCTGAGGCGTAGTGGCCTTCGTACTCTGACTCCGCATCGATCACGAGGCAGTCCGCGCCTGCCTGCGCGGCGCGCGCGCCCAGTTCAGCCTCGCCGACGGGGTTCGTGCCGTAGACGTACTGCCAGCCGCAGACCTTCAGGCCGTTGGCGTGCAGCGTCGCCACCAGTTCCGGTGAGAACTGGCTCCAGTAGTTGCTTGAGCCGTCGCTGCTCTTCACGAACACGGTGCTGACGCCTGCCGCGTGGGCCTGCGCCACGAGCGCCGGGAGGTTGCCGCCTGAGGACTTGCTGACGTACCAGATCCACATGCCCTGGCCTTCGAACGCGCTCCCGTTGGCCGCTTGCGCCGGAGGGGCGGGGGCCGGGGCTTTCGGCCGCGGAGGGTGCAGCGCGTACGGAAGCACCGTGATCGGCCCTACCGGGTTGGACTTCCGCCCGCCTCCCACCAGCACCGCGATCCGCCCCGAGTGCGCGCTGCCCGGCAGGTGCACCGCCAAGCCCGAAGGCGACTGGTAGATGCGAGCCATCGGCGAGTTGGGGGCGATCGCCGCGTTGCGCACGCGCGGGAACGCCACGCGCAGGCCCTTCTCAAGACCCCGCCCCGAGAGCACCAGGTAACCGCGCACCGACACCTGATGGGGGTTCGTGGTGCAGCTCGGGGACGGCGCGCAGCGCGCGTCCGACAACCTCACCACGCGCCTGCCGCGGCTGGTGGCGCGGCGCGGAGCAGCCGCGGGAGTCGCCCCTCCCGTGGGGCCGGTGCTGGGAGTGGCGCCGGGGGAGGTGCCTCCGGGGTTGGCGCTCGCCAAGACTCCCGGGGCGTGCGCCAGCATGCTCAGCAGCACCAGAATGGCTGCCGCAGCCCAGGACCAGGAGCGCTTGTGGATACCTTTGCTTGCCATGACTGTGAGGCTGGGCGCGGCGGGCGCCCGACCATAGCGACTATGGGATTCCCAACCGCGCCGCGGCAGAGAAGTTGCGGCTAACCCCAGCGAAAGCCCGTATCCGACGCCGTCGGCGCCAAAGGGCTTGAGGGCAGTCCAGGCGCCGGCTCGGGCAGGTTGAAGCCTGTGGGGGCCACGTCGTTGGGGGCGTCCGCGTGGAACAGCGACGCCAGGTACTGGATCTGACCGCGACCCACGCCCAGCTCGAACTGGCCGCCGCCGTAGTTGCCGATGCCCTGCTGGGCGCAGAAGTCAAACGCGTCCAGCAGGTTGCGCAGCCCGCCCAGACGCGAAGGCTTGATGTTCACCATCCGCGGTGGGTAGAGCAGCGACTGAATGTCCTCGATCGAGTGGATCGGCGCGTCCCAGGAGAAGCGCTCGCGGTGCAGCGCCAGGACCGGCTCCGTCTCGATCGTTAGCGCCGGGTCCTCGATCCAGGCGTCCGGGAACGCCTCGACCACGCGCCGGTACAGCACCGGGTCCGCCGGCTGGTCCACGATCGAGCCTGTGTAGTACGCCTTGAAGTCCACCGACTCCACAGCGCCCGTTGCCTTGAGCTCCTCGATTAGCGGCTGGCTCCAGGAGCTCGTGGGGTCGAGCTTGAAGTTCAGCCACGGGTACAGGTCCAGGCGCCTGCGCAGCGGCTCCATGATGGGAGGCTCGCCCAGGCGCAGCGACACCACAAAGCGCACCGGCTCAGGAGTGCGCCCCAGTGCTTGGTGCAGCGTGGTACCTGCCTGACGCAGCGCCAGATCAAGAGCGGCGGACTCATACGCCCACACCCGGTAACGCCGCGACACTTCGCGCTGAGGGAGCTCCGGGAACAGGTCCAGCTTGGCCACCTGCTCGCAGAAGCTGGCCATAGTCCAGCTGCCTTTGAGCTCCGGCGGGGGTCCGGCGGCCTGGAGGATTTCGTGGTCCGGGGCGTCATATGTCACGTCCTCACCCATGCCCTCCTCATCCTTGCCATGCAGGTGGATGACGGTGGACAGGCGTTCAAAGTCGCTCGAAACCTTCGCCGAGAGGCCCTCCAGCGTGCAGCTCTCGATCTCCACCGGCAGCTCTGCAAGCAGCTCCCAGGTGCTCACAAGTTGCCCCCACGGCTCATGAGTTGCCCACGGCTCACGAGTTGCCCACGGCTCACGAGTGCCCTACGGCTCACGGGTTGCCTCCGCCGCTGCCGGCATCGCGTTCCAGACGCGCCACCAGCTCGTCCAGGCGCATCTCCTCTAGCGCCCCCCCGACAGCCTCAAGCTCGCCGGCGCAATATTCGATCAGCGTCTTGCCCTCTTTCACGAGCTCCAGCGTCTCACCCAGGCTGGCCTCGCCGGAGTCCAGACGGCGGATGATCTCCTCCACGCGTGCAGCCGCGGCCTCGTATGTCTGCTTGGGCGCTGGGGGTGTGTCAGTCATCGTCATTGGGCTCGATCCTGGCCGCAACCGTATCGTCGGCGAAGCGCAGTTGCACATTGCCCTGTCGCTTGGCCTGCTCGGCTGTCGCAAGCGGCTCGCCTGTCGGGCTCTGCACCAGCGCATATCCGCGCTCCAGCGTGCGTTGTGGATCGTGGCCGCCCAACGCCAGCGCCAAGCGCTCAAGCTCGCGCGGGGCGCGCTCGCGGCAGTCTCTGGCGGTGGCCGTTGCCTTGCGCTCCAGAACAAGGGCCCTACGGGTCGTCACGGTCCGCTCCCCCTGCACGCGTCTACGCGCGCCAGCCCTCATCTCGCGCAGCTGCTGGTGCAGGCGCCCGCGCTGGCGGCGCAGCTGCTCTGAAGGCGCCCGCGAGAGGCCTGCCAGCGTGCGCGCCCGGCGCAGCACCGCACGGTGACCGTTTTCGCTCAGCCTCGTGGCGGAGCTTTTGAGGGCAGTTCGCGCTTCGGAGCAGTTGACTCCCACCGCCTCCTCCGCCGCATGCGTTGGCGTCGAGCAGCTCACCCACGCCACATCGTCCAGCAGAGTGCGGTCGGTGTGATGCCCAACGGAGGCCACCACCGGCACCCCCAGCAACGCCACGGTGCGACACAGCGTCTCATCGCAGAAGCACCAGAGGTCCGCCAGCGAGCCGCCGCCGCGCGCGACCACGATCGTCTCGGCGCCTGCCACAGCCGCCAGGTCCTGTACCGCGCGCGTTATCGCCGGCGCCGCATGGCGGTCCTGCACGGGCGCGAAGCCCCACACCACTCGACCGGCCCAGCCGCGGCGCGCGAGGGCCGCGAGGATGTCATCGCGCGCCTTGCCTGTCTCACCCGTCACCACGCCGATGGTGCGCGGAAGCAGCACGCGGGGCAGCAGCTTCTGGCGTCCCAGCAGGCCCTCGGCGTCCAGCTGCTTGCGCAGCCGATCCATACGCGCCAGCAGATCGCCCTCGCCCGCGACGCGCATGTCGGTTACCTGGAAGGAGAAGTTGGGGGAGGAGGTCGCGCTGCCCGGGTAGTAGTCACAACCACCTGCCACGACCACCTGCATGCCCTCCTTCACCGGCCCGATGCGCTCCGCGATGGTCTCCCAGTCACTCAGCCACGCCGCGCAGGACACCGCGCCGTGGGCGTCGCGCAGCTCGAAGTACACGCGCGCTCGTGAAGGGCGCAGGTTGACTAGCTCGCCCACGAGCTGCACCTTCACGAACGAGCGCAGCTTCTCGCGCAGCGCCTCTGCGTACTCCCCCACCGGGAAGGGTCCCGCCAGTGCGCTGCCCGGAATACCCGTCTGCTCGGAGGGGGTCAGCGTGGCCATCTGAATGAGCATAGGCGCTAGCATCGACGTCAATGCCGGGGCGCCCGCCACGACTCACGCTAGCCCCATAGAGATGGCCAGCGCCAGCAAGAACCGCCGCTCGCGTAAGCGGCGCCCGGACGCCGCCGGTGCGGCGGCCAAGCCCGCGTCTACAGGGGCCTCCAAGTCGGCATCCGCGGCAGCTTCCAAGGCGAGGCAGAAGCAGCCGCCGGGGGCGAGCACCCGCCGTAGCGAGCGGCCGCAGGCGCCGTGGCATCCGCTTCCGCTCTCAGAGATCCTCATACTCATCGGCGCCATCGCAACCGTCGTGGCGTTGAGACACCATCCCGAGGAGAGGGCCCTGATGGTGGTCGGCCTGGTCGTCGTCGGCATCGGCACCTTCGAGGTCACCTGGCGCGAGCACTCCTCGGGCTTCCGCTCGCACACCATCCTGCTCGCGCTCGTGCCTGTGCTGGCCTTTCATTCGCTGGCGATTGCGATCGCCTCCGCCTTCACAAACCCCACGGTTCTGTTCAGCATCGTGCTGCTGCCCTTCGACTTCGCGCTCTTCGTCTTCTGCTTCAAGCTCCTGCGGGCACGCTTTCTGGATGCTCGCCAGCTGCGGACGTTGGGACACCGCTGAGCGAGGGCAGCGGCCGCTCGCTCTCGTGCAGCCCCTCGCCGCGCGTCTCGCCGTCGAAACCCAGCAGCTCAAGTCTCGCGATCTCGCGCTCGCCTTCCGTGCGCGCCGGGTGACCGGGGGGCAGACCCACGATCAGCTTGGCTATGCGTTCGCGCAACTGTAGGGCGAAGTGAGGGGTGGAGGCACCCATCAACTGGCGCACGTCCTCAACGGTCACCTCATGACCTTGCTGCGTACGGATGGGGTCCTCAGCTTGGCTCACTTCTTTGGCAAGGGTAACGAGGTCGCGGGCTTAGTTGCCGTGGAAGTCGTTGCGGCCGTCGTGGTTGTGGTGGTGCTTGTCGTGCTCGAGCCCGCACTTGTCGTGGTCGAACTGGCGCTGCTGCTGGTCGATGAGGTCGAGGAAGACGAGCCGCTGGGGTATATCTCCAGCAAGCCATCCAGTTCGGCCTGCGTCTTGGCGGTGATCGCGCTCTCGTCGCCGATCAGCCAGCCGTGGTTGTACGCACCGTGCACCGGCTTGTAGGCCGGGGTTTCGGAGTAACCCGGCCGGATGTCCGTGAGGTATTCGCTCAGCACCTTCGGCACCGAATCGGGGTCTTCCAGCAGCAGCAGCGGGCCGTACTGGCCGCTGGCCGACAGCGGCGCCGCCGCAGGCGCATCCAGCGGGCGCGTGGCGTTCGCAAACACCAGGCCGTGGCCCGGTTCGTCAACGCCCCAGCCGAAGCCTTCTTCGCTGAACAGCGATACAGCGATCGCGTTGCCCACCGGATCGTTGGGGCCAATCCGGCCTACGGGGCTGACGATGCGCTTGACCGTTCCGTAGCGCGCCAGCTGCCCGGCCGCGGTGCTGCTTACCGCGGCGCTTGAGCCCACGATGTAGATCGAGGGGTGGTGCCAGCGTTTCAACTGCCCGCTCGTCGCGGACGGGACGGCGGCGCTGCTCACCAGCAGGATCGGTACCGCGCTCTCGGCCGCTAGGCCCGCCGCCGGCATCGCCAGCGCCGGGGGGCCATCGGCGGAGGCCACCACCACCTGACTAGGCACCTTGCCCTGCATACTTTGCACCAACTTCGCGATCTGGGTCGCCACCGCATACGCATTAGGCCCGGTCAGCTTGCGCGCGCGGTAGTTCGCGGGCACTGCGGTGGCGGCCCCGGCACCCACGGCGATCACCTGCGCACCCCCCAACGATGGCGCTCCTTTAGGCCGCATCGCCTTCAGTGCCTGCGCGCTCACTTCGGGCAGCGAGCCTTTGTCGCTGTAGAGCAGCGGTGCGTTCAGCGGTGCACCCGCGAGCGCCGCCGCCGCGAGCGCCTGCGGCCATTCCTGCTCATCTACCACGACGACCACCTGCGGCCTGCTTGCCGACGTCAGGCCGGGGTACACCGCCAGCGATACTGCGGCCGCGTCTACCAGAGGGTCAGCGCCGCCCAGGCGCGTTGTGTTCTTCGTCGCCAGGCCGCCCGCGCCTTGCGAGTTCACCGGCGCGATCACGCTCGGGTTCGCTTCGCTCTGAGCTTCGCCCGGCAGCGATTTGCCGCAGCCTGAGATGAGGAGGCCGAGCGTGAGCGCGGCAACTAGCGGCCAGGGCGGGCGAACGCGCATGGCAGCGGACATTAGCGGGCGCATCAGAGGGCTCAGAGGTCTCACCCGTGGTTTACCTTCGCCCGCTCCAGGGAGACATTCAGAGTTGGATTCAGAGTTGGGCAGCCCGGCGTTCGGCGAGCGCCACTATCTCGTCGATCACCGGCTCGTGCCAGTCCTCCGCCATTGCCGTCTCGCGGATCGCTTTGGCGCACTTCAGCGCTTTCGCCAGAAGGTTCTCGATCTGGTCCAGCAGCTGCCCGCCGAGGCCGCACTCCGAGCCCATCTTCCGCCAGCTCTCTCGACTGACGCGAGCGGGATCTTCGACCCCGCCGATCAGCATGGCCATCTCCGGCTTGAGGTCATAGACGTTGGTTGACACCACGTCATATATGGGAGCCAGTCGGATCTCCTCGGTGCCGTCGTAGACGAGACCGTAGTTCTTGCCGTGCGCGTCGCTGTTGCCAAGCAGCCAGTTGAGCACCGTCGCCAACAGCAGGTTGTTGATGTCCCTGGCAGTGCTCGCGCCCGCGAGATCGCGCAACAGTTCAAAGGTGTCGGCAAGCGAGGGTCCGCCCTCGACCTCGTACTTCGCGCTGGGCAGTCTGCCCAGCGCCTGGCAAATGTCCTCCTGGTGCAGGCACGCGATTTTCCCCTGCTCGTCATAGGTGCGGTCGAAGCGCTCCACCAGCAAGCATCGCCGCTTCGCGATCTCAACGATCTCGGTCTTGGCCACGGGCAGCCCGACGCAGTTGGCCACGCGCAAGCAGAAGGCCTCGTTGGCGACCACACCGGGGTAGCGCTCCTGTCCGGGCTTGAGGATGTGCGTGCTGGGTCCTCCCCGCAATGGCTGTCCATAGCGTCCCGCGGGCGTCCGTGTGAGCAGGAGCTTCTCCTGTACGCCTCCCAGGCTGAGGCGCACCTGCTCGCCATCGGACACCCCAAGCGGGTGTTCCGGCAGTTCTCGCACCAACTCAGCCAGTGCCTCCTCGTCCAGCCAGCGCATCCCAGCGCCCGGCGACTCGGCGTGATCTCCCTCGGCTCTGCCGATCAGGGCCACCGCGCCCGCGCACTCGGCCCCCAGGGCCTCCAGCAGGCCGAAGCCGTTATCCACGCTCAGCCTGAGGTTCTTGGCGATCGTCTCTCTGATGGCGCCCTCGGGGAGTAGACCCTCGAAGAACGGCTTCGTCTCGCTTGGCGTGAAAGGCTCGGTGCGAATCGGCAGCGACGCCGATAGGACAATCGCGCCCGCTCCTCGCTGATCCACCGTCCGGGGCGCATATTGGAAGCGGTAGCGGTCGGGGGCACGGCGCTCCAGCGTCCCTACCGGATCTCCGGCAAGCAGCACGTCGAGCAGTCGTCCCGTCTCATTGGCGCTCATCGATTGGCCTTCCCAGGCCCGTGCTCTTCCCCGGGTGCGCTCTGGTCGCATGTGCCTTGCTCGGAGCTCATCCTCCGCGTCGGTCTCACGGCTATCTCAAGCGTCATTCCGAGCACGGACAGGATGCGCTGCAGCGTGTCCAGACGGGGACTGAGGGTGCCGTGCTCGATACTGTGCAGCGCGCGCGTACTGATGCCGGCCGCCAGCGCCAACTCCACCTGGGTGAGCTGCTGTGCCTTGCGCGCCTCGTGGATCGTGCGGCCCACTTGCTGGGCAAAGGGAGTCGGTTCAATATGCATTATGTTGCAGATTAGGCTATGAGAGCCCTATTTTCAAGGTAATCTGCAAGAGAATGCAGATACCATCGTTTTCCCGGCATTTGCGGGAAGATCATGGGCAAAGCGATTCACGCCGCGCAAGCGTCATTGCAGTCTGTTAGGCTCCTGCCGCAAATGCCGAGTCCTTGGTTAGAGACCAAGGAACGGGGGACCCGAGATGTTGGGGCGAATTCCACGGTGTATCCGTGGAAAGCGCAGGCTCTTTCAGCGCTAGCCCGTCAGCTAACCCCGCAGGCCCACGAAAGAGGTTGTTTTGCGGGGTTTTCCACGCAGTGGCGCAGCATTACTTTGTTCCCTGGCCGTAATGGCCGTGACCGCTCCGGCGGCCTTGGCCAACTCGACCGGCGGCACTGCCGTCAGCGGCCACTCCTCCTCTTCTTCTTCCACTCCCGCTGCCGCGGGCGGCGCTTCTCCTACGGTTGCCCCCGCGAAGCCCGGAGCTCCTGCGGTGCATCTCGCTCCCGTCACTGGGCACGCCGCCAGCATCCTCTACAAGGGGCCCGTCTACCAAAAGCTTGTGAGCGGTCAGGTCGTCCCGTACACGCCTCCCGCCCCCGTCGGGCAGGTCGGAGGGGCTACCGGAGGCAGCCCTGTCGCGGCCACCGCCGAAGGCAAGCCTCAGCTGCTCGTGCCCGGGATCACGGCGCGTTTCGTCAATGGCCTCGCTGCCGCCCCCATGTCCGCGCCGCCCGCAGTGCAGCAGATCGTCTGGGCCGGCAACCAGATCATCGGCCTTCCCTACATCTTCGGCGGCGGCCACGGCTCCTTTACCTCGCCCGGCTATGACTGCTCGGGCACCGTCTCCTTCGCCCTGCACGGCGCCAGCCTGCTGGCGACGCCGATGGATTCCTCGGAATTCATGCACTGGGGCGGTCATGGCATCGGTCAGTGGGTATCTGTCTTCACCAACCCTGAACATGCCTACATGACCGTTGCCGGCCTGCGTCTGGACACATCCGCGGCCGATGACCCCTCAAACCAGCAGGGTCCTCGTTGGCGTCCGCTGCGGCCCGCCAATGGTGGCTTCAAAGTACGTCACCCCGTCGGCTTCTAGACCGTCGGCCGCGAGTCTAGGCCGTCGGCCGCGAGCTTTCGGCTACGCTTGATCCTCTGCCGTAGAAGCTCCCCCTTAGGAGGATCAGGATGGCCGGCTTGACCGGGCGCATGTCAACAGTCGTGAAGGCCAAGGTGTCCAAGCTCCTGGACCGGGCCGAAGATCCCGCCGAGACGCTCGACTACAGCTATTCCAAGCAGCTCGAACAGCTTCAGAACGTCAAGAAGGGCATCGCCGACGTTGTCACCGCCAAGAAGCGCCTGCAGATGCAGGAGTCCACTTTGCAGCAGCAGGTCGTCAAGCTCGATACCCAGGCGCGGCAGGCGGTGGCCGGCGGCAAGGAGGACCTTGCGCGCATGGCGCTCGAGCGCAAGAACGTCGCGCAGACCGAGCTACAGTCGCTGGACACGCAGGTCTCCGAACTCGAAGGTCAGCAGCAGAAGCTCACCGAATCCGAGCAGAAGCTGCGCGCCAAGATCGAGGCCTTCCGCACCAAGAAGGAGGTCATCAAGGCGCAGTACTCCGCCGCTGAAGCGCAGGTCAGGATCTCCGAGGCCGCCACCGGCGTGGGTGAGGAGATGGCCGATGTCGGGCTCGCGATGCAGCGCGCCGTTGACAAGACCGAAAACATGAAGGCTCGCGCCGATGCCGTCTCCGAGCTTGAATCCGCGGGGGCGTTTGATGACATCACCGCGCTCGGGCCTGGTGAAGACGACATCGACAAGCAGCTCAAGCAGCTCTCTTCCTCCTCGGCCGTCGATGATGAGCTGGCCAAGATGAAGGGGGAGTTGGGACCCCCACCGGCCCTCGGTGACGCCGGCAACGGCGGTCAGCTTGGGGCGGGCGCGCCTGGGGAGGGCAGTTCCTCCGGGGAGGCTCCGTCGCCGCCTGCGCCTACGGCGCCTTCCGAGGGGCAGTCGGCATGATCGTGCGCGTCTCGGGGGAGGGGCAGTATCGGCTCGATAATGCCGACGGCAAGCTCAGCGAGCTGGACACCGCCGTTGTCGCGGCGGTGCAGGCGGGGGATGAGGGTGCGTATCGCTCTTCCTACGATGCCCTGCTTCAGTTCGTACGGGCCTCCGGCTCGCTGCTTGCCGAGGATGAGCTTGTCGGCTCCGATTTGATCCTGCCGCCGCCCGATCTCAGCCTCAAGGAGGCCGAGCGGGAGTTTCAGGGCGAGGGGCTCATTCCCGACTAAATCGGGATCCCCCACAACGGAAACCACCGCTCCAGTTCCGGCTCCATCGGCAACTCCCCCGCCATCTGCGCCTTCAGTCGCAGCTCGCGCTCGGTGTCGCGCTCGTCGGCTGATCCAGGCTGCGGGGCGAAGGGATACCAGTGGCCGCGCTTGTAGTTGTAGATGAAGTAAACCCTGCGCTTGTTGGCGTCCACGAAGGCAAACACCGCGCACAGCAGGCGCTCGCCATGGCCGGCCGTCTCGATGGAGCTGGAGACGGCGTTGATCCCCACCGCCAGGTCTTCCACCTCAGGGTCCTTCAACACCATCCAGCGGTAGCCGTAGCTGTCGTCCTGCGTTGAGACCTGCGTGCCCGTCTCGCCGCCCGTGGCCTTGACGACTTCCTCCATTTCACGAATGGTCGCTTCGAACTCGCTCGTCGCCAGCGCCTGGAAGACGATCGCCGCGCTGCCCGCGGGGTCGATCTGGTGTTCGGTCTGCAGCGTTATGTAGGCCGTGGAGATCGCGAAGAGGCGGTCGGGGGCGGGACCCTTGACCTGATGGCGGCCCGTGAGGACGTCGCGCAGGCCCACGGCTCAGGCGGTGCTCGGCATTACGCGGTGCCCTGAAGCTGCGCCTCAAGCCGCTCCAGCGCTGCGAGGCGCTGCTCAAGCGGTGGGTGGTCGGCGAAGATGTTCAGCAATGACTTCTTGGCCCGGGCAGGGATGATGAAGAAGGCGCTCATGCCTTCGGCCTTGCGCAGGTCTTCGTTGGGAACCCGCTCGATCGTGCCGCTGATCTTCAGCAGCGCCGAGGACAGCGCGCTGGGGCGACCCGTCAGGACGGCACCGCCGCGGTCGGCCGCGAACTCGCGGTAGCGCGAGAGCGTGCGCAGCAGCAGGAAGCTGATCGCGTACACCACAACCGAGACGAGGATCACGTACATCAGGCCGCCCTCTTCCTCGTCATCGTTGCCGCCGCCGAAGCCCCCGCCAAACAGGAAGCCCCACTGCACGATGAACGCCGCGACGCTCGCGAAGAAGCTGGCGAGCGTCATCACCATGACGTCGCGGTTGATGACATGCGTCAGCTCGTGCGCCATGACACCTTCAAGCTCCGCCGGCGAGAGCAGGTCCATGATGCCGGTGGTGGCGCAGACGGTGGCCTTCTTCTGCGAGCGGCCCATGGCGAAGGCGTTGGGCATCGAGCTCTGCATGACACACACCCGCGGCTTGGGCAGATCCGCCTGCACGCACAGCCGCTCGATGATCCCGTGCAGCTCGGGGGCTTCCGCGGGGGAGACCTCCTTGACGCCCAGGCTGGCCATCGCCAGCTTGTCGCTGGTGAAGAACTGCACGGCCAACAGGCCCAAAGCGAAGATCGCGATCATCACGCCACTGGCGCCCACGGAGAAGAGCACGCCGATGAAGACGACGTACAGCAGCCCGAGCAGGAAGAGCGTGAGCAGCATGCGCGCCTGCAGGCCGGTGTCGCGGCCGAAGCTGGTGCGCCTGTTCGCGGTGTGGGTCGCCACGGTGGGATTGTCGCAGACCGACATTGCGCTCCCCTAAAGTGCGGGAGCGATGCAGCCCGAAGTCGACATCCTTGGTATCTCCGTGAAGACCTTCGGCGTCGCCTTCGCGTTGGCGTTCATCGCCTGCGGCCTGGTGCTGGCGCGGCGCCTGCGGGAGCTGGAGAAGCCGGTCGACTGGGCTTATGAGATCGTGTTCGCGGCGCTGCTCGGCGGCGTGATCGGCGCGCGCGGGTACTTCTTGATCCAGAACTACTCGCAGGTCAAGCACGACCTGCTCGGCAGCATCTTCTCGGGCTCGGGCCTGGTCTGGTACGGCGGGGCGATCGGCGGAGCGATCGGCGTGATCCTGTGGATGCGCTGGCGCAAAATGCTGCAGCTGCGGATGTTCGACGCCTGCGCGACGGTGCTGGCACTCGGCTACGCGATCGGGCGGATCGGCTGCCAGATCTCAGGCGACGGGGACTACGGCATCCGCTCCAGCCTGCCGTGGGCGATGGGCTACCCGCACGGCACGGTGCCGACGCCCGCGGGGGTCACGGTGCAGCCGACGCCGATCTACGAGACACTCGTGATGGGGCTCGTGGCCTACTTCTTGTGGAAGCTGCGCGACCGCGTGCGCCCCGGGGTCATCATCGCGCTCTACCTGGTGCTCAGCGGCCTGGAGCGCTTTCTGGTCGAGTTCATCCGCCGCAACAACGAGGTCTTTGGGGGTCTCACGACGCCGCAGCTTGAGAGCCTGGGGTTGGCCGCGATCGGGCTCCTCTGGCTGGCCTACCTGCTGCGCGCGGGTGGTTTGAGCGGCCTGCGCGCCGGTCCTGGGGCCCCTCGCCCGACGACGGCCTGAGCACCAAGCGATAATCCCCGGTGATGGCTACCGCCGGAACCCTCCTATCGCACGTGTACCCGATCGGGGCGCGCCTGAACGAGCGCGGTGTGCTGGAGCTCGGGGGCTGCGACGCGCTGGAGCTGGCGCGCGAGTTCGGTACTCCCGCGTACGTCGTGGTGGAGGACGATCTGCGCACGCGCGCGCAGGCGTTCGTAGAGGCCGGGCGGGCAGCGGGGCACGAGAATCTCGCGGTCGTCTATGCCTCAAAGGCCTCTGCCTGCACGGCGCTCCTGCGTCTGTTCGCGCAGGAGGGACTATGGTGCGACGTGGCCTCCGGCGGAGAGCTGCATCTCGCGCTGGCCGCCGGCTTTCCGGCGCAGCGGCTGCTGATGCACGGCAACGCCAAGTCGCGGGAGGAGCTGCGCCTGGCATTGCGTCACCGCCTGGGGCTGATCGTGATCGACAACCTCGATGAGATTCAGCGTCTGGCTGGGCTTTTGGGGGGGGAGGAGGGGGATGGTGCCGGTGGTCCCGCACAGGGAGTGCTGATCCGTGTGACCCCCGATGTGCGCGGGGATACGCACGAGAAGATCTCAACCGGCCAGGCCAACTCCAAGTTCGGCTTCGGCATGGACCAGATCGGCGACGCGATCCAGCGGGTGCGCGAGATAGCGGGGCTCGAACTGCAAGGCATCCACGCGCACGTCGGTTCGCAGCTGCTCGAACTCGAACCTTTCCGCCGCGCCGCCCAGCAGCTCGCCCAGCTGGGCGTCTTTCCCACGTGGGACCTCGGCGGGGGGCTAGGCGTGGCTTACACTGCCGCTCAGCATCCACCTGCGATCGAGGACTACGTTGGCGCTGTGGTGGGGGCCGCGCGCGAGTACCTGGGGGAGCACTCGCGGCTGCTGATCGAGCCGGGGCGCTCGCTCACCGCCAACGCGGGCGTCACTCTCTATACGGTCGAGTCGGTCAAGCGCAACGTCTCCACGTGGGTGGCCGTCGATGGGGGAATGTCCGACAACCTGCGGCCGATGCTCTACAACGCCGGCTACGAAGCGGAGATCGTGGATCGCTTCGGCGGCGACACCGCGTGCGTGCTGGCCGGCAAGCACTGCGAGTCGGGCGACGTCATCGTCAAGGACGCCCACCTCGACGATCCGCGGCCTGGAGATGTCGTGGTCACACCTGCCACCGGCGCATACGGCCACGCGATGGCCAACAACTACAACGGGGTTCCCCGGCCGCCGGTGATCTTCTGCTCAGGCGGGAACGCGCGCCTGGTGGTACGGCGCGAGAGCTTTGACGACCTCACTTTCCGCGATGTCATCTGAGCAGTTCACGATCGGTCTGCTCGGGCACGGCACGGTGGGTGCTGCCTTTGCCGGGCTATTGGAGCAGCGGGCCCCGCACGTGCAGCGGCTCACCGGCCGCGAGCCGCTGCTGGCCGGCACTCTGACGCGCTCCGGCGGGAGCTTTGAGGAGATCCTTGAGGGATCGGAGGTGGTCGTTGAGCTTTTGGGGGGGATTGAGCCCGCGCGCGACTACGTCCTGCGCGCGATGCGCGCCGGCAGGCACGTGATAACGGCCAACAAGCAGCTGCTCTCCCAGCATGGGGAGGAGCTGTTCGCGGCCGCGAGCGAGCACGGGGTGCAACTTCGCTTCGAGGCCGCCGTCGCGGGGGTTGTTCCAGTGGTGCGCGTGCTGTCAGAGTCGCTTGCGGGCGCGCATATCGAGCGCATTCACGGCATCGTCAACGGCACGACCAACTTCATCCTGTCCGAGATGGAGCGAGGCTCGACCTACGCCGAGGCTCTGGCTGAGGCTCAGCTTCAGGGTTACGCCGAGGCGGACCCTTCAGAAGACGTTTCCGGCAAGGACGCGGCGGCGAAGATGGCGATTCTGGCGCGGCTGGCCTTTGGCACTCCCGTGCGCCTCGATCAGGTGCCCTATGAGGGGATCGAGCACCTGCAGGGGGACGATCTCCAATACGCGCGCGAGCTCGGCCTGGGGCTCAAGCTGATCGGTACTGCCGAGCGGCGCGATGGGGGACTGTCGGTGCGCGTGCATCCAGCGTTTCTGTACGCCGGACATCCGCTCGCCTCCGTGCATGGGCCTTTCAACGCCGTCACGGTCGAGTCCTCGGCGATCACCGAGATCACGATGTCCGGTCCCGGTGCCGGCGGTGTGCAGACGGCCTCCGCGGTGCTTGGCGACCTCATCAGCGTGATGCGGCCTCCTGCTGCTCTCACCGCGCCGCTGCATCCGCTTGAGCTCGTGCACGACGTCTCAAGCTCCTACTACCTGCACATGGAGGTCGCCGACCGGCCCGGTGTCCTTGCGGAGGTCGCGCGCGTGCTCGGGGAGCAAGGAGCCTCCATCAAGTCGGTGGTGCAGCGCGGCCTGGGGGAGAATGCACGACTCGTGATGGTCATCCACCCGCTGCCACAGTCCCGTCTGCATGCCGCCATCGAGCGCATCGGGGAGCTCGACTTCCTGCGCTCCGCGCCGCGCGCCATACGTGTGATCGAAGAGGAGTTCACTTGACCGCTTCCCATGTACCGCTGATCGAGCGCTACCGCGACCGGCTGCCATTTGCTCCCGGCGATCCGCTGGTGACGTTGCAGGAGGGCTCGACGCCGCTCTTGCGCGCGCCGGTGCTCTCCGAGATGGTCGGCGCCGAAGTGCGCCTGAAGCTGGAGGGCGCTAATCCGACGGGGTCCTTCAAGGATCGCGTCATGACGTGCGCCGTCTCGGCGGCCGTGCGCGAGGGGGCCAAGGCGGTCATCTGCGCCTCCACTGGCAATACGGCCGCCAGTTCCGCCGCGTACGCCGCGCGCGCCGGCATCACCTGCGCGGTGATCGTACCCGACGGCAAGATCGCCGCCGGCAAGATGGCGCAGACGCTGATGCACGGGGCACGCGTGATCGCGCTGGCCGGCAATTTCGATCGCGCGCTGGTGCTCGTGCGGGAGCTGACCGAAACGCATCCGATCGCGCTGGTCAACTCGGTGAACGAGTTCCGCATCGAAGGGCAGAAGACGGCTGCATTTGAGCTCTTGGAGGACATGGAAGGGGATATCGACGCGCTCTATATACCGGTCGGCAACGCCGGTAATGTCACCTCTTACTGGCGCGGCTTCACCGAGATGGGGGCCTCGCCGCGGCTGTATGGCTTCCAGGCCGAGGGGGCCGCGCCGCTCGTGCTCGGACATCCGGTCGAGCACCCCGAGACCGTCGCCTCGGCCATCCGCATCGGCAATCCGGCCCGCTGGGAGGACGCGATGACCGCCATGACCCAGTCGCGCGGCAGCATCCGCTCGCTCTCCGATACTGAGATCCTTGCCGCCTACCGGCTGATCGCTTCCGGTGAAGGGATGTTCTGCGAGCCCGCCTCGGCGGCCTCGGTGGCCGGCTTGCTCAAGTACGGCACCGACGGCGCCGAGCGGGTGGTCTGCGTGCTCACCGGGCGGGGGCTGAAGGACCCCGAGACGGCGCTTGAGAACAACGACGGCGTCACGATTCACTGTGAGGCCGACATGGGGGCGCTCGAAGAGGCGGTACTTGGGTGATTCAAGGTGAGTTCCAGGCGCCCTGGGCGCGGGCGCCTCGGTGCGTTCTCGATCGTGAGGTCCCTTCTTGATCCGCAGGCGCCTCGTGCGCGTGCCCGCCTCCTCCGCCAACCTGGGGCCGGGGTTTGATTGCCTTGCCGCCGCGCTCGCGCTGCATCTGGAGCTGGAGGTCGAGGAGACCGGGCACTTTGCCGTTGAGACCGAGCTGGCCGTTGCACGTGGGCGCGAGAACCTCTGTGTGCGCGCCTTCGAGCGCCTGCACTCCGCCGAGGGCTTCACTTTTCGCATCCGCTCGGACATACCGCTCTCGGGCGGGCTGGGGTCAAGCGCCGCCGCCACCCTTGCCGGGCTGATGGCCGCCGATCACCTCTTCGAGCTCGATGCTCCGCTGCTGGAGCTGGCCAGCGAGATGGAGGGGCACCCGGACAATGCTGCCGCTGCTCTACACGGGGGGTTCGTGATCTGCGCCGACGGGGAGGCGGTCCGCTTCGACCCTCCGACGGGGCTTGAGGCCCTGGCGGTCGTCCCGCATGAAGCCGTCAACACGCGCCGCGCGCGGGCCGCGCTGCCTGCTGAGGTGCCGATGCAGGAGGCGGTCTTCAACGTCGCCCACGCCGCGCTCTTGACGCTTGGACTTGCCCGAGGGGATTGGGACCTCGTCGCCCGTGGCCTTCACGATCGCCTGCACCAGCAGCGCCGTGGACCGCTCTTTCCGCGTTCGCTGGAGCTAGCCGAACGGGCACGCGAGCTGGGTGCGCTGGGGGCCACCATCTCCGGTGCTGGGCCTACGGTTCTCTTCTGGTGCTTCTACGAGCACACCGGCACGGTCGCCCAGGCGCTTCAGGCCGAGATCGAGGGGTGGGCCACGCTGCTGCGCACGCCCTTTGAGGTACAGGGGGGCTACGTCGAGGGGATGTAGTCCAGACGCACCAGCAGCTCTTGTGTGAGCGCCAGATAGTCGGCCCCGAGATCGGGGCGGTGGTCGAGGATCGAAGTGGCGCGCTCGGCCGATTCGGCGTAGGCGATGGAGGAGCGGATGACGCTGTCGAGGACCTTCTCGCCAAAGCTCTCACGCAGCGAGGCCAGGGCCTCGCGCGAGTGGACCGTGCGCATGTCGGCCAGGTTGAGGACAATGCCAAGCACGGAGAGGGAGGGGTTGAGGCTGTCGCGGGCGAGATCGATGACCTCCATCGCCTGCTCCACGCCCTGCAGGGCGAAGTACTGGGCCTCGGCGGTTATCAGCGCGTAGTCGGCGGCCACCAAGGCGTTGACGGTCAAGAGGCCCAGGGAGGGCGGACAGTCGATCAGCACCACGTCGTAGTCGGCGGTGCCTTTCGCCAGCGCCCGCCGCAGGGTCAGCTCGCGGCCCATCTTGCCGCCCAGCATCAGCTCGGCTTCGGCGAGGCTCAGGTTGGCCGGGACCACATCGGCGTGGATCGCCTCAGAGAGCTTGTTCTGGCCCGCGAGCACATCCGCGATCGTCGGCTGCGCGTCGGGTGGGACGTCGAAGTAGTCCGACAGATTGCCCTGGGGGTCGAGGTCGATCGCCAGCGTGCGCACCTGCGCACGGCGCAAGGCGTCGGTCAGGGTGCGCACGGTCGTCGTCTTGCCCGTGCCCCCCTTCTGGGACAGGACCGCGATGGTGTGAGGCATTGGCGCGCGATACTACGCGGCCGGCGACGCGGGCGTTACCCCGCAGGCGAAAAGCGACCTGTCGGACGCCGCTATGCGCATATGCATCAGACGCGAGCTCAGCCGACCGAGTGCAGCGGCGTGGCGCTGCGGATGCCTTCGGCCGGCTCAGCAGCCACGCTGAGGAAGCCCAGGCGGTAGCGACCAACCATGATCTCATCGCCGTCTTTCAGCACGCGCCACTCGATGCGCTCGCCATTGACGAACACGCCGTTGAGGCTGCGGTCGTCCAGCACCCGTACACCGTCAGGCTGGCGCACGATCAAGGCGTGGCGGCGCGAGACGGTGGGGTCGTCGAAGCGCACATCCGCGGCGAGGCTGCGACCTACGCGCGTCCACTCGCGCGTCAGCGGCACCACGGTGTGCTCGCCGCTCTCTTCATAGACGATGTACTCGCCGGGCTGATCGGCGACCTGCTCGCGCACTTCCTGCAGCCAAGCCTCACGCTCGGCTTGGTCAGGGACCGAGGCGGCGTCTTCCACGCGCTGCATGCGGCCGGTGCTGAAGAGCGAGGCGCGTACGAAGCTGCGGCCGTTGCAGCCGGGGCAATCGGTGAGCGTGTCGCAGGCAGCAAGTGTCAACACATAGCCGCAGCGCTGGCAGCGAAATGAGCCTGCTCCGGCGATGGTGCCCGATGTCAGTGACTCCATCATGCATCATCCCTTTCTTCGCGGCGAAGGTGAGGGGGGCCTTCTACCGACGGGAACCTCGTACCAATCATAACCAGCGTGTCAAACGGCCTATCAAGCGTGCCAAACGAGCCTAATTTGGGGGTAAATGACGCCGGCAAGCCGATCCTCCTTTGGGTAGGGGCCACCACTGGGGCAGCACAGGCGGTTTCTACCCACGCTCCATCCGCCGCAAACGAATTTTGAGCAGGAGGCCGCGACGGTATGGCGAAACCAGCACCCGAAGATGCCCGAGCCGATCACCCACATCGAGCAGTTCGAGCGCTCGCTGCTACGGCGCAGTGTGGGTGCCCTGGCGGCCGACAGGCATCGCTGCGCGGACTGCGGGCGCACACCGCTGGTAGGCGAGCACGTGCATCTGTATGAGCGCGACCGGGGGATCGTGTGCGAGCTGTGCCGGCCTCTGCGCCGCGAACATCCCGCCGCGACCGAGCTGGTGCGCCACTCAGAGTATGGGCACACCGTGCGCCTGGCCGCCCGCGCCGCTTAGCCGCTCAATAGACTGCCGGCGACATGGATCCGGTGACCGTATCCGTCATCATCGATGCTCCCCGTGAGCAGGTCTTCGACTACCTGCAGGACATCGCCAACCACCCCGAGTTCACCGACCACTATCTGGTCGACTGGCACCTCACGCGCATCGATTCCGTGGGCCTTGGGGCTGGCGCGCGCTTCCGCGTGAAGGCGCCCGGCAATCGCTTCAGCTGGGGCGATGTGACCTTTGCAGAGGTGGAGCGGCCGCATCGCATCGTCGAGGTGGGGCGCACCGGCAAGACTAACCGCGTGCGTACGCTAGGTGTCTATGACCTGGCCCAGGGCGCCGGGGGCACTACGCGCGTGCGCTTTACGCTTGAGACCCAGCCCGCCACGCTGTCGGATCGCATCATGGAGGGGCTCGGGGCCAAAGGTTGGCTGAAGCGCAAGAATGCGCGCGCGATGCGACGGCTGCGAGGGATCCTTGAGGAGGACCCGACCCACAGCCCCGACGCTCGCCCGCCCGGACGGCGCGTCACGGTGGCCGGCGGATAGACTGCCGCCTCGCAATGTCTCCGATGTCCATCGTTCCTTCCCGCCTGCCGCGCAAGCCCTCCCTGCCGCCCAAGCCGCTGCTCGCTCTGCTGGCCGTTGCCGCTGTGCTGGGGCTGAGCGCATGTGGTGACTCGCATACGAGGGTCAACGGGGGCACCTACGCCGGCGAGTCCGGCGCCAATGCGCCTTATCTGGATGTCGGTCCACTGGTGTACGAGGTGCAGCTTTCGCGCCAGCTAAATCCCTTTGACACCGAGGATTCGTCCTATCTGGCGGGGTTGACTCCCGCGCAGCGGCAGCTGAGGCCCGGCGAAGAGTGGTTCGGCGTGTTCATGCAGGTCTACAACAACGGCGGCAAGCCTCAGCTGGTGGCGAGCCCATTGAGCATGCGCATCACCGATACGCAGGGTGCCGTCTACCGGCCTGTGTTAATGCCCGCGAGCAATCCCTTCGCCTATCGCGCCGGCTTCGTGCCGGCCAACGGCCGGTTGCCGGAATTGAACACCGTCGCGGCCAACGGCGCCACGCAGGGTTCGCTGCTGCTCTACAAGATTAGGCTCATCTCGCTCGACAACCGGCCGCTGATCCTGCACCTCGTCGATCCTCTGAACCCCGCTCAGACGGCCTCCGCGGAGCTGGACGTCTAGCCCGAGGCGGGGGTTTGCAGCCCCGCCACAAGGACCTGCCGCGCTACCGGAGCGGCAGTGGCGCCGCCGGCGCCGTCGCGGGGTAACAGGACGCCCACCACGATGCGCGGGTGCAGCGCCGGCGCGAAGGCCGCGAACCAGGCGTCGGTGTTGTGGGGATCGTTGGCGGAGCACCCCCCGGAGCTTTCGCTGGAGCTGCTTTCTTCCGAGCCGTTTTCGCCCGTGGTATGGCCTTCGCCTGAGCCAGCTTCGGAGCCGCTCTTGCAGCTGCTGGGCATACCCAGTTCGGCCGTGCCGGTCTTGCCGGCGACGGTCACCCCGGGGATGGCCGCCGAGGTGCCGGTGCCTTCGCGCACGACGCCGATCATCAGCCGCCGGACGCTGCGGGCGACGGAGGCGCTCGTCACGCGTACGTCGCCGCGCAGTCCGCGGTTGCCTTCGAGTGTGAAGCTGGGCGCCGGGCGGCGGCCGTGATCGGCGATGGTGGCCGCGACGGTGGCCATCTGCAGCACGCTGGCCTGCACCTCGCCCTGGCCGATGGCCGTCGAGCCGACGTCCAGTTCGCCCTGGATGCGCGAGGCGGGAGGGAGGGTGCTTTCAAGCGCCCCGGCGACCCCGGGGTCGTGGTTGAAGCCGAAGCGTTCCGCGGTGGCCACGAGTCGCGGGGCACCCACTTTGACTCCCAGCGGCGCGAAGACCGAGTTGCACGAAACAGCGAAGGCCAGCGCCAGCGAACCGCCGCAGTTCTCGCCGTTGGCGTTACTCAGCTTGACGCCGTCGAGCGTCGTGTAGCTGGCATAGGGAAAGACCGTTGAGGTCTTGGCCACCCCAGCTTCCAGGGCGGCAGTCAGCGTGATCATCTTGAACGTAGACCCGGGGGGCTGGAGATCGTCCAGGCCGATGCCCGCGACCGCCAGGACCGCGCCGGAGGTGGGTTCCAGCGCAACGACGCCCCCGTACTGCCCGCCGAGCGCGGCCACCGCGGCGCGCTGGATCGCGGGGGAGACGGTGGTGCGCACCGGCGCGGCCGGATGCGCCACGGCGCTGGCCAGTACGCGCTGCCCCGCCAGCAGATCGCCACCGGGCGTGCCGCGCAGACGGCCGTCGAGCGCCCGCTCCAGGCCGCTTACACCCACCAGGGCGTCGCTGGGGATCCCCTGGCTCGCAAGCGCCGAGATGCGCGCGCTGGGAATTGGGCCCAGTTCGCCAACCACGCCCGCGGCGGAGGCCCCCAAAGGCGAAGCGCGCTGTCCGGCGGCGCTGGCCGAGCCGCTGGCGAGAGCGGAGCCGTCGCGTGCCAGCAGCGCCGCGCGCGGCGGCAGTTCGGTGCGCCGCGTCAGCTGCTCACCGGTGCGCAGTCCTGGGAAAAGCAGCGCCCGCGTCCACGCCACGCGCGCGCCTTCGCCGTGGCCCACGAGCGGCAGCGTGTAGGGCAGTGTGAGCGTGCCAAACAGCCGCGTGTGTACACGTACCGGCACCGAGACAACAGCTGTCTGTCCTGGCAGCGCCGTCGGCTCAGCAGCGGCGCCTGCCTCGCCGTGCGCATCGTGCGGCCCGCCCGTCACCTGCCAAGCCGTGGCGGTGGCGGTCATCGCGGCCTGTTCGTAATCCTGGGCAAAATCGCCGCGCGAGAGTTCGCGCTGCACCGCGGGGTCGATAACGGCGTACATCGCGGTGTAGTCCTTGCGCGCCCATGCGGCGACGAAGCGTGCGGCGAGCTTGTGGGAGGAGGGGGAGGAGGAGTGGGCCGCGCCAGCGATGATGCCTGCCGTGAAGGCGACTGCCGCGAGCGCCATGACCGGACGCGCGCGCCGCAGGCGTTGCCTGCGGATGTCATAGCCGGAGGAGCTCATCGCCTCGTCATCTCAGCGGAACGGTAGAACATGAGTTGTGACGCGACTCGATTGGTTCATCGTCGCATTCGTGGCCTTGATGGCCCTGTTCGGTTTCCGGCGGGGCTTCATCGTGGGGGTGCTCTCCGTGGGCGGCTTCGCCCTTGGTGCATTCCTCGGAACTCGCCTCGGTCCTCTATTGCTGGGGAAAGGCTCCGCTTCCCCTTACGCGCCCGCGTTCGGCCTGGTGGGTGCGCTGGTGGCCGGCGCGATCCTCGCGGGCGGTCTGGAGGGGGTGGGGTGGAGGCTGCGCCGCACGCTGATCTTTCCCGGTCTGGGGGTGCTCGACGGCGCCCTGGGGGCACTGTTGAGCGCTGCGGTGGGTCTGGCGATCGTGTGGATCGTCGCCGCGGTCGCCGCGCAGACCCCCGGCCAGACACAGCTGCGCGCCGACGTGCAGCACTCGGCGATCCTGCGCGGGCTCAACGAGGTGCTGCCGCCTTCGGGGCCGGTCCTCGATGCGCTGGCGCGCCTAGATCCGTTGCCCGCGATTGCCGGCCCTTCGCCCAACGTGGCGCCGCCGCTGCCCGCGCTCGCGCGCTCGCCGGGAGCGCGGATGGCGTCAAAGAGCGTTGTGCGCGTGCTCGGCACGGCCTGCGGGCTGGCGATCGAGGGTTCGGGCTGGGTGGCGGCACCGAATGAGATCGTGACCAACGCGCACGTCGTGGCGGGCGAGCAGGACACAAGCGTTGAGATCGGCGGGCGCTCACCAAGCCTGCCGGCACAGGCGATCGCCTTCGATCCCACCGACGATGTGGCCGTGCTGCGCGTGCCCGAACTTGGCCTGCCCGCGCTCAGCCTCGTACCCGACCCGACCTCGGGCCAAGCCGGGGCGATCCTCGGTTACCCCGAGAATGGGCCCTTCGAGGCACGCGCGGCGCGCATCGGGGAGACGCAAAAAGTGCTCACCCAGGATGCCTATGGCAACGGGCCGGTCTCGCGTCTGCTGACGCCGCTGCGCGGCGTAGTGCGCCCTGGCAACTCCGGCGGGCCGCTGGTGGACTCGGGCGGCGGAGTGTTGACCACGGTCTTTGCTGGCACGACGGGCAGCGGGCCGGCTGGTGGCTACGGCGTGGCCAATGCCACTGTGGCCCATGTCTTGACGAGTGCGCGCGAGCCCGTTGGCACCGGTTCCTGTGCCGGTTGAAGGCGCAACGCGGCCCCTCAGGCTTTACTCGCTGCCCTTCCAACCGCTACGCTGACCCCCGTGGCCAAGACCCTCGTCATTGCTGAGAAGCCCTCCGTGGGGCGCGACCTCGCGCGCGTGCTGCCGGGACCCTTCGCCAAGCACGAGGGCTGGCTGGAGGCACCCGACTATGTGATCTCGTGGGCGGTCGGCCATCTGGTGCAGCTCGCCGAGCCCGACGAATACGACCCTGCCTACAAACGCTGGCGCATGCCCGAC
The DNA here is from genome assembly GCA_025449845.1 of Solirubrobacteraceae bacterium. Taxonomy (GTDB): domain Bacteria; phylum Actinomycetota; class Thermoleophilia; order Solirubrobacterales; family Solirubrobacteraceae; genus Palsa-744. The sequence goes on along the minus strand of JANWIP010000002.1, from coordinate 1,261 downwards.
CTGCCGATCGTGCCGGAGAAGTTCAAGCTCGTCGTCCGCGATGAGCGCTCGCGCAAGCAGATGTCGGTCGTCTCCGGACAGCTGCGCCGCGACGATGTCGAGGAAGTCATCAACGCCTGCGACGCCGGCCGCGAGGGTGAGCTGATCTTCGCCTACCTGTTCGAGAAGGCGAAAGCCTCCAAGCCCGTCAAGCGGCTGTGGCTGAACTCGATGACCACTGCGGCGATGAAGGACGCCTTCGCCTCGCTGCGCCCCGCGGAGGAAATGGCGTTGCTGGAGCAGGCCGCGCGCTCACGCTCGGAGGCCGATTGGATCGTGGGCATGAACGCCACGCGCGCCGCCACGATCCGCCTGCGCACCTCGTTTGACGGGGCCGTCTCGCTCGGTCGTGTGCAGACGCCAACGCTTGCGATCATCACCCGCCGCGAGGAGGAGATCAGGGCCTTCAAGCCCGAGCCCTACTGGCTGGTGGATGCCACCTTCGCGGCCGGGCCGATCGATGGGAACCCCCCCACCCCGGAGCCCGAGGACGAGCGCAAGTACGGGGGGCGTTTTCACGCCGGCGCCAAGCCGCGTATCGCCACCGAGGAGGAGGCACTAGCAATCGTGGCCGCCTGCCGCGGCAAGGACGGCACGATCACGAAGCTCGAGAAGAAGGCGCAGCGCGAGAAAGCGCCGATGCTCTACGACCTGACCTCTTTGCAGCGCGATGCCAACACCCGCTATGGCTTCTCCGCGCGGCGCACGCTCGCGGCGGGGCAGCGGCTGTATGAGGAGCACAAGGCGCTCACCTATCCGCGTACCAACTCGCGCTATCTGACGACGGACATGATCCCCGAGATCAAGCCAACGGCTGAGCTCGTAGGGGGACGCAAGGAGTATTCGCAGGCCGCCGCCTACGTGACGGGGCTGGAGGAGCTGCCGCTGGAGCGCGTCGTCAACGACAGCAAGGTCACCGATCACCACGCGATCATTCCCACCAACAGCGAGCACATGGTGGAACGCATGAGCGACGACGACAAGCGCGTCTACGACATGGTCGTGCGGCGCTTCCTGGCGATCTTCCACCCCGAAGCCGAGTTCGAGAACACGCGCGTGGAGACCACTGTCGAGAGCCACGTCTTCCGCACCCGCGGCAAGCTGCTGGTGGTGCCCGGCTGGCGCGGCGTCTACGGCGAGACCCCGGCGGAGGCGAAGTCCGAGGGCGAGGACGATGAGGCCACCGATCAGCAGCTGCCCAAGCTGAACGACGGCGAGGACG
>JANWIP010000001.1 GCA_025449845.1 Solirubrobacteraceae bacterium | reverse complement strand
CGGCCGGAGGCCGACGAGCCGGGCCCCTCGTTTTCCCAGTCAAGAGGGTGGCGCAGTCGGCCGGAGGCCGACGAGCCGGGCCCCTCGTTTTCCCAGTCAAGAGGGTGGCGCAGTCGGCCGGAGGCCGGCTGGCCGAAACGGGGATTCGCGCCGCAGGCGCGTGTCTCCCGGCTTCGGTCGGGCCCCTCGTTTTCCCAATCAAAGAAACAACCGGCCGAATCCGTAGCCAGCGGCGAAGAACACCAGGATTACCAGCGCCACAATCAGCGCGACAATGCCAATCATACTGAGCACCGAGGGGCCGTCCTCGTTCAACTTCCCACCATCCTCTGCTGCCCTGACGCCCCTTCAACGGCGAGCAGATCGCCCACCAGATAGATCGAGCCCGTGGCCAGCACCGCTCCGCTCGGGGCCTGCGCCCGTGCCCACTCCCGCGCCATCGCTAGAGCTGCCCGCGGGTGCGGCTCGCACACCACCTCCTCGAAACCCTGCTGGCGTGCCAGCGACTGCAACGCCGCGGGTGACAGCGCACGGGCGCTCGGCGGCGCCGTGAACCACGCCCGCTCGCACAGCGGCAGCAGCGTCTGCAACATGCTCGCGGCGTCCTTGTCCTCCAGCACGCCTAAAACCAAGCCCAATGGCCTTTCCCCCACCATCTCGGGCAGCGAGCCCGCCAGCGCCGCCACCGCGTCAGGGTTGTGCGCACCGTCCAGCACCGTCAAGGGCTCTGTGTCGATCACCTGCATGCGGCCAGGTGTGGCGACATGCAGAGCGGCCGCGCGCATCGCCTGCGCTTGCGGTTCGATTCCCGCCGTCTCCAGGTATGCCTCGGCCGCCACCTTGGCGAGGGCGAAGTTGGCGCGCTGAAACGCGCCCTTGGCCAGCAGCGGCTCGCTCCACTGCGCGCCCGCGCGCACGATCCTGGCTCCCTGCTTGGCGGCAACCTCCTCGGCCACTCTCAGCGCATCCGCGTGCAAGCCACTACCGAGTGCCAAGATGCTGCCGCGGGCCACCACCGCCAGCTTCTCCGCCGCGATGTCGGCCACCGTGGGGCCTAGCCAGCGCGTGTGCTCCAGACCCACGTTAGTCAGCACCGTCACCTCGGACTCGATCACGCTGGTGGCGTCGTAGCGGCCCCCCAGACCGGCCTCGATCACCGCCACCTCAATCTCTTGCCGCGCCAGCTCCCAGAAGGCCGCGGCTGTGAGCAGTTCGAACTGCGTTACGTGATCGTCCTCCCCAAGCGTGCGATTGACCCGTTCCGATGCCGCTGCCGCTCTGGCCACGGCAGCCGCGAAGCTGCCGCCGCTGACATCGTGCTCGCCGATCTGCACGCGTTCGTCGTATGACACCAGATGCGGGGAGGTGTAGGTGCCCGTACGAAGGCCGTGGTGCTCCAGGATCGCCGCGATCATCCGCGTCGTTGAAGTCTTGCCGTTCGTGCCCAGCACATGGATCGAGCGAAAGTCCCGCTCGGGGGAGCCCATCGCGGTCATCATCCGCCGCATCCGATCCAGGCCGAAGCGCATCCCGAAAAGCTCCAGCGAGCGCAGGTGACGCTCCGCCTGTGCTCCGCTCCAGTGCTCGCTCACAGCGCCTGCACCTCGGCCTCGAGATGCGCCAGCTTCGTGCGCTCACCGTCCACCACTGCCGCCGGTGCCTTGGCTATGAAGCCTTCGTTGGCCAGCTTGGAGCGTACGCGCGCGATCTCTGCCTCCAGCCGCTCGCGCTCGGCACCGCGACGACGCTCGGCCGCCTGTAGGTCAAGACCTTCGTTGGAGAGCACCTCCAGCGTGCCGCCGGGGATCGACACGAAGGCGACCGGCGCGGCATCTGAAGCAATCCCGCTGTCGATCTCACCGTCAGTCTTGCCGTCAGTCCCGCCGTCCCCCGCGAACGCGAGGTCCAGACGGGCCAGCCGCGCTACAGATGCACCCGTCGCCTCATAGCCATGGGCCTTCAACCTCGCCGGCACGATCAGGCCTGGGCGCGCGCCCACGCTGTCGCGCCAGCCTCTGATGAGCGTGATCGCATCGATTGCCCGCTCCATCGACACCTCCGCCTCGGGGTCGATCAATGCTCTGTTGCTCCGCGGGTACGTCGCACCAGCCAACAACTGCCCCTCATCATCACCCAGATAGGACCACAGCTCCTCTGTCACGAACGGGATCACCGGATGACACATCGCCACGGTCTCACGCAGCACATGCAGCAAGGTTGCCGCCAGCGCACGGCGATCGTCCTCACTGCCGCCTGAGCCGTCGCTTGCCAGCCGGTGCTTGACCAGCTCCAGATACCAGTCGCACAGCTCCCCGTAGACGAAGTCATAAAGCCCCAGCGCCGCATGGGAGAAGTCATAGTCCGCGATTCGCGCCGCCGTGTCGGCCTCGATCTGCTGCAGACGCGAGAGGATCCAGCGGTCCTCAACAGCGTTCGGCTGTGGCAGAGGTGACTGCGATTCAGCGGCGGCGATCGGCACGCCAGGGATCTCCGCGATTCGCAGGAGCACAAAGCGCGCGGCATTGAACAGCTTGTTGGCCAACGCCTGCCCCTGCTGGACCTTCTCCGCCGAATAGCGCACGTCCTGAGAGGAGCTCATCGCCAGCAGCCCAAAGCGCACCGCGTCCGCGCCATGACGGTCGATCTCCTCCAGCGGATCGATGCCGGTGCCCAGCGACTTGGACATCCGCCGCCCATCGGGAGCCTGGATGACCGTATGGATGTAGACGTCGGAGAACGGCGCCTCGCCGGTGAAGCGCAAGCCCATCATGATCATCCGCGCCACCCACAGGAAAAGGATGTCCCGCGCCGTGGAGAGCACCTTGGTGGGATAGAAAGCCTTAAGCTCCGGCGTCTGCGCGGGCCAGCCCAGCGTGGCGAAAGGCCACAGCGCCGAGGAGAACCATGTGTCAAGCACGTCCTCCTCCTGGCGCAGCTTCCCCCCGCATTCCTGGCACTGCGCCGGCGTGCTCGCGGCGACGTGCACGTGGGTACATGTCTCGCAGTAGTACACCGGCAGGCGGTGCCCCCACCACAGCTGCCGTGAGATGCACCACGGGCGGATGTTCTCCATCCAGTCCAGATACACGCGGCGGTGGTTGTCCGGCACGATCCTCACCGCCCCGCTGTTGACCGCCTCGATCGCCGGGGCCGCCAGCTCGTCCATGCGCATGAACCACTGCAGCGAGATCAGCGGCTCGATGCGCTTGCCCGAGCGGTGGCTGTAGGGCACTTCGTGCTCATAAGGCTCTTCGCCGACGATTCGCCCTTCCTCCTTCAACGCATTCACGACGGCCTCGCGTGCCTCCATCACGGTCAACCCCGCGAAGCGCTCGCCCGCCTCGCTCGTCATGCGCCCGTCCTCGCCGATCACCGACACCTGCTCCAGTTCGTGGCGCTGACCGATTTCAAAATCGTTGGGGTCGTGTGCAGGCGTGACCTTCAGCTGCCCTGTGCCGAAGTCCGTCTTCACGTACTCATCCGCAATGACCGGCAGGTGCCGGCCCACCAGCGGCAGCACCGCCATGCGCCCCACCAGCTCGCTGTAGCGCTCGTCGTGCGGATTGACGGCCACCGCAGTGTCCCCCAGCATCGTCTCCGGTCTCACCGTCGCGATCGTCAGGCTGCCCCCGTCCGGCCCATCTAGGTCGTAGCGGATCGAATACAGCGTGTCCGTCTCCTTGCGCTCCTCCACCTCAAGATCGCTGATCGCCGAGCGCGTCCCCGGGTCCCAGTTGACGATGTAACGGTCGCGGTAGATCAGCCCCTGCTCGTAGAGGTCCACGAACACCTTGATGACGGCCTCGTGGTAGCCCTCATCCAGCGTGAACCGCTCCACCTCATAGTCGCAAGAGGCCCCCAGGCGCTTGAACTGCTCGATGATCGTGTGGCCGTAGTGTTCACGCCACTCCCACACCCGCTGCTCGAATGCTCCTCGACCAAGCGCCTGCCTGCTCGTGCCTTCGGCCTGCAAGGCCTTCTCCACCTGCGCCTGTGTTGCGATCCCAGCGTGATCGGTCCCCAGCATCCACTTCGTCTGCCGGGCAGGTGGGGACTTCATCCGGTTGTAGCGGATCAGCACATCCTGAATCGAACCGTTCAGGGCATGACCCATGTGCAGTGAGCCGGTGATGTTCGGCGGCGGAATCGCGATCGAATAGTTCTCGCTCGCCTCGCCCTCCGGCTGCGGGTGAAACAGGCCGCTCTTGAGCCACCGCTCCGTGATCCGCGGCTCAATCTCCGCCGGCTCGAAGCGGGTCCGGTTCTCAAGCTCATCGATGGGGTTTGCCATGGGAGCGTGAGTCTAACTCTGGGGCGACCTTGAACCACTGCTGCGGGCCTTTACACTGTGTGAGTGCTGGCAATGCCATCAGGAGACTTAGGTGTCCGACGAGTTCTGTGGGTTGCTGTATGTGCGGCAATTTTCCTCATGCCCTGGTTCCCAGCGGCAATCAGTGGCCATGCGTCAACTGCCGTGACCGCGGCGTCTTCCTGCCCCCCTGCACCTTCAAGTGAAGACACCCGGCCTCCGGGCGAACCCACAACCGGACCGATGGGAGCACCCGCTCCGGAACAGATCCTCGTGTGCGTTGGTTCCCAGGCCATAACGGGCGCCACCTATCGGCACTGGGAGACAGTCGCGGAACGCGACGACGAACCTTCGCCCAGACACCCCCGGCCGAGCGCAAGTCAGCTGCTCAGCCAGGTGATGAGCTTCTTGATCTCCGCCGACTGGGTGATCGGCGAAGCGAACGCGCTGCACATTCATCTGTCGCCTGCGGTGGTAAGCCGCAAGTTCAACGACCTGCGCCGACAGCAGTTCCCCAAACGCTCAGAATTCACGGCGTTCCTGAAACGCACGCAGCAGACCGTGGCCGATCTCGATCTCCGGGTAGAACTCAATCTCCTCTCGCAGCGCATTCAGAAGCGCGTCGCCGCCGGCCACCGTGGTAAACGCGCACAGCAGCATGCACTAATGCATTTCGTGAGTGCTTTCAGGGCCAAGTGGGCAAGCCAGACGTACTGCCAGGCGGATTACGCCTCCAAGGACTGCGGGCACGTGCGGGCAGCCTTGTAGACAGCTACAGCGGGTTCAGCAGGACGGTTCTCTCGGCGCGAACGAACGACCAGCCCTCAGCACTAAGGCCGTTGGAGAACTCGTCGATCCTGCGCCTTGGACCAGTGACGGTGAAGGCAACCTGTGTCGTGAGCAGGTGGGGATGCTCGACAATCGTGCACTCCAACCCAAGCTTCTCAGCCCAGCTGCCCATGGTCTGCTCGAATTCGGCCCGGACGACCTTGCCAGAGCTCGCGACCAAGGTGCGCGTCTCGATCGCGTCGGCATCACGATTAGCGGCTTCCTCGTTCAGCTTCTCCTGAGACGTTGCCGGCGGGTCGGTCTGACGCCAGCTGTCGAGCTCGTCATCCCAATGGCTCACGCGCAGGCTTGCCTTGATCCCGTCGTGCAGGAGCACATTCTCGATTGCGCTCCGTGCCACTGCGAGACCCGCCTCGGAGGCGGCGTAGGCGAAAAGCAGCTTGCCGTCGTGCGTGATCACCACGTCGTGCGGAACACTCGCCTCGATCTCCTTGACGACCTCGGGGCTGCGCGTGCGCCCGACAAGCCGATGCAGCGCGCCGCGGGTATCTCCCACGTCGAGCTCGGCCTCAAGCCGCCAATCCTGCTCAGCCTGCGTCCCTTCAGACATCTAGCTCGTCTCGGCCGTCATCTGGTCACCGCGCATCCGGTCGCTACGCCGACTCTTCCCGCAGGTGCCGGGGCTCGGCATCCTCGTCTTCGGGAGCGGCCTCGGTGACCAGCGTGGGAGTAAGACCGCGTTCGACGGTCTCCTTGGTGACGACGCACTTCTTGACGTCGCGGCGGGAGGGCAGTTCGAACTGGACCTCCAGCAGGATCTCCTCCATGATCGAGCGCAGACCGCGCGCGCCAGTTTCGCGTTCCAGTCCCTTCTCGGCCACGGCATTGAGCGAGTCATCGGCGAACACCAGCTCGATGCCGTCGAAGGAGAAGAAGCGCTGGAACTGCTTGACGAGCGCGTTACGCGGTTCGGTGAGGATCGACACGAGGTCCTCGCGTGAGAGCTGGTGCACGGCGGACATCACCGGCAGGCGGCCGATGAACTCGGGGATCAATCCGTATTCGATCAGGTCCTCCGGTAAGCACTTCTCGAAGATCTCTCCGGCATCGCGCTCGGCCTTGGTCTCGATCGAAGCCGCGAAGCCCACGCCGTTGTGACCGATGCGCCGTTCGATGACTTTGTCAAGGTTGGCGAAGGCGCCACCGCAGATGAACAGCACGTTGGTGGTATCGATCGTCAGGAACTCCTGATGCGGATGCTTGCGCCCGCCCTGCGGGGGCACTGAGGCGCTCGTGCCCTCAAGGATCTTCAGCAGTGCCTGCTGCACGCCTTCGCCGGAGACGTCGCGCGTGATCGAGGGGTTGTCGGCCTTGCGCGCGATCTTGTCCACCTCGTCGATGTAGATGATGCCCGTTTCAGCCTTCTTGACATCGAAATCGGCGGCCTGGATGAGCTTGAGCAGGATGTTCTCGACATCCTCGCCCACATACCCTGCCTCGGTAAGCGCGGTGGCATCGGCGATCGCGAATGGCACATTGAGAATCCGCGCCAGCGTCTGCGCGAGCAGCGTCTTGCCGCAGCCGGTGGGGCCGAGCAGCAGGATGTTCGACTTCTGCAGCTCGATGTCCGAGTCCCCGGACTGCATCATCTGAACCCGCTTGTAGTGGTTGTAGACCGCCACCGACAGCGTGCGCTTGGAAGCATCCTGCCCGACCACGTACTCATCGAGTACGTCGTAGATCTCCCGCGGCTTGGGGAGGCTGTCGAGATCGAACGTGGGCGGAGCTGCGAGCTCTTCGTCAATGATCTCGTTACAGAGATCGATGCACTCGTCGCAGATGTACACGCCGGGGCCGGCGATCAGCTTCTTGACCTGCCGCTGGGACTTGCCGCAGAAGCTGCACAGCAGCTGCTCGTTTGAATCAGTGGGACGGGCCATCTTGTGTGTGCTCCTCCTCGGCGTCCCCCACGCTCACTCCAAGCTTAGTGCTCGGAGATCACACGGTCGATTATGCCGTAGTCCTTTGCCTCGTCAGAGCTCATGAAGTAATCGCGCTCGGTGTCCTTGCGCACTGCCTCGAGCTCCTTGCCGGTGTGCTTGGCGATGATCTCGTCCAGGCGCCGGCGCACGTCGATGATCTCCTTGGCGTGGATCTCGATGTCGGTGGCCTGACCCTGAAAGCTCGATGAGACCTGATGGATCAGGATCTTGGCGTTGGGCAGCGCCATGCGCTTGCCCGCCGCGCCGCCTGCCAGCAGCAGGGCGCCCATCGACATCGCGATGCCCACGCAGATGGTCTGCACGTCGGGCTTGATGAACTGCATCGTGTCGTAGATCGCCAGACCCGCATAGACGGAGCCACCCGGGGTGTTGATGTAGATCGAGACATCCTTTTCGGGGTCCTCGGACTCCAGGTGCAGCAGCTGGGCCACGATCAGGTTGGCGATCTGATCGTCAACTGGGGTCCCCAGGAAGATGATCCGCTCGTTGAGCAGGCGGCTGTAAATGTCGAAGGCACGCTCGCCACGCGATGTCTGCTCAACGACCATTGGTACCAGTGGGCTCATAATCCTCGCTTCAGTTTCGCTTCGCGGGCTGTATTCCTTCAGAACGACGGAGTGAAGGCTAGCGATCGGGCGTCCACAGTCCGCCGGGCGCCGCGGCGGCGCCCCCCTCCTCGTCTTTCTCGGGGGTCCATAGCTTCTCGCGCGCCTTGGCCTGCTCCAGGGGAATCGGCTTGGCCTGCGCGGCGATCAGATCCATCGCCTGGCGCGCGGATATATCCTCGCGCAGCTCCTCCAAGCGACCGGAGTCACGCAGCTTCTGCAGGACATCCGCGGGAGTCAGCTGCTCGCGCTCGGCCGTGGGCTGCACGGCCTCCAGCAGATCGGACTCTGAAGGCTCGATCTGCTCGGCTGCCACAACGGCGGTCAGGACGGCCTCGCGGCGCAGCGCCTGCTCGGCATCGGGAGTGATCTCCGCGAGGATCTCCTGCTCGGAGCGCCCGTCGATCTGCAGATATGCCTCGCGCGTGATGCCGCGGTGTGAGAGCGAGTGCAGCATCCGCTCCCACATCTCCTGCGCGCGCGCCTGCACCAACGCCGGGGGGGTGGACACCGTCGCGTGACTCACCGCGACGTCCAGTGCGGCCTGACGGAACTCGCCCTCCAGGCGCTGCTCCTCGGCCTCGCGCAGGCGCTGGCGGATGTCCTCGCGCAGCTCCTCCACGGTGTCAAAGCCGACGTCGACGGCAAAGTCCTCGTTCAACTCGGGGAGATCCTTGCGCTTGACCTCCTTGACGGTGATCGCGAAGGACGCCGGCTGGCCGGCGAGCTGCTCATGGCCATAGTCGTCGGGGAAGCTCAGCTTGACCTCGCGCGTGTCGCCCGCCTGTGCGCCCACCAACCCCTCCTCGAAACCTGGGATGAGACCACCCGAGCCGAGCTCCACCAGCTGGTCGCGCCCCTCGCCGCCCGCGAAGGGCTCCGCCGTGCCATCCTCGCCAAGCAGCGAGCCGAGATAGTCGATCACCACGAAGTCACCCAGCTCGGCGGTGCGCTCCACGGTATTGAGCTTGGCCAGACGCTCGCGCAGGCGCTCGACCTCCTCCTCCACGCGCTGCTCCTGTACCTCAGGCTCACCGCGACCGACCTCAACGCCCTTGTACTCCCCGAGCTCGGCCGTTGGCAACACGCCGATCTCGATCGAGAACTCAAGCGCCTGGCCCTGCGGGGGCAGATCGCCCAGATCCAGCTTGGGATCGCCAACAGGCGCGATGCCCGAGGTACTGATCGCATCGGCATACCAGCTGCCGATCGCATCGCGCACGGCTTCCTCCAGCACCGCCTCGCGTCCGACCTTCTGCAGTACCAGCGGCGCCGGCACCTTGCCACGACGGAAGCCGGGCAGCTTCAGCTCGCGTCCCAGCTGGCGCGCCTTGCGCTCGACCTGGCTCTCGACCTCTTCGGGGGATACCTGCACCCGCACCTGCACGCGCGACTCGGGCAGCTCGGTGATGGTGGTGGTGAGAGCGGGGTTCGCGGCGGGGGTCGACGTGGAGTCGGGCGTCGCGTTGGGCTTGGTGGTTGATGGAGAAGTGGAGGCCATATGGTGGCCACGATACCGTGCCGCCCATGCCCAGCACCCGCCGTTCGCCGCTGCGCCGCGTTGAGACCTGGCTGTGGACAGGTCCCGCCGGGCATCTGCTCGGCGGGACCCTTGATTTCATCCAGGCGCTCGCGCGCTACCTGCGTGTGCGCCGGGCGCGACTCAGACGCTGAGCGTCAGACGCTGAGCGTCAGGCGCTGAGCGAAACGGGCGCCCCAAAGGCGAGCGTGACGCCGCGCGGCACCACCAGCACCGACCAGGCAGCATCGTCGATCAGCCGCCTGGAAGCAGCACTGACAGCCACGCGCCCCGGCTCGATCTCCGGACGCGATCCCACGACGAGCAGCTCCGCGGGCTCATTCGCGGGGACGGCGGAAGCGCCGAGCGCTGCTGCCAGCCCGACAGCGGTGTCGTGTGCGCTGTTGTCGGCGGGATCGGCGGTGAAGGCGATCCGCTGCAGATGCGAGTCGGAGCGCTGCGCCAACCCGGAGGGGGCGATGGCCACGGCAACGGGGCCGTTCTCGAGCAGCCACTGGGCGGAGTTGCCCACGCCGATGCGGCCCTTGGCGGTGTGGGAGTCCGAGCAGAACACCACGACGTTCGCTCCCGTCCTTTCGGCCAGGGCACGCAGGCCCGCGGGGGTGGAGCGGTCGGAGATGATGTGACGCTGCACGCCGCTGTTGCCAAGTAGCGCCGCGCCGCGCTCGAGCAGCGTCTCGGCCTCGCTCTGTGCAAGCGCCTCGAGATCGCTTTCGTGCTCGTGGGTGTGGCGCACGTAGGCCAGCGCCACCTCGGCACCCGCGCTGGCGAAGATGCGGCCGAGGGCGATGGCGTCGTCCTCATTGTTGGTGCCGTCGTAGGACACGATGATCTTGGTGGTGGACATGGTTCTCTCCTGATTCGGGGCGTTGAAGAAGTGGGTTCAACAGCAGCGTGACACCTCCCTGCCATCAGTGCAAATAATTTTTATAATGATATGGATAAGTTTTCCTAATATGCGCTGGTAGACTTCAAAGCAATGCTCAACGTCAGTCGTCTGAGGGTTCTCAGGGAGGTCGCCAATCAGGGCTCCTTCTCCGCTGCCGCCGATGCCCTGGCCTACACGCAGTCGGCGGTCTCCCAGCAGATCGCGGCGCTCGAGGCGGAGGTGGGCATGACATTGCTGGAGCGCCGTCCCCGTGGCGTACGCCTGACGGCGGCGGGGCGCACACTGGTGGAGCACACCGAGGGCATCCTCGCCCGCCTGGAGGCCGCGGAGACCGAGCTCGAGGAGCTGGCGGGCCTGCGGGGAGGACAGCTGCGCATGGCCTCCTTCCCCACAGCCGGCGCGACCCTGATGCCCTTGGCGATCGCCGAGTTCCGCAATCTGCATCCCGAGGTGGAGCTGACGCTGGTCGAGGGTGAGCCCGAGGAGATCGCGCCCCGGCTGCGCGCCGGCGAGCTGGACCTGGCGCTGCTGTTCGAGTTCGCCGACACGGCCGACCCGCTGGCCGAGAGCCTCACGCGCAGCGAGAGCCTGACGCGCGTAGAGCTGCTGGAGGACCCCCTGTATCTGGCGCTGCCGCGCAAGCACCCCCTGGCGCGGCGTAAGGAGTTGCACCTGGAGGACGTGCACAGCGAGGCGTGGATACAGACATCTCAGTCGAGTCCCTGCGCAACGCACGTGGTGCGCTGCTGCCATGCGGCTGGCTTTGAGCCCAATGTGTCCTTCGAGAGCGACGACTACCAGACCGTGCAGGGCCTGGTGGGGGCCGGCGTGGGCGTGGCCTTCATCCCCAAGCTGGCGCTGTCGGTGGTGCGCGAGGACATCGTGGTGCGCGCGCTTGCGCCAGCGCCGCCGGTGCGTCAGGTGATCGTGGCGGTCCCCTCCGGCGGCAGGCTGGCGCCGGCGGCGCCAGCCATGCTGCAGATCCTTCAGCAGGCCGCCGCGGGCTACTGAACCGCCGGCAGGAAGCTGTACTGGCGGAGGATCGTCCCCGCCAGCACCGCATAGCCCAGGTCGGTGGGATGGATGTCCACGAGCGGAGTGCACATGTTGGTGAGCAGGCAGATCGTGGGCTGCTCACGTGGTTCGGGCGGGTTGAACAGCGGCAGCGGATCGGCGAAGCGCGCGCCGGCTCCTGCGGCCACGCTGGCCATGACCGTATTCAGCTGAGCCGTCAGCTGATCGCCGCCGGCAATGGTGGAGCCGAAGGGGTTGTAGAGGCCGAGCACGATGATCTGCGCGTTCGGGGCCTTGGCTCGCACCTGCGCGAGGATCGTGCCGAGGTTGGTGGCGACATGCGCGAACAGCCCCGGTGCCTGACCGGCGATGCACAGCGGTTCGAGGTGGCACACGCCCTTGATCACACCCAACGCGTCGTTGGCGCCGATGTCGAGCGTGATTGGGCTGACCTTGCCGGGATGAGCGCTCAGGTAGGCGAGCGCGTCGGAGAGCTGCGAGGAGGCCGGGCCACCGACGTAGGGGTGATGCAGCGGGAAGGGCGGCTGTGACGGCGGCAGGCCCAGTTGGTACTGGCAGGGTCCATTGATGAAGGAGTCGGTCGTCTCCCCTGGACAGCCGTCGTTGACGATCTGGAGACCGGGGTTGAACAGCCGCAGCACCTTGCCAAAGTCATCGACATAGCCGGTGTTGTAGGCGGCTGGGTTCTCATTGGGGAACAGGCTGTTGAACTTCGCCTGGGAGTACCCGAAGGCGAGGGAGTCGCCAAGCGCCAGGTAGCTGCGCTGGCCACCCCCGGCCCAGATGTGCTGGCCACTGCGGGCGTGAACGCGCTGGCCATTGTGAGCGCCGGCAGTTGGCGCCAGATACAGCGCGAGGAACGCCATCGTGAGTACCAGCAGGCACCCCACCAGACGCCTGTGTGAACGCGACCCGAAATCCATCTCTCTCAACCTCCCTGCGAAGTGTGTTAGGCCCACGGGCGTCAAACGCCCGCTGACTGTCAAATGCCCGCCAGGCGCCGCCGTCAAACACTCAGGCCACGGCGCGCAGATGCCGGTAGGGCGTACCGCGCAACTCGCGCACAAGCGCATCCACGACGCCCTCCTCATCCTCGGGGCGGCCATCGGTGACGGCGCCGATCACCGCGCGCTTGCGTTCCAGCAGCGTGGCGATGGTCTCATCGATCGTGCCCGCCGCCAGCAGGTAGCTGGCGTTGACAGCATCCTGCTGGCCGATGCGGTGGCAGCGATCCTCGGCCTGATCGTGCTTAGCGGGCGTCCAGTCGAGCTCCAGGAAGACCACGTTGGAAGAGCGCGTCAGCGTGACACCCTGACCGGCCACCTCGATCGAGCACACCAGCAGCTGATTCTCAGCGCGATCGGGCTGCTGGAAAGCGTGCCAGGCGGCGTCCCTGGCCGCGTGGCTGTCCTCGCCGAGGATGTGCAGAGCGGTGGGAAAGCGCTCCAACAGTGCACGCTGGATCTCGCGGTGGTGGGCGAACACCACCAGACGCTCCCCCGACGAGCAGAAGTCATGAATCCACGCCAGCGCCGCGTGCAGCTTGCCGCGAGCGGCTAGCAACTTCAGTGCGTTCAACCTGACCAGGCGTTCAGCGCGCAGCGCGGCCGCCACCTTGGAGTCCAACTCATCGAGATCCAGCGGCTGGCTCTGCAGCCACGCCACCAGGTCGCGCTCGGCCAGCCGGTACTCAGGCTCGTTGCTCAACTCAACCGGCACCACCGCGCGCGTCTTGGGCGGCAACTGCGGCAGCACATCCCGCTTCAGACGCCTGACGAAACAGCGCGCCCGCAGGTGCCAGTGCAGGCGCTGATGAGCACCAGGACCATGGAACTCCGTTGAGAAGCGCTTCCCCGAGCCAAACTCGCCCAGCCGCCCCAGGATTCGCAGCTGCGATAGCAGCTCCTTGGGGTGGTTCATCACAGGGGTGCCTGTCAGAGCCAGTACCAGACCCACCTGCGGCACGCTGGTGGCGAGCTGATGCACGGCCTTGGTGCGCTTGGCCTTGGCGTTCTTGCAGTAATGGGACTCATCCAGCACCAATGCGCGCGGCGCAAGTGCCTGCAACTCCTGGAGCCGCGAGGCCACGATGTCGTAGTTGACGACGGTCACATCCGTCGGTGTGTCGCGGATGCCCGCCGGGCCGGTACCGACGAGCGCCCGCACGCTGCGGTGCGGAAGCCACTGCTTCAGCTCGCGCTGCCAGTTGAGCTTGAGACTCGCCGGACACACGACCACCGCTGGATAGGCGCCGTCCGCCTCCAATGTCGCCAGCGCCTCGATCGTCTTGCCCAGCCCCTGCTCGTCGGCGAGAAAAGCGCGGCGCTGGGCCAGCAGATAGCTCACCCCAGCGCGCTGAAATGGCTTCAACTCGCCGCCCAGGCAAGCGACCTCCAAGGTCCCCTCAGTAGCCACCGACAGTGCCACCAGCTCTGCCTCGCGGGCATGTTTTTCACGAATCTCCTGGGACGGCGCCTGCACGTCAGTCCGCTTGGCGTGTTCCTGAGCCTGCATCTCCTGCTCTTGCAGGAGCGCATCGAGCTCATCCACGGCGAAGGGGTCGGCGTTGATCGCCGGAGTGCGAACGACCTGCTCGCGAGTGGCACGACGGTCACCAGCATCCTGGCGACGACGTGAGAGCAGCGCGCGGTGAGCGGCAGGACTGAGGCGCAGTCGTGTGCTCTGCTCCCGCAAAAGCTCGATCATGCGCGAGGCGTCTTCATCTAGCGGAATCAGCGCCCTGCCGATGGCAGGCAGGGTATGGGCGCGGGAGTGTTCCAGCAGTGTTTCCACCAGCTCGGGCGCGGTGTCAGTGGCGAAACCCAGCCACCAGTGCGCGTCGGGCCTGGCGAGATCCACCAAGCACTCGGCACGAGGGCGCCTCGCGCGGCGGCGCGCGATTGTGTGGGCCAGATCCTCGCTCACGTGCGTTTCGCCCGGCACCTCCTCCAGTAGCCTCGCCAGCGCCTCGGCTCGATCGGGCGGGTCCAACGGCACGCACCAGACCCGCTCCACCGGGTCCCAACGCCGCCCGGGGATGGCACGCAGAAGCTGGCGCAGGCGCTCGTCATAGGGGAAGCTCAGAACGGCCTCGCCGCCGGACATCGATGCTGAGAGGGACAGGGACATGGGCTCCGCACGATAGGCCGCAATGAGGATGGTGTGCGCATGCTGATTGCGCTGTGAGTTTTTGGGGGCAGCGCACGAAGGCCCAGCGTGGTGCGGGCACGATTGTCGATGTCACCACATACGGCTACGATCACCCATGGCCATGTGGAGCAGGACCATGCGCAACGGGAACATCCCGTGAGCCTCATAGGTTCGTTTTTCGACGCTGGCGCGCGGGCGGCGAGCCTCCCTCTGAGAGGTACCACCGCCCTGATCGACGCGGGGCGAGAGGCAGAGCGGCGCACCCGCGCGGAACTGAGCGCGGCAGCCGGCAGGATGGCTCTCGACGCCTTGGACGCGGTGCTTGCCGGCGATGCCATCGACCGGGTGCTCGAACGCATCGAGGCGGCCGGCGTGGCCCAACGCATCGCCGAGCGCATCATCGAGGACGGCATTGCCGAGCAGATAGTCACGCTCCTGCTGGAGAGCGAGGAGCTGTGGGTGCTCGTGGATGAGATCGCTCGCAGCCCGTCGGTGACCGAAGCGATCACCCACCAGAGCGCCGGATTCGTCGATCAGATCACCGACACCGTGCGTGATCGCTCACGCGATGCCGATACGTGGGTGCAGAGCACGGCTCGCCGCTTTGCGCGGCGCCGCAAAAACGGTGAAACGCCGAAGCTCACGCCGTTGCCCGAAACCAAGCAACCGTGAGCCCCTCCCCCGAGGAGATCCAGACCGCGCAGGCGCAGGCAGCCGCAATCCATCGCCGCCGTCGTGGCGGCAGGGCGCTCTCGCCTGAGATCGACCAGCAGCCCGTGGCCTCGCCCACGGGCCCCTATGCCGGCCTTGTGACGCGCACGATCGCCTTCGCGCTCGATGCGGCCATCGTCAACGGTGTCGCCTTGATCGTGGGAGTCACGGTCGGCTTGGGCATCTCCATTCTGCAGCTGCCCAAGGAGGTCGAGACGATCCTTGCCGCGATCATGGGCGTCGTCTGGGTGTTTTGGCTGGTCGGCTACTTCGCCTTCTTCTGGTCCACCACCGGCCAGACCCCCGGCAATCGCGTGATGCGCATTCAAGTGCTCGACCGCCAAGGTCGTGGCCGACTGCGGCCA
This sequence comes from Solirubrobacteraceae bacterium, assembly GCA_025449845.1. Lineage (GTDB taxonomy): Bacteria > Actinomycetota > Thermoleophilia > Solirubrobacterales > Solirubrobacteraceae > Palsa-744. The sequence goes on along the minus strand of JANWIP010000001.1, from coordinate 66,865 downwards.
TTGCGAGCGGCAATACGCTTCGGCGGCATCATCCTCGCGTCCATCCCCCTCTTCGCCGGCATCCTCATCATGCTCTGGGATGACCGCCAACGCTGCTTCCAGGACCGTCTCGCGCGCACCGTCGTCGTGCAAGTGCCCGAGCCCGTGCCGCCCACGCAGCGTCTGCCTTCGGTTGCCGGCTAGCAGCACGCCTACTCCTCGCCGGCCAGCAGCTCCATCAGCAGCCCATCGCGCCAACCGCTTCCGTCTGGGTTGCGCTCGTAGCTCCGCATCACGCCCACGCGCTTGAAGCCCGCCTTCTCGTAGGACCGGATCGCCGCCGCATTCTCGACCGAGGGATCGATCGTGATGCGATGGTGGCCACGCTCATCGATCAGCTGGCGCACAAGGCTTTCGAGCGCTTGCGTACCTATTCCCCGCCCGTGCAGTGCCGGGTCCAGGAACAGGTCGATGCTGGCGTGGCGATACCTGGGCTCGGCCTCCTCGCAGAACTGGATCATCCCCACCACCGCGCCATCGACCTCAATCGTCAGGCGGATCGAGTCAGGCTCGTCCGTCCACGGGAAGCCCTCCACCGGAGCACCCCACCAGAACGCGACCTCGGGCGTCGTATGGATACGCAGCAGCTCGGCGACATCGCTCTCGGTCAGAGGGCGCAGGATCATGAGGAGACGAACCGTGTTCGGTCCTCGACCCGCTCCACCGCATTGGAAATCGTCCAGTCAAGCACCGCCAGATCATTATCCTCGCAATGAGAGGTCAGCTGGGCGCGATGCTGACCGTGAAGAGCGCATTGTGCACAAGACCTTTGCTATCGCGGCCGCCCGCGAGCACGATGTGCCCACCGAGGGCCACGGCCGCGAGATCTGACAGTCCGACAGGAAGCACGCCTACGGCATTTACCCTGCCGCTCGGCGGGATCGCCAGGATCCGTCGCGTTTGGCTCGTGGCCGAGGCACCGCGTCCGCCGAACACGAACACGGTTCCGTCGAGCGCGGCGGCCGCGGCATGGGTCAGCGGAGCGGGCAGCACGCCGAGCGTCGTCAGCTTCCCCGTCGCGGGGTCGAAGCGGTAGATGTCGCGACTCGCCGCTTCCCCGCGGGTGCCACCCGCGATCACAAGCTGCCCGTTCACCCCTGCCACCGCCGCATAGCGCAGCGGTGTGGGAAGCATCCCCACAAGGCGGGCTCCTACGCCAGGACGCCACGCGAGGATCGAGCGCAGCGGCAGCTGGCCGGTGTACCCCCCGACGATGTACACCGTCCCGCCAAGCGTCGCGCTTGCCACGTCGGAGGCGGGGGTTGGTAGATCTCCAGCCGGTCGCGTCGCGCCATTGGCTCCCACGCGGGTGATCTGCGGGTAGGAGCTCACCACACCGCCCCCGAACAGATATGCCGCTCCGTCCACGAAGCTCGCAGACGCATCGTGCAGGGCGCTCGGCAGGGTCCCGACGGTGTACGAGCGCGAGCCACCTGCTCTCACGATGCTCGTCAGCGAGGATTCTGCCTGGTCGATACCGCCGATGAGCAGAAATCCGCTCGGATCCACCGCCACCGCGGCGGCATCCTGCTCCGCCACCGGGAGCGTGCCCGTCTGCACCACTTCCACACGCAAGCGAGCCGGCGTGGCGCCCGTCGAGCCCACAGCTCCCGCAGACCGCGCACGATCCTGCTGACTTGAGGTGCCTTTGCCGCCATTTCCGGCCAGCAGTACCACGACGATCGCGACGATCGCCAATCCGAGCAGCGCACCGAACTGCCGCCGTCGCACCTGCCGTTTTCGTGGCACGCCGCGTACTGTGCCGGAGCCTGATCGAGGGGGTCCCATGGTTAGAGATGCACAACGAATGATCGAAGAAAGCCCATGGGTCAGGGATGTACCACGGCCGCGTAGTCGGGCGAGCCATTTGGGCCGCTCGGAATGAAGTCCATGCCGTCGGGTGTATTCAAAAAGCCGGCAGATGAGCCGGGATGATCGGTATGGCCGTACTGCCACACGATGCGGTTGGTACGCGGGTCGATCACGAGCACGCGATGGCGATAGTCATCGTTGACCGCCACATCCCCGTTGGGCAGCGCGAGCGCCAGCGAGGGATGGTTCAACGCTCCATGTCCTTGGGTCGGGCCGTAGCGCCACAGAACCCGCCCGTGACGATCCATGATGAGCACATGGCCGGGCGTCGCATAGTCGGCGAGCAGTATGCGGCCGCCCGGCAAGGGCTGCGGGTCCGACGGATAGCTCACCGGCGCCTTGACGGCAAACATCAGCTTGCCTCGCGCGCTGATGCCGTCGATCCAGCTGCCTTCGATCTCGCTCACCATCACGCCCCCGCCGGGCATCGGCGTATCGCCATTGACGGCTCCCAGATGGTGCGGCGGTTCGTGACGGCAGATACCCGACGTGCCGTATTGACGCTCGATCGCGTGCCCTCGTATGAACAGGATTCTGCAGTTGTAGGCGTCCGCGACGGTGAACGCGCCATCGGGCAGCATGTAGGCGTCATCGGGGGTCCTCAGATGACTGCTGTCGGAGCCCGGTACGCCGGGATGTCCGAACAGGACGCTCAGGCTATGGTCGGCGATCCCCACCTGAACGATCGCGTGATTGTCCTCCTCATTGGTGATCAGCGCCTGCCCACCGGGCTCGACGAACGTGTCATCGTCAAAGATCAGCCTGTGCCCCTTCGCCAGATCGCTCGCGGTTGGGTAGCGAAACCCGACTTCATGTCGCGGATTGAGTACAAGGATGCGATTGTTGCCACGGTCGGCGATCAGCAGATAGCCGGGCAAACCCGCGCGCCTGGACGCCGCTTCATAGGCAGCGGCCGTGCCTGGTTGCACTCCCACCACGTTGTGCGCAGCCCACAGCGCGGCGAGTCCCCCCGCCGAGCGAGGCGCGAGCGGACCGCCGTCCACGACAGCCGATGCGCTGGCCGACGTCTTCCCGAGGGCACCGGAGCTGCCGGCACCGTGCGAAGGCGAGGATCCGCCCTGCCAACCTAGGGCCGCGCCGAGCGCAATGACCACGCCGACAACGACCAGCCCTGTCGAAATCACCCTTCGACGCCTCCGTCGCAACCTTGCACGCTCGACGCTCTGAAGGCGGCGCCTACGCGCACGTGCCTGTTGATCGGGGCTGGAGATGTCCTGTGGGTCGTCGTTGGGCATTCGAAAGCCCACGCGTCCGGGCAGCGAGAACCCTGGCGATGCGGCCTAAACGAATCCCCAATACTCGATGAGAGTTTCCTTAGCCGCCACAACCTCGGCCCCTCAAGCGGCGGACGGGCCTCGAACCCGCGACCTCAAGCTTGGGAAGCTTGCGCTCTACCAACTGAGCTACCACCGCGCCGGGGTCAGATATTACGCCGCCAACCGCCCGTCGGCACCTGCCCCAGGCCCGTCGGCGCCTGCGCCTCATCTCTGCGTCTAGGCTTCTTGCTTCTGATGAAGCGCCGCATAGTCCCCATCCTGGTGTCCCTGGCCGGCGTGGCCGTGGTGGCACTACTGATCTATGGCGTGAGCCATCAGGGAGCCAGTCGCACGCTCGACGAGGCGGTGGCGCAGGAACATTGGCCGCTCGCGCCGGACGCAAGCACGACGCTGCCCGCACTCGAAGGCTCCGGCACGGGATCGTTGGCGGCCTATCGCGGCAAGGTGGTCGTGCTCAACTTCTGGGCCTCCTGGTGTGAACCATGCGAAGCGGAGGCGCCTCAGCTGGAGAGCACCCAGCGTCAGTTGCAGAAGGCTGGCGGCACCGTCCTGGGCGTGACCTACCTCGATGCCTCTCCCGACTCGCGCCGCTTCGTGCACAAGTTCGGCCTCACCTACCCCAACCTGCGCGACGCCAACGGCGACTTCGCGCACACCTTCGGCACCGACCGGCTGCCGGAGAGCTTCGTCATCAACCGCCAGGGAGACATCGTGGCCATCTCGCGGGGACAGGTGCGGCCGGCGTTCCTGCAGCGAGCCGTCAAGCTGGCACAGAGCTCATGAAGCGCATGTCGGCAGCGCTGGTCATCGCGGCCCTGGTGGCTCCGGCCTCTGTCCTTGCGGCCGTCGCCCGCACCAACCTGCCAGCGGTGGAAAGCCAGGTGATGTGCGTCACCTGCAAGATCCCCCTGACGGTCGCGCAGTCTCCGCAGGCCGACCGCGAGCGGGCGTTCATTCAGGAACTGATCAACCAGGGACAGAGCGAGGCGCAGATCAAGCAGGCGCTGGTGGGACAGTACGGCCCGCAGGTGCTGGCCCTGCCCGCCACGCATGGCTTTGACCTCGCCGCCTATCTGGTGCCGATCGCGGCAATCGTGTTCGTGGCAGGCCTGCTTGCGCTGCTGCTCCCCCGCTGGCGGCGTCACGGCCGGTCTCAGGCCGCGATCGCTGCGGGACTGACGGGCGAAGGTGCAGCGTCGACAGGCGACGCCACGCAGGAGAGCACCCTCAGCCCTGCCGACGCGGCGCGCCTTGAGGCCGACCTGGCCAGGTTCGACTGAGCGTCACTTCCCGGTCCAAATTCGCCTGACCCTTACATCTCTGTCGGCGCGCTCACCCCGAGCAGGTCGAGCGAGCAGGCGATAGTGCGCTGGGTGGCCACGCACAGAGCGATGCGCAGCGATTCGAGCTCCTGGGGCTGCACGTCGAGCACGTGGCAATCGCGGTAGAAGGCCGTGAACTCCTGGGCCAGCTCCAGGGCATAGGCGGCGACGCGGTGGGGTGCGCGACGGCGCGCGGCCTCCTGCACTTCGGCGGGGAAGGCCAGCAGACGCTTGATCAGTCCGCGCTCGGAAGCATGCTCGGGCTCTGCTCTCCCACCGTCGTAGTTGCCCTGTTCGACCAGCGCAGCGGCGACGCGCTCGGGGCCGGCCTTGACCAGCATCGAGGCGATCCTCGCGTGGGCATACTGCACGTAGTAGACAGGATTGTCGCTCGACTGTTCGACCGCCAGGTCGAGATCGAGATCGATCGTGGTGTCGTGGGAGCGCGAGAGCAGGAACCAGCGCGCGGCGTCCACCCCGATCTCCGCCACCAGATCATCGAGCGTGACGAATTCGCCGGCCCGCTTTGACATCTGCGCGCGCTCTCCGCGGCGCACGAGATGGACGAGCTGCATGATCAGCATCTCCAGGTGCTCCGGGTCTCCTCCAAGAGCGTCATAAGCCGCCTTCATACGTGCCACGTAACCGTGATGATCGGCGCCCCACACGTCGATCTGGCGCTGGAAGCCGCGCTCGCGCTTGTCCTGGTGGTAGGCGATATCCGAGGCGAAGTAGGTGTGCTCGCCGCTTGAACGCACCAACACGCGGTCCTTGTCGTCGCCATGGGCGGTGGTGCGCAGCCACAGCGCTCCCTCGCTGCGGTAGGTCTGCCCCTGTGCTTCAAGGATCGCCAGGGTGTGCTCCACCGGACTGGGTTGACCGCTGTGCAAAGTGCTCTCGTAGACCCAGTGATCGAAGGTCACCACGCCAAAGGCCCCCAGCGAGGCCTGCATGTTCGACACCATTGCTTCGACCGCCATATGGCCCAGCTCGGCTGGCTCGGTGTTGGCAGCATCGGCAAGGCCGGCGGACAGCTGCTTGACGTATTCACCCTTGTAGCCGTCCTCAGCGACCTCTTCGCCACGAGCCAGCGCCTGGATTGACTCGCCTAGCTTGCGCACCTGCGAGCCGGCGTCGTTGACGTAGAACTCGCGCACCACCTCGTGGCCGTGCAGGCTCAGCACCCGCGCCAGAGCGTCGCCATAGGCGGCATTGCGTGCGTGCCCCACGTGCATCGGCCCGGTGGGGTTGGCCGAGACGAACTCCACCAGAACTCGCTCGGGTGCGCTCGCCCCGCCCGCGCCAAAACGCTCGCCGGCTTTAAGCACCTCGCTGAGCGCCGCCGCGAACCAGCGTGGGTGCAGGAAGAGGTTCAGAAAGCCCGGTCCCGCCACCTCGAAGCGATCCAGACCATCCCCAAGGCGCGCCTTTAGCTCCGCTCCCAACCGCTGGGCAACCTCGCGCGGCGGTGCCCCCAGACTCGGCGCCAGCAGCAGCGCCGCATTGGTCGAGTAGTCCCCCAGCTCGGCTCGCGGCGGACGCTCCAGGGCGATCTCCTGGCGCAGGGACATACCCTCGCCCGCCAGTGCCACGGCCGCGCCGAGTACCTCAGCGCGCAGTTGTTCAGTAGTGATAGGGCTCACCGGCGAGGATCTTATGCGCACGATAGAGCTGCTCGAGCAACACCACCCAGGCGAGCTGGTGGGGCAGCGTCATCGGCCCCAGCGAAAGGCGGTGATCGACGCGCTCAAGCGGCGGCGCCCCGAAGGGGCCGCCGATGACGAAGGCCAGCTCGGTGCCCGAGCGGCGGCGCTCCTCCAGGAAGACACTGAAGGCGACACTGTCATAGGCCCTACCCTCGGCCGCCAGCAGCGACACGAATGCGCCTTGCGGCACCCGCCGCGCGACTGTCTGCGCGTCGCGCGCGTGCACCAACTCCAGGCGCACATGGCGGGAGAGCAGCTTGCTGTAATGGGCCACGTCGTCGGCATAGGGAGCCCGCATTCGCACCTCGCCGAGGACGGCCACTTGCACAGTGCGCGATACTAGCCCCGTGAACGACGACGACCAAGGCGCCGAGCGCCACATAAACATCCATCTCTCCCCCGAGATCATGGGGGGCGTATACGCAAACTTCGCCAACGTAAGCCACTCCGACTACGAGTTCACCGTCACTTTCGCGCGAGTCGACCATGAGGTCGAGTCCGAGGAGGTGCCGGGCGTGGTGGTGTCACGCGTCAATCTCTCGCCCCGCTTCATGCGCGAGCTGATTGACGCCATGGAGGACAACTACTCCAAGTGGCGCACCCGCGAGGGCATCAAGAACCTACCCGAGTACGGCGGCGCGGAAGCCGGGGGCGGCGAGCAGCAGCAGGACTAGGGCGTGGCTGTAAGCCGCGCATAGGCCCGCGCGATCCCGATGCGCTCCACCGTCGGCGGGTGGCTAGCGAGCAGTCGCGTCAGCCAGCGGGGCGGATCGGGGTCGATCAGGTTCTGCCTCACGATCCGCTGCTCGAAGGCCACGAACGACTCCGGCGCGTCGGCGAGACGCAGCGAGTAGGCGTCGGCGCGGGACTCCATGCGCCGCGAAAGGGCGCTTGAGACGCTGCCGATGGCCGCACTTACGATTCCCAGTGACAGCGCCAGAGCGGGCAGCGTGGAGGCATCGGCCGGCGCCGGCCCCACCAGGCGCCGCGTTAGCACTGCCGCCGCATACATTCCCGCGGGGGCCACCAGCGCGAGCTGCGCGAGCCCGCGCGGCACGTCGCGGTGGCGCACATGGGCCAGCTCGTGGGCCACCACCAGCCGCGTCTCATCGCGGCCGAAGCGCTCAAGCAGCGTGTCAAACAGCACCACCCGCTTTGTGGGGCCCAGGCCTGTGACGTAGGCGTTGGCAGCAGTGGTGCGCCGCGAGGCATCGACTTCGTACACCTCTCCCACCTCCACCCCTGCCAGTCGCGCCAGCTCCAGCACGTCCTCGCGCAGCTGCCCCTCGGGCAGCGGCGTGTAACGGTTGAACAAAGGTTCCACGAGGACCGGTGCCAGCAGAGTCATGCCCGTCGCCCCCGCGACCACCACGCCGGCGCCCGGCAGCCACCACCAGCGAGGCAGCCGGCGCATCAGCGCCACCCCCGCGGGCGCGGCAACCGCGGCCATCCCCATCTCGATCGCGCTCCCCTTGGCCACATCCATCGCCCAGCCTCGCCAGGACTGCGTTGCCAGGCCCACCGCCAGCGCCCGGCGGCGTGCCAGCGCGCTCAAAGGCAGCGGCGCCAAGCCGATCGCCGCCGAGAGCCCAGCGCCGGCGAGCGCACTGGAGAGCAGCGGCCGTGTCGGGGTAGGCGTCCGCGGCCCGCGCGGGAGTCGCGCGGATACGAACCGCCGCGGCGGATGCGCTACGAACGCAACGAGCATTCCTGTCTGCAGCAGGCCGCTGAGCGCGTGCAGCGCGAGTTGCGGGCGCCCAAAGCGTCTTGCCCGCGCGATATCGTCGTGCGAGAAATACTCCTGCACATCGACCGGGTCCGGCTCGATCAGGCCCTCGCCGGGGCGCAATATGAGCACGGCGGCGCGGGCTGCGATGAGCGCCCCGGCCAGCGCCAGCGGCCAGTGAGCGCCGGGCATACGGCCCTGTCTCACGAACGGACGGCGGTGCTGTCCTCGATGAGCGGTGTTCATACCCAGCAATGATGAAGGTCGCGGTGATCTCCGACATCCACGCCAACAGGCAGGCCTTCGAGGCCGTGCTCCAGGACGTCGCCGACAGCGACGCCGCCGAGCTGTGGTGCCTCGGCGATCTCGTCGGCTACGGCGCCGATCCCGACGCCTGCGTGGAGCTTGCGCGCAGGCACGCCGCGGTGTGCCTGGCCGGCAACCACGACCTGGCGGTGCTCGGCGAGGTGCCGATGAAGGATTTCTCGCGTGGCGCCAGTCTCGCCGCGCAGTGGACGCAGGACGTCATCAGCCCCGAGAACCTGGCCTTCCTGGCGAGTCTGCAGGCAACGGGCAAGGAGGGGGCCGTCGGCCTCTACCACGCCAGTCCCCGAGATCCCGTGTGGGAGTACGTGCTCTCGGTGCTGCTGGCCGAGCTGTGCCTGGACGCCCAGTCTGAGCGGGTGTGCCTGATCGGTCACTCGCACGTGGCCTGCTCGTTCGAGCGCCACGAGGGCGAGGCTGCCAAAGGTGGCTCGCGCAAGGAGGGAGAGTGGCTGGACCTCTCAAGCGGCGAGTGGCTTCTGAACCCGGGCAGCGTGGGTCAGCCGCGCGACGGCGATCCCCGCGCGGGCTGGCTGCTGCTGGACCTGGATGGCTGGAGCGCCTCCTATCGGCGCACCCCCTATGACATCGCCGGCGCCGCTGGCGCGATCCGCGCGGCGCGCCTGCCGGCCTCGCTGGCGGAGCGCCTGGAGTACGGTCAGTGACGATGCGCCCCCTCGACCGCCAACCCAGGCGTCTTTTACGCCATCCCGTCCGCCTGCTGTCGGCCGGCCTGCTCGGCGTAGCCTGCGCGGTATTGGTGGCCTGTGGAAGCAGTGGCAAGGGACTCATTCCAGCCGCCAGCGCCGGCCCTCTGCAAAGAGACTTCGAAGCCGTGGCGCAGGCCGCGGAACAGGGCCAAGGCAACTGCACGGCCACCCAGGAAGCCATCGCGAAGGCCGAAGCGGACTTTCAGACGCTGCCCGCCAGCGTGGACAACGGCCTGCGCGAGCGCCTGCGCCTGGGCATCGCCAATCTGTCCGCACGCGCGCGCGCCTTGTGTACGCAGCCACACCCAGGCGCCACCACCGCGACCATCCCCACCACGACCAGCACCAGCGCCAGCGAAAGCACCACGTCCTCGACGAGCACCAGTACCAGCACGAGTACCAGCACGAGCACTCCCACCAGCAGCACGGTCCCCACCGCCACCGCACCACCGGCTCCCGGTGGCGGCACCCCGGCCCCCGGCGAAGCCGGCGGCACGCCGGGCACGGGCAATGGCAGCGGCAGCGGCCAGGGCAACGGTGAAGGCAGCGGCGCGGGCGGAGCCGGTGCGGGCAACGGCCAGGGCAACGGCGAAGGCAACGGCCAGCGAGTCGGCCAGTGAGCGCCACCGAGATCGCCGGGCGCTATCGCCTGGAAGGCAGGCTGGGGTTCGGCGGCATGTCCACCGTGCACCGCGCCCTGGATGAGCGCCTGGAACGCCAGGTCGCCGTGAAGCTGCTGGCCGAGCATCTGGCGGAGGACCCCACCTTCGTATCGCGCTTCCAGCGCGAGGCACAGGCCGCGGCGCGCCTGGTGCACCCCAACATCGTGCAGGTCTTCGACAGCGGCCTCGATGAGGGCTCACACCAGCACTTCATCGTGATGGAGTACATCGAGGGCCAGTCCTGCGCTGAGATCCTGCGCGATGACGGCTGGGTGGATGTGGATGAGGCGGTGGCAATTATCGAACAGGCCTGCGAGGGGCTGCACTACGCGCACCGCCACGGCGTGGTGCACCGGGATGTCAAGCCCGGCAACCTGCTGCGCTCGCGCGAGGGCGAGGTGAAGCTGGCGGACTTCGGCATCGCCAAGGCAACCGAGCAGTCCTCCATCACGCAGGTCGGCTCGGTGCTCGGCACCGCCGCCTACCTCGCCCCCGAGCAGGCCCGCGGCGAGGAGGCCGGCCCGCGCGCCGACCTCTACGCGCTGGGCGTCGTCACCTACCAGCTGATCGCCGGCCGCCTGCCCTATGAGGCCACCTCGCTGACCGAGCTGGCGCTCAAGCAGCAGAAGGAGGAGCCGCCCACGCTGGATACGCTCGTAGCCGACGTCAGTCCGGAGTTGGCCGACGCCGTGGCCATCGCACTGGCGCTCGACCCCCGCGACCGTTACGCCACCGCGAGGGACATGGGCGATGCCATCTCCGACGCTATGCGCGGCATCGCCCCCAGCGAGCAAGCCAGCCCTACGCGCACGGCGCCTGCCACCAAGGCCACCAGCCTGCTCGCCGCCAACCCCTCCTCGGGCGCCGTCTCGCCACGCCAGCCCCGTCCTGGGCCCCCACGCCAGCAGCCGCCAGTCGCCGTGCCTGCCGCGCGAGCGTCAAATGCGGGGCGCGTCTGGGCGACGCTTTTCGCGGTGCTGCTGCTCGTCGTCGTGGTCGCTGGAGTGATCTTCCTCACCAGCCCCGCCAGCACCACCATCAAGGTCCACAACGTCATCTACAAGGACGTCAGCCAGTCAGCGACCGCGTTGAAGGAACTGGTGGCGGAAAACACCAAGTAAAAAGGCGAAAGGCCCGCTTTTAGCGGGCCCCTCAGCCAAACTGCTGTCCTTGCGGACGGGCAGCTGTCACCTGTTCCGTCAGACTAGCAGTCAAGACCGTCGCCTTCCAACTATGGCTCCGGCGGCCGGACTCGAACCGGCATCTGGCAGGTGACAGCTGCCCATATTGCCCTTACACCACACCGGATAGCCATGCTCCAACCTACTCAGGCATGGGGATGTTTTTCTCCACCGCGCCAGGCACCAGCCACCTCGGCCAGCGTCCCCGCCAGGATGGCCTCGCGCAACTCGCGCATGAGCCCCGCCATGAAGGTGAGGTTGTGCAGCGTCAGCAGCCGCATCCCGGTGAGCTCCTTGGCGCGCACGAGGTATGACAGATAGGCCCGCGAGAGCCCCCCGGAGCAGGCCGGACACGGGCAGCCGTCCTGCAGCGGCGCTGGGTCTTCGCGGGAGCGCCCTTTGAGCAGATCAAGGCGCCAGCGCCGCGCGGGGTCGGGAACCAGCGCGCAGCCGTGACGCCCAAGGCGTGTGGGGATGGCGCAATCGAACGTGTCCACCCCCAGTTCCACGCCCCGGATGAGATCGTCGATGTCACCGATGCCCAGCAGGTGCCGAGGCCGCTCCTCATGCTCGCCGCCGAGCTCCTCCATGGCCCACCCCACGACCTCATACATCTGCTCCTTATGGTCCCCCAGCGAGCCGCCGATGGCGATGCCCTCGCAGGCGCTGGCGGCGACCACCCTGGCGGAGTCGCGGCGCATGTCCTCGAAGACGCCTCCCTGCACGATGCCATAGACGAGCTGCCCCGCGGGACCGTGCTCGGCGTGCCAGTCCAGGCAGCGCTCAAGCCAGCGATGCGTGCGCAGCGTGGAGTTCTCGGTGTAGCCGCGCTCGACGTGAAAAGGGGTGCACTCATCGAACACCAGCGCGATATCCGCGCCAAGCGCGGCCTGGATCGCCATCGAGCGCTCAGGCGAGAGGAAGCGCTCGCGCCCGTCCACGTAGGAGCGAAAGCGCACGCCGGCCTCGTCGATCGAGAGGATCGACCCCACACGTCCAGCGGAGCCGTGGGGAGACCGACCCTTGATCTCATCGGCGACGGTGCCGTGCCCCATGGAGAACACCTGAAAACCGCCGCTGTCAGTGATGATCGGACCGGGCCAGCCCATGAACCCATGCAGCCCGCCAAGACGCTCGATCAGCTCCTCGCCGGGGCGCAGGTGCAGGTGGAAGGTGTTGCCCAGCACCATCTCAAAGCCCAGCGCCGCGACCTCCTCCGGGAGCAGCCCTTTGACGGTGGCCTTCGTGGCGAGAGGCACGAAGGCGGGTGTGCGAACATCGCCGTGAGCCGTGTGCAAGAGCCCCGCACGCGCGAGCGAGCCGGGTTGGCGTGCTTGGATGGTGAAAGCGGCAGTGGCCACCGCGGCATCCTAGATGGCCGCCTGCCAAACGCCCTCTGAGCCCGCCTCGACAACCATGACCACCCTGGCCTCCCTCACCGAAATGGCCCAGCACGTTGGCTATCCGCTGATGTTCCTGCTGATCATGGCCGAGTCAAGCGGGCTGCCGGTGCCTGGTGAGACGGCGCTGATAACCGCGGCGGTACTGGCCAGCCAGGGACGGCTGCAGATCGAGCTGGTGATCCCACTGGCGGCGCTGGCGGCGATCGTGGGGGACAACATCGGCTACCTGATCGGGCACAAGGGCGGGCGCTGGCTGCTGGAACGACCCGGCCCGTTTCACGCCAAGCGCAAACAGACGCTCAGCAGCGGCGAGATCTTCTTCGACAGGCACGGCCCCAAGGCGGTCTTCTTCGGGCGCTTCGTGCTCGGCCTGCGCGTGTGGGCTTCGTGGCTTGCGGGGGCGACGCGCATGGTCTGGCGTTCGTTCTTCTTCTGGAATGCCTGCGGCGGCATCATCTGGGCCACGACGATCGGGCTGATCGGCTACTTCCTGGGACACGCCGCGGGCAACGCGATCCAGACCTTCGGCATCTTCGGGCTCGTAGGGGTGCTGGTGGTGATCATCGGCGTATTCACCGCGCACCGGCGCCGAGTCCGCCGTACGGAGGTGCGCGAGGAGATCGAGTCGGGTTGAGGATTTAAAAAAAGAAGAGGACCCCTAGAGGGGTCCTGTGTGGACCGCGTGGTGCGGGGGGATCACTGGCCAGCAGGCGCTGCGGCGCCGCAGCAAGGCGCGATGCGATCCCACATCTCCGCCAGCGCCCCGAGCTCGGGGTCGGAGAAGCGCGAGAGGAACTGCTCGCGTACGACCGCCAGGTGAGTGCCGCGTGCCGCCTTGAGCTTTTCCAGGCCCGCCTCGGTGAGGCAGGCATAGGCCCCGCGGGCGTCGTGTTCGCAGGTGCAGCGCACCAGCAGCCCATCGCGTTCCAGGCGATCCACCAGACGCGTGAGCCCGCTGCGCGAAAGCTGCGCGTGCTCGGCCAGGTCGCACATGCGCATGCGCCCATCCTTAGCGTCCTCCAGGTGGTGCAGGACCTCGTAAGAGCTCAGCGGCATGCCGTGCGAGCTTTCAAGCTCCGCGTCCAGGCGCTTGGCCAGCGAGGCGTGCGCTCGCATGAGGCCGCGCAGTGCGCGCAGCTCCCCCTCCGTGAGGGCGGATGGGAGAGTGGGCTCCACATCCTGTTTGATCTTGACGGCTGTCGCGCTGGACATACTTTGCTTCCTCCTTGGCGAACATAGCAGCGCCAAGGGCTAGCGCCGGGTTGCCCTCCATGCCCAGACCATCGCCAGAGGCTGCAAAGGCAGCCGTGCATACAGCGCCCAGCGGGGGATCTTGTGGAACTTCTCGGGGTTGCGCGCCATGTGCAGGTTGGCGGGGAAGATCGCCGCCAACAGCGCTATCAGTCCCAGACCCGAGAGTCGCCGGGTGGCGGGCAGGAAGACCCCCACGCCGCCCAGCACCTCGGCCACGCCGCTGACGGTGACGAGCGTCGCGGGATCGCCGATGCCCGGCGGCACGATCTGCCGGTAGGCCTTGGGGATCACGAAGTGGTTGACGCCTGAGCCGATAAAAAAGAAGCCAAGCAGAGCTCTCGATCTACCAGCGCTTTTCCCCGGCTCAGCAGCTTGCTCATTCATGCGCAACCCATCCCCCTTAAAAAGGTCATTTAGCGTTGTTTATCAAAGAAGAGCCGGTCATCTGCGCTGGCCGCGCTAAACCGAGCAGATCAAGCACCGTCGGGGCCACGTCCGCGAGGATGCCACCGCTCTGGCGCAGCTCCACCTCGGGCACCGTGACGATCAAAGGGACGGGGTTCAGCGAGTGGGCCGTATTGGGGCTGCCGTCGGGCTCCAGCATGTGATCGGCGTTGCCATGATCGGCCGTGATCACGCAGGCTCCGCCGCTCTCGTGGACGGCCCTCAGGACCTGGGCGAGGCAGGCGTCGACCGTCTCCACCGCCGCCACCGCCGCGGGGATGACGCCGGTGTGGCCGACCATGTCGGCGTTGGCGAAGTTGATGATGCCGAAGCGCGATTGGTCCTCATGCCAGGCTGCCACGAACGCCCCGGCGGCCTCGTGAGCGCTCATCTGGGGCTTATGGTCGTAGGTGGGCACATCGCGCGGCGAGGGCACCAGCTCGCGGCGCTCACCCGCGTAAGGGGTCTCCTCGCCGCCGTTGAAGAAGTAGGTCACGTGCGGGTACTTCTCGGTCTCGGCCACGTGCAGCTGCTGGATCGAGTGGCCCGCGAGGACGCCCGAGAGCGTCACCTGCGGGCGTTCGGGGGGAAAGGCCACCGGATGCGTCCAGTCCTCCTCGTACTCGGTCATGCAGCTGTAGCGCTCGACTGCCTGCGCTCCTCGGCGATCGATCTCACCAAAGCTTGGCTGTGTGAGTGCCAGCGTGAGCTGGCGCATGCGATCGGGGCGGAAGTTGAAGGCCACCACTGAGTCCCCGGGGCGGATCGTGGCATCGGTGCCGACCGTCGTGGCGAGGATGAACTCATCCGTCTCGCCTCGCTCGTAGGCGGCGCGGATGGCCTCGCTGGCGGTATTTGCGTGGTGCTCGGCCTTACCGTGCATCAGCAGGTCATACGCCTGCTGGATGCGCTCCCAGCGGTGGTCACGATCCATCGCGTAGTAGCGGCCGATGACATCGCCTACCCGGCCCGTGCCGGCCGCCTGCATCCAGCTTTCAACTGTCTCCAAATAGCCCGCGCCGGCCTTGGGCAGCGTGTCACGGCCGTCGCTGAAGGCGTGCAGCACCAGGTCCTCCACGCCCAGCTGCCCGGCCATCTGGATGAGCGCCTGCAGGTGGCTGAGGCCCGCGTGCACGCCGCCGTCGGACACCAGGCCGACCAGGTGCACGCGCGGGGCATTGCTCATCGCCTCGCGCAGCACTTCGTTGCCCGCGAAGGAGCCATCGGCGATGGCGTCGTCGATGCGCGTCAGATCCTGGCGCACCACCGCACCCGCGCCGAGGTTGAGGTGACCCACCTCGGAGTTGCCCATCTGGCCATCGGGCAGGCCCACCGCGCGCCCGCAGGCCGTCAGCTGTGTGTGGGGGTAGGTGGCCCACAGCTCATCGAACACGGGGGTGTCCGCGAGCGAGACCGCGTTTCCGGGGCCGGCCGGCGCCAGGCCCCAGCCATCGAGGATCACCAGGCAGACCGCGCCGACGGGCAGCTCCGTCGGCCCCGCCGGCAACGGCTCGCCCGCGCTGACAGGCAATCCCGTCGGCCCCGCCGGCAGCCGCTCGCTCATGGCGTGGCGGCAGAGACGATCTGCGCGAAGGCGTCCGCCTGCAGTGAGGCCCCACCCACGAGCGCCCCGTCAACATCCGGCAATGCCAGCAGCTCGGCCGCGTTCTCGGGTTTGACCGAGCCGCCGTAGAGGATGCGCACGCGCTGCGCCGCCTCGGCGCTGCGATCGCCCACGAGCGCCCGGATGAAGGCGATCGCCTCCTGGGCCTGTTCTGGCGTGGCCACGCGGCCTGTGCCGATCGCCCAGATCGGCTCATAGGCGATCACGACATCCGCCAGGCGCTCGTCGGGGACGTTGCCGAGGTCATCCTTGATCTGCTGGCGCAGCTTGCGTTCGGTGTCTTCGCCGTCACGCTCCTGCTCGGTCTCGCCTACGCACAGGATCGGCTGCAGACCTGCGTCGAGCGCGACGGGGACCTTCAGCGCCAGCGCCTTGTCGCTCTCGCCGAACAGCTGCCTGCGCTCGGAGTGGCCCAGCACGACGCCGCGCACGTCCAGCTCGCTCAGCATCGGCGCCGATACCTCGCCCGTGAAGGCGCCCTCGGGCTCGTGGTGCATGTTCTGCGCGTACACCTCCACGCGCGAGCCGCGTGCGGAGTCGACCATCGCGCGCAGGTCGGTGAAAGGCACGCAGATGGCCACGTCCACCCCGCTCACCGCCGCTACGCGAGGCAGCAGCGCCTGGATGTACTCCTCGGCGTCGCTTTCGGTCTTGTACATCTTCCAGTTGCCAGCTACCAGCGGCGTACGCGCGGGAGTGGTTTTCGCTTTCGCCGCGGCCATCACAGCACCCCTGCGCCATTCAGTGCCTGCACACCCGGGAGGGGCTTGCCCTCGACCAGCTCCAAGGTGGCTCCCCCGCCGGTTGAGAGGTGATCGACCTGGTCCTCCATGCCGAACTGCGCCAGCGCCGCCGCCGAGTCCCCGCCACCGACGACGGTCAGGCCCTTGGCTCTCGCCATCGCCTCCGCCACGGCGCGGGTGCCCGCGGCGAAGGGAGTCATCTCGAAGGCTCCCATCGGACCGTTCCAGAAGACCGTGCCCGCCTGCTCGATCACGGTGGCGTAGCGGCTTGCCGTGGCGGGGCCGATATCAAGGCCCATCCAGCCCTCCGGCACATCCACGCCGTCGAGCTCGCGCGCCGGTGACTCAGCCGAGAAGCGCTCGGCGATGATCAGATCGCTGGGCAGTTCGAGATCGGCTTGGCCCGCGCCGGCGGCCTGCGCGAGCACGCGGCGGGCGTGCTCCACGTCTTCGTCATCGCACAGCGAGTCGCCTACCGCATGGCCTTGAGCGCAGAGGAAGGGGAAGCACATGGCGCCGCCGATGATCACCGTGTCGGCCACCTCCAGGAAGCGGTCGATGACGGCGATCTTGTCGGCCACCTTGGCCCCACCCACCACCGCCACCAGGGGGCGACGCGGGCGCTCAAGGATCTCGGTGAGCGTCGCGACCTCGCGTTCCAGCAGGCGTCCCGCGGCGTTGGGCAGCAGGTGGGCCACGCCCTCGGTGCTCGCGTGTGCGCGATGTGCCGCGCCAAAGGCATCGTTGACGTAAATATCGGCCAGCTCCGCTAGCGCGCGGGCGAGGTCGGGGTCGTTGTCGGTCTCGCCCGGCTCAAAGCGCACGTTCTCCAGCACCAGCAGCTCGCCCTCGCCGAGCGCTTCGGCGTGCGCTCTCACCTCCTCGCCCACCACCCGCGGGGCGAGCGTGATGTCGGCGTCGGGCAGCAGTTCGCGCAGACGCGCCACCACCGGGGCCATGGACAGCTCCGGCGCGGGGCGCCCTTCCGGGCGGCCCAAGTGCGAGACCAGCACCAGCCTCGCGCCCTTGCCGCGCAGCTCTTCGATCGTGGGCAGCGCGGCGCGGATGCGCGTGTCGTCAGCGATCTCGGAGCCTTCGACGCCTTGCTTCAGCGGCACGTTGAAATCCACCCGCACCAGCACCTTACGGCCGCTGACGTCGAGCTGATCGAGGCTCCTCATCGCCTAGAGAACCTTCTGCACCAGGTCGACGAGCCTGTTGGAGTAGCCCCACTCATTGTCATACCAGGACACCACCTTGAGCATCGTGCCATCCATGACGGCAGTGAGCTGGCTGTCGACGATCGAGGAGAAGGGCGATTTGACGATGTCACTGGAGACGATCGGGTCTTCGGTGTAGGCCATGATGCCCTGCAGCGGGCCGCTCTCGCTGGCCGCTTTGAGCGCGCCGTTGACCTCCTCGACGCTGGTCTCGCGCTTGCACTCCACCGTGAGGTCCACAACCGAGCCGGTGGGCACCGGTGCGCGCACCGCGAAGCCGTGCAGCTTGCCGTTCAGCTCCGGGATCACCGCACCGATCGCCTTGGCCGCGCCGGTCGAGGCGGGGATCAGGTTGATGGCGGCCGCACGCGCGCGACGCAGGTCCTTGTGCGGCAGGTCCTGCAAGCGCTGATCGGCCGTGTAGGCGTGGATCGTCGTCATCAGGCCGTGCTTGATGCCGATCGTGTCGGTGATCACCTTGGCCACGGGGGCGAGACAGTTGGTCGTGCAGGAGGCGTTTGAGATCACATCGTGCTTGGCAGCGTCATAGGCGTCCTCGAAGTTGACGCCGAGCACCACCGTCACGTCGGGATCGCTCGCGGGCGCTGAGATGATGACCTTCTTGGCGCCTTGGGCCAGGTGCTTTGCGGCCTGCTCGCGGGCGGTGAAGAGGCCCGTGGACTCGATCACCACATCCACCCCCAGATCCCCCCACGGCAGCGCACCTGGATCGCGCTCGGCCAGCACCTTCAATTCGCGGCCATCGACTATCAATCCGCCAGCGGTCTCCTCAACCGTCCCTGGGTAAGGGCCCAGGATCGAGTCGTACTTGAGCAGATGGGCCAGCGTCTTGGCATCGGTCAGGTCGTTGACGGCGACCCACTCGACATCGGCCTGCTGCGCCGCTGCGGCCCGAAAGACATTCCGGCCGATACGACCGAAGCCGTTGATTCCCACGCGTACCGCCATGCAAAGAGCCTCCTGGGGCTGGGGCGAAAATGAACGATGCCGGACGAGAGGACACTTTCCCCAAGCCCGGCGGCGCCTGGAAGGCTATCAATGGGCCTCGGATGGGCCTTTTCAGAGCAGCTCCCGAGCGGCGCTCAGGCGTCGCGCGAGCGCTTGTCGATATCCCGGTGGGCCAGCGCCACGACCAGATCCTCGTTGGTTCGATAGCGCTCGGCAAGGTGCTCGGCGATCGCCACCGAGCGGTGGCGCCCGCCCGTACAACCGATCGCGATGACGAGGTGTGACTTGCCCTCCGCGACGTACTGCGGCAGCAGAAAGTCAAGCAGCGGGTGCAGCCGCTCGTACAACTCCCCCAGCCGCCCGTCGCGGGCGACGTAGTCGATCACCGCCTGATCGCGCCCCGTGAGATCGCGCAGCTCGGGCTCGTAGTGCGGGTTGGGCAGGAAGCGCACATCGAAGGCCAGGTCCTCCTCCCGCGGCGGGCCGTGCTTGAAGCCGAAGCTCATGAAGGTCACCGCCAGGCGCGTGGCGTGCTGGCGGGGCAGCAGCTCATCTGCGATCTTGCCCCGCAGCGTGGCGGCGGACATCGTGGTGGTGTCGATCACCAGATCGGCGCGGCTGCGCAGCGGCTCAAGCAGCGAGCGCTCCGCTGTCACCCCCTCCCCCACACTGCCATCGGGCGCCAGCGGATGACGGCGGCGGGTCTCCTTGTAGCGGTTGACGAGCGTCTGTTCGGCCGCCTCCAGGAACAGCGTGTGGTGCGTGAGCCCGAGCGCGTCCAGTTCCTCCACCACCGCCTGCAAGGCCTCGAAGTAGACCCCGCCGCGCACATCTGACACCACCGCCGCGCGTTCCACCTTGGAGCCCTCGTGCATGAACAGCTCCACCAGCGAGCGGATCATCTCCGGGGGCAGGTTGTCCACACAGAAGTAGCCCGCGTCCTCGAAGACGTTCATGGCGGTCGACTTGCCCGCCCCCGAGAAACCCGTGATGATCACCAGGTCCTGCAAGCGCGACTCCCCCGCCGGCTTACCGCGAGCGGAGGACAGCAGCGGACGCTTGGGTCTTGGCCTGATCACGCTCAAGCCGTAATTGTCGCGCGCTTGGCGGACATCCGTGCCACCTGTTTGTGATTTCAGCCAGCTCGGTGCAGCGAGGCGTGCAGCTCTCTGGCCAGCTTGGCGGGCAGTCCCGGTACGGCCTGAAGCTCCTCGCTGGAGGCGGCCAAGACCCCCTCGGGGGAGCCGAAGTGGGTCAGCAGAGCGCGCTTGCGCGCGGGGCCAACGCCCGGGAGGTCATCGAGCAGCGAGCCTGTCATCGCGCGGTCGCGGCGGGTGCGGTGGTGGGTGATGGCGAAACGGTGGGCCTCGTCGCGCACTCGCTGCAAGAGCTGGAGCTCGGGGGTGGAGTGGTCGAGCACCAGCGGCGCGGCGCGACCGGGCACGAACACCTCCTCGATGCGCTTGGCCAGCGAGACCACTGTGACACCGCGCTGCCTGAAGCCTCGTAGCGGTTTCAGGCCGGCTGTCAGCTGACCGCGCCCACCGTCGATCACGACCACATTGGGCAGCGCCGCGAAGCTGGCGTCGTAGTGGGGGTCGTGGGGAGAGACATCGGCCTGGTGCTCCCAGCGTGCGAAGCGGCGGCTGAGCACCTCGGCCATCGCCGCGTAGTCATCGGGGCGGGCGGGGTCTTGAATCGTGCGGATCGTGAAGCGTCGGTAGTCGCTCTTCTTCGGCGCCCCACCCTCAAACACCACCATCGCGGCCACCGTGTGGGTGCCGCCGAGATTGGAGATGTCAAAGCACTCGATCCTTACCGGCAGCGTGTCCAGACTGAGCGCCTGC
This sequence comes from Solirubrobacteraceae bacterium, assembly GCA_025449845.1. Lineage (GTDB taxonomy): Bacteria > Actinomycetota > Thermoleophilia > Solirubrobacterales > Solirubrobacteraceae > Palsa-744. The sequence continues at coordinate 46,521 of JANWIP010000001.1, read as the reverse complement.
TGCAGGCCCTCCAGCGCATCCACGCGGCTCTGGCGGCGGCGCTCGTCGCGTAGGCGCTCCTGATCGAGCGCCAGACGCGCGTTGCGTTCGGCCAGCTCAAGGATGCGGCGCTTGTCGCCGCGCTCGGCCACGCGCAGCTCCACGCGCCCACCGCGCCTGGCGGTTAGGGCCTCGGCGAGCGCTGTGCTTGCCGAGCCATGGTCGGTTGCGAGATCCCGCTGCACGACGATCTGCGCGGGTATCGACATATGCCCCGCGTAGTACTGCAGCATGAACTCCTCCGCCACCTCCGCCACCTCGCGCTCGGTCTCATTCGCCAGATAGAAGGACTGGCGGTCGGAGAGCACCCCGTCGCGCACCTGGAAGACCTGTGCGTTGGCGTCCTTGCCATCCACCGCGATCGCCACCGCGTCGAGCGTGCCCACCGACTCGTTGGCCACGCGCTGGCGCTGCAGCAGCGAGTGCACCGCGCGCAGGCGATTGCGCTCAAGCGTCGCCTGCTCGAACTCCTGCGCGGCCGCGGCTGCGCGCATACGTGTTTCGAGGTCATGCTCGATCGCCTTGAAGCGCCCCGAGAGGAAGTCGATCACCCCGTCGATGCTGTGGCGGTATTCCGCCTTGGAGACATAGTCCACACAAGGTGCCTCGCAGCGCTTGATGTAGTAATCCAGACAGGGACTGCCGCTGCGCCGGCCCGGCTCCGGGCCCGTACAGGAGCGGAACATGAACACTTTGGTCAGCAGATCCAGCGTGCCCCTGACGCGCTTGGCATTTGAGTAGGGGCCGAAGTAGGCCCGACCGGGACGGTGGCGCTCGCGCGTGAAATAGACGCGCGGAAAGTCCTCATCCAGAGAGATCGCGATGAAGGGGTAGGACTTGTCGTCGCGCAGGCGGATGTTGAAGCGCGGGCGATACTGCTTGATGAAGCTCTGCTCCGCCAGCAGCGCCTCCGCCTCGCTCGCCACCACCAGGCACTCGATGTTCTCCACGCTGGCCACCATCTCCGCGTGACCGGGGCTTGAGGGGACCTGTGCCTTGGAGAAGTGCGAGGCCACCCGCTTGCGGATCGACTTGGCCTTGCCCACGTAGATCACGCGACCCTTCACGTCGCGGAAGAGGTACACGCCCGGCTCCTCAGGCAGGTTACGGCGCTGGCCTAAAAGGGGATGCTCGCTCATGCGAGCGTCTCCCTGCTTCGGTCGACGAGGCTCAATACGTGCGCGCGTAGCGGTAGACGGCCACCAGCGTGTACACGACCATGCCAACCAGCACAAACCAGACAAACTCGCCGAAGCCCGTCTGCCACATGCGCGACTGGGCGGCGGCGGCGAACACTCCAACCGCGAGCGCGCCGTAGAGCAGACCACGCTGGCGATCTCCCAGGCCATAGATGTCCACGCGACGTTCGCGGTAAAGCCTTACGCCCATGTAGGCGAAGCCAGCCGCGAATATCACGGAGAGCACAGCCGCGAACGTGTTGGCCGCCTGACTGCCTCCGGGCAGAAACTGCACGGCAGCGGCGATCAGCAGAATGATCGCCACATTGCGGGCCGTCTTGACGTGATCGGTCACAGCACCTCAGTCTAGATACCGCGCGCGCTCATCCCTGAAGGGCCTCCAAGTGCTCGTACGCCTGCTCGACGGCCCGCTTCGCCGCGGTGTGGCGTGCTTCGGACTTAGCGGACTCGTACTTGCTGGCCCATTGGGCGGGATCGGCCAGCTCATCCTCCACGGTGCGCATTGCCGCTTCGGCCGCTTCCACCGCGCGCTCTGCCTTCTGCTGCTCACGCAAGCGATTCTTAGAAGGCGTCAAGGACTGCTTGGAGGGCTCCGTGGACTCCTTGGGGTGTCCTATGGACTTCTTGGAGGCGGCTGCAGACTTGGCAGGCTTGGGCTTCTGAGGCTGGGTCGTTGACTCTTTCCCGCTCTGTGGCGCCTTGCCGTTGGTGGAGATCCTTACAGGCCCCTGCAAGTCTTCCCCAGCCGCGCGGCGCTCCTCGCGCACTCGCACGTACTCGGGCCAGCCCCCGAGATAGCTCTGCAGCGTGCGTTGCTCAATCGCCACGGTACGGGTACCCACCGCATCGAGCAGCGCGCGATCGTGGGAGACCAGCAGGATCGCGCCCTCGAAGGCGCCCAGGGCGTCCTCCAACGCCTCGCGGGACTCGATGTCGAGATGGTTGGTGGGCTCGTCGAGGATCAGCACGTTGGCGCCGGAGTGCACGAGGATCGCGAGCGAAAGGCGGCGGCGCTCGCCACCTGAGAGCCCATCCAATGGCTTCTCGGCCTCCTCGCCGGAAAAGAGAAAGCTGCCGAGCAACGAGCGCGCCTTGTTGGGGGTGAGCCCCGTGGCGCGCTGCGCGGCTTCCAGCACGCTCTGTCCTTGATGGCCGCCGGCGCCCAACTCTTCGGCGTGCTGGGAGAGGTAGCCAACTTTCACGTTATGGCCGGTGCTGAGCTTGCCGGCGGCCAGCTCACGCCTGCCGGCGAGCGTCTCGATCAGGGTGGTCTTGCCGGTACCGTTGGGGCCGACCAGCGAGACGTGCTCGCCGCGTTCGAGCCACAGTTCGACATGCTCCATCAGCGTGATCGCAGGCTCCCCGATCTGGATCAGCCCATCATTGAGCTCGAAGATCACTCTTCCCGAGCGCTCCGGTGCCTTGAACGCGAATTCAAGCCCCTGACCGTCCTTTGGATCGCGCTCGATGCGCTCAACTTTGGCCAGCTTCTTGACCCGCGACTGCGCCTGGCGCGCCTTCGTGGCCTTGTAGCGGAAGCGCTCGATGAAGCGCTCCATGCGCTCGATCTCGGCACGCTGCTTGTCGATCGCCTTGCCTAGCGCCATCTCGCGTGCGGCCTGCTCGGCACGCCAGCGGTGCCAGGTGCCCGCGAAGAAGCGCGAGCGGCCAGCCTCGAGCTCCAGCACCGCGGTGCCCACTGCCTCCAGGAACCAGCGGTCGTGCGCGACCAGTACCACCGCTGCGTCGAGACCCACCAGCGTCTGCTCAAGCCACTCCAGCGACTCGATGTCGAGATGGTTCGTAGGCTCATCTAGCAGCAGCACATCGGCGCCCGTGGCCAGCGCGCGGGCCAGCGAAGCACGGGTCAGCTGCCCGCCGGAGAAGGTGTCAAGGCCGCGGTCGAGATCCGGCTCGCTGAAGCCCAGACCGCGTGTCATAACGGTGGCGCGGTCGCGCCACAGGTAGCCGCCGTAGGCATCCAGGCGAGCCTGCGCACGGGCGTAGCGCTCAAGCGTGGCCTCGTCCTGCGCACCCTCGGCCATACGCCGCTCTAACTCCGTCAGCTCCGCCTCCACACGCAACTCCTCAGCGCAGCCCGAGAGCACGTAATCGCGCAGCGACATTCTGCGCTCGCGCGGCGGGCGCTGGTCGTGCAGGGCCACGCGCGCGCCCTTGGCGAGGCTCAGCTCGCCGCGATCGATCGCGGTCTCCTTCGCGAGCATGCGCAGCAGCGTTGTCTTGCCCGCGCCATTGCGGCCGGCGATCGTCATGCGCTCGCGGCGCTCAAGCTTGAAGGAGACCCCGCGCAGCAATGGTTTGCCGGCGATGTCCTTGTGCAGGTCCGATGCGATTAGCACTGCCATCCGCTGACAGGGTAGGATTCCTCTCCGCGATGCGCCGTCTGCCTGCCGCCCTCACAACCGTTTTCGTGCTCCTGCTCGTGCTGGCCCCCGCGGCCTTCGCCACGAACGATGGCCGCGGCTTCTACGGAGCCACCAACGACAAGGTCGTGACCAACGCGGGCTTCATCCTGATCCTCTTCTTTCCCCTCTTCATCCTGATGATGAGCCTGTTGCAGTGGCGTCTGGACAAGCGCAAGGAAGCCCGCAAGGCGGCGAAGAAGGCCCATGCGGGCAACGCCACCTGGCGTGGCGGCTGGTAGCCGGCCCAGGCAGCCGGGACCAGGAGCCTACGAGTTCCGATGAGCACTCCCGAAGCCGTCCGCTACGAGCGCAAAGGCGCGGCGGCAGTGCTGAGCATCGACCGCCAGGCACGGCGCAACGCCGTCGATGGCCCGACCGCTGCTGCTCTGCAGGAGGGCTTTGAACAGTTTGAGGCCGAAGCGGACGCGCGCGTGCTGGTGCTCACGGGCGCCGGTGGCGTTTCCTTCTGCGCGGGCGCGGATCTGAAGGCTGTCGATAGCTTCGGCGATCGGCTGATGGCCCCGGAGGGCCCGATGGGCTTCACGCGACTGACCCCCTCCAAGCCGACGATCGCGGCGATCTCCGGCTACTGCCTGGCGGGCGGCCTGGAGCTGGCGTTGTGGTGTGACCTGCGGATCGCAACCGAGGGGTCCACGCTGGGCTTCCCCGAGCGCCGCTGGGGCGTGCCGCTGATCGACGGGGGCACACAGCGCATGGCGCGCGTTGTCGGACTCGGTCGTGCGCTCGACCTGATCCTGACGGGACGCATGATCGACGCACGGGAGGCGCTGGCGATGGGCCTGCTGACCGAGATCGTCCCCGAGGGCCATCATCTGGAGCGTGCCTTGGCGCTGGCACAGGGATTGGCAAACTTCCCCCAGCGCACGATGCTGGCCGATCGCCGCGCAGCGATCGAGGGGCTGGGCATGACCCTCGCCGAGGGCCTTGCGCTGGAGGCACAGACCGGACCGGAGGTGTTCGCCGACGCCGCCGTTGGCGCCGCGCGCTTCGCGGGTGGCGAGGGTCGCGGCGGGGCCGGCGCGGGAGCCTAGGACCCAGGAGCCTAGAGCCCAGTTTCCGAATCTGTGGCTATCCTCGCTGGGTGGCCTACTTCGTAACCGGCGCTACCGGCTTCATCGGGCATAACCTCGTCGAGCGCCTGCTGGTACGGGAGGGCGATATTTATGTGCTCGTGCGCGAGGGCTCCGAGGCGCGCCTGGAGCGGCTGATCAAACGCTGGGAAGGTGCCCACGGCGCGGCGGTGAGTGAGCGCGTGCATCCCGTTGCCGGCAACCTGACATTGCCCCTGCTGGGCGTGGACAAGCAGCGAATCGCCGAGCTGCGCGGTGACATCAACCACTTCTTTCACCTGGCGGCCGTGTATGACATGACGGCCTCCGAGGAGCGCAACCGCAACGTCAACGTGGGCGGCACCGCAGAGGCGGTGGCACTCGCCAAGGCACTGCGCGCCGGCTGTCTTCACCACGTCTCCTCGATCGCCGTGGCCGGTGACTTCAAGGGCGTCTTCCGCGAGGACATGTTCGACGAGGGCCAGCACCTGCCCTCCCCCTATCACCAGACGAAGTTCGAGTCCGAGCGGATCGTGCGCGAGCAGGCGAAGATGCCGTGGCGCGTCTACCGGCCGGCGGTCGTCGTGGGCGACTCACGCACCGGCGAGATGGACAAGATCGACGGGCCTTACTACTTCTTCAAGGCGATCCAGCGGATGCGCCGCGTGCTGCCGCAGTGGCTGCCGCTGGTGGGTCTCGACCTGGGCTACACCAACATCGTGCCGGTGGACTTCGTGGCCGACGGACTCGACTACATCGCGCATCAGCCGGGGTTGGATCGGCAGGCATTCCATCTGACCAACCCGCGCTCGCAGCGGGTGAGCGACGCGATGAACGAGTTTGCCAAGGCCGCCCACGCCCCCCACTCTGCCGTGAGCATCGACCGGCGCCTGGCCGCTCCCGGGCTGGGAGTGCTGACACGGCTGACGGGAGCGCCGGGCGTGCGCGAGGCGCGCCGAGCGCTGCTGGGGGACTTTGGAATCCCCGAGGAGGTCATCGAGCACATACCCCTGCGACCGCGCTTTGACACCGAGGCCACCGAGCAGGCTTTGGCGGGCAGCGGCATCGCGGTGCCCCCGCTCTCAAGCTACGCGGGCAGGCTGTGGGACTGGTGGGAACGCCACCTCGACCCCGACCGCCTGAAGGAGCGCTCGCTGCAGGCCGCGCTGAACGGGCGCACCGTGCTCATCACCGGGGCTTCTTCAGGCATCGGCAAGGCCACCGCCCTGAAGGTGGCCGAGGCCGGCGGCATTCCGCTGCTGGTCGCGCGCGGTGTCGAGAAGCTTGAGGAGGTCAAGCTTGAGATCGAAGCCGAGGGCGGCAGCGCGTACATGTACAGCGCCGACCTCTCAAACCTGGAGTCGATCGATGAACTGGTCGCGCAGATCCTGGCCGACCACGCCGCGGTTGACATGCTGGTCAACAACGCCGGACGCTCGATTCGCCGCTCGGTGGCGCTCAGCTACGACCGCTTTCACGACTACGAACGCACCATCCAGCTCAACTACTTAGGTGCCGTGAAGTTGATCATGGGCTTGTTACCGCCGATGCGCGCACGGGGTTCGGGACACATCGTCAACATCTCCTCCATCGGCGTGCAGACCGCTCCGCCGCGCTTCTCCGCCTACGTGGCCTCCAAGGCCGCGCTTGATGCCTTCACACGCGTCGCATCGAGCGAGGTGATCGGCGATGGAGTGACCTTCACCACGATCCACATGCCGCTGGTGCGCACGCCGATGATCGCGCCCACCAAGATGTATGACTCCTTCCCCGCCGCCACCCCCGAGGAGGCGGCGGACATGGTGTGCGAGGCGCTGCGCTCCAAGCCCAAGGTGATCAATACCCGCCTGGGCACCTTCGGCGAGGTCGCCTACGCACTGGCGCCGAAGGCGGTCGATCGCATCCTGCACACCGCCTACCGCGTGTTCCCCGACTCCGCCGCCGCGCGGGGCGAGAAAAACGTGGAGGAGCGCGCCTCCGCCGAGCAGATCGCGATGGCCACACTCATGCGAGGGGTCCACTGGTAGGCCGCCGCGCGCTCCTGCTCACCGCTGCCGTGGCAGCGCTGTTTGGGGCGCCAGCAAGGGCCGGAGCCGGAGCGGACCAGCCGGTGATCAGCGCCGGCGCAGCGATCGTGCTGCAAGGCGATTCTGACAGCGTGGTGTCGGACAGCGACAAGGTCCTCTATGCCCGTAGCCCTTATGAACGGCGGGCGATCGCCAGCACCACCAAGATGATGACCGCCTACGTCGCAATCACCCACGCCAGCCCGGGGCACGTGCTGACGGTGCAGCCTTACACCGCCTCCCCCGGCGAGACCGTGGCCGGGTTGGTGCCAGGTCAGAGGCTGACGGTGAGAGACCTGCTCAAGGCGATGCTGCTGCCCAGCGGCGGCGACGCCGCGCACACGCTGGCCGTCGACCTGGCAGGCTCGACAAGCCGCTTCGTGGGCTGGATGAATGCTGCGGCCGGCCGGCTGCGGATGCGCCACACGCACTATTCGACGCCGGTGGGGCTCGATACCCCCGGCAACTATTCAAGCGTGAGCGATTTGGCGCGGCTGGCGATGGTGCTGATGCGCAACCAGACGATTGCGGGTGTCGTGGGAGAGCACAGCGCACGCCTGACCGACGGGCAGGTGGTGATCAACCACAACGATCTGGTAGGCCGCTATCCGTTCGTGGTGGGCGTCAAGACCGGCCATACCTCGGCCGCCGGCTACTGCCTGGTGGGCGCCGCACGGCGTGGGGACTCTGTGGTGATAAGCGTGGTGCTAGGCGATTCCAGCGAAGGCACGCGCGATCAGGACACATTGACCCTGCTGCGCTATGGACTGGCGCATTTGCGCCCAGTCGAGCCGCTGCCACCGAGCCGGCTAAGCGTGCCTGACACGATTTACTCGCCAGGCCCGTTGAGCGTGCCTGACATGATTCATTCGTGAGCGCAGACCCGGCAATCGAGGTGCACGACCTGCGCAAGCGCTACGGCGAGTTCGAGGCTGTGCGCGGGATCGACATCGAGGTTCAGCGCGGCGAGGTGTTCGGGCTGCTGGGCCCCAACGGCGCCGGCAAGACAACCACAGTGGAGATCCTTGAGGGCTACCGTCAGCGCAGCGACGGGGAGGTGGCGGTGCTGGGGCACGACCCCGCCGTGCGCAGCCGTGAGTTACGCCAGCGCATCGGCATCGTGTTGCAGTCCGGCGGCATCTACGGCCACATCACACCACGCGAGGCGCTGCGCCACTGGGCGAGCTTCTACCCTCGCCCGCGCGACGTGGGAGAGGTCCTTGCACTCGTGGGCTTGACGGACAAGGCCGACGTGCGCAGCCGCAAGCTCTCAGGAGGTCAGCTGCGGCGCCTGGACTTCGCGCTGGCACTGGTGGGCGACCCCGAGCTGATCTTCCTAGACGAGCCCACCACGGGCTTTGACCCCGAGGCACGCCGCACTGCGTGGGAAACGATCCGCTCGCTGCGTGATCTGGGCAAGACGATCCTGCTGACCACGCACTATCTGGATGAGGCACAGGCGCTGGCCGACAGAGTGGCCATCGTCAAGGATGGGCGCGTGCTGGCGATCGGGCCGCCCCGCGAGCTAGGCGTGGGCGCATCGCACTACCGCGTCATGTATCGCAACGCACAGGGTCAGCTGGTTGAGCACGAGACCGACGACCCCACGCGCCTGCTGCACGAGCTCACCGAGAGCGCCATCGCGCGCGGAGAGCGCCTGGAGGAGCTAAGCGTCGGACGCCCCTCGCTTGAGGATGTCTACCTGGAATTGACTGCCGATGTCTGATCTGTTTGAGGTCTGCGATGCCTGACTTCGCCGAGGCGCTCAATGTCTGACACGTTAGCGCTCAGCTGGCGCCAGTACCGCCTGGAGCGGCGCATGTTCTGGCGCAACCCCAGCGCGGCCTTCTTCAACTTCCTGCTGCCGCTGCTGTTCCTGGCGTTCTTCGGCGCGCTCTTTCACGGCGAACAGAGCAAGCTCGACCATCTGGTGCCGGGCATCGCCGCGATGAGCGTGATGTCCACCACCTTCACGGCGTTGGCCTACAACATCGTGTTCCTGCGCGAGAGGGGCGTGCTCAAGCGTATCCACGGCACGCCCCTGCCCACCATCTCCTACTTCGGCGGGGTGGCGGCGAACGCTGTCACCAACACGGCGTTGCAGATCATGATCATCACAGTCGTCGGCGAGCTCTTCTTCGGCACGGGCTGGCCGCGCGATTGGGCCGAGCTGGTGGTGTTCGTCATCGCCGGCGTCGTCTGCTTCGCCTCGCTCGGGGTGGCCTTTGCGCATGTGATCCCGAACTTCGAGTCCACCGCGGCCTATGTCAACGCCGTATTCCTGCCGGTGATCTTCATCTCGGGCGTCTTCTATGACGTCAAGAACGTGCCCGTGTTCCTGCGCGATATCGCCGAAGCGCTACCGCTCACGCACCTGATCGACGGTCTCGAAGGGGCGATGGTGACCGGCAAGGGTCTGAGCGACAACCTCACGGCGCTCGCCGTGATCGGGCTGTGGGGTGCGTTCGGATTGGTCTTTGCCGTGCGCGGTTTCTCCTGGGAGCAGGGACGGGAATGAGCCGGCAGTCACGAGCAAGCGCTTAGAGAAGCGCCGTAATCAAGGACTATCGCGGGGATGACCCGCCTACGGGAAGCAAGCCCGCTAGAAGCATAGTTGCGCACGCAATCACTTTGCCCTATACTTGCGTGTGCAACTAAATCTAGCGTGACGGCAGACGCCGTCCAACTGCAACCCGAGGAGCCACCAATGAGCGCTACCGCCACCACCACCCTCATCCCCACCGGCACCTGGAAAGCCGATCAGGCGCACTCCAAGGCCGGCTTCGCCGTCAAGCACATGGGCATCGCCACAGTCCGCGGCGAGTTCACCGAGTTCGAGGGCACGCTTGAGGTGGGCGATGACCTTTCAACCGCCAAGGCCTACGGCACCGTGAAGGTCGCCTCGGTCGATACCAGTGAGCCCCAGCGTGATGAGCACCTGCGCTCACCGGACTTCTTCGACGCCGAGACCTTTCCCAAGCTGTCCTTCCAGTCCACCTCCATCGAGCCGCTCGACGATGAGACCTTCCGCATCCTCGGCAACCTGACGCTGCACGGCGTGACCCGGGAGATTCAGCTGGAGGCTGTCGTGCAGGGCACAGACACCGATCCCTGGGGCAACGAGCGCGTCGGCCTGGAGATCGTCGGTGAGCTTTCGCGCAGCGACTACGGCATGAAGTTCAATCAGGCGCTGGGCAGCGGCAACCTGCTCGTCGGCGACAAGGTCAAGCTGGCGCTGGACGTCTCGGCCGTCAAGCAGGACTGACTGTCGTCAAGGCGGCCGCACCGAAGCCCACCGCGCCGGGATGACGATTAGCATCCCGGCGCGATGACGGCCGCGAGCACCGACCCCAAAAGCGCCGAGAGCATCTTCCTTGACGAAGGCAACGGGCGCTTCATGCCAACCGAGCAGGCTCGCGGACCGTGGGACCCGCGAGCGCTGCACGGCGGCGCTCCCGCCGCGCTGATTACCGCGGCCTTCGAGCGCATGGAGCCCGGCGCCGAGCTTCCGCTCGCGCGCTTGTCCTTCTCTTTCCTGCGCCCTGTGCCAATGGTTCCCCTGGAGCTGACCACGCGCATGACCCGCCCCGGGCGCAGAGTGCAGGAGCTTGAGGCCGAGTTGCATGCCGAAGGTGTGCTCGTCTGCCGAGCCCGCGGCCTGCGCATCCTCGCTGCTCCGGAGGAGTTGCCGGACCTCGCCCTGGCTCAGGTCGCCGAGCACACGCCGCCCCCGCTGGCCGACCCTCAGGAGGGCCACCCTGTCCATTTCGCCCTCGATGACTCCGACCGCAAGAGCTTTGCCGCCACTGCCATGGAGATGCGCTTCCTCAGCGGTCAGCCGTTGACAGGCGAGCTGCCCGAGCTTGACTCAACCACCTCGCATGCGCCCGTTGGCCACGCCGCCGTTTGGATGCGCCTGCGCCACCCACTGTTGCCTGGAGATCCCCTAACCCCCATCGCTCGCGTCGCCGCCACCGCCGACTTCGGCAATGGCGTCAGCGCCGTTCTCCCTTTCGAGGACTATCTCTTCATCAACGCCGACCTCGCCATCACCCTCAATCGCCGCCCTGAGGGTGAGTGGATCGCCTTGGACTCCCGCACCTTGTTACATCCCGGCGGCATCGCCTGGGCCGAGAGCGTCCTGCACGACAAGCGCGGGCCGCTCGGGCTTGCCACTCAGGCACTGGTTGTGCAGCCTCGCTGAGGTGCGCTCAGGCTGAGAGTTGGAAAGAGAAGCTCCATCCGGATTTGCCTGTCCCGCTAATCCCTTTCTCCGGAACGATCGTTCCTCTCGAATACAGGATTGTGTAGGGTCTTCGGGACAAGGCGACAGGGAGAGGCACCGTGGCACAGGAAGTTGAGTTCGGCAAGGGAGCAGCCGGGAAGATTCGCAGCTTTTGGGTCGGCTTCGGGTTGACGATCCTCACTCTCGGCATCTACTACTACTGCTGGTATTACTTCGTCAACGATGAGTTGAAGGATGTCGGGATCGCGGGCGAGGATCAGAACCTTGCGCAATCCAGTCCGCCGCTTTCGGTGCTGGCGGTGCTTCTGGGAGGCTGGCTGATCGTGCCGCCGCTTCTCTCGACCTACAACTATGGTCAGAGAATCAGACGCGCTCAGCGCCTCGGCGGCATCGAGCGTCACGAACAGATCAACCCGACCCTCGCCTTCCTGCTCGTATTTCCTGGGGCCCTGCTTTTGGTCCCCTACATTCTGCACTTCTGGTACGTCACAAAGCACCAGAACATGGCCGTACGCGCCGCTGGAGGACTGCACCCATCGGGTGAGGTAGGCACTACCCCCTTTGCAGCATAGGTGAGCACAGGTCCCAGATAGCCGCTATTAGAACTAACGAGGAGGACTTGTGAGAGCAATCTACGCCTTAGCCCTCATCTGAGGTCTGCCCTCCCGCTCTGGCCGTCAGCTGAATCCCAGCGCAACCCGGTTAGGGTCGCGCAGCGAAAGACACCTATCCCCCATGTGCTCAGAGGTCCGTGGTGCTTCCGCTGATCCCTCCGCCAGCGCGTTGCCGAGCCTGTGCTCAAGCACATCGAGCTCGGCGGGAGCACTGAGTTCGAACTCGATTAGGCGCAGGTCGGGGGCGGTGTCCGGCGGCGCAGCACCACCCTGACTGTGCCAGGAGTTCAGACCGATGTGATGGTGATAGCCGCCGGCTGAGAGGAAGGCTGCGGAGGGCAACTGTGCCTGTTCCTCAAGGCCAAGGGCATCGCGATAGAAGGCACTCGACCGGGCGACATCGGCAACCTTAAGGTGGACGTGTCCGATGCCGGTGCCGCTTGGCATCGCCGGCGTGGAGCCGGCCGAAGCCTGCGTAAGCAGGTCATCAAGGTCGAGAGGAAGAGTGACCATGTTCACGCCATGACCAGAGGCGGGACGGGACCACTGCTCGCGGGGACGATCGACATAGATCTCGATGCCAAGGCCGTCGGGGTCACTCAGGTAGATAGCTTCGGAGACCCCATGATCGGCGACGCCATCGATTGGCCAGCGATTGTGTGCCACGCGCAGCACACCCTCGGCGAGCGCCTGGCGGGTGGGGTATAGATAGGCGACGTGAAAGAGCCCCGTACTCCCGCGCGGCACGAAGGTTGGATGCGCGATGCGGGTGAGCCGCAGCAGAGCACGCTCGCCGTCGGGGCCAAGCAGCGCCTGATCCTCGTCACTTGAGATGCGCGGCAGGCCCAGCACCCGCTCATAGAAGTCGATACTGCGAGCGAGATCGCTCACGGCGAGGTGCACGGAGGCGATGCGAAGTGCCGGATCGATGGGAGACAGCGTCATGCGGGCAGAGTCATGTCGGTCGCTCAATCAACATAACGGCTAGGCTGCAACACGTGAACCTCCTGGGTATGGGTCTATGAACCTCCGGCAACTCGGCAGCAGCGGCATCGAGGTGTCAGAGATCAGCCTCGGCTCGTGGTTGACCTACTCGGGCGGCGTGCAGCGCGAGCAGGCCGAGGCCTGTGTCAAGGCAGCGTTCGAGGCTGGGATCAACTTCATCGACACGGCCAACGTGTACGGACGGGGTGCGGCGGAGTCGCTGCTGGGCGATGTGCTCTCGGGATATGAGCGCTCCTCCTACGTGCTGGCAACGAAGGTGTTCTTCCCGATGTCCGATACGGATATGGGCCTGTCCAAGGCGCAGATCCACAAGCAGATCGATGCCTCGCTGGAGCGTTTGCGCACCGACTACGTCGATCTGTACCAGTGCCACCGCTACGACAGCTCAACTCCGCTGGAGGAGACGATGCAGGCGCTCAGCGAAGTCGTGCAGGCAGGCAAGGCGCGCCATATCGGCTTCAGCGAGTGGCCTGTTGAGCCCGTCGAAGCATCGCTTGAGCTGCCCGGGGTGGAGCGCTGGGTATCGAGCCAGCCGCAGTACTCGATGCTGTGGCGCGCACCCGAGGCGCAGGTGATTCCGCTGTGTGAACGCGAAGGGATCTCGCAGATCGTCTGGTCGCCGCTCGGGCAGGGCGTGCTCACGGGGAAGTACAGCCCCGGCGAGCAGCCGCCGGCGGACACCCGTGCGGCCAGCGAGAGCATGAGCGGCTTCATTGACCGGCTGATGGACGATCGCGTGCTTGAGGCGGTGCAGCGACTGAAGCCCGTGGCCGAGGGAGCAGGCCTATCGATGGCTCAGCTCGCACTGGCCTGGGTGCTGCGCCAGCCCAACGTCGCCTCGGCGATCGTCGGCGCCAGCCGTCCCGAGCAGGTGCACGCCAACGCTTCCGCGTCCGGCATCACGCTGGACGAGCAGACGCTCGCCGCGATCGATGCGGCGCTCGGCGACGTGATTGTTCGCTGAGCGACCTATGCACTGGCGGCGCTGAGCCGCTCGACATCCGCCGCCGACAGCTCGATAGCAGCTGAGGGCAGCAACTGCGAGAGCTGCTCCACGGAGGTGGCGCTGGCGATCGGAGCCGCGACAGTCGGCTGGGCCAACAGCCAGGCGAGAGCGACGGCCGCCACCGGGGCGCTATGGGCCGCCGCGATCTCATCGAGTGCCTCAAGCACCGCGAAGCCGCCCGCGTTGAAGTAGTTCTCGCGCACCCCGGAGGCGCGCGGGCTATCGACCTGCTCACCGTCGGGGCGGTACTTGCCTGTGAGGAAACCTCGGGCCAGGCCGAAGTAGGGGATGCAGGCGAGGCCATAACGCTCGCACACAGCCGCCAGATCGAGCTCGTATTCGCGCTCCATCAGGTTGTAGTGGGGCTGTAGGACAACGTAACGCGCGAGGCCCTCCTGCTCCCCCAAGCTCAGCGCTTCGCTGAGACGCTGAGCGCTGTAGTTGGAGGCGCCTACGTAGCGCACGTGTCCCTGGTCGATCAGCATCTGAAACGTGCGCAGCGTCTCGTCCTGCGGCGTCTCGGGATCGTCCTGGTGGGCGTAGTAGAGGTCGATGTGATCGACGCCCAGGCGCTCAAGCGAGGCCTCGGCGCCACGTCTGATGGTGTCCGCGGAGAGCCCATGCAGCTCGGTGGACATACCCACCTTGGTGGCGATCACGATCTGCTCGCGGTTGCCGCGGGCAGCCATCCAGCGACCGATGATCCGCTCGGACTCTCCCGCCCCGCCAGATCCACGACGGCCATACATGTCGGCCGTGTCGATGAAGTTACCGCCGGCTTGCACATAGGCGTCAAGCACCTCGAAAGAGCGCTCTTCGTCGATCGTCCAGCCGAATACGTTGCCGCCCAGGCAGAGGGGAAAAATATCCAGCTCGGTGTCGCCCAGGGGTGCGATTTGGTCAGGGTAGCGGAGGTGCCCTAGGTTCGCGTGCGCTTAGTGTTCGGGAAAGCCGTCAGCAGGAGACTCACCAAGGACGCATGGGAATGCTCCAGGTGTCTAACGCCGCCGCCCCGCCGCAAAACTCTGCACCGGCGGCGCCACGGCACGCATGCTTGCTCCCATCTCGGTCGCGTCTTCCTCTTCCTCTCCCGCCGCCGCGGGCTGCCCGATGGGCAAACGATGCACGCGCGCCTCGGACCTTGGCTCCTCAGGAGTCAGGAAGCTCTCCAACGCCGCCAGCTCACGCACGATCACGTTGAGCACTCCCTCCTCCGAGCGCTCCAAGCGCCCCCGAGCAAGCAGCAACGGCTCGGCGCGCGCCAGCGGCCGATGGCTCTCATACACCTTGCGTGGCACAACCAAGTTGATCGTGCCCCACTCATCCTCGAACAGCAGGAACATGACTCCTTTGGCAGTGCCGGGACGTTGTCGTGCTATGACCAGCCCGGCCACCGTCACCGAGCACCCCTGCGGCAAGCGCGAGAGTTGGGCGCTGGTGGCAAGCATTGGTGTTTGCAGGCGCGGGCGCAGGGCCGCCATCACATGATCGCCCACAGTCACCCCACTCGTGGCGTAGTCCGCAAGCAGCCGCTGCCAGCGGCTGAGCGGGCGCAGACGGGGCGCCTCGGGCAACTCAAGCGGCAGCGCAAGCTGAATATCCCCGCCCGCGCTATGCCCTGGCGTGGCCGGGCGAGTAGGGATACCTATCTGCCACAGCGCAAGGCGCCGGCGAGCGTCTGAGGTTCCCATCCACTTGGCTGCTGAGCCGACCCGCACAAGGCTGTCGCAGGCGCCCGACCAGGCAAGCTGTTCCAGCGTGCCTCGCCCAGCCCCCACCCGCGCCGCGAGCTGCCCCAGGCTGCGAAACGGACCTCCGCGTTTACGCTCGGCCACCAGTTCTTTCGCATCGGCGGCACCCACGCCCTTGATGTAGCCCAGGCCCAGCCGGACACCCCCCTCCTCCACGCTGCACTCAACCTCGGAGGCGTTGACATCAAGCCCCAACACCGGGATGCCCCGCCCTTCGGCCTCGTGCACGAGACTGTCAGGGGCATAGAAGCCCATCGGCTGCTCGTTGAGCAGCGCACACAGGAACTCGGGGCCATAGTGGACGCGCAGCCATGTCGACTGGTAGGCGAGCAAGCCAAAAGCGGCGCCATGCGCTTTGGGGAAGCCGAAGCCGGCGAAGCCCGAGACCATCTCCCATACCTGCTCGGCAGTGCGCGGATCGGCGCCCACGTGGCGCTGCGCTCCGGCCAGGAAGCTCTCGCGGTGGCTCTGCAGGGCCTCGTGGGAGCGCTTGCGGCTCATCGCTCGGCGCAACCCATCGGCCTCACCGGGGGCGAAGCCGGCAAAGGCCTGCGCGACTTCCATGACCTGGTCCTGAAAGATCACCGTGCCCAAGGTGCACTCCAACACCGAGCGCAGCGAAGGATGCGGATATGGAATCTCGTAGGAGGGATCTTCGCGCAGGCGCTTACGACGCTCGATATAGGGGTTGATCGCACCGCCTTGGATCGGCCCGGGGCGCACGATTGCCACCTGCACGGTCAGGTCCTCCAGATCGCGCGGCAAGGTGCGGCGCAGCGACTGCATCTGCGCGCGGCTCTCGATCTGAAAGACCCCCACCGTGTCCGCCTCGCAGATCGCGTCGAAGGTCTCCTGCTCATCAAACGGGATGCGAGAGAGATCGATGCGCTCAGCGCGGGTGTGCGCGATCAGCTCCACGCAGCGCTCCACCGCCGAGAGCATTCCCAGCCCCAGCAGGTCGATCTTCAGAAAGCCGGCATCGGCACAGGAGTCCTTGTCCCACTGCACCATCTGCCTGCCCTCCATCGCCGCTGGCACCACCGGGCAGCAGTCGATCAGCGGCTGTGTCGATATCACCATCCCGCCGGGATGCTGGGAGAGGTGGCGAGGCAATCCGTAGGCCTCCTCCACCAGACGCGTCAACCACTGCCAGCGCTCGGAGCGGGTTGGAGAGTCGCCGCCCCCACCCGCATTCGCACCGCCGTGGGCCGGTGCTCCGCCGGCAGCAGATCCCTCCCGGTCGCCGCCCAAAGCAGTGGCGATGTCGTGCTCGGAGCCTCCAAAGTGGTGCTCGGCGGCGCGCGCCACACGCTCGATCGCGCCAGGCGGCAGCCCCAGGACCTTGCCGAGCTCACGTATCGCCCCGCGCGTGCGGTAGGTGGGGAAGGCCGCCACCAACGCCGCGCGTTCCTGCCCGTAGCGCTCATGCACGCGTGGGATCAAGACCTCGCGTATATCGCGCGGAAAGTCCAGGTCGATGTCGGGCAGCCCATGCAGATCCTCGTGCAGGAAGCGCCCCAACAGCAGCCCATTGGCGATCGGGTCGATGTGCGAGAGGCCGGTGAGGTAGCAAACAATCGAGGACACCGAGGAGCCTCGCCCGCGACCGGGGGCCAGCAGCGAGCGCGGTGAATTGCCGGGGCCGCGTACCTCCAGGGCCACCTCGCGCGCCAGCTCCAGCATGTCGTGGTGCAATAGGAAGAAGCCCGCCAGGCCGAGGCGGTCGATGACGTGCAACTCCTCTTCCAGGCGCACCCGCGCCTGACGCCGATGCTCCGCCGCCGGCACCTGCTCGCGGCTGTAGCGGTCCTGCAGCCGCGCCTGGCACAGCTCGACCAGCCGCCGCAGAGCATCAGCGTCCTCCGCCCCGGGATAGCGATAACCGAGGTCGTTGCACAGGTCAAAGCCGAGCTGCTCGGAGAGGTGCAGCGTCTCCGCCACCGCCTGGGGGTGATCTTCAAAGCGCTTGGCCATCGCCTGCGGGGTGCTCAACACATGGCTGTGGTTGCCGCGGCGCAGCGGCTCGGAGGCGTCCAGCGTGGTGTGGTGGCGCAGCGCTACGAAGGCGTCCTGCAGCTCCGCGCGCGAGCGCGAATGAGCGTGCACGTCGCCGCTGGCCACGCACGCCACGCCCAGCCGCCGCGCCAGCGCGGCCAGAGCGCGGTTGCGCGCGCGGTCGTGGCGCGTGAAGGGGCGCTGCAACTCCACCCGCAGGCTCTGCGGGCCAAAGGCATCGAGCAGTCGCCGCGCGGTGGGCTCGTCGTGCACCCCGCGCTGCGCGCAGCCCGTCAGGCACACAAGACCCTCGGCGTGCTCCAGCACCGTCTGCAACGCCACGGCTGGCTCCGCGCGCTCGCGCGGAGAGTCGCGCGTAGCCGCATGGGCGCGGGTGAGGATGCGGCAGAGGTTGCGCCAGCCCCGCGCCTCGCGCACTAGCAGCGTCAGATGCCGCCCGCCGCTGCGCGCATCGAGGTCAATCTCGGCCCCGTGGATCGCGCGCGGCGCGCCTTGCTGAGCGGACGCCTGGGCCAGCTCCATCGACCCCGACACCGAGTTGTGGTCGGTGATCGCCAGCGCCGTATGCCCCAACTCCGCCGCCTTCGCCAGCAACTCATCCGGCAGCGACACCCCATCCAGGAAGGAGTAGGCGGAGTGGCAGTGCAGCTCCACGTATGGCGGTGTGCCGGACACCTCATCCCTCAGGCGCTCTGCGCGAACCAGCCGCCGCAGTGCAGGTCGTGAAAGACCACGAGGTTGCGTCCTCGTGCCTCCACCACCTCCCAGTAGCGGCGGCGCAGCGGGCGTGCTGTCCACCAGCGATCCTCCACCAACCACGACTCTCGCACCAGCTCGATCTGCCGGCCATCCACCACGCGTGGCACGCCGGTCCCATCCGCCCGCACCTGGACGGATCGGGGGAGGTTCAAAGCCCGACTGGCACTCATGCCGCCGAAGCTCCTGCAGACCCCAAGGACGTGGGGACCCGACTGGCACTCATGCCGCGGAGGCTCCCGAAGGACCCCAGGGCGTCAAGACCACGCGCCGCTCGGGTACGCGCGACTCGGGATCGACACACAGCGCCCGCAACGCCGCCTCGGGACCGGCAAGCGCGCGCACCTGGGCCACCCCCTCGCCTAAACGCTCCAGGCGCAGCACACGCGCGCGATCCAGCAGCGTTCCCTGCCGGCCGCTCGGCGGCCCGAAGCGCTCCACGGTTACCGCCAGGGACTCGGCCGGCGCCGGCAGCAGAGACAAGCGCAGAGACAGCGCCAGCCATATCCGCCTGGGGTCCGCGAGCGCCTGGCGGAACACCACCTGCTCGCGCCAGGTGCCACTCTCCACCAGTCGCGCCGAGAGGATCATCGCGCGCAGCGTGCGCCCCCGCCGCTCCACGCGCGCCAGCAGCCGGTCCACCAGCAGCTCGAGGACTCGCTCCAGCGCCGGACCCGAGTTTGACTCGGCCAGCTCAAGTGACTCCTCCAGGCGCTCCTCGCAGCGGCGCGCGCGCAGCGGCGTGTCCTCGCCGCGCGCCAGGCCATGGGCGATCGCTCCCGGCTCTCCAAAGCGATCGGCCAGCGCGGCGCGGCCCAGTCTGGTCAGCTCGCCCAAGCTGCGCACGCCCAGACGGGTCAGCGGCTCCACCAGCGCGGATGTCTCCTCGCGAAAGCGCAGCAGCCCCACGGGCTGGGAGGCCAGGTAGCGGCGCGCCACCTTCATGTCTTCCTCCACTACCACGGCGCGGCGCGAGCGAACCTGCAGCGCCGCCGCCAATGCGCAGAAGCGCGTCGGGCCGGCGCCAACCCGCGCACGCGGCCCAAGCGCGCGGCGTGTGGCGGCGATCACCCCCTCGTCCCCTTTGTGCATGCCGCGCAGGCCATCGGCCATGAAGTAGGCCAGCCCTGGCCGCGCCGGCTCTGGCGCGGCGCCGATGCCTTCCAGTGCACCCAGCGCCGCCCCCTCCCACACCTGCGCTACCCGCAAGGGATCAGCAGGCACCAGCTCAAGGGCCGGGCAGCGCGCCAGCGCCTCCCCCAACACCATGCCCGCAAGCACTCCGTGGGCTTCGGCCGCGCCGGAGACCTCTCCCACGCGGGCCTCTCCTGCGGGTGCCGGGGCGATCGCCAGCGCCCTGCCGGGCAGCGCCCGGGGACCGCCCGAGGCTACGACCAGCTCGAAGCGGGGCAGGTGAACGCATACGACCATATGCGAACATATGTTCGCATCAGGCCAAACACCCGCAACAGACAGCTGTCTGCGGGACGAGGGGACGCTCTGGGCGGGGAGCTCTAGTCCATGCCCAGCGGTCCCTCAGCTGAGCCGCTGAGGAACTGCCGCACGAAGGGGTTCTCCGAGGAGAACATCTTCTGTGCATCGCCGGCCTCGACGATGCGCCCCTTCCAGAGCAGCGCGATGTACTCGCCGATGCGCCGCGCCGAGGCGATGTCGTGGGTGACGACCATGTAGGTGCCACCCAGGGCGCCGTGCATCTCCTGGATCAGCTCGCACAAAAGCGCGGTGCGCACTGGATCCAGGCCCGAGTCGGGCTCGTCGAAGATCACGATGTCCGGCTCCATCACCAAAGCCCGCGCGAAGCCCGCGCGCTTGCGCATGCCTCCCGAGAGCTGGTTGGGCAGATCGTCGATCGCCTCGGCCAGGCCCACATCGGTCAAGCGCTGTCTGACCACTTCGCTGATCTGCGCCTCGGACATGCCCGTGTGCTGGCGCAAGGGGAAGGCCACGTTGTCGAACACCGACATCGAGCCAAACAGGGCGCCATCCTGGAAGAGCACGCCGATCCTGCGTCGCAATGCGAGCAGATCGGGCATGTTCAGGCCCGATACCGACTGTCCCTTGACGATGACTTCGCCAGAGTCGGGGAACATCAGGCCAATGATGTGCTTGATCAGCACGCTCTTGCCCGTGCCCGAGGGTCCGAGCACGACCGTGATGGTGTTATCGGGGATCTTTACGTTAAGTCCGTTAAGCACCGGCAGGCCTCCCAGGCGCTTGTGCACGTCGACGCAACTGATCGACCAGTCCCCGTCTGCCTCGCCCTCCTGCAGGTGATCATGCGAGTGGTACTGATACTCGCTGGCCCGCTCAAGCATCGCCTGACTCTCCGGGCTCAACCCGCGGCCCTCGTCAAGCTGCTCCTCGTTCATGCCATCCGTCCCCTCCTGCACACCACGAATACTACACCGGCCCACTTTTCACCTAGCTCTTGACAGCAGAGCACCGGAGAGTCTACGATCAGACCAGAGGCAACGAGTCCGGAGATCGGTGCAGGGGAGAAATGCGGCCCCGCGAAAGCCAGGCCCACCGGACAGCGAAGACGCTCCTCTGCATCTCCTTCACCGGACAGGGAGGAGGAAGGATGTCGCACAGCCAAGACATCGATGGCGCTCGCAAGCCGGCCACTGTCGTACCGGCACCAGATCCCAACACCGATACTGGCGCCGTGCACTGCGCGGACCCCCGCGCCCGCATTCTCGACGCGCTGATCGCCACTGTGGCCTACCGCGGCTATGACCGCACGACCGTAGAGCGCGTGCTGCAAACCGCGGATGTCCCCGGAGCGGTGTTCGACGAGCACTTTCAGAACAAGGAGGACTGCTTCCTGCAAGCCCTGGACGCGATGGTGGAGCGATTGCACAGCAGCGTGCTCGAGCAGTTTGACCGCACGGCCCCCTGGCCGGAGCGGGTGCGCAAGGGCCTGAAGGCTCTGCTGGCAGCATTGGCCAGCGACCCGGAGGCCGCCCGAGTCGGAATGGTCGAGTGCCTCAGCGCCGGGCCGGATGCCGGCGAGCGCTACCGCCAGACCATCAGCGCCTTCGTGCCGCTGCTGGAGGAGGGCAGGCGCCACGCGGCCTATCCCGAGCATCTGCCTCCGCAGACATCGGAGGCCGTGGTGGGCGGCATCGCCTCGATCCTGCATCGCAGGGTCCTGGAGGAACGCACGCCTGAATTGCCACTGCTGCTGGGGGACCTCGTGTACTTCGCCCTGGTCCCCTACATGGGCCACCACCGGGCGATCACGGCCGCTGGCATCGAGACTCCCCCGCGGGTGGCTGCGCCTTAGGGTCTGGCTACTTCGATGCCGCGGGGATCTGCGGGAACTGAGTGGTACGGCCGTTGAGCGTGAACGGCGCCGCCTGCGTGCAAGCCGGCGCCGGCACCGCGGCCGTGCTGCCCTGCGGCTGGATGTAGTGCAGCGACACCAGCAGTGCGATCAGAGCCTGCGGAACCTGGGCGTTGCCGGGACCGCTGATGGTGGGCACCGGATTGCCGCAGGTGCCCGCGTTGAACACGGGCATGCCCCCGTTGCCCACGCCGCGCGAGGCGCCCGAGGCCTGATAAGGGTTGGCGCGGTTGAAGCCCGAGCGCTGCGCATACAGCGACAGGCTGTCGGGGTTGACCAACGGCAGCACATTCAGGTAGTGAACGCGCGGACCGGAAGGCCCGCCTTCCTGGTTGGTGCCCTCGCTGGCGGCCGTGCCGTTGGCCAGCAGCGCCTGCAACTCGGGCACGTAGCGTGAAAGCTCTTCCAGGAAGGGGTTGAAGTTGCGGGTGAAGGGGATCGCGCTTTCCAACAGCGGCACCGTCAGGTCAAGCTGCTTCTTGACATCCGGCACTCCCACCTTGGCGGCCTTCGTCAACGGCCCCAGGCCCGTGAGCAGACCATTGAGTTCGGGCGCAAAGGTCTTCAAGGCCTGCGTCAGCGGAACCAGCTGGATCTCAGCCGGGCGCAGCTGGTCAAGCACCGGATTGGCGACCACGGCAAGACTGTCGATGCTGCGCAGCGCAACGCTTGAGTTGTGCTCGAAGGCCGGCAGTTCGCGGAACGCCTGCGCAAAGGCCTGGCTTGACTGGGCAAGGGCACCAAAGGCCTTTTCTCCGTGGACGATCAAGCCGCGCAACTGGTGGTCGCGTTCGGAGAGCGCATCGAACACTTCCCCGGTGCCGCGCACCACCGCCGTCAGGGCGCCTTCCTGAGTTGCCACCACGCTGGCCAGCTGGTTGGCATGCCCCACAAACGGTTCCAGTGTCGCAAAGGCCGCGTTGAGGTCTTCACCCTGCCCCGCGAATCCCGCCGCCAGCGACTGCTGCCACAACTGGAATGAGCGTCTGGTCTTGGGGTCGAGCGCGGAGAGGATGTCATCGAAGGTCACCGATGGCTCCACGTGGCTGTTGGCCAGCCTCCCCCCCTCGGGGATGTTCGGCCCGATGCGAGGCCCGGGGATGAGTTCCACGTAGGTCTCCCCCAGCAGTGTCTTCTGGCGCAGGGTCGCGCGCGCATTGGCGCGGATCGGGGCGTACTGGTGCTGGATTTCAAGCGTCACTTCGTTGCGCCCTTCGATGTTGCGCTTGAGCTTGACGACATGCCCCACGGGCACACCACTGATGCGCACATCGGACTCTTCTGCCAGCAGCATGGTGCGCGGGAAGGCCACTTCAAAGCGATAGCCCCTGGGCTTCAGCGGCACGGAGCCGCCGAAAGACTCCCACAGGAATAGCAGCAGGCCGAAGCAGCTGAGGGCGAACAGGCTGATGACGAGCAGATTGGCCAGCGTGGGCGCGCGCTTCTGCATCAGGGATTCCCTCCCAGGCCGAAGGTCGACTGCAGGCTTTTGCCGAACACCCGACCGGAGAGTTCGGAGGCGTTGCTCACGCCGCCGCCGCTGGGCTTGGGGCACTGTCCGATGGGGGCCACCGGAGGATGCGTCAGCCCGCTCAGTGCCTGCACGGTCGGGTTGACTTCTTCGGCGGCGTGCAGGGCGAAGAGCTGTGGGCAGGCGTAGAACAGCAGACCATTGCCGATTGGGCCGTTGGCATCGGCGTTGGCAAAGACGCTGTTGATGTTGTGATTGAACCAGTTCAGGTAGAACAAGAAGCCGGCCTGATTGGAGCCCGGGTTGTAGGCCAGCTCGTTAAAGAATTCATTCAGCACCGAGATGCTGCTGGTGAGCCCGGGGAAGGCTTCCGCCAGCGGCTGGATGGAGGGCTGGATTTCGCTGACGACGGGCTCGATTTCGCGCGTGAAGGGCCGGATCTGGTTCTGGATGATGGGAGTGGTGGTACGGAAGGCCGGCTGTATCTGCTGCTGGGCGGGGCCGAGCGCCTTGGCGAAGGGTTCGAGCTTCTTCAGGGTGGGGCCGGCCACGTTCGCGGCAATCGTCAGCTTGCCCAGACCTTCACTGGTCTCCCGTAGCGCCGTAGGCAACGCACGCACGGTCGCCTGCACGGCCTGATCCTGCTGCGCGAAGGCGCCCAGTGAGGCGTTGGCGGAGTCGACCAGCTCGCTCAATGCCTTGTCCTTGCTGCCCAGAGCTTCGATGAACAGCCTGAAGTTGTGGATCGCGCGCTCGATGTTGGCGTGTCGCTCGGTGGCGAGGTGTGTGATCTTCGCCGTTTCGCGCGAGAGCGGGTCAAAGCGCTTGAACGCCGCCGAAAGGTTGCGCGAGTTGCCCTTCAAGCCCTGGCTGGCGCCAGCCAGGAGCAGCTGGATGTAGCCGCGTGTATCGGCGTCCAGCGAGGAGAGGAACTCATCGACGTTCACGTCGGGGGCGGTCTGGGAGATCGGGATGATCACTCCGGGAGGCACACGTCCAGCCCTGGGCGTGCCGGGATCCACCTCCACCGTCATGTCCTTGAGCTGGGTCTTGGGACGCAGCAGCATGGTGGCGTTGCGGTAGATGTACCGCGCGTACTTCGGTGTGAGGCTCATGCTCACCAGCGCCCGTCCTCCGTGCAGCGACACACTGTCGATTTCGCCGACCTTGGCGCCGGCGATCGTGACCGCCTGGCCCTGCCCGGGAATGACCGCCTGGGCGGTCTGGAATTCAGCCTTCAAGGTGAAGTGGCTGTGGCCAATCACCGGGAACCAGCTGGGGACCGCCAGGCGCTCGTGGGCCAGCACGTAGCCACCGGTGAAAGCGGCTACCACGATGATCGTCACCACCGCGGCGAAGGCCGTGCGATAGCGCTCGATCTGGTCGCGTAGCCCGCGCCCGCCCTCGTGACTATGGCCGCTGGCGCGTGCGCCATTTCGTCCCGCCGTCGGTCGCGGCTCCTGGTCGCCCTCGGGCCCAGCGCCTGGGATCAGCTCATCCTCGCTCACGCCCCACCTCCATCGGCAGGACCCTGTGAGAGCGGGCCGTTGAAGTTGGGCAGCGCCTGCGTGTAGCAGGCCACCAGCGGCTTGTAAGGCGGCTCGGTGCTGGGCACGCGTGGCCGGGTGCCCAGCGGGGTGAGAGAGGTGGTGGCGGCCAGCTGCGGACCCTTGGCCGGGTTGAGCGGCAGCGTCGAGGGCGGTGTCACCACGTTTTCGGGCCCGCCAGTGGTCAGCAGCCGCTGGAAGGGACCGTTACCGTCGAAGCTCTGTGCGCCCGCGTTGAAGCCGACGAGCGCATTGAAGAACTCCTGCTGATTGGGCAGGCCAGAGCTGCTCGCGCCGTCCTGGATCTTTGTTTCACCGGCCGGGTAGAAGACCTTGGTCAGGCACTTGCTGAGCAGTTCGGTCTGCTTTAAGAAGGGCGGCTGAGTAGCCACCAGAGCCGCCAACGCGGGGGCGCCGGCGCGTAGGCCCTTGGCCACTCCACCCAGTTCCTGGGGGCCCAGCAAACCTCTTACCTGCTTGATCCAGGGCAGCGTGGCCTGAATCGTGGCGGGCGTCTGTTCCACGCCCGGAACGATGTCAACGGCAAAGGCCTGCAGCGGCGGCAGCAGACGATCCACTGCCACGAACGCCGTGCTGGCATGGTGCAGCGTGCTCGGCAACTCCGCCACGGCGGCGCTGAGGCTCGTGGACTGCGCGGCGAAGGAGCCCAGGAAGGTGTCGAAGTTGCCGATCAGTTCGCCCAACTGCTGCTCGTGCACGTTCAATTCCCCAGTGGTGTGATCGATCGCCTTCACCAGACCCGAGATATCGTGCTTTTCGGTGCCTCCCAACGCCTGCAGCGTGATGGCCGATCCGCGCAAGGCCGCGGGAGAGTAGTTGAAGGACTTATTGAACGCCTGCGCGGCGTTCAGGCCCCGCACTTCGGGGTCCTGCTGGGCGTCTTCGGCGGGCGTGGGCTTGCGTGTCAGGGCATCCCCGTATTCGGCGAGGAAGGTCTGTAGGTTGGAGCGTGTGTCGCTGTTGAGCGCCGTCAGCAGCTGGTCGATCTGCACCGGATCGGCGGTCTGCGTGATCGGCAGGGTGTAACCGGAGGAGACCGTCGGCGAGGACGGGCTGCCGGGATCCAGATCGACAAAATAGTTGCCTTCCAGGAAGATGCGCGGACGGATCTTCGCGGTGGCGTCCCGGTGGATCGGCAGGCCCTGCTTTTCGATTTCCATCGTCACCACGCCGGTTTCGCCTTCGCGCTTGACGGATGAGACCTTGCCCACGGGCACCCCGGCGATGCGCACGGGGGACTTCTTGGCGATATTGAGCGAGGAGGCGAACGTCGCATGCAGACGGAAGCCGTGCTTGAACGGTATGTGCTTGGTGAAGCCGAAGTACACGAACACGGCGATCAGCACCAGCACCACCATCCCGAAGCGCACCGGATTGGAGCGCTGCAGCTCCATCACCGGGGTTTCGTCGCGGCGATTCAGGAAGCGCAGGCGGCTCACTTCTTCTTCCCCTTCGAGGAGGAGCTCTGAATGCCCAGGTCCCGCAACGTGGAGCTGGGGTATTCCAGACCGTTGAGGTTCTGCGAGCGCTTGGTTTCGTCGTGTGTCGTGCTGGTCGTGCCCGGCACGTTGCCGATCACCGTCTGGAACGGAATGAACTTCTCGTTGCCCGCTTCGCACACCTTGGGCTGGCCCGGCCCCGCGACGTAGGGATAAGGGTTGAAGTGCAGATGGTTGTTGTCTACCAGCGGCGAGACCCCGACCTTTTCCGAGCCTCCGTTGGCCGGCGCCGAGGAGGGACCGCCCTCGGCGTTGGGCCCGAGCGGCGAGAACAGCACTGCCACGCGCGCCAGCGTGCCTACACCAGTGCCCTGCGAGAACAGGCTGGCGATGTTGCGGAAGAACAGGGTGAAGTAGTTGCAGGTCGTCTGCGCGGGCGCCAGCCCAGCCA
This sequence comes from Solirubrobacteraceae bacterium, assembly GCA_025449845.1. Classification (GTDB taxonomy): domain Bacteria; phylum Actinomycetota; class Thermoleophilia; order Solirubrobacterales; family Solirubrobacteraceae; genus Palsa-744. The sequence continues at coordinate 20,031 of JANWIP010000001.1, read as the reverse complement.
CCAGCGGGCCGCCCGCGACGGTTGTCTGCGTGAGGTCTTCGATGCCCAAGGTCACGACCGGATTGGCGATGAACACCTGCAGGGTCTTGGCCGCTTCGGCGAGCTGCGTGTTGAGGGAGGTGGCCGCCTTGAGGTTGGTGGCGCCTACTTCAAAGGCATGCCCCAGTGGGGCAGCAGCCGTGGTGAGGTTCTTGGCGCTGGGCCTCAGGAGACGGAAGAACTCCGTGGTCTTCTCGACGAAGGGCGCCTGGAAGGGCAGCGAGTGGATCGCCTGGCGCAGCGCCGGGCCCCCGCCCACGATGGTTTCTTCCAGCGCAGGAGCCACCGAGGCAAACGCCGAGAAGAAGGTATCCAGGTCGCTGTAGAGGTTGGCCTGGCTCTGCGCCACCGGCGCGACCTCGGCGGAGGTGCGCTCCAGCGCGATCCAGAGCTCGTGGAAGTTGGTCTGCGGCGAGGCCAGGTTGTGCAACACGGGGATGGCGTTCTTCAGCAGTGACGGCAGCGTGGCGATGGTCTCATTCAGGCCGATGCCCCGTCCCGCGAAGGTGTCGCCAAAGATGTTGAGGTTCTGCTGGCTGGCCATCCTGGTGGGCTGATCGAACATCTTGAAGAGCTCTTCAATCTGCACCGGTTCGCGCGTATTGGATGCCGGGATCGTGGAGCCGGCCTTGAGCGTCTGCGAGGAGGTGCCCTTTTCCAGCAGCAGATACTTCAGGCCCAATGCCGAGACCGACTGCACGATCGCCTTGGTGTTGGCCGGCAGCGGTTCAACGCCCTTTTCGAGCTTCAGATAGGCGATCGCGCTGACCCTGCCTGTGTGGGGGTTCTGGTGGGCGACAATGTGATCGACCAGCCCCACGCGCGCCCCACCGATGCGGACCTCGTTGGAGTGCAGCAGGCCATTGGCCTGGTTCAGTTCGACCTTGATGTCATAGGTCGGCGTGAAGGGCAGGCCGTTGAGCGCGTTGTAGGACAGGTAGACCGCAACGCTAACGATCAGCGTCGTAAGCGCCCCAATCAACAGCGGGTTGGCGGCCAGCGAGCCGCGGCGGCGATCCATCACGGCACCTGCCCCGGGTTGCATTCAAGCTGGCCCGTGTCGGTGAACGGCGAGGAGCCGTCGGGCGCCGGCTGCGTGGCGGTGCCTGGGCAGCGCGCCTGCTGGCCGGTCTTGAGGTTCGCCAGACCCTGCGAGAGGCTTTCGGAGGGCACCAGGCTGCCTTCGGGACCAAGCGTGAAGCTGGGGACGGTGGGCGCCGCGCGTATGTAGTGGCCGTTGGCGTCGTAGTAGGCGGTGCTCTGCCCGAGGCTGCGTGCCAGGCCCACCAGCTCCGGGCTGTAGGGACGCCATCTGGAGAAGAGCACCGTCGATTCACCCAACTGCTTGAGCGCGCTGGGCGTGGCGGCTTCAACGGCCTTCAACACCGCGGGATACCCCTGGAAAAGATCGGTGAAGTCGTTGTTGGGACCGGGCTGACTGACGGCCACACTGAGGTTGTTGACCACTGGAGTGGCTTCGGTAATCAGGGGCCGCAGGCGTTCGAAGAGCAGCGCCAGGTTGACGGTGTTGGGCTTGGACACGATCGCCAGCTTGCGCAAGGCGCTCAGGGTGGCGGGCAGATGCGTGAAGGTGACGTTGCCCTGATGCAGAACCACGGGCAGCGCCTGCACGCTGCGGGCAAGATTTGTCTGCTCCGAGGCCAGCGCCCCGAAGGTGGTGTTGGCATGTTCGACCAGACCGGAGAGCTGCTGGCGGCGCGCAGCGATCGTGGTCGTCGCCTTGGCGCCCTGCACGAGCAGTTCTCTCAAGGCGTACTGGTCGCTGCTGAGCTCGGCGAAGATGTGATCGCTGGCCGCCAGCGCCGGCGCGAAGTATTCGGCCGAGGCGTTGACGTTGGCGGCATTGCCCACGTACTGTTCGGCCGAGCCCTGGAGGACCTTCTGCAGCGCCCGGCGCGTGCGGGCGTTGAAGATGTCAAAGAGCTGGTCGATATCAGTCACCCCGTGCGTGGCATCCGCGGGCAGCGTGCTGCCGGAGGGCAGCTTGGGGCGACTGTTGGGCCCGGGCGAGAGCGCGATGTAGCGGTTGGCCACGCCCGAGAGCGAGGGCACTCTGATCTGTGCCGTCGTGCCTTCGTGCAATGGCGCCAAAGGCGAGTTGACGTGGATCGTGATGCGTGCCTTGTAGTCGGGGGTGAGCACGATGTCCTTCACACTCCCCACGGGCTGACCCCCGACCTGCACCTGATCGCCTCTCACCAGCTGATTGGCGTTTTCGAAGATCAGATGGTAGGTCGCCCCACCGCCGCCGCCAAAGAGCAGGTAGGCCAGGATCAGCACAATCAACCCGATACCGCCAATGGCGAGGATGCGCGGGAGGCGACCGGTTCCCGGCCCCCGCCGTGTCGGTGTGGATGGAGACGAGGGGCCTCCCCCACCCCCGGGAGGCGGCGGCTCGTGCAGCGGTGGGCTGGGGGGACTAGTGGTTGCCATTACCTGTGTTCTTGGCAGTGGGAATCGAAGCCGTGGAGTGTCCAGCGGCAACCATCGGGTCGGGGATCGTGCCAAGGTGCGTCATCAACTGCAGCCACTGGCCGGGGGTGAGCGTCGGGGTGGCGGTGCTCGCCAGGCGAGCCGCGTTCTTGGGCGACAGCTTGGAGCCCTTGGGGGTTTTGGGAGTCGCCAGTGCATTGGTGGCGCCAGGCAAGACCAGACCGCCGGCGGCGTTGGAGCCAAGGGCTTCGGGTGCAGCCGCTGGGAAACGGTGCTTGCCGGTGGCCCTGTAGATGAGACTGCCCTCCAGGCGCACCCAGCCGTCGAGGATCGGCTTGGGGTCGATCAGGGGCGCTCCAACTCCCGCGGGACGGACCTGGAAGATCATGCTCGTCAAAGGTCCGCTCACGGTGGGAGTGGCAGATGGTGGGGTGGCCGACGTTCCCTGAGTGCCAGGGCTCGCCCCAGCGGCGCTGCCTTCCGAGGTCGCCGCAGCGACAACGGGCGCGGCGACGGTTTCTGGGTTGGCCGTGCCCAGATGGCCGATGACGGTCCCCGCGATCACCTCTGAGCCCACCTGCAGAGGATGCAGCGAGACATCTTCATGACCCGCCCGGAATACCTTGGGCGTACTCGCCAAGAGGTGTGGCTGGTGCGCACGGGAGCGCAGCAGCGGAGTTGGGATGCGCGGCACCGAAGCGCTTTCCAAGGCAGCAGCGGCGCCCAGCGCCAGCCCCGACGCGACGGCCCCCGCTGAGATGGGTGAGCGCGGCTGCACGCCGGCGCTGGCAGGAGGGAGCACTTTCCCCTGCGCTGACTTCACGCCTTTACCCGCCTCGGCGATATGTCCTCGCCGCGCGGCCAGCACGTGCGGCGTGAGCACCGGATACAGCGTGGCCACGCTGCCCAGGTCCCCGTAGGTGTAGATATCGCCATAGGCGTCGCGCAGCGACACATAATGCCCCAGCGTGGCGGAGTGGCCGATGGCCGTGATCACCCCGTCTTGCACGGCGATCACCGGGGCCCCCGCGGCGGAGTCGATGACCGTCGCCACCAAGGGGCGGCCGGGATGCCCCGGCGCCGTCGGGAAGCCATCAGAGAATTGCGAGGGAGCGTGTACCGGGAAGCGCGCCTCGGCGAGATCGGCGATCGAGCTCAAGAGCTGCGGCGGGGTGCCTTGCAGCAGCTGCGCGCGCAGCATCACCGAGGCCACGTAGCTCTGCGAATGGTTGTAAGCGAAGATCGCTTCGCGGATGTGATGGGAGCCGCCGGCCGCCTTCAGGTAACGCGCGGCGGCGAAGATGGCGTCAGCGGGGTTGTAGGGATCGGCGAAGCCATCGCCGTTGGCATCCACCCCATACTGAGCCCAGGAGGCTGGCAAGAACTGCATCCAGCCCTCGGCGCCGGCGCTTGAGATCGAGAGGTCGCGCCCGTAGTCGGTCTCCACCTCGTTGATCGCCGCCAGCACCTGCCACGGAATCCCATAGGCCCTGCCGGCGGCCTGATAGATGGGCAGCAGGAAAGGCGGCAAAGGGAAATTGGCGATGAAGAAGTCAGGCACGCCGCCGAGTGAGCTACCCAGCGCGGATGGCAGCGGCGGAGTGAGGGCCGAAGGCTTGGGCGCACGGGTGTTGTTGGGAGTATTGGCAGGGGTGGAGGTCCCCCCACTCGGCGTGCCTTCACCCGTGCCTTCGTTCGAGGGGGCAGGATTTGAGTGCGCCTTGGCGTGCTTACGCGCCGAGCCGCTCGCGGCCTGCTGAGTCTGTGCCTGCACCTGCGGCGCCGCTGCTTTGGGTTCACCGGGCGGTGCCGTGGCTTTGGGTTCACTGGGCGGTGGCGTTGAGGTGGTTTCGCTTGAGACGCCGGGGGTGGTGGGAGAGGAGGGGGATGGGCCGGTTGGCGCGGGGCTTTCGGTCGTGGTCGAGGACGACGGGGCGCCTTCTGGTGCCGTGCTTTCGCCAGCGAGCGCCGAGACGGGAAAGAGCGCCAATGCCAGTACCCCGGCAAAGGCAGCCAAGAGGCCGGCGGAGCGAGAGCGGATCGGGGTCGGGATTGAGGGTGAGGTCATGATCAGTTGCCGAGCAGGTAGTTGAGCAGCAGTCCGCTGGCCCCGGGGCTTTCACTGGAGGAAGGGGCGTAGTAGGTGGTGCCCCCACTCGTGCCACCCACCGGCTGGGTCGCGCCGGGCGAACCGGTCGAGCCTTCCGCGGGCGTCGGATAACCGCCACTGCCGGGCAACACCACACCTGGGAACCTGGCGATGGCCTCCGCCGGAGTGGCACCGTGCAGGACCGCCAGCGTGCGCTTCATGACCAGATCGGTGGTGGAGGCCGTCGAGGCGGTCTTGCTCTTCGTCGAGGAGCTGCCCGAGGAGAAGCGGGCGTTGCAGCCTGGAGCGGGCACCACCGCGTAGCTCAGGCAGGTCGCGGCGACCACAACCATCCCTCGCAAGAAGTGACCGAGCGCGTTGTAGCCGTTGGTGGCTCCGGCGCCGTTGAAGATCGAGTCCACCAGGCGCTCGATGCCGCCCGTTTCGCGCACGCTCGTGGTCAATGCCGCGGCGTTGTCGGCGAATGGCTTGGCCGAGGCTCCGAGCGTCTGGAAATGTTTGAAGAAGGGCTGTGCGGCGACCAGCGCGGGCCCGAGCGTCTTGGAGTTCTCCCCGAGGCTTTCGAAGAACTTGGTGGTGCTGGCGGAGAACGGCCCGATGTTTTCGAAGGTCTTGTTGATGCCCGGCGCGGCGATCCCCAGGTAGGTGGCGGTGGGCGTGATCTGTTCGGAGAGCGCCCCTAGACGCTGCATCGCGGGCCCCAGTTCGCGCAAGAACACCGGGAGCAGCTTCAGGTTCTCTTCCACCGCGCCGCGATGATTGGCGGTGGCGGTGGCGACCACGTTGCTCTTGACGATGAAATCGGAGATCCGTTCCTTGACCTTGGCCAACGGCGCCAATGCTTCATCGCCCTGCACGGCCAGCCTGTTGAGAACTTCGTTCTCTGAGGCGAGGATGGTGACGACGCGGTTGAGTTCACGTAAAGCGGGGTCGGCGCGACGAATGGCGGCGTTCAGATCAGGGCCGCGCCCGGCCAGGCCCGCACCAAGCTCGTTGAGGATGATCGTCAGACGCTGGCGCTCGGGCAGGCGCGTGATGTCCTGCAGTAGATCGACATCGACGGGGCTTGAGGTGTGCTCCACCGTCATCAGCCGCTGGCCTGCCCCTTCGTGCCCTTTGGGGATCACTGGCAGTGGCGGCGGCAGCGGCGTGCCCACGGGCCGCGGCAGCGTCGGCAAGCAGTCGACGTTCTTCTCGCCGATCAGCGACTGGATCTTGATCGTGCAGGTGGCGTCGGCACGAAAGTCCTGGAATCCGGGGTTGTCGATCTTCAACGTCACTGCTGCCTTGGCGTTGGGTGTCGGCACAACTTCGCCGACGGTGCCGGCCTTGACGCCGTCGATCGTGACGTCCTCGCCCGGGATCAGATTGCCGGCGTCGTCGAAGATCGCACGCACGGTGTAGCCACTACCCCCCCCGAAGGAGGCAGCGAGCAGCACGACGGCCGCCAGAGCCACTATGCAGAGGGCCCCGGCTACCCCGGCCGCGCCCCTCTTCCACCACACCATCTGCGTCCTCACCCCAATCCTTCCTCCATGATCAACAGCGAGGGCGACCCCCCTCTCACGGGGCCGCCCACGCTGGTGCCGCTTAGGCTGTTGCCAGGAAGACTACTTCTTGGGGCACGGGGCCTTCGTCAACACCGTAACCACTTCGCCGGTGGCGAACTTCAATTCGGCCTTCGCCGGGAAGCCGCCCTTGGGGCAGGTCTTCGGCAGACGGGCGTAATACACCGTCTTCTTGCCCTTCTTGTAGGCCGAGCCGACCTTGATGTTGACCGATGTCGTTGATACCGGCGGAGCGCCCGGAAGCGTCTGGATCAGTGCGACCGTGGAGATCAACTCGGGTCCGTAGGGCGCGGCAGCGGTGACGAAGTGGCCCTTGGCGGCGATCAGCTGGGCCGAGATCGGCGAGGCGGCGTTGACGTAGAAGAACAACCCCCCCCCCGGAGCGAAGAAGGCCTGCAGTTCGGCGGTCTCTTCGACCAGGCTGCTGCCGAGCGGGTCCACCACGCCGGCACTGCCGATGGGGCTGGCGATCGACTTCTTGGGGCACCCTTCAGGCCCAACGTTCACCAGCGTCGCTTCCGGACACGTCACAAAGCCCGTCGTGGTCAGCTTCGAGCCCTTGGGCGCGTAGAAGTTGACGCCCGTCAACTGCGAGGGCACGTTGCCGAGCGATGACACTTCATGTCCGGTGATCGTGAACTTCGCTTCGACGTCCGCACCGGCGCCCAAGTGGTTGCCCGTCCCCGGGAACCCGGGAATCGGTACGGCCTTGACGTTCAGCGTGACCACTGGCTTTTCCGCCGCGGCGATAGCCGGCAGCGCGAAAACGGCCAGGGCAAGCATGGCCAGACAGGTGGATGCTCTGCGCATCAGTTCTCTCCTCTTTTGATGGACAGGTCCGCCTCGATCCGGGTAGCTCCGGAACCCTCTCGGTCCGGCGACATCGAGATCCCCAGGCTGGGGAACATGGCGATCTGCGCACAACACTATCCGGCGCGCCCGCTGCCTTCAAGTGCGAACCGCCTGCCGGGCAGAGGCCTGCATGCGATGCTTGCGCCAAATCAAGCGGTGTTCCTATCAAACCGAACTATCATGCTCAAGTCGAGCCTTAGTTTTCCAGGTGTTGGGCGCGCCAGCAGGAGCGCAGTCCGTGGCAGCCCGCGATCCTCGCAAGCGTCCGGTGCAGCCGCAGCGCATGCGCCGGCGAGAGGTGCGCGGCGAGGTTGTGCACCTCAAAAGGGTCCGTGCGCAGGTTGTAGTACTCGCGCTCGCCCGTCACGTACTCCACGTACAGGCTGCTGGCGGTGCGCAAGGCCTCATAGGTCGTGGGGTTGCCGGCACCCCGCGTGGGCAGGTCGGGATCATCGGGGCCGAGATCCGGGCCATGGTGCTCGACCAGTATCTCCTTGCGCCATTCTTCAGGTGGCGTCTGTCCATGCAGCAGTTCCACGAGCGAGTGCCCATCGACGTTCGGCCCCACCGGTGCCCCCGCGAGATGCTCAAAGGTGGGGCATAGGTCGATGTTCTCGGTCATGTCCCCCACCGTGCGGCCCTGGGGTACTCCTGGCCCCACGACGATCAGCGGTACGCGAATGTCGGTGTCGAAGGCCGTCTGCTTGCCGGGCATCAGACGGTGCTCGCCCATGTGCAGGCCGTTGTCGGAGCTGAACACGATGTAGGTGTTCTTGGCCAGACCTCGCGCGCTGAGCTTGGCCTCGATCAGAGCGATCATGTTGTCGACCGCCTGCACCGCCTGGGCGCGGCGGCGAAACTGGGTATCAATCTGTTCGATCTGCTGCGCTTCCAGGGGCTTGAAATGACTCAGCCACGCCGGCGCGGCTGTGTTGGCAGCGTCAAAGGCAGGGGTGCGCGGCGCTGTCAGACCCGGAAAGGCCTGTTCGTCGCGCGGCGCCGGCGTGAATGGGGAGTGCGGGGCGAAGGTCGCCAGCTCCAGCAGGAACGGCCGGCGCGCATTGGCGGCCCGATCGATGAAGCCCAGGCCCTTGCGAGCGAGCACGTCGGTGAGGTATTCGTGGGGGTCGAAGCCGTATTCGGTTGGCTGACCATCTTCGTTGAGCGTGTAGCCAAACTCGGGGTAGCCATTGCCGGCCACGTCCCACTCACTCCAGCCGGGCGGCTCAGGCGATGGGGGTTGAAAGCCTTCGCCGCCACCCACCCCGCCGGGCTGATACCCGTTGAGGTACTTGCCCATCATCGCGGTTTCATAGCCCTTGCCGTGCAGGGCCGTTGCGAAGGTGTGCAGTTCCTCGCCGCGTTCGTGGAAGACCCGATAGCCGCCGAAGGGCGGGCCGTTGGAGGTCACATGGGTGTTGTGCGGGAAGCGCCCCGTGAAAATCGACGCGCGCGAGGGGCAGCAGAGGGAGTCGGTGACGAAGTAGTTGGAGAAGGTCTCGCCCTTGCGCTCCATCGCCAGCACGTGGGGCATATAGGGCACGAGGTTCCATGCCAGGTCGTCGGTAAGGACAAAGACGATGTTGGGGCGCGTCGGGGCGGCTCCGCCCGCGGAGGACACCGTGGCGCTCGCACCTGGCAGTGAGATGTTTGTAGCGTGCGCGGCCTTGCCCGCGCCCGGGTCAGACGCGCGGCTGTCGGGATCCAGCGAGCCACAGCCGCACAGCGCCAGCGGGAAGAGCAGGGTGCAGGTCATGGCAAGTGCCGCCCAAGTCCTGTTACATGAAGCAAGCACCCCACAGCAGGCTACGACGTGGCCACGCGGAACGTCGCACATACCGGCCCACACAAGGACCCCTCCGGGGTCCTCCCTTCCAAAAAACTCCGACTCAAGACGCCAGAGGGAGACGCCACCGATGGACTTCAAGCCCAGTCCACGCTGTGAGGAGTTCAAGCAGCGCCTCAATCAGTTCATGGACGAGCACATCTATCCGGCGGAAGCGGTCTACGAGCGCCAGCTGCTCGAGTCCGGCGATCCGCATCACCAGCCGGCGATCATGGAGGAGCTCAAGGTTCGCGCGCGCGAGGCGGGGCTGTGGAACATGTTCCTGCCGGCCTGTACCCGCGAGGGTGACGCCACCCACGGTGCGGCGCTCTCCAACAGCGACTACGCGCCCTTGGCGGAGATCCTCGGGCGCAGTCATATCGCCTCGGAGGTCTGCAACTGCTCCGCGCCGGACACCGGCAACATGGAGGTGCTGCACCAGTTCGCCACTGATGAGCAGAAAGAGCGTTGGCTTATACCTCTACTTGAGGGTGAGATTCGCTCGTCTTTTGCCATGACAGAGCCGGATGTCGCCTCCTCGGACGCCACCAACATCGCCTTGCGCATCGAGCGCCAGGGCGATGACTACGTGCTCAACGGGCGCAAGTGGTGGACCTCGGGAGCGCTGCACCCACACTGCCGCATCATGATCGTCATGGGTAAGACACAGCTGGATGCCCCCCGGCATAAGCAGCAGAGCATGGTGCTCGTGCCGCTCGATACTCCGGGTGTGAGCATCCTGCGCGGCCTGCCCGTGTTCGGCTACCAGGACCAGGAGGGCCACGCCGAAATCGACTTCACCGACGTGCGCGTGCCGGCCACCAACCTGATCGCCGGCGAGGGCGATGGCTTCATGATCGCCCAGGCGCGGCTCGGGCCGGGCAGGATCCACCACTGCATGCGCTCGCTGGGAGCAGCCGAGCGGGCCCTGGAGGCCATGTGCCGGCGCGCTGTCTCGCGCGTCACCTTCGGCCAGCCAGTTGCGATGCGCTCCAACGTCCAGGACTGGATCGCCGAGGCGCGCATCGAGATCGAGATGGCGCGGCTGCTCACCTTGAAGGCTGCCTGGCTGATGGACACCGTCGGCAACCGCCACGCCCGCATGGAGATCTCGGCGATCAAGGTGGCCGCGCCCAACGTCGCCTTGAAGGTCATCGATCGCGCCATCCAGGTGCACGGCGGCGGCGGCGTCAGCGATGACTTCACGCTGGCCTGGGCCTACGCCCACCTGCGTACGCTGCGCCTCGCCGATGGCCCCGATGAGGTGCACAAGCTGTCGATTGCCCGCCGCGAGCTGGCGCCTTATCTCACCGATTCCGCCGGGACCACGTTGTAGGTTGCGTGATGATCAATAGCGCCATGAGAACGTTGCGGACACACTGATGGTCAAGAGCGGCATCAGAATCAAGCTGCGTTGGGTTCTCGCGGGCGTCTTGCTTGTACTGGTCGTTGCGCTGGGCGTCAACGCGCTGGTGGTCTCCGCCGAAACCAAGCCGGCCCACGCCGACATCGGCCGGCTCGTGACGCTGCCCGGCGGCGATCAGCTGCAGGTGCGCCAGGACGGTCCCGCGGGCGCGCCCACGATCGTGCTGCTGCACGGCTTCGCCGGCTCCTTGCACTGGTGGCAGAACGAGGTGCCCCTGCTCGACGCCCACTACCACGTCGTGCGCTTTGACCTGCTCGGCCACGGTGGCTCTTCCAAGCCCAGCGGCGGCTATTCCATGGAACACCAGGCGCAGCTCGTCGATGAAGCGCTGCATCAGCTCGGCGTGCACAGGGCGCTGATCGTGGGGCATTCCATGGGCGGTCTCGTCGCCACCGCCCTGGCCACGCGCGATCCCTCCTTGGCCGCTGGGGTGGTTTTGGTCGACTCACCTCCCACGGTCTCCTCGGGCAAGCTCCCCTTCACCGCGCGCGTGGGATTTGTGCCCGTGCTCGGCCAGGTCTTGCGCTCGGCCTTCATCACCAACGGCGAGGTCAGCAATGCCTTGCAGAGCGCCTTCGCACCGCACTACCCCGTGCCGCCTCAGTTCGTCGCCGATTTCTGGCACATGACCTTCACCTCCTACACCAAGTCCCACACCGAAGACGGTGGTTATCTGAAGCATCAGTCGCTGGCCACGAGGCTCAGCGCGTTGGGCGTGCCGCTGCTGGCCATCTACGGCACACAGGACGCCATCGTCTCCCCCACCGCCATGCGCGAGGACTTCTCTGACGTGCCTCACGCGCAGGTCGTGGCCATCGCGGGGGCCGGACACTCGCCGATGGTCGAGAAGCCTTATGCGACGGCTCGCCTGTTGCTGCCTTTCGCGGCCGCCCATCTGCACGGCTGAGATTTGACACTTACGCGGGGCCGGCTCGCTACAGGCCTCGGCGGTGAAAGCTGGCCAGGAGGAGCTCATCCACTTCCTCGTCGCTGACCTGAGAAAAATTCTCGTACCACAGACCTATGGCCAGCAGCGGCCGTGGTTCCAGTAGGCACACGACCGCGTCGACCTCCTGCGCAAGCGACCTGAGAACGTCGGGCACACCCACGGGCACCGCCAGCAGCACCCGAGCTGCACCCCGAGCGCGCACCGCGCGCACTGCCGCGCGGGCGGTGCCGCCGGTGGCCAGGCCGTCATCCACGACCACCACGGTCCGCTCGCGCAAGGGGATCGGCGGCCTCTCCGCGCGGTAACGACGCACGCGCTCGGCCACCTCACGCGCGACGCGTGCGCTGGCGCGCTCCAACTCCTCCTCGCTCATTGACAAGCTGCGGATCGTCTCCTCGCTGAGCACTCTCACCCCACCCTCGGCAATTGCGCCGACACCCAGCTCGGGGTTCTTGGGAGCGCCGATCTTGCGTGCCACCAGCACATCCAGTGGAGCCTTCAAGGCGGCGGCGATCTCATAGGCCACCGGGACCCCACCACGCGGCAGGCCAAGCACTACTGGCCGGGATAGCTCCTCGTCGCTGGGCGTGGGTTGCTCATCGTCGCTGGGCGTGGGTTGCTCATCCTTGCCAAGCACCACAGGCTGGGAATGCTCGTCATCCTGCTCCTCCCCTAGCGCACGCAGGCGCCACGCCAGCATTCGCCCCGCCTGGCGACGATCCCTGAAGGCGCGAGCGGGCGATGCAGCCGATGAGCTTGCGGCAGTCACGTATCTCTTACCGTAGGGATACGATGTCCTGACTATGCGCCTTTCACACAAGCTTGGTCTGGGAGGCGCCGGAGGAATGGCAGCTGCTGCCTTGTGGTGGCGCAAGAATCCCTCGGCCTGCCCTTATGGTCAGCGCTTCTGGGTGCAGGCCCCGCACCCTTTCATCACCCGCGCACGGCTGCGTCGGGTACTGGCACCCGCCCCCGGGGAGCGCATACTCGAGATCGGCCCCGGCACCGGCTACTACTCCTTGCCAGCTGCGCAGTGGCTCGCGCCCAATGGAACCTTGGAGCTATTCGATCTGCAGCCCAAGATGCTCGACCATACGCTGGCCCGCGCCAGGCAGGCGGGCATCGAGAACATGCACTCGACGGTGGGCGATGCGCAGCAGATGCCCTTTGCCGATGAGACCTTCGACGCCGCCTACCTGACGGTCGTGCTCGGTGAGATACCCGACCAGCTGGCTGCGCTGCGCGAGTTGCGCCGCGTGCTCAAGCCTCACGGCCGGCTGGTCGTAGGTGAGCTCCTGGGCGATCCGCACTGGGTCTCGCCTAAGGCCCTGCGCGCACACGCGCAGAGCGCCGGCCTGCACTTCGAGCGCCAGCTCGGCGGGCCGCTGGGATACTTCGCGCGCTTCGGCGTGTCCTCCTGACGGAGACATCCCGCTCCAGCGTGTCCTCCTAACTGGAGACATCACCTCGCTTCGGTGTGCCCTTCTAGCCCGCGACTCCAGCCGTCTCGCGCGGGCGCAGCTCATCGGTGTAGGGCACCGTCTCGCGCACCAGCTCGCCGCGCGGGCCTACGCCATAGGAGCCCATCCGCCGCAACGGTGGCGAATAGGCGTGCAGGGTGACCGCGGGGGCGTGCCCCACGTGGTGCACGCGATGAATCGTGGAGGCGTTGAAGTGGAAGCTCTTCCCCGGCGCGATCTACGTCCTCGGGGTCGACCTCCTCAAGCGCCACCGCGCCCCATACGCCGAACTCTGACGGCAATTCGAACGCTCCTTCGTGGTAGGCATCCAGCAACTCCTGTGCCTCCTCGCGCGGCAGTGCCTCGATGCCGATCGTGCTCGACAGGCACACCAACGCACGCTCGATGCCATCGGCTCGCACCTGGGCCGCGCGTCGCGCGGGCGCTTCGGCGTTCTGGTCGATCACATAGGGGCTCTCCCCCGCCAGATGCAGCACTGTCAGGCCGCGCTCACGGCGCACGAAAGGCAGCGTCAGGCGTCGTGCCAGCGCCTCGATCAGGGGCTCGCTCCACAGGTGCTGGTGCAGATCGGTGAGCATCGTGGAGGCAATATACCATAATCTGGATCATGTTTATGAGGATTAGTCTCCGCGATCAACCTCCACCGCCCTTGACAAGTATCAGTCTCCTCTGCCATGACGGCCTCCATCACCCATGACGGTTGCTGTGATTGCCGTGAGCAGAGGTGACGAGGATTACCGAAGCGCGCGCGATCAGCCAGCGGGTGCCGTGGCCGAGACGATCCACGTCGAGGCCGGCGCGCGGATGAAGCCATCAGGTGCGTTGAAATCGGCGAGGCCCGCGCGCAGCGCGTCGCGTACCTCCCCGTGCAGGTCCGCGGCGCGATCCCCCGCCAGCCGCAGGATCTCGCCGGCGGGCCCGATCGCCATGACCATGTCGATTGCTTCCTCCACATCCCGGCCGATCGCGATCGGCAGATCGCAGCGGCGCAGGTCGATGTCCTGGAAACCAGCGCTCAGCAGTACCTCGCTGGTGGTGTCCGCGTCGGCCATCGAGAACGGTCCAGGTCCACAGGTGGGCTCGTCGTACTCCTCTGGACGGCTCACTATCCCTTCGACGATTGTCTGTCCACGGTACAGCCAGTCGTTGTCGGTACGCCGCCGCCACACCACCATCACGAGCCGTCCGCCCGGCTTCAGTGCGCCGCGCACGTTGCGCAGCGCAGCGACAGGGTTGGCGAAGAACATCGTGCCAAAGCGCGAGAACGCCAGGTCGTAAGGGCCGCCGAGGTCAGCTTCCTGCACATCGGCGACCGCAAAGCTCACGTTGGCGAGCTTCGCCTCGGCCGCCTCGGCACGGGCCGTCTCGATGAAGTTGCTCGCGGCATCGACGCCCACCACCTCGCCGTCCGCGCCGACGAAGCCGGCGATCTGCTGCGTGGTGTCACCAAAGCCACAGCCTACGTCCAGCACGCGCTCTCCCGCGCGGGGCGGGAACAGTTCAAGCGCCGCCTCACCGTGCGCGCCCAGGCCGGTGGTGACCATCTCACGGAAGCGCACGAAGCGCTCATACAGCGGGCCGTCCCAAGCCCGGATCGCCTCCTCGTTGTCCTCGATGGGAGCCGCGGTCTGTAGGTCCTGCGCTGTCTCTGACATGCCTGCCTCCATCCGATCATCTATCCCGTGGACTTCACTGCGCTCGCGCTGGGCCGTCGAACCCTGGCAATGCCCTGGGGCCTAGTGGCGACTATACCGCCACGCGTTCGCGGTCAGGCGCTGACCGAGAAGCGCATCTGTGCCTTGCGAAAACGCTCCAGACTGCCCGTGCCGAGTGCCGCCGCCGGCGTCAAACACCCCGAGCGATTGGGTGTAAGTCCAGGCTCCGCGAGCAGCAGTCCCGCCTCGCCCAACATCCTTGCCGTGGCCAGATAGCCGGGATGCCCCTCGGCTGCGACTTCCACCGTTAGCTCGTGGCCCGCGGCGGTGCGCGCCTGCACCGACATGCGCCAGGACCAATGCTCGAGGCGATCGGCGGCTGGCCCAAACCCCGAGCCGGGAAGGATCGTGCCAAGCGCCTCGGCGAAACGCCGGCGCAGCGAGGGCTGCGCGCGGGCGAGGGCGGCAAAGCCCGCCTGCATGCCGGCCAGCGCTGCCGCCGCCCCATAGCGCAGAGGAAGCGTGGCAGAAGCGCCTGCCAGCAGCATGCCCTCGCGGTAGCGAAAGGGCTCGGGTCGTGTGCCAGCCTCCGCGGCGGTGAGCGCCATCGTGCGCTGAATGACGGGCGGATTAATGAAGGCGGCCGGGGCCATCGGCGCGATCACGGCATTCTGAGGGCCCCGCCGGGGGGCCACCGAGATCGGGCTCACGCGACGGACCTCCGCGGCAGCGACGGGGTCGGTGATGAGCGCAGCGGGGTCGGTGGCGACCGAGGGATCCTCACCGCCCATAACCGCCACCAGGCTCTGCAATGTTCCGCCTGAGATGGTGTCGGAGAATCGAGGCAGGCCCGGTGGGGTGCGCATGCTCACCTCCAAGTCAACGCTCGCCAGACCTTCGCCCCAGCGCTCCCGCGCCGTCTCAGCGGCAAGCAGCACAGCGAGATCGGGAGGCAGGCACTCAAAGCCGCACACCTGCACCAGCTTCACCTGCGCCTGCGCCGCGCGGGCATCGAAAGCGCCGATCACACGCCGCACGAAAGGGATCTCCCCGGTGAGATCGGCATAGTGGGCACCCTGAGCCACGCATGCCTCGATCACCGGCCACCCATACAGCGTGTAGGGACCCACGAGATTGAGAACCACGCGCGTGCGCGCAGCCATCTCCAGGAGCGAGGCGGGATCATTGACGTCAGCGGCGAGCGCCTCCGCACCGCTGACACCTGCTTCTCCTAGGACACGCTGCACCTTCGCCGTATCGCGGCCTGCCGCCGCCCAGCGCGCGCCGGTCTCGGCGGCCCGTTCCGCCAGATATGCCGCGACGCGGCGGCCGGTTACGCCAGTAGCGCCAAAGACAACCACATCTAGGTCTCGCTCAGCCACTGCCGCTGACGATACAGGACCGATTATGCGTGGTAAGCGTGCCCCAGCAGAGAGGCAAAGGCGAGGAAGCGACCCGTGGGCTGCTGGCGGCGGTGGGAGAAGAACCGCGCGGACATCTGGAAGGTGTCAAGTTCCGCCACTTCGATGTGCTCACGCGCTACGCCGCCGTTGATGAGGTCGGCGACATTGCTGCTCCAGAGGTCAAAGAGATACTTCTCCTCACCGAGGGAACGCACAACCTCAGCCGCAGGGAACTCTGCCTGGGCGCGCTCGGCCACGTCAGCGCCGACCTCATAGCTGGCGGGCCCGATCGAAGGCCCCACGCCGGCGAGGAGCTGGCTCGGATCGCTTCCAAACTCGCTGCGCATGGCTTCGATGGTGTTGTGGGTGACGTGCTGAACTGTCCCGGCCCAGCCGGCGTGAATGACGCCCACCGCCGGGGTCAGCGGATCGAAGACGATCACCGGAACGCAGTCCGCGAGCATCACGGCCAGGATGAGCCCGGCCTCCCGCGTGATCAGAGCGTCGGCCTCGGGCAGGGCATCCTCGCCAGTCAGCGCGCCGCGCCCACGCTCAGCCGTGGTGACGACCCGCACCTCCCCACGGTGCACCTGCTGCGGGATCACAAACGAGCTGAGCTCCACCCCCAACGCTTGCGCAACGCGATGCCGATTCTCAAGCACGCTGCGCGGATCGTCACCGACGTGCAGGCCGACATTGAGCTCGTCGTAGGGAGGCTTGCTGACGCCACCGCCGCGGCCAGTGCAGCCAGCGAGTAGACGTTCTCGATACGGCTTCAGCAAGTCGAACTCGTAGATGGCGAGCGACTGTCCTTGCCGGGGTGTGCCTTGCTGGGGTGTGCCTGTGCGCACTAGAGGAGGCTCCCAATGCCGTGGATCGCCGCGCTGCCCAACACAACCTCTAGCGCGACGCCACCGATACCCACGAGCAGCGCCACGATCACCAGGAGGAAGTCCTCGAGCAGCATCCCCAGCGACAGCAATACCACCCCAAGCGCAGGCAGCGTGTCGAGTCCCGTGAAAGGAGGGGCCAGAAAGGCGCTGAGCGACCCACTAACGACGAACAGCCCGAAGACGATGTTGCTCAAACGATGATTGAACAGAAAGCGCAGTCGCGGTCGGGAGAAGCGCTCGAGCCAGCGAATCGTCTTCATCAGGCCGGCGATGAAGCGCTGCTGCTTCTCCCCTGCCAGCTCGAGCTCGCGCCAGCGCCGCGGCAGCCAGATCTCTTCGCGACCGGCGATCAGCTCCAACGCGAGCAGGACGGCGATGATCTCGAACACATGCGTAGCGCCCCCAGTGGGCAGTGGCAACGCGGGGACGCCAAGGAGCAACACAAACAGGAGCGCGAAGCTCTTCTCCTCGAAGAGAGCGATGAGACCCCCCAGGGTCTTTTTGCCATCGCTCCCCAACCAGCGTTCGAGCTCGTCGCTGACTTTCCCCGGCGCTGGGCTTGACGACGATCTCTGGGGTGCGCCCGAAGAAGCCGCGGAGCCGATCGCCGACGGCGAGCCTGACGCGCTGGGCTGCGAGGACCGCGGCATGTTCAAGTGACGATAGTCAGGCGACACCCTCAGCACCTGCGAGCGTCGTAATTGCTCCAACCGTCGAATGCGCAGACCCCGTCATGGGAGAGAGAATCCCGCGGTGGAGGACGGCACGCAGGTGAAAGACGGCACGCATGGAGCCATAGCCGACAACGCGCCGCTATCGGCTGTTTCCTCGACGCACAGTGACTGCGAACAGTGGACAGGACACGTAATCGTGTTTGGCCTGCAGGGCGTCGGGCTGCGAACCGTTGAGCAGTTGCGCGTGGCAGAGGTGCCGGTGGTGGTGCTCAACGATCCGGACGTACGCCTGGCGACGCTCGTGGAGAGCTGGGGTTGCCCGCACATGAGCAGTGACGGCGATCCAGCGACGCTGCTCCGCGCGGCCGGTCTTGCCGGTGCGCGTGCGGTGGTATGCACGCAGGCCAGCGACCTGCGCAATGTGGAGATCGCGCTGCTGGCGCGCGACATGCGTGAGAACGTCGCGGTGGTTGTTCACCTCGACAATCCCACGGTTGGCCGAGCGGTCGAAGACGCCACTGGCGCGGGCAGCGCACTGGATGTGGCCGGCCTGTTCGCCCCGGCGGTGGTGGACGCCTGCATGGGCCGCACCGCCTATGAGGTGATGCTTGGCGAAGAGCGCTTCGTCGCCGCGGAGGTTGAGGTAGGCACGCCCGGGACGCTGCGCACGCTGTTCGGCGACCTTGCCCCTGTCGGCATCATCACTGCGCAGGACGAGCTCGTGGTATGCCCCGGTCGCGACCATCCCGTCCAGGTGGGCGACCACGTGACCGTGCTGGGCAAGCCCGAAGACGTGGAGAGCGCCGGGGTGCCGGGCATGCGAGAACCCAAGCAGGAAGCGCAGAGCTTCGGTCGATCGGTGCGACGGATGCTGCGACGCTTCTCTCGCACAGTCGCCGAGGAGGCCGATCGAGCGGTGTGCATCGCTCTTCTGCTGGGAGTCCTACTGTTATTCCTCTCCACAGTGGTCCTGCGACTTGCCTATCTTGGGCCTGGCGGGCACCACCTCTCACTTGAGGACTCCGTGTACTTCACCGTGGAGACCGTTGCGACGGTCGGCTACGGCGACTTCTCCTTTGGCGGCCAGTCCGCATGGCTTGAGGGTTTTGGCCTGCTGCTGATCGTGGCGGGCACAACGCTCGTGACGACTCTCTTTGCGCTGCTCACCAACGCTCTCGTCAGACGCCGGATCGAACAGTCCTTGGGCCAGGGGAGCATCCACGGCATGGATGACCACGTGATCCTGGTCGGACTGGGAGCAGTGGGCCTGCGCGTGCTCGAAGGGCTGAGGACGTTAGGCAGAGAGGTAGTGGTGATCGAGTACGACGAGCACAACCGCTACGTCCAACACGCCCGCTCCCTCGGCGTACCGATCGTGCATGGCGACGCGACGCTTGAGCAGACCTTGCGCTCGGTGAATATTGCCGACGCGGGAGCTGTCGCAATTCTGACTAGCGACGATCTCGTCAATCTCGAGACCGGTCTCGCGGTGAAAGATCTTCTCGGCCCGCGTTGGAAGGAGGTGCCGGTCGTACTGCGCGTCTTTGATCGTGCCCTCGGACATCGACTTGAGCAGACCTTCAAGTTCCATCACGTCTGGTCAACCTCGGCGCTGGCGGCGCCTTGGTTCGTAGGCGCGGTGTTGGGCCTGGAGGTGCTCGCGACGTTCTATGTCCGCAATCAGCCATTCCTGGTGGGGCACCTGACGGTCCGTCCCAACGGTGGCCTCGTAGGGCTCGCAATGCGCGAGCTCTCAGCCCGCATCCGTGTGGTGGCGATCGTGCGATCCGGGGCTGGCGGCGCGATGGAGTATCCCCCACGGCGGGATACGCGCCTGGCTGCTGGAGATCAGGCCTACCTCGTGGGTCCTTATGAGGAGCTGCTGCGGGTCCTCGGCCGCGAACGGGAGACCGAATCGTTGCCTAACTCGCCTACGCCACCGTCGCCCAACTCGCCGACACCGCTCTCATAGGGCCGGGGGCCTGGGGGGCCGGTACCAGCCCGTAGGGGGAGCTGGCGCCGGACCGCTTGGTGGCCCCAAGACGTGAACGGGGCCGGCGCCTGATCTCATTGGGGATAAGCGTCGGCACCGGCCCCGTGGTGCCAGGGCGGCTCCTTTAGCCCGAGCGACACGGGAGCTTACACATACCAGAGTTCGCGTGCCAGAGTACGTGGACCTGGGCACGCGCACCGTGGGATGTTTCCCTGCGTGCCACCCTCGCCGTCAGCAAAGGCCGACCAGGCGCTCGCGGCGGTCTTGCGAAGTCTCCGCGAGGACCGAGAAGCGACACAGGAAGAGGTCGCGTTCAACGCGGGGTTGACGACGCGCTCCTACCAGAAGATCGAGCACGGCCATACGAGTCCCGAGTGGGCGACGGTACGCCGCGTCGCACAGGCACTCGACGTGGGGCTTGTGGAACTGGCTCAGGCAGTCGAAGACGCCGAAGGCTAGCCAACTCCGAGGGACCGTCTGCACATGACTGTCCGCCAGGGAGCGTACTTCTCCACGTGGCACAGGGCCGACGAGCCCGCGACTTCGAAGTGACTATTTTAGCTCCAGCATTCTTGGAGATACGGCACAGTTCTGCGCGCTCTTGTTGCTGAGTGGACGGGAACGGAAGACAGTTGAACCACGAGGTTCGCGGTTCGACCTTCGGACGAAACATGGAGACGGTGGGTTAGACAGCCACGAAGAGGCCGGT